>NZ_JALPRJ010000044.1 GCF_030464885.1 Caballeronia sp. SEWSISQ10-4 2 | reverse complement strand
ACCACCAGCCCCCGACCACCAGCCCCCGACCACCAGCCCCCGACCACCAGCCCCCAAACCAACCCCCCAAGTGCGAACGAAACCCCTCAGTGGTTATGCCGTGATTCGCCGCGCGTCTCGACGATGTTCAAGTACAACGTGGCCGGTTCCAGGCACGCGCCGCTGCCTTGCTGCCCGACCATGCTCCGGTAGATCTCTTCCCACGGCGTCATGTTCTTCAGCACCGGCGGTTTCCATGCCGCGCGGCGCTCGGCAAGCTCGGCCTCGGGGATCATCAGGTCGACCTTGCGTGTCTTCAGGTCAATGCGGATCCTGTCGCCCGATACGAGCAACGCAATCCCGCCACCAACAGCTGCTTCCGGCGTTACATTGAGAATCGACGGACTCGCCGATGTACCGCTTTGACGGCCATCGCCGAGCGTAGGCAACGTGTCGATACCGCGCTTGAGCAGCGCAGCCGGCGGCTGCATGTTGACCACTTCCGCACCACCCGGAAAGCCTACCGGACCACAGTTGCGGATCACAAGAATCGAACGTTCGTCGACTCCTGTCTCCGGGTCTTCAATACGCGCGTGATAGTCCTCCGGACCTTCGAACACGACCACCTTGCCCTCGAACACATCGGGACGATCGGGATCGGCGAGGAAACGCTTGCGGAACGCCTCGTCGATCACGCTGACCTTCATGACGGCGCTGTCGAAGATGTTGCCCGACAACACGACGTATCCCGCCGACTCTTTCAACGGGTTCTCATACGCGCGGATCACCTCGCGATCGGGCATGGGCACCGTGGCCAGATCTTCGCCCAGCGTGCGTCCAGTCACCGTACGTACGTCGGCGTTCAAACGGCCTGCATCGAGCAGTTCCTTCATCACGGCCGGCACGCCGCCAGCACGATGAAATGCCTCGCCAAGGAAACGTCCGGCGGGCTGGCAATCGACCAGCAACGGTACCTCGGGACCAAGCCGCTGCCAGTCGTCCAGCGTGTGCTCGACACCCATGTGACGCGCGATGGCGATCATGTGAATCGGACAATTCGACGAAGCCCCAAGCGCCGCAGCCGCGACTACGGCGTTCTCGAATGCGCCCTTGGTCATGATGTCCGACGGGCGCAGATTCTCCGCCACCATGCCGACGATGCGCTTGCCGGTGGCATGCGCCATCCAGCCGCGCTCGCGATGCGGTCCGGGAATCGCCGCGCAACCCGGCAGCGACATGCCGAGCGCTTCGGCGAGCGAGTTCATGGAAAGGGCCGTGCCCATCGTGTTGCAATGCCCGACCGATGGCGCGGACGACGCCACCATGTCCATGAACCCCGAGTAGTCGATCTCGCCTGCGGACAGCCGTTTGCGGGCGTCCCAGATCACCGTGCCGGAGCCCGCGAGCTTGCCGTGATACCAGCCGTCGAGCATCGGTCCGCCCGACAGCACGATGGCCGGAATGTTGACCGTGGCCGCAGCCATCAGGCACGCAGGCGTGGTCTTGTCGCAGCCAGTGGTGAGCACGACGCCATCGATAGGATAGCCATGCAGGATTTCAACGAGACCGAGATAAGCGAGGTTGCGATCGAGCGCGGCGGTGGGGCGCTTGCCGGTTTCCTGAATCGGGTGAACGGGAAATTCGAGCGGGATGCCGCCTGCGTCGCGGATACCGTCGCGAACGCGGCTCGCCAGATCGAGATGATGCCGGTTGCACGGCGCGAGATCCGAACCCGTCTGAGCGATGCCGATGATCGGCTTGCCCGACTGCAGCTCTTCGCGCGTGATGCCGTAGTTCATGTAGCGCTCAAGATAAAGCGCGGTCATGCCAGGGTTCGAGGGATCGTCGAACCAGCGGCGGCTGCGAAGGCGCGGCGTGGCGGTGTCGTTGTGATCGGTATGGGTATGAGTATCGGTGGGCTTGGAGGGTGTCATGAGCGTGGCTATGGCGAGTTTGTTATGCGGAGACGCAAACGGCTGGCTTATCGCGTGTATTCGGTGAGCAGCGGCCGGCTGTTGAAGAACGCATGCTGATTGTCGCGGACTAAGCCGGCCGTTGCCGTACGGGTTTCTACCGGGGCGCTCGATCTGTTCGGTTGCCGCACGACGTTGTTGAGTTCGGCGAAACCCGGGCCGATCGACGGCTCGTTCCAGAATACATCGAGTGCCGCGCCGCGGATACGCAGGCCGATTTCGGCAAGCTCCACCGCACGCGGCACAGCGCCGGGTTCTATCCTGCCGGTTTGCATTCACGCACTGAGCCAACCATACTGTTTCCGTTGGCAATTTCTCGGGCGAACTTCGATGAGCAATCTTCAAGGGAAGCAACCAGGGCATCGGCACACCGACGATCACGACCACCACCATGGCAGCGAGTTGTCCGAGATGGAATTGCGCGTGCGCGCGCTGGAATCCGTGCTGGTGGAGAAGGGATACGTCGATCCGAAGGCGCTGGATATTCTGATCGAGACCTACGAGCACAAGGTTGGACCGCGCAATGGCGCACGCGTGGTCGCGAAGGCCTGGAGCGATCCGGCATACCGGCAATGGCTGCTCGATGACGCCACCGCCGCAATCGCCTCGCTGGGCTACACCGGCAGGCAGGGCGAACATATGATTGCGCTGGAAAACACGCCCGCCGTGCACAACATGGTGGTCTGCACGTTGTGCTCGTGCTACCCGTGGCCGGTGCTCGGGCTTCCACCGGTCTGGTACAAGTCGGCGCCTTACCGGTCTCGCGCGGTCATCGATCCGCGCGGCGTGTTGAAGGAGTTCGGCTTCGAATTACCCGCCGAAACAGAGTTCCGCGTGTGGGACTCCACGGCCGAGGTCCGTTATCTGGTGTTGCCAATGCGGTCGCCGGGAACCGACGGCTTATCAGAGGAGGATCTGGCAGAACTGGTGACGCGTGATTCCATGATCGGCACTGGTTTGCCGAAGACACCCGAACCGAAACGGGAGCTCCCATGAACGGCGCGCAAGATCTCGGCGGCATGCAGGCATTCGGCCCAATACACCCTTCAGACCCTGAAGACCCTGAAGACGACGTCTCGCCCTTTCATGCCGACTGGGAGCGCCGGGTGCTGGCAATCACGCTGGCGATGGGTGCAACCGGCAAGTGGAACATCGACACCTCTCGCGCCGCGCGAGAGAGCTTGCCGCCGGCGCAGTACCTCTCGAGCAGTTACTACGAGATCTGGTTTGAAGGACTGAAAAGACTGCTGCTGAATACAGGGCTCGCGACGGCTGAGGAAATCGAGGCGGGCGAGTTGAAGAGCGCGGCGAGTCCGGTCCCTCGCGTGCTGATGGCCGACCAGGTACCAGCCGCGCTGCTGCGAGGCGGTCCGGCTGATCGCCGGGCGATTGCCGCAGCACGCTTTGAGGTTGGGGAAATCGTGCAGACCCGTCAGATGCATCCATCGACGCACACGCGGCTGCCGCGCTATTGCCGCGGCAAACGGGGAAGGATTATCGCCACGCATGGCACGCATGTCTTTCCCGATACCAACGCGATCGGGCTGGGCGAGCAACCGCAATGGCTCTATACCGTGCGCTTCGATGCCTTTGAACTCTGGGGTGCGGATACGACCGCAGCGTCGGTATGCGTCGATTGCTGGGAACCGTATCTCGACTATCCGAATGCCGGGCCTGAATGACATGACTGCTGCCAAGCCAAACCTGCCTGAACTGCCTGAACTACGCACTGCCTTGCCCGAATTGCCTTGCGACGCTGCGGGACCGGTCTTCAGTGCGCCGTGGGAAGCACAGGCCTTCGCGATGACGCTGGCCTTGTACGAGCGTGGTTTGTTCACGTGGGCGGAATGGGTGGAATGTCTGAACCACGCAATCCGCGACGCCCAGGCCGCCGGCGACCCGGACCGTGGCGACACCTACTATGTCCATTGGATGACAGCGCTGGAACGCATCAGCACCAACAAGGGCCTGTCGACAAGCGGCCTGCTTTTGCAGCGTCGGAACGAGTGGGAGGCGGCTGCGCAACGTACTCCGCACGGCCAGCCGATCGAGCTCGGACGCTAGCAACCTCTCACGCCTGCGAGAAGTCCGCCGGATCACGCTCGCCTTCTTCAAGTCGAGCGTAATTTTTTTGCGACGCCCTGTAACCTGTCTCGTCTTATCGGCGAACTTCCGTTTGCAGGCTTTACTGACGAACTGAATACAGGCGGACGACATGATGAAGACATTCATTGGACGAGCAGTGCTGGGCTCTCTGGTCCTGGCGCTCGCAAACATCGCGTACGCCGGCGAGGCGCCTTACAACAAGGCCCAATTCGACGAGCAGGTTGCGGCCGGCAAGCCGACGATCGTTTATCTGCACGCGACGTGGTGTCCGACCTGCAAGATTCAGCAGCCGATCGTCGACCGGTTGTCATCGGATGCTGAATTCAAATCTCTCACTGTCTTCGAGGCGGATTACGACACGGAAACCGCGTTGAAGAAGAGCCTGCGGATCACCCAGCAGTCAACTTTCGTTGTCTTCAAGGGAGGCCACGAGGTTGCGCGGTCCACTGGCGAGACCGCTGAGCCGGCTATTCGTAAGACCTTCGAAGCCGCGTTGTAATGGACTTCGGGCCAGGCACCTACGCGTTGGGTTTTGTGGCTGGAGCCGCATCGGTGTTGTCGCCGTGCGTGCTGCCGCTCATCCCGATTCTCATCGCGTCCGCGTTGTCGAAACACCGCTTCGGCACCCTTGCGTTAGCGGGCGGCCTTGGCTTGTCGTTCGCGGCCGTTGGCACGGTGCTCGCTAACCTTGGCGCGAATGCAGGGCTTGACCCCGAGCTGTTTCGCCGCGTCGCGGCCGCGCTGATGACCGTGTTCGGTATTGTCATGTTGTCCACGCGTCTGTCAGCCAGGTTTTCGATGTGGAGTGCACGGGTGGGCAACGTGGGGCAGGGCGCGCTGAGTTCCCTGAGCGGCGATGGTCTTGCATCGCAGTTTGGCATCGGACTTGTGCTCGGCTTGGTCTGGAGCCCGTGCGTCGGACCGACGCTAGGCGCTGCCACGACGCTCGCTGCGCAGGGCAGCCACCTCGGACAAATAGCGGTGCTGATGATGGTATTCGGCTTGGGCGCCGGTGCTCCGCTGGTAGTGCTCGGCGGTGTCTCGCGCGCGTCGCTGCAGCGCTCTCGCGGGCTGCTCGCGTCGCTCGGAAGGGTATCGAAGACTGCGCTCGGCATGCTCTTTGTCGCGCTGGGAGTCGTTGTTCTTCTGGGGTATGACCGGAATATCGAGTCGGTGCTGCTGTCGGTCTCGCCGATGTGGCTGACCCGGTTGACTACCTCGATATAACAGTCGATATAACAGTCGATATAACAGTCGATATAACCCGGCGTCAGATTCCCGATGCAAGAATCGGGCGGTTCAAGTAAATGCACCCGTCTCACTCAATATAGTTCGATATCCTGATCATAAAATCAATACCCGAAGTAATGTCGTCAATAAAAATTCTTTGTTCGCTGCTGTAACCGGTCGGTCCGTCACGTCGAATTACTCGATGAATCGATGAACAACATCGATCCATCCAGGCAATTCGCCTGATCTCTCAAACACTCTGGAGGTTTTAAATGAACATGCTCAAACTCGGTACCGCTGCAGTCCTGCTCGCTTCGTTCGCATCGGGCGCTGCTATCGCTCAAACCCCTGCAACGGGCGGCGCAGTGGAAAAATGCTACGGCGTGTCGATGGCCGGTCACAACGATTGCAAGGCGGGCGCAGGCACCACGTGTGCCGGCACGGCGAAAATGGACTATCAGGGCAATTCCTGGAAGAACGTACCCGCCGGCACCTGCACGACGATCAAGACGCCGCACGGTGCCGGTTCGCTCACCCCGATCGAATCGTAATCGCCAGGCGCCGGCTGATCATGACCAGGTTCCCTCTATCGACGTGCAGCATGGGCGGCGGACTCGGGCTGAAACCCGTCCATTTCGACGCAGCGCGCGATTGCGCCGAAGCGGGTCTCTGGTACGAGATTCATCCCGAGAATTACATGGTCGCCGGCGGTCCCCGGCTTGCCTGGCTCGAAGCCATCAAGGCATGTCATCCCGTTTCGCTGCACGGCGTGTCGCTGTCGCTTGCGGCGGATTGCGTGCCCGATCCCGAACATTTGAAACGCTTGAAAGATCTTGCCGACCGCATCGAACCCGCGCTGGTTTCGGAGCACCTTGCATGGTCGACATGGCGCGGGCAGTATCACCCCGACTTGCTGCCTTTTCCGCGCACGAACGAAGCGCTCGAGAGGATCAGCGACAACGTCGCGCGGGCACAGGACGCGCTCGGGCGCAGGATCGCGATCGAAAATCCGACCCACTATGCGGCCATTGAAGGACACGAATGGAGCGAGCTCGACTTTCTTGGCGAGCTGAGCGGCAGGACCGGATGTGGACTGCTGCTCGACGTGAACAACGTCCATATCAGCGCGTTTAACCTCGGCTTCGATGCCGCCGATTACCTGGATCGATTCCCCGGTGACGCCGTGATGGAAATTCATCTCGCGGGCCACAGCGCCGACGCCGATCCTTCGAGCAGGCTACTGATCGATTCGCATGCCGCACCCGTTGCCGACCCGGTGTGGCTGCTTTACGAGCGGGTTATCGAACGGATTGGCGCGCGGCCGACGCTGATTGAACGCGACGACGACATACCCGCCTTCGATGTCCTGCTCGAAGAGCGCGCGCGAGCACAAGCTTTACTCGATACCGTCCGGGTGCCGGCATGACCGGCGCTCTCAGCAGGTTTCAGGACGACTTCATCCTGGCTATTCACGGCGGCGAGGTTTATGACGGCCCGGTCGCCGCGCTGGTCAGGCAGCCCGGGTTCGCGGTGTACCGGAACACGATCGTCAAGGGTTGTATCGATGCGCTTCAGGCGAACTATCCGTGCATCGAGCGGCTGGTCGGCACCGAATGGTTCCGCGCGGCAGCGGCGGTCTACGTGGACCGGCTGCCACCGCTTGATTCGCGCCTGCTTGGCTACGGTCATGATTTCGCGGATTTCCTTGGCGATTTCGAACCCGCGAAAGAACTGCCCTATCTGCCAAACGTGGCGCGTCTGGACCGTTTCTGGACCGAAGCACACGTTGCCGCCGACGAGCCGTTGCTCGACGCGGCGGCTATCGCACGCCTGCCTCCGCACGAGCTGGTGAACATTGTCTTTAAGCCTCAGGCGGCCGTGCGCTGGGTCTGGTTCGCCGATCAACCCGCATACACGATCTGGCGCGTCAATCGGGAACAGGCGCCCATGCCCGACGAACTCGCCTGGACCGGCGAGGGCGCATTGCTGGTGCGTCTCGATGGCGTCGTCAGATGGCAAGCGCTCGATGCCGGCGCCTGCGTATTTCTGGATGCTTGCGCACGAGGGGTGTCGCTCGAACATGCCGTGACTTGCGCACTCGATGTGCATCCCGACGCCGATGTCGGAGCAATGCTTTCCGGGTTGCTGTCAGCCGGCGCATTTGCCGCTGAAAGCGCGACCCCCTCACTCATTTGATGGAGAACGACATGGAACGCCTGGACACATCCCCCTTCGAGAGCGAGTCGCTGTTCGGCCGCTTGCGCCAACGCTGGAATGCCATTGCCGATCTGGCTTCGAGAGTCATCGGCCATTCGCTCCTCGCGCTGGTGTCGAGATTTGCCATCGCGGCGATCTTCTTCATGTCAGGCCGCACGAAGGTTTCCGGCATCCTGACGATCACCCCAGGCACTTACACGCTGTTTCGCGACGAGTACAAGATTCCGGTGATTCCGCCCGAGATCGCGGCACATATTTCCGCATACTCGGAACACTTCTTCCCGATCCTGCTCGTCCTCGGCCTTTGCACGCGGCTTTCGGCGTTGGCGCTGCTCGGCATGACGACCGTGATCGAAGTGTTTGTCTATCCGGACGCGTGGCCCACCCATTTGTCGTGGGCCGGGCTGATGCTCTACCTGGTTGCGCGCGGTGCCGGCACCTTTTCTCTGGATAACAAGCTGGGAATCAAATAACCGCCCAGTGCGCAAGCTCGACGGCGATCTCAGATTACTTCCCTCAGACAAACAGGCCGACAGAGAGTTGAAAGTTTGCCTTCATCACATGTTCGTAATCGGAATCCACATTACCGTACCGTGCCAAAAAAATATTACCGATTCTTTCGGCACAGGTCCGTTCCGTTACAACAATGAGGTGAGACATGGATAAAGTCAGGAAGTGGTCTGGGTTGAGCGCAGTATTCGGTGCCGGCGTGATGGCGCTGGCAGGCATACCCCCGGTGGCACAAGCTCATGAGATGCAGGACGCGAAGCGCGTGCTGCTCATCAGCTTCGATGGCTTGCATGAACAGGATGTCGCGCGCTGCATCGGTGCGAATACCTGCCCTAACCTGGCGGTGCTGGCGAAATCAGGCGTAACTTACACGAATGCGCATACCCCGGGCCTGTCCGATTCCTTCCCGGGCCTTACCGCGCTGGTAACAGGCGGTTCGCCGAAGACCGCAGGTCTCTTCTATGACGTGTCGTACGACCGCACCCTCTACGCGCCGACGGATACGACCTGCTCCGGCAAGCAGGGATGGAACGTCGTGTTCGACGAGACGACCGGCATAGATGGCGAGAACGGAGGCCCGTTGATCCATCTCAACGGCGGCGGCGCGTTCAATCCGCAGGCCATTCCGAATGCGTTGGTCAATGGCGTGTGCACGCCCGTTTACCCGCATAACTACATCAAGACGAATACGGTTTTTGAAGTGGTCAAGGAGCACATTCGCGGTGCTCGAACCGCCTGGGCCGACAAGCACGCATGGGGTTATGACTGGCTAAACGGACCGTCCGGCCGCGGTGTGGACGATCTGGCGCGCACCGAGATCAACTCGATCGATCCTGCGACGAAGACCGACTACCTCGACACCTATACGCACACGGAGAAATTCGACAACTATCACGTGCGGGTGCTCATCAACCAGATCAACGGCCGTGACTCGACCGGAAAAAGCGCTCAAGTGCCCACGGTGTTCGGTACGAACTTCCAGACTTTGAGCGTGGCCCAAAAGGCAACTGTGGCAGCGGGCGGGGGTTACCTCGACGCGGATTTCACGCCGGGCCCGCAGGTCGCAGGCGCGATTGAATACCTGGATGACGCGCTGGGCCGCATTGTGTCCGAGCTGAAGGAACAACACCTTTATTCGTCCACTGTCATCATCGTCACGGCCAAGCACGGCCAGTCGCCGACCGACCACACGAAACTGGTCAAGAACGGCGATACGCTGTCCAAGCTCCTGGAAGCCAATAACTATCTGGATCCCAACGGCAACTTCGGCCAGAACGCCACGAAGTCGGGCAATCTGAACGACGGTACGGGGCTCGTCGACACCGGCATGGTGCAAACCGACGACGTCGGGCTCATCTGGCTGCGTGACCGCACTCAGCTGGACGCGGCGGTGACGACGCTCAAGGACAATCTCAGCTGCAATGCCCCCGGCATCTGTGCGGATGGTCCCGCGGCGTACATCCTGTACGGCCCGAGCCTCGCGTCACGGTTCGGCGATCCGGCACAAGGCCGTACGCCGGACATCATCGTGCAGCCGAACCCGGGCGTGATCTACACGTCCAGCACGGCGAAGGACGAGGAGCACGGCGGCAATGCGCCTGACGACAGCCATCTGGGTCTTGTCGTGTCGTTCCAGGGAATCCAGCACGGTCGAACCGTCTCCAGGCCCGTCCTGACCACACAGGTCGCACCGACGATCCTGGGCGTACTCGATCTTGACCCGGAACTGCTGCATTCGGTCGCGCAAGAAGGGACGAGAGTCCTGCCAGGTCTCGGGATCGACCACTAGCAGTACACAAGCCGGTTCGTTGAAGATGTCTTCGGGCGCGGGGGCAAAGTCTTCAGGGGTCTCGGGCAGGGACATGGCATGTTGCCATGCTGACTGCTTGCCCGAGATTCGTGCAGCACCCCGCAAGCCCGTTGCCTGCAAGTTGAGTGCAATCGTGGCCGGCGATCTCAGCCCAACGCGAGCCATGCGTCGGTTAATAATTCCGTAATGCGTAATTTGTGCCGTGGTCCTCACACAACATCGAAAAATACCCTCTAAAGCCCTTGCTGAACGTTTGCGGCGACCGCAGAATCCGCAACATGTTACAAACTGTAACGAGACGTTACGCTTTCTCAGGCCATGCCGTCTGACAGCGTGACGCGTCCGGAAGCGATCGCGGGGACGCTGTGAAAACGTTTAATGACACGCTGGAATCAATTCGAGAACTTAACCTCTCGTACATCACGCTTGCGCGGCGGCTGCTACAAGAGGATGGTCCTGTCGGAATGCTACGCCTCGGGCTGTCAAAGGAAGTCGCCGATATTTTGGCTAACCTTACCTCGGCTCAAGCAGTGAAATTCGCGGCGTCGAATCATCTGCTTTGCTCGTTTCGCTTCAATGATTACGCGATGCTGTCTGCTTTGACAAAATCGCCGTACAGGGCCGACATCGCTGCGGAGCATTCCGCGCCGTCAACGGCCTCGCAGCAAGCTGTGCAATTCGCATAAGGCTCATCGGGGGCGTCCGAGCCGCGCCTTCGTCGCGTGTATCTCCGCTTGCAGTTCATCGATGCGTTGCAACAGCGATAGCGCTAGTGCAAGACCTTGCCGATCGAGTTCGAAGTCGTCGCGCAGCCGCCGTGCTGTCTTGACCGTCACGACGCAACGAAGCTGGAACATGCGCGTCTGTGAACCGGTGTCAACCGGCTTGATGACGTCGGTGTCTATGAGGTCTTCGATTTCATCGATCGACAGGCCCGACACCTCGGCCAGATGTTCAAGCGGGCAAAGGTCCACGTCGTTAAGCCAGATCGAATCGCTCAATGGTGTGCTCATGGCTTTGCTCCTTACGCAAAATGCTTGCGGGGGTTGAAGTTCGATGCCGCCGCCAGTTGTTCCAGCAACTCGTGTTCACGAGCGCCGACCGTTTTTGGCACTTCTATCCTGACCACGGCATAGAGCGCTCCGACGCTGCCGTCGGCCGCTGCAAGTCCGCGTTTGGCGAGCCGCAATTTTTGCCCTGCAATAGTGCCCGGTTTGACGGTGAGCTCCACCGTTCCCGCAAGAGTCGGTACGTGCACGCTCGCCCCCAACACGGCTTCCCAGGGCGCAAGCGGCAGATCGATATAGAGGTCGCGGCCATCAGGCCGATAGAGCGGATGCGGCTGCAGGGCAAGTGACACATACAGATCGCCGGGCCGGCCGCCATTGAAACCTGGGCCGCCCTTGCCGGCCAGCCGCAGGCGCTGGCCATTGGCCGCCGCTTTCGGAATCGTGATTCGAAAGGTCCGCGCGACGCGATGCGCGAGGCCATTTGCGTCGTACTCGGGAAGCTCGGCGCTCAGTTCGATGTCTTCGCCGAGATAGATCTGCTCAAGCGAAACCGGTGCGACGATCTCATAGTCCTGTCCCGGGACAGGAAAGCTTTGTCTTCGTTGACTGCCGCCGCGGGTACGGCCAAAAGCTGAAAAAAGATCGGCGAGGTCGACGTCGTCGAGGCCCGCTTCGCCCGTATGGAAATGTTGCTGCCAGTCCGGTGGCGGCGTGAATGATTCGCCGGCCGGATGTTTGCCTAGGTTGTCGTAGGCTTCGCGCTTTTCTGGATCTTTCAACGTGGCATAAGCCTCTGCGACGTCCTTGAATTTCGCTTCGTTGTCCGGTTCCGCCGAAACGTCGGGATGATATTTGTGGGCGAGCTTGCGATAAGCCTTCTTGATGTCCGCATGTGTCGCGGTGCGTTCGACTCCCAAGGCTTCGTAATAGTCCTTGAATTTCATGTGAGACCTAAAAGAGAAGGAGAACGAGTTTTCGTCTGAGCTGAAGCGCTGCGACGGCGGGTGGCACGTCGTTCAATGAGTGTAGGTCAATGCAGCGCCGGGCGAAAAATTGGCCAGCCGCTCGGGTGCATGAGCAGCGATTGCGCGCGCTCGCAGTAGCAACGATGCCGCCTCAGATCGAGGTAACCAGCATCGCGGCCGAAATCACCAGCATGACGGCAGTCGCCAGCCAACCCAGCGCCCGCAGCCAGCCCCGGGCCGCAAACTTTCCCATGATGTCCGGCCGGGATACTATTTTCATCATCACGAACATTACCGGCACAGCGACAACGCCGTTGAGTACCGCGCTCCAGTAGAGCGCCTTGATCGGATTGATGGAGGTGAAATTGATGATCATGCCGATCAGCGTAGCGATCGCGATCGTGGCGTAAAAAGCCTTTGCTTCCTGCATTTTGCGGGTGAAACCGACCGGCCAGTTGCGCGCTTCGCCGATCGCATACGCCGCCGACCCGGCGAGCACAGGCACAGCCAGCAGACCGGTCCCGATCAGGCCAACCGTGAAAAACAGCGCTGCGAAGGGCCCGGCGATAGGCCGCAAAGCCTGCGCCGCCTGAGCCGACGTTTCAATATCGACGATTCCACCAGCGTGAAGCGTAGCGGCCGTGGTAGCCAGAATGGCAAGCGCGACCACGTTGGACAATCCCATGCCGGCGACGGTATCGACCTCGATACGATGCAGTGCCGCAGGACCTTGTTCAGGCGCATCGAATAGATCCAGCCGCCGTGGATGCACGCGCATGTCCTCGACTTCCTCACCGGATTGCCAAAAAAACAGGTACGGACTAATCGTGGTGCCGAACACTGCCACGACGGCAGTCAGATACGCCGACGTCCAGACCGGACGCGGCAGGAACAGACTACTGGCAAGATGGCCCCAATCGACATGCGCCACCGCCAGCACGGCAAAGTAAGCGAAGAGGGACAGGGTGAACCACTTCAGCACGGCCACGTAGCGCGTGTATTGCAGCAACAACTGCATCGCGACGCAAATCACTGAGAACAGCAGTACATAAAGCCATTTGGGACCGGGCAGCAGAAGCGCGAGAGCATCGGCCATTGCACCCAGATCCGCGCCCAGATTGACGATATTCGCAATCAGCAGCAGCGCCACGATCCACTGCAGCAGCCATGTCGAGTAGTGCAGGCGCAATACGCCTGCTATGCCGTGGCCCGTCGTGCGTCCGATGCGCGCGCTGATCATCTGGATAGCGACCATCAGCGGGTAGCTGAACAGAAGCGTCCAGGACAGTCCGTAGCCAAAGGCCGCGCCCACTTGACTGTAGGTGGCGATGCCGCTGGGATCGTCATCGGAGGCGCCTGTGATGAGGCCTGGCCCCAGCACGCCCAGCAAATGGGGTTTGGTAGGGCCGATAACCGGGTCAGGGCCCTCTGCGTCGTATTCTTGGGCAGGCTCGTCCATGATGGCTCGATGTAGTCAGAAGGCGGGGTTGGATCTGTGTCCGTTGCGCGGGCGCGGTTTTTTTGAAAGTCTGCCGGCGGTAATGCTTCCTGCGGAAAGCTCGACGATTTCCGACGTGATCTCCTCTTGCCTCAGCCGGCGAAAGTCACCGGTCAATGCTTCGAGTCTGTCATGCACGTTCGTGCGTGCGGCGATCATGGCCCTCATACGCGCGTCGTTCTCAGCGGCGAACGACAGCATGATGGCCTCGCACAGCTGAGCGAAGATGTATTCGTCCGCGAGCTGCGTCAGCAAGCGCCGGGGCGCGACGGTAATGAGGGGTGGGTCGCGACGCGGTGTGATCGGGAATCGCCCGAAGTCAAACGGCAGCAATGTTTGTTCCACGATCTCGACGCTTGCTGACGGGTTCGGTGTTGCGTGGACCACAGTTACGCGGGTCGCCCGCCCGGCGTTGAGACGCTGGAACAGAGCACTGGCGAGGCGATCGGCGAGCGCCGGCACTTCGTCGGCATGGGTGACCATCGGCGCCGACCAGCCAACGCTTAGGCCGCGTTCGGCCGCCGTCACGATTCCGCGGCCGCCGAGCACCAGATATTCCGTCGACGAGGATCGCGTTGATGCGGCGGCCGATGCAAGCGCCGCGTCGATGGCATGCTCGTTGAACGTACCGACAAAACCCTGTTCTGCGCACAGGACGATCACCACGGCTGCGTCCCGATCTGCACCTCGATCCAGGTCCGTGGCGTCGTGCGTCGTGTGTTCGTCAATCAGCAGCAGCGCGTCGCCGATCGCCGCTCCGACTATCTGCGCGCACGCCCGAATACCGTCCAGACGGCTGCGCGCTTTACGCGAGCGTGCTGCAGCGATGCCACGCATTGCACCGACCACGGATTCGAGTCCGTGCACGCCGTTCATGCGCGCCTGGACTTCGCTGAGTTTGTTACTCATGTCGAAGCGGCCTCCGGCGCAGGCGCTGCGCCAACTTGTACGGCAAGATCGCGTACGGCCGTGGCTAGCTCGGCCAGCGCGGGCGCATCGAGCGAGCCCGTGGCGACGAGAGCCGCTGCAGCAGCAGGGCCGCCGTGCGTATCGAGATGTGCGGCGAGACGGGTGCGAACCGCCGCAATGCAACTGACTGGCAGCGTATCGAACACGCCATCGGCGAGGGCGGCCAGCAGTGCGATTTCATCGACAGGACGAAGCGGCGCAAAGCGCGGCTGCGTGATCAATGCGCGAATGCGCTCGCCGCGGGCCACTTGCACCTTGACCCTCGGCTCCATCGCGCCGCCAAAGCGCGTAAACATTTCGAGCTCCAGAAACTGCGAATAATCGAGCCGCAGACGTCCGGATACCTTGCGCAACGCGGGCAACTGCGCCTTGCCGCCGACCCGGCTTACGCTCAAGCCAACGTCCACCGCGGGGCGCTGGTTGGCTGCGAAAAGCGCTGCGTCGAGCATGATCTGGCCATCGGTGATCGAGATCAGGTTGGTGGGAATGTAGGCGGACAGATTGCCGGCATCGGTTTCCGCGATCGGCAAGGCCGTGAGCGAACCGCCGCCCAGTTCCGGGGACAGCTTCGCCGCGCGCTCCAGCAGCCGGGCATGCAGGTAGAAAATGTCGCCGGGATACGCCTCGCGACCGGGCGGTTCGCGCGTGAGCAAGGCGAGTTCGCGATGCGTCGCGGCGTGCTTGCTCAGATCGTCGATGACGATGAGCGCATGCTGTCCGCGGTCACGAAAATATTCAGCGATAGAGACTCCGCTGAACGGAGCAATCCATTGCAAACCCGGCGAGGCCGCCGCCGGCGCGACCACGAATACGCACCGTTCGGGCGCGCCGTGACGGCGCACGGCGTCGATGACTCGCTGCACGGCAGTGGCGCGCTGACCGATCGCCACATACACGCAGATCATGTCGGAGTGCTTCTGGTTGACGATCGTGTCGATGGCGATGGAGGTCTTGCCGGTCGCCCGGTCGCCGATGATCAACTCGCGCTGGCCGCGCCCGATTGCGAACAACGCGTCGATCAGCAGGATGCCGGTGGCGACCGGTTGCGCGACAAGAGCCCGGTCGATGATGGAAGGCGCAGGCCGCTCGATTGGCAGGTGCATCTCGGCGGGCACCGGCTCGTCGCTATCAAGCGGCCGGCCGAGCGGATCGACCACTCGTCCGAGCAGTCCGGGACCGACCGGCACTTCGACCACTTGCCCCGTTCCGGTGACGCGGGAACCGGCGGAAATCGCATCGCCGTCGTCGAGCAGAACCGCGCCGATGGCATCGGCATCGAGCGTGAGAGCAAAGCCGAGCCGGCCGCCCTCGAAGCGCAGCAGTTCGTTTAACCGCACATCGAGCAGGCCTGAGACGGACGCGATGCCATCGGACACGTGCTCCACGCGCCCGACGCTTTCAGCCTTGGCGACAAACCGCGAGCGAGCGAGGGTGGCGCGGCTGCTGACGAGCCAGTCGTTGTCGCTCAAAGCCAGGTCGGGCTGGATGGATGTCATGAGCCGAGGAGCTCCGTTTTCAGGCCGGCGAGATCGTGGCGAAAACTGTTGCGCACGAGCGCATGCGGCGCTTCCAGTTCAAGTCCTGCGATCACGGCGGGATCGACCGTGACCTGAACCTGCAACGGGTGGCCGAGCGCCTGAGTGAACGCCGTGTGACACGCGGCCAGTTCGTCGACGGTGAGTGCGCGAGGCGCGATCAGGCGGACTGCTTCACCGTCGCCGGT
The DNA here is from genome assembly GCF_030464885.1 of Caballeronia sp. SEWSISQ10-4 2. Taxonomy (GTDB): domain Bacteria; phylum Pseudomonadota; class Gammaproteobacteria; order Burkholderiales; family Burkholderiaceae; genus Caballeronia. The sequence goes on along the minus strand of NZ_JALPRJ010000044.1, from coordinate 56,733 downwards.
CAGCTGTGCCCGGGTAGCCTCGGGCAGTGCGGCGAGCTCACGCGCCAGTCCGTCGATGAAACCCGCGATCCGTGCCTCGGCGGGCAGGCGATCGAGGAGCCGCGCCGTGACATCGAGTGCGAATTGCGATGCGCGATCGGAGTCGGCAGCAGCGGCTTCACGCCGGCTGGCGTCGATCGCGGTTTGCGCGGCCGCGCGCATCTGCTCTGTGTCGGTACGTGCCGCGTTCTCGAGCGACGCCTTGAGTTGCGCGGCTTCGGCTGTCGCTGCATCGAGCAGATGTGCGCGCAGCGCTGCGACTTGAGCGCTATCGGCGGCGGCCTTCTGCTGTTCGTCGAGCGCCGCGGCTTTTGCTGCGGCGGCATCGGCCATCAGCGCCGCGGCTGCATGCTGGCGCTCGGCTACGATCTTCGCCACCGGGCGAAACAGAAAGCGCGCCAACAACCAGACGAGCACCAGCGCGTTAACGGTCTGCAGCAGAAGAGTCCACCAGTCGATGTGCATGATCAGTGCTCGCTCACTTCACGAACGGATTCGCAAACAACACGAGCAAGGCGATCACCAGGCAGTAGATCGCCATGGTCTCGATCATCGCAAGGCCGACGAACAGCGTCCGCGAAATCGCGCCGGCCGACTCCGGCTGGCGCGCGAGCGCATCCATCGCGGCCGCGACCGCGCGGCCTTCGCCGAGCGCCGGTCCTATCGCGCCGAATGAAACGGCGAGCGCCGCGGCGAGAATGCTCACTACCTGGATCAGATTGTTCATTGCCGGCCTGCCTGTTTGCTGGAAGTGTTTGCGGAGTTTTCGGCTAGCGCTGCGCCAATGAAGACCATTGCCAGCACGCTGAAGATGTAGGCCTGTACCGCGCCGGTCAGCAGGTCGAGCGCCATCAACGGGATGGGCACGAGCAGCCCGGCGAGCGACAGCACAATGCCGACGACGAAGACACCGCTCATCACGTTGCCGAACAGACGCACCACCAGCGAGAAGGTCCGCGTGATCTGCTCGACCACGTTGAGCGGAATCATGATCCACGTGGGTTCGGCAAAGGTGGCGAGGTAACGGCCGAGACCACGCGTGCGTACGCCGTAGAAAATGGTCGCGCAGAACACGATCAAAGCTAGCGCGGCATCGGTTTCAACGTGAGCGGTAGGAGGCTCGACACCGGGCAGGAGCGACGACCAGTTGCTGACCAGAATGAAAAGAAAGAGCGTGCCCACCAGCGCGCGATATCGTTCGGGCTCGGCTTGCATCGTGTCGCGAATCTGGTCGTCGATCGTGCTGACCAGCAGTTCGAGCACTGTCTGCATTTTCGACGGCGTGAGCGACAACCGGCGGGTGATCCAGGCGAAGCCGCCCGCGAGCAGGGCCATGATGACCCACGTCGCCACTACGGGTGCCGAGATACCGATCGGGCCGATATCGAAGAGGGTGGCAGTGGCGAGAGGCGAAGCAATCATGATGTCACCTGGACACGCCGCAGGATGAGGCCTCTTGCCAGCAGCAGCCCGGCCGCGCCGCATAGGAGCGGCCACGCGCCAAGCTTCGCCAGCGCGGCGAACAGGACGGCCACGCCCGCGAGGCGCAGGAGTTGCAGCCCGATTGCCTTGGCCGGGGTGCCGGCGATCAGCAGCCGGACATTCCAGCGCAAGGTCGCGAAGTGGATCGCACCGGCGGCAAGGCCGACACACAAGCCAATCGCGATCTGGGCTGCCAGCGGGAAGTGATATGTCATTGCCGGTCACTCCGGGTTTGCCGATGCATCCATTTCCATGCCGACCACAGACCGATAGCCGCACCGGCCATCAGCAACGGAGCGGAGAAAAACACGCCGGTGTTGAAGTACCGGTCGAGCCAGTGGCCAAGCACGAGCCCAAGCAGCGTCGGCACGACGATGGTCCAACCGAGAATGCCGATCTGACCGAGACGGGCACCGAGCGATGGTTCCGGTTCTTCCTGCGCCTGGCGTTCGCGCTGTACCGCTTGCCGGGCAACGCGGGCCATGCGGTCGGTGTCAGGTTCAGCGTCGCGCTTGGGATCGATGTCGTCAGGTGAGGGCTGTGTCATGGTTCGGCTCAGTCCGCCGGTCTCGCGCTCGGGCGCAGATAGCGCAGCAACTGACGAACGGCCTGCGCATGCAGACGGGTTTCGTCGACGCGGGCACGGCGCACGGCGTCAATCCGCGTCGCGCGTGCAGCATCGACCTGCGCCTCGAGTACCTCGAGCGACATGCCGCTCGCGCCCATCACACCTTCGCGGCAGGCAATCGAGATCTCGTGTCCGCTCGAAACGCGCAGCACGCCTTCTTTCACAGCGCAAAATTGTTCGATGCCGTCGGCGGCGTGCCAGCGCAGCACGGACGGCGCCAGCACAGTCAGGAACGCCGCATGGCCGGGCAGAATGCCGAAACTGCCCGTAGCGTCCTCGGCGCGCAGCGCAACGACCTCCGTGCTGTCGAACAGCACGCGCGCCGGCGTGGCGATAGTCAGATGCAGGAGCGCACTCATGATTCGAGGGGCTCCGCCACCGGCTTTGCGTTAGTCACAGGCGGCGCTGACGAAGCAGCCTCGCGGGCGCGGGCTTCATCGAGCGTGCCGATCATGTAGAGCGAGCTTTCCTGCCAGGCGTCGCAATCGCCAGCGAGGATCGCCTTGCAGCCGGCAACCGTGTCGGCGACTGCGACGGAGCGGCCGGGGACGCCCGTAAACGCCTCGGTGACGGTGAAAGGCTGGGTCAGGAAGCGCTGCAGACGGCGAGCCCGCCCGACGATGCGGCGGTCGTCCACGCCGAGCTCCTCGACGCCGAGCAACGAGATCACGTCCTGCAGTTCCCGATAATGTTCGATGGTCTTGCGCACCTCGATGGCGATCGCGGCATGCTCGTCGCCGACGAAGGCCGGGTCGAGCAGAATGGACGACGAAGCGATCGGATCGATGGCCGGATACATGCCCTCGGCGGCCATCGACCGTGACAGGACGATCATGCTGTCGACGTGCGCCGCGATGGTCGTCACCGCCGGGTCGGTGAAGTCGTCCGCGGGGACGTAGACAGCCTCGATCGCAGTGACCGATACGCCGCCGACGGACACAATGCGCTCCTGCAGCGCGGCAACCTCGCTTGCGAGCGTCGGCTGGTAGCCAACGCGCGAGGGCAGCCGGCCGAGCAGGCCTGAGACTTCAGCACCCGCCTGGACGAAGCGAAAGACGTTGTCCATCAAGAGCAGCACGTTCTGGTGACGTTCGTCGCGAAAATATTCCGCGACCGTAAGCGCGGTCAGCGGCACGCGCCAGCGCGCGCCGGGCGGCTCGTTCATCTGGCCGTAGACCAGCACGGTACGCGGCAGTACGCCGGAGTCACGCATATCGAGCAGCATCTCGTGACCTTCTCTCGAACGCTCTCCGACGCCGGCGAAGACCGAGATGCCTTTATAACGTTCGACCATCGCATGGATGAGTTCCATCACAAGCACGGTTTTGCCGACCCCGGCGCCGCCGAACGTCGCCGCCTTGCCGCCCTGCGCGAGCGGAGTCAACAGGTCGATGACCTTGATCCCGGTCCAGAAGATCTCGGTGGCTGCGCTCTGCGATGCAAACGGCGGCGGCGCGCGATGAATCGGGCGGCGCGGGACGTCTTCGGCGAAGGCTGTACCGCGGTCCCCCAGCGTGCCGGTGACGTCGATCAGGCGTCCGAGCGTGGCTTCACCCACCGGCACGAGGATCGGCCCGCCTGATGCCCGCACCGGTGTGCCGCGATGCAGCCCGTTGGTGGACTGCAACGCGAGCGCGCGCACCGTGCATTCGTCCAGATGAGCCTGCACTTCCGCGATGATCGGCGGTCCGCGATCGGTGAAGATGGACAGCGACTCTTCGATGAGCGGCAATGGAGCATGATCGAAAGCGACATCCACGATAGCGCCCCGTACTGCGACTACGCGGCCCTGCGGTCCGCAGGCCGGGACCAATGGCTCAGGCGCAACGGCCGCCTGGTCGAACTTCAGAAGCGGCTCGACTGCACTCGGCTTCTCCGCACCGCCCGTTGAGGGAAGGTTTTCGATGGCGGTGCCGGGATAGCGAGTGTTCAATTTGCTTCCTTCAGACGGACTGCTGTCACGCGACTAAAAAGGGGCATGCATCCATTGGCTCGTCGTGAACATGAAGTGCACGCGGCAGCTTGAGTCAGGTGCGTTACGAGGGATCGGCGAACTGCGCGATCACGTCCGGATTTTCGACTGTCGACGTGTCTTGCGAGATCGTTTCGCCCTTCGCGACCGAGCGCAACAGGCGGCGCACGACCTTCCCGGAGCGCGTCTTTGGCATCGCGTCGCCGAAGCGGATCTCTTTCGGTTTTGCAATCGGGCCGATCTCCTTGCCGACCCACGCGCGCAACTCGTCGGCCACGCGTTTTATGTCGGCGCCGACAGGTCGTTCACCCTTCAGCACAACGAATGCAACGATGGCTTCGCCGAAGGTTTCGTCCGGCCGTCCGACGACCGCCGCTTCCGCGACCAACGGGCAGGCCGCCAGCGCCGACTCGATTTCCATCGTGCCCATCCGGTGTCCCGATACATTCAGCACATCGTCAACACGGCCGGTGATCGTGAAATAACCCGTGCCGGGATCGCGAATCGCGCCATCTCCGGCGAGATACAGATTGCCGCCCAGTTCGTCGGGGTAATAACCCTTTCGAAAGCGCTCCGGGTTGCCCCATACGGTGCGGATCATCGAAGGCCAGGGCTTTCTGATGACCAGCACGCCGCCTTGCCCGTTCGGTACCTCCTGGCCGGTTTCATCGACGATCGCGGCATCTATGCCAGGCAGCGGCAGCGTGCACGATCCCGGCACGAGCGGGGTAATACCCGGCAACGGCGTGATCATGTGACCGCCTGTTTCGGTCTGCCAGAACGTGTCGAGGACGGGGCACTTGCCGCCGCCGACATGCTCTGCATACCACGTCCAGGCGCTCGGGTTGATTGGTTCGCCGACCGTGCCGAGGATACGCAGCGTGCTCAGGTCGTAGCTCCCGGGATGCACCGCGCGGTCCGCGTCAGCGCTCTTGATCAGAGACCGGATGGCCGTGGGCGCGGTGTAGAAAATCGTCACCTTGTGGCGCTGGATCATGTCCCAGAAGCGGCCCGCGTTCGGGTAAGTCGGCACGCCCTCGAAAATGACCTGGGTCGCACCGACGGCAGTCGGCCCATAGCAGATGTACGTATGCCCCGTGATCCAGCCGATGTCCGCGGTACACCAGAAGACATCGTCCGGCTTGATGTCGAAGGTCCACTTCATGGTGACGGCGGCCCACAGCAAATAGCCGCCCGTACTGTGCTGCACGCCCTTCGGCGCGCCGGTGGAGCCCGACGTGTACAACACGAACAGCGGATGCTCGGCGCTCACCCATTCGGGCTCGCAGGTGTCCGGCTGCGCGTGCTCCAGCTCGTGCAGCCAATTATCGCGGCCGCCGATCCATGGAATCCGGCCGCCCGTGCGCCGGTAGATGACGACGGTCTTGACGGCGTCGGTGCCGCCCATCGCCAGCGCCTCGTCAACAATGCTCTTCAGCGGCAAGGTCTTGCCGGCGCGAACCTGTTCGTCCGCCGTAATGATCGCCACAGCGCCAACGTTCGTTATCCGCTCATGAAGCGACTTCGCGGAAAACCCGCCGAACACGACGCAATGCGGTGCACCAATACGCGCGCATGCTTGCATCGCGACAACACCTTCGACCGACATCGGCAGATAGATGACTACCCGGTCGCCTTTCTTCACGCCGCGAGCGCGCAGCGCGTTGGCGAGCCGGCATACCCGGTGATACAGCGCCTGATAGGTGACGGTCGAAACCCGGCCGTCGTCCGACTCGAAAATGATCGCGGTTTTGTTCGCGTTGCCGCTGGCCAGATTGCGGTCGAGGCAGTTGTACGACGCGTTCAGTTCCCCGTCCTCGAACCACTTGTAGAACGGCGCATTCTTGTCGTCGAGAATCTGCGTGAACGGACGGCGCCAGCTCAGGTGCTCGCGGGCAAGCCGCGCCCAGAAGGCTTCGTGATCCTGCGCGGCCTCAGCCACGAGCGCGCGGTAAGCCTCCATGCTCTCAATCATGGCATGGCTTGCCAAAGGAATGTCCTGAGCAGGGACGTGAGGGCTCGTTTCGATGGTAGACATAGTCTCCTCGCTTTAATCGTGAGGTCGGCGAGCCAGCAGGGATCGTCGCTTGGGGAAGGGCTCTTGATGGCCCGAATGGATCCAGCCCGCGTAGTGTCCGCGTCAGGGAGTGCACCGGCTGCGCGCGGCCGGCGCTTGTCGAAAAGGCGCAGCCGTTAGCCGACTATGCGTTTGTCCAATGGATATCGCTTTGATACAAGTCAAACAGGCAGGACAGACGCAACCGCCAAGCTCGGCCAAGCGCTCAGACTGCTACCGGCGCTGGCCTACCAGATCGTCCATCAGCGGCACGACCGCCAGTACGACCAGCATTGCCGAAAGCGGCAGGGTCGATATAAAACCCACATACTTGAAGCCCAGCGCGCCTGCGAGGCCGCCGATAAAAAACATGCCGAGCAGCGATGCCAGGAGCCGGAGCCTCGACCGGTCTGCCTTGACAACGACAATACCGTGCCCTGACTCCGACACGTTCCAATAGAATAGTTTGCCGAGTTCGATGCCGATATCCGTGACGAGGCCGGTCACGTGCGTGGTGCGGATCTCGGCTTTGGAGATCTTCGTGATCATCGCGTTCTGCAGGCCCATCACGTAGCACAGCAACGCCACGGTAGCGGGCACGAACAGGATCCGGTTGTTTTCCAGATTCGAGCCGAGCAGACCGAAGACAAGCAGTAGCACGGCTTCCAATATCAACGGCAGCGCGTATTCGCTTTGTGCGCGGCGCCGCCGGCCCCAGTTGATCATGATCGCGGAGGTGGCGGCGCCGGCCATGAACGCCGCGAGCGAACTGAATCCTGCGACCACGAGACCGATCTCGCCTACCGAGAGGTTATCGGCGAGTGCCGACACGATCCCCGACATATGCGAGGTGTACTGCCCGACGGCCAGAAAGCCGCCAGCGTTGGCCGCGCCCGCGATAAACGCAAGCCAGCGTCCAAGGCGCCGGTTATTCTGGTCGGTGCGCTCCGGCCGGGTGAAACTTCGCAGATACTCTATGGGCATGTGTGCGCTTCGATCAGACCCCAGCGAGCTTCTCGCTGTCGAGAATATGTACTTGCTTGCCGTTTGTGTCGATAACACCTGCTTTCTGCAGCTTCGAGAACATCCGGCTCACGGTTTCGAGTTTCAGCCCGAGATAGCTGCCGATCTCTTCCCGCGTCATGCGCAGGTTGAATTGCGCGGCGGAGTAGCCCCGTATTTTCATCCTGGACGAAAGATTGATCAGGAACGCAGCGACGCGCTGCTGGGCGGTCATGGTGCCGAGCATCATCATGAGTCCCGATTCACGCACGATTTCGCCGCTCATCATGCGATGCACATGCTGCTGCATGGCTTTCACGTCGTGGCACAGATCCTCGAGCAAGTCGAACGGGATGACGCACACCTTGCTGTCCTCGAGCGCGATCGCGTCGCAATTCTGTTCATCGGAGCATACGCCGTCGAGTCCCAGCGGTTCGCCCGCGATATGAAACCCGGTGACCTGCTCGTGGCCGTCGCGATGCGTGATGACGGTCTTGAAGCAGCCGACCCGCACGGCGTAGATGCTTTTGAACGCATCGCCGGCGCGGTACAGCGTCTCACCGCGCCGTACCAGCCGCGTGGAGCAGACAATGGCATCGAGCCGGGCCAGTTCGGTCGCGCTCAACTGAGACGGCATGCAGATGGAATGCAAGGAACAAGCGGAGCAGTTCGTGTCCGGGCGGGTAGCCGCCGGCGGCGAATTCATGCTGGCCGCGTGGGCCATATAAGTAGAAGGCGCCACGTTCGAAGCTGCGGACGCGCAAGCGGTAGCTGAGGTCATGCCTGTCTCCAGAAGAGCCGGGTGATCAGTGAATGGGGGCTTGGCGAGCTGTGCGGGTTGAGAGCGGGTTCGTCATGCTGGCTCGCATGGCGTCGGCTCGGCGCAGGGCTTATCGGTCAATCCATTGGCCAATCGCTCGATCGTGTCGCGGGCCAGTTCGTATTCGCAGGTCTTGTCGAAAAAATAGTCCGCACCGGCGCGGCGGCAGGCGGCACGAAACGCCGGTCCCGAATGGTTGGTCAACACCATGGTAAGGACGGGCGGGGTGGCGCGTGCCAGCGACTCGACAATCTCCATGCCGTTGCCTCCTGCCAGATGCGGGTCAACGATCACGAGGTCGGCGCGGGTCATGTGGATGCACCCTAGCGCGGTGTCGGCTTCTTCCGACTCGCCGACGATCACCACGCCGGCCAGCGCGCTAATCAGGGTAGAGAGACGGCGACGCACAAGGCCGGAGTCATCGACAAGGAAGATCTTCAGCATGGCGGGCAACCGTTTGAGTTCATGCCTGAAAGTATCTTCCTGGCTATCTCAAAATAAAATCGGCGGGCGGCCAGACGTGATGTAGGGGTTTGAGAAGCTGTGTAGGGATCGGACTACACGCGGGCAGCGCGAGAGGGGCGCAAGCGTATGAGGCTTATCAGTCGTCGCAGTCGTCGTCGAAGAGCTTGTGCCGCATTGCGTAGCGGACCAGGGCCGTTTCGTGCGGCATCTGCATTTTCTCGAGGATGCGGGTCTTGTATGTGCTGACTGTCTTGGCGCTGACCGACAGCGCCTGCGCGATTTGCGTGATCGTTTCGCCCGCCGCGATCCGTCGAAAGACTTCGAATTCGCGGTCGGAAAGTCGCTGGTGCGGCAGATCATCGGCCGGTTCATTCAAGCTTTGTGCGAGCCGCTCGGCCATGGCCAGGCTGACGTACACCCCGCCCGCGGCGACCTTGCTGACGGCTGTGACGAGTTCAGCGCTCGCGCTTTCCTTGGTCAGATAACCTGACGCCCCTGCCTTGAACGCGCGCACCGCATATTGCTGTTCCGCATGCATCGTCAAGACGAGAATGCGCAGCGCCGGTTTTTCGTCCTTGATCTGTTTGAGCAGTTCGACCCCGTTCCTGCCCGGCATCGACAAGTCGAGCACCAGCACGTCTGCCGCGGTGGCGCGGATCATGGCAATGGTGGTGGCGCCGTCGCTGGCTTCGCCAGCCACCTCCAGGCCGCTCGCGCTGCGCAGGATATGGCGCAGTCCGTCGCGCACGAGGGCGTGGTCATCGGCGATCAATACTCGGGTCATTGCAGTGGTTCTTCCTCGGTGTTCTCGGGATCGTCGGAGAAAGGGCCGTCCTGTTGCAAGGTGATCAGCGGGAAGGTCACGGTCAACGTGAAGCCTTTTCCGGCACCGGACTCGATCGCGACCGAACCATCCAGCCGGTGCGCCCGCTCGCGTATGCCGATCAGGCCGAACGACTTGCGCCCGGCATCGGCACGCTCATGCGCGCCGATGCCGTCGTCAGCGATGCGCAGGATGCAGCGGTCCTCTTCCAGATACAACGACAGATCGACGTGCGTGGCTTGTGCATGGCGCGCCACGTTGGTGAGCGCCTCCTGCACGATCCGGAACACGGCGGTAGCGCCGTCGCGGCTGAAAATGGTATGCCTCGCGTCGATCCGCCGCTCGACGTCGATACCGTATCGGTTCGTAAAGTCGATCGCCAGCCAGTCTATGGCCGGCACCAGCCCTAGGTCGTCGAGCATCACGGGCCGCAGGTCGGCGGCAATCCGGCGCATCGAGGCCACGGTCGCATCGATCAGGCGCTGCATGCCGCGTAATTGCGCGCGCGCTTCTGCATCCGTTCCGGGTGCAAGTTCGAGTGAGGATATATCCATTTTCAGCGCGGTCAGTTGCTGGCCCAGGTCGTCATGCAATTCCCTCGCGATGCGTGATTTTTCTTCTTCACGGATGTTCAGCAGGTTCGCGGAGAGCTCCCGCAGTTCCTCGTGCGAGTGCTGCAGCGAACGTTCTGCGTCGACTTGCGGGCTGATGTCGCGCAACATCACCGTGTAAAGCTTGCCGTCTTCGTCGTCGAATTGAGAAATCGATGCTTCGAACGGGAACTCGTCGCCATTCGTGCGCAAGCCGTACAGTATGCGCCGGCCGCCCATCTGCCGGTCTGACACGCCGGTCACGCCGAACTGACGAACGTGCGCGGCGTGCCCGGCGCGAAAACGCTCGGGCACGAAGCGGGCAAGCGAGGTCCCGATCGCCTCTGCCGCCGGACAGTCGAACAAACGCTCGGCCATCGGATTGAACATGACGATACGCTGGTTTTCGTCGATGGTGATGATCGCTTCCATCGACGACCGGATGATGCCGAGCAATCGTGCTTCGCCAAGCGGTGACGGAGTGGAGGGCACTTGATCCTTCGTCTTGCGCCTGCGCGCCATGGAGCCCGCGCTTGCGGCGAGCAGAAGGGCGCCGGCCATCCCGGCAATGCCAGTTGCGCGGGCGTAGCGAGTCCGTCGACGATTGCTACGCTGCGGTGCCGTGTTACGCCGTGCGGTGGGTGGCCCGGACATGGTGTCTCCGAGAAAGGAAAAAAACGCGCGAGGCCGAGATTGCGCTGAACAGCCCGTGCCGTTCTCGATCTGTTCCGTGCGGCGGGCAGACGTGAAGCTCCATGTCATGAGCCAGCCGACAGTGTGAATTGATGTGGATCAAGCGGCGAGCGGACCTGTGCGCGGACACTGAAGCTTACTAAAGCGTAGACGATATCCGGGGAGCAGATTTTGTACAAACGAATTCTCGTGGCTCTCGACGGCAGCCTCAGCGCGCGTCTTGCGCTCAAAGAGGCGCTCAAGCTGGCGCAGGCCGCCGATGCGATGTTGATGGTGGCGCGCGTTGTCTCGCACGACGTGTCTATTTGCGATTCCGCGCTTGGGGTTGTTGAAGCAGAAGCGGTCGATGTGACCGTACGCCGGCAACTCGATCACGCGCGCGACTTCTGCGCGCGAAACCGGATACGTGGCGTCACCCAGATAATCGATGCGCACGGTGCGAGCGTTCCCGGTGCGCTCATGCAAGCTGCTCAGGCATTCGGAGCGGATCTCATCGTGATGGGCGCGCATGGACCGCGTGCCGTGCGCCGGCATCTGCTGGGCAGCGTTGCGGAAACGGTTTTGCGATCGAGTCATGTTCCGGTCCTCACCGTTCGTGACGATCAACGTGACGTGGCACTGGCGTCCTAGCGCGGTTTGGGTAGGCCGTGCGGCTTCGCTCGGGCATCGAGATGGATCAGGATAGTCTTATCGCTCATAAGGATGCGCCGGCAACGTCCGGTATGCTCACCGCGCGAGGTCCCTCTTTTCCGCGGAATTCAGCGGAACCAGCAGCACCGGCAGGGTTGAAATCCGCAAGAAGCGCTCGGAGACGCTGCCCAGCACGAGCCGCCGCCATCCGCGCCGCCCGTGTGTGCCCATGACCACAAGATCGGCGCCGAACTCTTTCGCGGCGGCCGTGATCTGCTGCGAGATGTCGTCACCGACAAGTTCGACTTCGAGGACGCGTGTCGAGCCTTTGACACCCGCGCGCAGCATCTTCGCGGTAGCGTCGGCGAGCACGTGCTCGCCCTCCTTGACCAAGGCTTCGCGGATGACCGAAGGATCGCTGACCGGCCCCGAATACATCAGTTGCGGTGCGTCCACCACATAAATCGGCTTGAGTTCCGCGTCGTGTTCGCGGGCTAGTTCCAAAGCGGCGTCGAGGGCGTGCGCCGACGTTTCGCTGCCGTCGATCGGCACAAGAATGCGGGCGTACATGAAGAATCTCCTTGGCTTCAACGGATCATCAATGCGACATCAAAACCGGCACCGTCATGGACTCCAGCATGCCGCGCGTCGCACCGCCCATCACGAGTTCCTGCCAGCGCGAGTGGCCATACGCGCCCATGACCACGAGGTCGGCGCCCAGGTCTGACGCGCGCGAAAGCAGTACGTCGCCCAGCGGCAGGTTGCCGACACCGTCGAGTGCCGCCACTTCCGCCTTGACGCCGTGCCGCGCCAGCATGAGCGCGATGTCGGCTCCCGGAATGCGGCTGTCACGCAGCTCGTCTTTGTGTTCGTTGAGTCTGACAACGGTGACGTTTTCGGCCCGCTGCAGCAGCGGCAGGGCATCGTGGACAGCACGAGCCGACTCGCGGCTGCCGTTCCACGCAACCATGATATTCGCGCCGAGCGTGGGAAACACGCCTGTATAGGGAATGAAGAGCACAGGCCGGCCCGCGGACATGACGAGCGTTTCGGGGAAGTGATCGGCGATAAACGATTCCGGATCGTCCGGATCGTCCTGTCCGGCCACGACCAGATCCGCGTAGCGCGCATAGCGAGGGATCGCTTCGCTCGCGGAATCGTGGTGGTCGATCCATTGCCCCGTCACGCCCGCCCGCAACAATTCCGCGTGAAAGATCCGCTCGAGTGCGCCGTGGCGCTCCTGACGGGACTGGCGGTGCGCTTCATAGTAGTCGGCCGCGCCGGCCATGATGTAGAAGGAACGCGGGTCAGGGGTGAATGCCGAGAACACGCCGGTGAGGTGTGCGCCGAACTGCCTGGCGAGACGCATCGCATATTCGAGGCGGGGATGGGCGCGCGCGCTCATGTCGAGTTGAACGACAATGCTCTTGTAGCTCATCGCAAATACTCCGTTGGTGGGCTTGGGGGGCCGGTGAGTCTGTGACTGAGTAAGCAACCGGAGTTGGTCCAGAATCTGTCCAGATCCGCGGACGCTTACAAAAAGTCTATGACTTCGCGCTTTTTTTCCGTTGACGCAGATCAAGCAAGCGCATACCGGCGCATCTTGAACGGACCCGTTGCCATCCTCCGTTCTCCATTCTCACCAGGCCGGCCTCTCCGCCCATGTCCTTATCGGTTGATATAGGTCAACCGCGCCGCCGTCCGCGAGCCTAAAGTTTTGTCATGGAAGCCCCTTTCCCCCGACAAATGGAGATTGACGATGAAGGCACTCGTGTATCACGGACCCGGCAGAAAATCTCTCGACGAACGGCCGATGCCGAAGCTCATGTCGGCCACGGACGCAATCGTCAGAGTCACGCGCACGACGATTTGCGGTACCGATCTGCACATCCTGAAAGGTGACGTGTCAACCTGTGAGCCGGGCCGCATCCTGGGACACGAGGGCGTCGGCGTAATCGAGCAAGTGGGGGCAGCGGTTTCGACGTTCAAACCCGGCGACCACGTCCTTATTTCTTGCATCACGTCGTGTGGGAAATGTGATTACTGCCGCCGTGGCATGTACTCCCATTGCACGACAGGTGGCTGGATTCTCGGCAACCGGATCGACGGCACGCAAGCCGAATATGTGCGCATTCCGCACGCGGAAACGAGCCTGTATCCCATCCCCGCCGGTGCTGACGAAGAAGCACTCGTCATGCTGTCGGACATTCTTCCGACCGGTTTCGAGTGCGGTGTGCTCAACGGGAAAGTGCAGCCGGGCAGCACGGTCGCCATTGTCGGCTCAGGTCCTATTGGCCTTGCTGCATTGCTCACGGCGCAGTTCTATGCACCGGCGCAAATCATCATGATCGACCGCGATGCGAACCGGCTGGAAGTGGCGCGAACCTTCGGCGCGACGGCGTGCGTGAACAATTCGAGTGGCGATCCGGTCGCCGAGATCATGAACCTGACCGGCAACGTTGGCGTGGATTGCGCGATCGAAGCGGTTGGCGTGCCGGCCAGCTTCGAGTTATGCGAATCGATCATTGCGCCCGGGGGCACCATCGCCAATGTCGGCGTGCATGGCGTGAAAGTCGACCTGCATATGGAATGCCTGTGGGACCGCAACATCTCGATTACGACACGGCTGGTCGATACTGTCAGCACGCCCATGCTGCTCAAGACCGTGCGTTCAGGGCGCCTGGAAGCGGGCAAGCTCATTACCCACCGGTTCGGCCTGAACGACGTCATCAAGGCCTACGATACCTTCGCTCAGGCCGCCGATACGCATGCGCTGAAGGTGATCATCGAGGCGTAACGAAGCTGATGCGGTTCCGTCGTTGCGGGCGTCGATGCAGCCAAAAACGGGCGACCGTCCGGTCGCAGAGTAAGGGAGAAACGACATGGCCATCACGGGTCAAGTGACTGGGGACGACTGGATCGTTTCCTCCCAGACTTTCCCGGTCGACGGCGGCTTTGGCTGCGAAGTGTACGTTGGCCACGGTGGCGCGAGTGGTGAATTCAAGCATCGATTCCGGCACTCGGAAATCTTCACAACCGAGTGCGAGACGGTGCTCGATGGCCTGCGCGAGGGCATGGTATGGATCCAGCTCAAGCGCTCGGAAACGATTCATCTGTAGCCCGGCGTGCAAGAGAGGCGTCTTGGTTGCCGTCGTCTTTTGCTTTAACCACTTCGATGGGTAATCGGACGTCGATTCGAAATCCATCGCCAGGCGCGCTGTCAAAGGCGATCTTCCCGCGCAACTGACGCACTCGCTCCTGCATGCCGAGCAATCCGAAATTCTCGTTGCTTCGGTTACCGTCGAGCGTGGTCCCTTTTCCGTCATCCTCGACGTGCAGCCGGAATTCATTTTGCGCGAGCCGCATTTCGACGCGTACCTGGGTGGCTTCAGCGTGACGCGTTACGTTGGCCAGTGCTTCCTGCACCACTCGAAACATCGCGGTTGCGGCCGTTGCCGACAATGACAGTTGACCCGTTGTGTTTTGCACGGCGACGACCAGGCCGTAACGGTTACGGAATTCCGCAGCGAGCCACTCGAGCGCGGCCGCGAGGCCCAGATCGTCGAGCATGGGTGGACGCAGACCTCCGGCAATGCGCCGTGCCGAGGCGATGATCGAATCGATTTGCCTCTGCAACGCGATCGTCTGCGAGATGGCGTGACACGCGGTCTTGCCGTCGCCCGTCGCGGCCTGATCCAGCAAAGCGACGTCCATCTTGAGTGCGACCAGTTGCTGGCCTAGATCGTCGTGAAGCTCGCGCGCGATCCGGGTTCTTTCTTCCTCGCGTGCGCCTTGCACATGTGAGGACAACTCGCTCGCTTGCTGAAGCTCAATCAGCCGCAGGCGATCGGTCATATCGCGTGTCACTTTGGCGAAACCGTGAAGCGCGCCATCTGGTGCGCGGATTGCGGTGATCGTTACGTTCGCCCAAAGGCGCGAGCCGTCCTTGCGCATGCGCCAGCCTTCGTCTTCAATGCGACCTTCCGATGCGGCCAGCGCCAGTTCCGCGTGCGGCTTGCCGCTCGCAACATCTTCGGGTGTATAGAACACCGAAAAGTGCTGTCCGACGATTTCCCCGGCAACGTAGCCTTTGATGCTTTGCGCGCCGCGGTTCCAGCTCACGACACGCCCATCAGGATCCAGCATGAAGATGGCGTAGTCCTGTACCGAGTCGACCAGCAGCCTGAAATGGGTATCGCTCAACGTATGCGGGAAGGCCTTGCTTGCCAGTTCGTCGCTCGCTGGCGCGCTGTCCGGCTGAGGTGAAGACAATGGATCGCTTGGCACGTGGTTCTCCCGCTCGGATTGCTCGTATGGCTTGTTAAACCGCCGGCCCGCCGCCCGCTCGATGCATGGACTGGCTGAGAGCATGTTCGCCCGGGATCAATTGTATACGGCGCGGTACGCCGGGTGGCCAGCCGGGAATGGGCTTGACGCCGGTGTGGAAAGCGGACGGCGCCTCTCTCTGGAAATGCGCAATACCCCGCACCCTTGTTATGCCGGTTTTCTGATCCACGTCATGGCGCAACGCCGGCGGCATTCGGAAAATCCAGAAACGGAAAACGCATTCGCGACCGGAAAAAACAGGGGAAGATTGGTGAGAAAACATTCATTACTTGCAGCGGCTTTATTGAGCGCGGCGTTATCGGCGGTATGCCTGCCGGCCCAGGCCGATCAAGGCGACATCCTCGCGCGAGTCAGGGCAATCAGCATCGAGCCCGAAGTCTCCGCGGGCGGCACGCTTGGAAGCTTCGGGACGGGGGCCAAGAACACGATCGTCCCCGAACTCGATTTTGTTTATATGGTGCGCCCGAGCATTGGTATTGAGTTGATTCTCGCCACGTCGCGCCATCAGGTCAGCTCGAACAGCGGGGCGCTTGGCGGCGTGAACGTTTTGCCGCCCACGCTCTTGCTTCAGTACTATTTCAACGCTGCGGGGAAGGTCCGCCCTTATGTCGGCGCAGGCGTGAACTACACGCTGTTCTACAACAACGGGCTTCACGCCGGAGATACGCCTGTCTCGATCAAGAACTCAAGTTTCGGGCCAGCGCTGCAAGCGGGCGTAGACGTGCAGGTTGCGCACGATCTGTTTGTCAACTTCGACATCAAGAAAATCTGGATGCGCACCAGCGCGTCGGCGGACGGTGTCGCCCTGGGGTCGCTCAAGATCGACCCGCTGGTAGTCGGCGTTGGCGTGGGGATGCGTTTCTAGTCGTGGTTGCGTTGTTGTCGCGTTGTTGGCGGGGTGAACGGCGGCACGGTTGATCTGAGTCAAGTCCGGGGCGCGATCCTTCACTAGCATTCCTACTGTAGGCGAGTCCTGATGAGGGAGGTTCTTTCCTCTTTCAAGCGCTCGCTCGATCACATTGAGGAGAAGCACATGCGAGCAGTCGATATCATGACCAGAACTGTCATCACCGTGGGGCCCGGGACGACAGTGCGAGAGGCAGCCCGTCTACTGGCGGACAATCACATCAGCGGTGCGCCGGTAGTGGACGACGAGGGCCGGCTGCTCGGCATGCTCACCGAGGGCGACTTGCTCCATAGAACGGAGATCGGAACGCAAGCCCGGCGACGTTCGTGGTGGCTCGAATTATTTTCGTCGACTCAGGATCTTGCCGTGGCCTATATCAAGGAAAACGCGCGATTGGTGAGGGACGTCATGACGCCCGAGGTGATTACCGTGAAAGAGACAACACCGATGCGTGAAATAGCCGATCTTCTTGAGCGGCATCGAATCAAGCGTGTTCCGGTGCTCTACGACGGCGAGCTTCTTGGAATCGTTAGCAGGGCGAATCTGGTGAAGGCGTTGGCGAGTGCGCCAAAGGAATCGGGGGTGAAAGTGGTGGCCGCCGATCAATCCATCCGCGAGGCAGTCCTTCGAGAACTTAGCGGTCACCGCTGGGCCGTTCCCGCCGAGAACGTCATTGTGAATGAAGGCACGGTTCATTTATGGGGCGTCGTCACTTCGTCCGAGCAAGCGCGTGCCATGTGCATCGCTGCGGAAAAAGTGCAGGGCGTCAAGGGCGTGGAGGACCATACCGATGTTCCGGTGATGATTCCCGCGATGTAATCGTCGATAAATCCGGCCGCGTGAAGCGGCTGGTACCCGGCCCATAAAGCCGACTGCCGAAATAGCCGTGACGGCTCACACCTTCTTTATGAGTCGCCTTGAGGCACGGGCTCCTCGGCCTTAGCGGCCATTGGCCACCCGTGGGTTGCGCGGTCGCTCTACGAATTAAAGAGAACGGCGCGAAATTTGTTGTTACTCCCTAGCTGTTAGGCCGCAAAGTCGATGCGGCGTCCACTCACCGCGCGAACGGTTTCAGTCCTTCGACCCGTTGCAGCCGTTCCACTCGTCAAACTCGAAAGCGAAAAGCGAATACCCGTGCGCGACCGAGCTATCCGGCGATCGCGCAACACGCGCGTGTGGGACGTGGTTAAGCCAGGGAAGCGCGTCCAGATCTGAGAGCAGCCTGTTCGCGCCGTCTTACGCGCCGCTCGCGACCGCCTGCTCCTCGCGCGCGTACTGAGCCGGCGGCCGGCCGACGTGCCGCGTGAAGGCGACGCTGAACGTGCTTGCGGAACCGTAGCCGACACGCTCCGCGATCTCGGCGATCCGGCCTTCGTTGCGGCGCAGCAGGTTCTTCGCGAGCGCCATGCGCCAGGTAAGCAGATATTCCATCGGCGTGAGGCCGACCGCGCGGCTGAAGCGCTCAAAAAAGGTCGAGCGCGAGAGCGCGGCCTCCTTCGCGAGGTCGGCCACCGTCCACGCGTGCGTTGGGTGTTCGTGCATCCCGCGGATCGCGGCTGCGAGGCGGCAGTCGGCGAGCCCGCGCACCAGGCCCGGTGACGCGGTCGTTCCTGCCGTGGACCGCAGCGCTTCGATAAGCAGCACTTCCAGCAGTCGTGAGAGCACGACTTCGCGCGCGGGCCGCTGCTCGCGTGATTCCTCCCGCACGAGTTGCACGAGCGTGGCCAGTCGCTGTTCGCTGCGGACGTGCACGAGTTGTGGTAGCAGTGAGACCAGCAGGGACGCATCCGGCGAACCGAAGCTGCAGTGACCCACCATCATGCGCACGTCGATCGGGCTGTCTGGGGCGCCGATTCTGAATTCACCGTTGCCCAGCGCGACGGGCGCCGGCGTCTCGACGCCCGGCGGTGGTGGTTCGAGGCTGGATATCGCGACACTGTAGGCCGCGGGAATCAGGGCGAAGTCACCCGACAGGAGATCGATTGGCTCGTGTCCGTCGATCGCGATGCGGCACCCGCCCGCGAGGATCACGCAATAGAACGGTTGGCCGGCATCCGAGCGGCTGATGCGCCAGGGGCTCGCGCCGTGGACGAGTTTGGAGAACCGGGCACCCGGCTGCAGCAGCATCACCACTTCGGCCAACGGATCGATCATTGCCGGACTCCTGCTAATGAAATTTGGATTTTTTATTGTAGCAAGTACGGTCTCGGCGATCTATCGTAGGGGCACACGTCAGCCACCCTAAAGGATCCCCAATGAAAACCGTCCTCATCACCGGCTGCTCTTCCGGATTCGGCCTCGAGATCGCCCGCTGCTTCCTGGCCCGCGACTGGCAGGTCGTCGCCACGATGCGCACGCCGCACGCCGACGTGCTGCCGCCTTCAGACCGCCTGCGCGTGCTGGGGCTCGACGTCACGAATCCGGAGAGCATTCGCGAGGCTGTCGAGGGCGCAGGCCCGATCGACGTCCTCGTCAACAACGCGGGCTTCGGCGCCGCTTCCCCGGCCGAACTCGTCCCGATCGCGACGGTGCGCGAGATTTTCGAGACCAACACCATCGGCACGATCGCATTGACGCAAGCGGTGCTGCCCCAGTTTCGGCAGCGCAAGGCCGGCGTCGTCGTGAACGTTACGTCGAGCGTGACGCTGAAGGCACTGCCCCTGATCGCCGCGTACCGTGCAAGCAAGGCGGCGGTGAACGCATTCACCGAGTCGATGGCGCTGGAGCTCGAGCAGTTCGGCGTGCGGGCACGCCTGGTGCTGCCGGGCCGTGCGCCCGATACCCGCTTCGGAGAGAACGCGCGCACCCACATGCACGGCCTCGACCACGAGGCCTATGCCGAGCTAGTCAAGGACGTCTTCGCACGGCTGGGGGATACGTCTTCCCCGATCACCCGGGCACAGGACGTCGCCGAAGCCGTGTGGCGCGCGGCGACCGACCCGTCATCACCGATGCGCATCCCGGCCGGCGCCGACGCCGAAGCGTGGGCGGCCGAGGTTCGCTGACTGACCGTCGCCACCGCCCTGTTCTGAAAAACGGAAATGGTTTCTGCGCGCTACAGCGCAACGCGAAGGAGATTGCTATGCAGGACAAACCCGTCGCCCTGGTCACCGGGGCTAATCAAGGAATCGGTCTTCAGATCGCAAAGAATCTCGTGGCACACGGCTTCACTGTGCTGGTCGGGTCGCGCAATCTCGAGCGCGGCGAGGCGGCGGCCAAGGAGATTGGGCCGGACGCACGCGCGCTCCAACTCGACGTGACGGATCAGGTTTCGATCGCTGCTGCGGCGGAGCGCGTCCGCAGGGAGCTTGGTCGCCTCGACGTGCTCGTCAACAACGCGGCGATCTCGAATACGAATAAGCAGCCCGGCCAATCCGTCGAGGAGTACGCAAAGACGACCCGCCCGAGCAACGTGTCCCTCGACGAAATGCGCGCGGTCTGGGACACCAACGTGTTTGGCGTCCTCGCCGTTTACCAGGCGATGCTGCCGCTCCTGCGCCAGGCGCCGGCAGCCCGCATCGTCAACGTGTCGAGCGGGGTTGGGTCTCTGACGACGAACTCGGACCCGGCCTTCGCATACCGCGCGATCTTCGGCCCTGTCTACCCAGCGTCCAAGACGGCTCTCAACGCTTTGACGGTCGCCATGGCGATCGAGCTGCAGTCGGAGGGGATCAAGGTCAACGCCGTCTCCCCGGGCTTTACCAAGACGAACCTCAACGGATATGCAGGCACGGAGACTGTCGAGGAAGGCGCTCGCGAGGCGGTGCGCGTCGCGCTGCTGGGCCCGGACAGCCCGACAGGGACGTTCACGCGCTGGGAAAACAAAACGATCCAGTGGTGATGAAGTCGGCCGTTCGCCTAAACCATCGGTCACTGCGGATTTCAGAAAGAGGTGAGTTCGAGAAATTTTTCAAGCCGGTAGCAGAGCAACACTTCGATGCCGATAGCCGATACCCGCGGCGGTTTCGCCCTCGCTGCGTGGTGCGGCGCCAGGACTTGCGAGCGTTGGGCTAAGGAGACGCTGAACGTAACGATCCGATGTCTTCCGTTCGATCAATCAATCGCTCGACGCTGGCTCGGGATGTGTTATCTGCGGAAAGCCTGGAAGCATCGTTGCTCTTTTCGCGAGGAATTATTGAGTTTCAAGTCAATACAACGAGTAGCGTGAATACGTCTCTATCGGGATGATCGCTTGCGTGGGAACGTTCCCGCCTTCGCGTGCAGACCGCAAGTGTTCGACAGCGGTACGCAACAGAAGCCGAAGGTCCTGTGTCAGCAAATAGTCGATCGCGTCGGAACGCAACAGCGGTTCTGTTACCCGGTTGACTTCATGGGTCACGTAGATTGTCCGGCCCGTAAGATCGCGTTCGCGCAGCGCCGCCGCCAATCCTTCGTTTCCTCCCGCAACGTTGTAAATGCCATCGAGCTTCTTGTGCTCGTCCAGAAAGCGTCTGGTCGCTTCGTAGGTCGCGGTCCCGGAATCAGCGCCCTTGATCACTTCAATCAGATTCACGTTCGGGAATCGCTGCCTTAGCAGTGAACGGAACCCGATCTCGCGATCCTCGTGGCATGTGTACGAAAACGTTGCGACGACCACCGCCACATCCGGGGATGTGTGCGCCTGCAGATGCCGCCCCATGAGAAATGCAGCTGACTGTCCGGCTGCCCGGTTGTTGACCCCGACATACGTATGCCGCGCATCGGCATCGACGTCAGTGATCAGCGTGACGACCGGCTTGCCCGCGGCCATGCATTCGCGCAGTGCTGTGGTTGTCGCTGCGGTGTTCGTGCAGATGATGCCGATGCCGTCGGCTTCGGTGGTCGTCTCGCGCACTCTGGCAGCTACCTCGTCATCGGATGCTCCAACGCACCTCACGATGTCCAGACGCGCCCCGGACGCGACAAATTCAGGTTCGAGTTCAGCTGCAGTGCGTGTCAGCTCGTCGGTGAATGCGTCTCCTGCCTGAGCCAACAACCTGAAATCGTAGGTACTCTGCCTCGCACGAGTTGACGACCGTGCCGGCGAGCCGGAGCTCAATTGCCTCAACGCTGCTTCAACAGCGCTTCGCGTGCGTGGATGCACACCGGGCCGGTCATTCAGCGCGCGATCGATGGTCGCGCGGCTGAGCTGCGTGACCTCCATCAGTTGCTTGAGCGTCGGCTTGCCTTTCATCGTATGTCCTCAGACTGTCGTGCGGGCCGAGGCGCCCGCGCAGCCCTCATTTTGCCTCAATTTGAGGCTATTGCGGTCTTTCTTAAGTAAGCCCGACGATTTGAAACCCGAGCCCGCATCCAAGTCTCGTGGAATACCCCTGGTGACTCAAAATGAGTCATTTTAATCTTTGACGAGTACTCATTAAGAGTCTTAAATGCACTCAACGATGAGCAATGCTTCACCCGGTTCATCGCTCGGTCAAACATCAAACACTGGGTGCAACTCATGTCCGTACAGCAAGACAACACGAAAGTGATCACCATGGACGACTGGTATAAATGCCGGCTCGACAGAAAGGTGCTCAAAGAGGTCACGCGGCGCAACGACCGGGACGCTCTCCTGCACTTCGCCGGCTTCATGGGATTGGTAGTGGGAAGCGGCGTGCTCGCCTGGCTGTCGCTCGGCACGCTCTGGTGCGTGCCGGCGTTCCTCCTTTACGGGACGCTCTATGCTTTCGCCGAGGCGATCGAACACGAATTGCGCCACCGTACGCCGTTCAAGAGTGAATGGCTGAACGAGTCGGTGCACTGGCTGATCTGCTTCATGACATGGCGCGAGCAGATCTACAGCCGATGGTCCCACGCGCAACATCACACGTACACGCATCTGACGGCCACCGTGCCATCCGATGTTGAAATCGCTGTCAAGCGTCCGCCGAACTACCTCAAGCTTGCCACCGATTTCTTGCGTGTTTCTCACGGCATCCATCACCTGGGCAACGTCGTCCTGCACAGCTTCGGCACCGTTTCCAAAAGCGCGAAAGCCGTGGTCCCGGTCACCGAATATCGGGCGATGTGCACGAATTCGCGCGTGATCCTGACGCTATACGCGGGCGTGGCGGCGTGGGCAATCGTCGCGCACAGCTGGTTGCCAGTCGTGTTTCTCCTGCTGCCACGATCCTACGGCGCATGGCTGCACGAATTGCTGGCGATCACCCAGCACACCGGGCTGCGTGAGAACGAGCTCGATCACCGCTACTCCACGCGAACCATCAAGCTGAACCGATTCCTGCAGTTCCTTTACTGGAACATGAACTATCACGTCGAGCACCACATGTATCCGAACGTGCCGTTTCACGCGCTGCCGCAACTGCGCAAGGCGATCGAAGCGGATCTGGCGCCTGCCTACGACGGCCTGTTGAGCACATGGAGCGAAATCCTGCACGTCTTCAGGATGCAGCGGCGTGATCCCGACTACATGGTGACGCCCCGCGTGCCCGGAAAATCAGCCGCCGTCGACGCAGAGCGAACCGACGATACGCCGTTCGTGGCTCAAGCACGCTAACCGTAAAGAGACACGCAATGAACATCCTCCAGTGGCATCACGTCTGCGCGTGCGATGACATCGACGAAGAAGATGTGATCGAGTTCCAGCACGACGGCAAGCTTTATGCGGTCTATCACACGCCGAGCGGCTTTTACGCATCGGCCGGTCTTTGCACGCATGAAACTGCGCGTCTTACGGAGGGCTTCGTGTTTGGCGAGGTCATCGAATGTCCGATGCATATGGGACGCTTTCACATTCCTACCGGCGCAGCGAAGGGGGCGCCTGTGTGCATCAATCTCGTTACGCACCCGGTAAAAACCGAAGACGGTAAAGTCTTCATCGGCTTGCCAGTAGATTGAACGCGGCGCCCGAAACCGAGGCAAAGCGACCACGCCCGATAGCCCCACATCGGCAAACAGACCATAAATAAACAAGGAGACAACCATGAAATCCACTATCCGGAAGGCGCTTGGCGTTGCCGCTGCAATTCTGAGTCTGGGACTCGGTACCGGCGCTTACGCAGAACCTGTGGCACATTTTGATTTCATCACCCACGCGCCGGACTCGGATGCATGGTGGAACACGGTCAAGAACGGCATCAAGCAGGCCGACGAGGATTTCAATGTCACGACCGACTACCGCAATCCGCCCAACGGCGATATTGCCGACATGGTCCGGCTGGTCGATCAGGCGGCAGCGCGCAACTATGACGGTGTTGTCACAACCATCGCGGACTTCGACCTGCTCAAGGGCTCGGTCTCACGGCTGAAAGCGAAGAACATCCCGTTTATCACCGCCAATACTGGTACGGAAAAGCAAAGCGCGGAGCTCGGCGCATTGCTGCACGTGGGGCAGCCCGAGTACCTGGCCGGCAAGGAAGCCGGACTGCGCGCCAAGGCCGACGGCATCAAGACATTTGTCTGCGTGAACCACTACGCGACCAATCCGCTGTCGTTTGAGCGTTGCCGCGGATTCGCCGAGGCAATCGGCGCGGATATGAAAGCATCCGTGCTCGATGCAGGCACGGATCCTACGGACATCGAAGCGAAGGTCAGCGCCTTTCTGCGTACTCACCCGAACACTCAGGCCGTCTTGACGCTCGGGCCGACTTCCGCCGATCCCACCATTCGCTCGGTCACCAAGATGGGACTCGCCGGTAAGATCTGGTTCGCGACCTTTGATATCGATGCCGACGTTGCCAAGGCGATCAAGGACGGCACCATCAAGTTTTGCACTGATCAGCAGCCCTATTTGCAAGGCTATATCCCCGTCGCCATGCTGGCGATCATGCACAAGAATCACAATGCAGACGTCATACAGGCCCGCTCCGAGCTGGAGAAGGATCCGAAGTTCGCCAAGCGTCTGCAGGACTATGGGCTGAAACCGGTCTACGAGGCGCGCAACATCAGCTCCGGACCGGGCTTCATCACGCCGCAGAACATCGGGCAGGTATCGGCGCTCGCAGGCCAGTACCGGTAGTCTCGAAGGGGAGCTTGCAGGGCCGGGGCTGGTCGCAGATCGCGATATGAAGCTGCGGTCGCTGCTGGTCGCCGAGGCGCAATGAGTCAACGATGTGGAGCCTAACGTGCAACCGGCAGCCGGCACGGCATCGGAATAACAAACGCGTTAGCGGGAACGAGCACGATGAAAACAAAGGCAGCAATCGCGTGGAAAGCCGGGGCGCCGTTGACGATCGAGGAAGTGGATCTCGAAGGGCCGCGCGCCGGCGAAGTGCTGATCGAAGTGAAGGCGACCGGCATTTGCCACACCGACTACTACACGCTGTCGGGCGCGGACCCGGAAGGCATTTTCCCGGCGATTCTCGGGCATGAAGGCGCGGGTATTGTTGTGGATGTCGGTCCGGGCGTAGGCACGTTAAGGAAGGGCGATCACGTCATTCCGCTCTACACGCCCGAGTGCCGGCAGTGCAAGTTCTGCCTGTCGCGCAAGACCAACCTGTGCCAGGCGATCCGTTCGACGCAAGGCCGCGGCCTGATGCCCGATGCGACGTCGCGGTTTTCCATCGATGGCAAACCGCTGTTCCATTACATGGGGACATCGACGTTTTCCAATTACATCGTGGTGCCGGAGATCGCGGTGGCGAAGGTGCGTGAAGATGCACCCTTCGACAAGATTTGCTACATCGGCTGCGGCGTGACAACGGGCGTGGGCGCGGTCGTGTATTCGGCGAAGGTCGAGGCGGGCGCGAACGTGGTCGTGTTCGGGCTGGGCGGCATCGGCTTGAACGTGATCCAGGGCGCGAAGATGGTCGGAGCGGACAAGATCATCGGCGTCGATCTGAATCCGCGCCGCGTGGAGCTCGCGGAGAAGTTCGGCATGACGCACTTCATCAACCCGAACGAAGTGCCGAATGTCGTCGATCACATCGTGCAACTCACCGATGGCGGCGCGGACTATTCGTTCGAATGTATCGGCAATACGAAAGTGATGCGTCAGGCGCTGGAATGCACGCATAAGGGCTGGGGCCAGTCGTTCATTATCGGCGTGGCGGCAGCGGGCGAAGAGATCAGCACACGGCCGTTCCAGTTGGTCACGGGCCGTGAATGGAAGGGCTCGGCGTTCGGCGGCGCGCGCGGCCGTACCGATGTG
Organism: Caballeronia sp. SEWSISQ10-4 2; assembly: GCF_030464885.1. Taxonomy (GTDB): domain Bacteria; phylum Pseudomonadota; class Gammaproteobacteria; order Burkholderiales; family Burkholderiaceae; genus Caballeronia. Next base: position 31,188 of record NZ_JALPRJ010000044.1, on the reverse strand, counting down.
CCGAAGATCGTGGACTGGTACATGGAAGGCAAGATCAATATCGACGACCTGATCACGCACACGCTGCCGCTCGAGCGCATCAACGAAGGTTTCGATTTGATGAAGAAGGGTGAGTCGATCCGCTCGGTAGTGTTGTACTGAGGCCGTACTGAAAAGCCCGCGCCGCTCGAACTTATCGAATCGCGCGAGTCGTTCGGCGGCACGCAGCGCATTCATCTTGCGCCAAAGATTACCAATTTGCTGGCGTCTCCACCCGTCAGAAATTTTTCCCACGAAGGCGTGAGTGGGCGATATGGGCCGAGCGCTCATATCGTTTTTCTTTGGGTATTTGTCCTGCAGCAGAAGAATTTCCCGCAAGGGGCGAGCGAAACGCATGGCCCAAAAAAACCGGCCTTCCCTTGCCCGGTAAGAACCGTGCGGGGAAGGCCGGAATCGCCTTAACGCTTCAAGAAATGCCGCCGGATGTACCGGCCGAAGCGTCAGGCCATTGCTTAGAACCTGTGGGTCATGCCGATGATGGCCGCCAACTGATGATTATTGGACGAGAAGGACGAGCCGCTAAAGTCCGCAACAGCCGATTTGCCCGTCGAATCAACACCCGAAGCGGTCTCGAAGAAGCCGATCGCGTAGAACGACGTACGCTTGGACAACGAATAGATGGTGCCAAGGTTGAACTGGTTGTACTTGGCGCTGCCAACGCCGTCGGCGCCGCTGTTATGCGTATAGATGTAGGCGCCGGCAAGCGTCAGGGCAGGGGTCAGCGCGTACTTCACGTTCAGTTCGCCCGAATTGAACGTAGCGGTTCCGCCGTTGTACTTGGTGCCAAAGCTGCCCACCGCGCTGACCGAACCGAGGTTCTGGAACTGCGTGTTGGAGTACAGCACAGCAATCGTCGCCGCTCCCAGCACGTACGAACCGCCAGCCGTGATGATCTGCTGCGATCCCGCCGATGCATAGCCACCGTAAATGCGGCTTGGCATGTTGTTGTTCGCACCCGTGGCCGACGACGACGGCGTCGACGAGTTGCCCTGATTGCCGAACGTCGCGTAATACGGGTCCTTGGTGAACATGTAGCTCGCGCCGAGCTTGATCGGGCCGTTTGCGTACGACACGCCTGCGTCGGTGACTTCGTTCCGCGAGAACTGGCCGGCCTGGCCGCCCAGGCTGTACAGGAAGCCGACCGTCAGACCACGGTAGTTGGGGCTCGTGTACTTGAGGGCGTTCTGAACGCGGTTCGACGTATCCACGTTATCGACGTCGCCTGCACGCGTACCGTAACCGAGGCCGGATGCAGCCCAGTCGGCGCCGGATGCGAACGAGGCGGTGGCGTCGTTGCTCGCCGAATACTGGCGGCCCAACGTGACCGTACCGTAGGTATCGCTCTTCAAGCCGACAAAGGCCTTCCGTCCAAACTCCAGCCCACCCTGGCTCAAGGTGCCGGTGCCGAGGGTATAACCGTTTTCCAGGGTGAAGATCGCCTTGAGGCCGCCGCCTAGGTCTTCAGCGCCTTGCAAGCCCCAACGCGACGAGTTGGCGCTGGAGAACGAGTACAGCTTTGCACCCTTGACGTTGTTGTTGAAGAGCAGCCCGCCGTCGGCAATGCCGTACAAGGTCACGCTGCTTTGTGCGTGTGCGGCGCCCGCAAATGCGGCCATCGTCAGGATGGCAGCCGTGGTCTTTTGAATTTTCATCTGTTCTTTTCAGTTCTAGAAGAGGATTGATCCTCGTTAATGATGTCGGAAGGTCCAGAAGCGTTTTGATGGCATGCCTATTCCATTGCTTTAAACAGCAATATTCCAAAAAATTACCTGGCGGAAATCTTGGTTGAAATAATTGGCAACCCAAATCTTCTGGTTCGCAGGCCGTCCGACCACAAGCAGGAAAATTGCCCGGCAGCCCCTATTTTTAAGGCTGTCGAAGGCTGCTGGGCGTCCGGCTGCACGAACCTTAAAGCGGCTCAGTTTCATTTATATGAAAAGGAATTTACATACGTTTGCGCGCTGGAGATTGGTCCGGACTCGTATTATTTGGACAACAATTTATTGAAACGCTGGAAAATTCTGGAAAATTCAGAACCAATTTGAAGAGCATTCAGCCGTAAAGACGTTCATCGTTCGCTTGGGGTGCTTGCGCCAGCTTTGCGGGACCCGTCCGCTCACGAACCTGGTCGGAGCGTAGGAGCATTCCCCATTCACTTGTCAAAAGTTTTCATATAACATGCAAACCGGATAACCTGAAAACGGACGGCGGAAACGCCTGCACCCCTCGTGACGAAAGCGCTAACCCTGACCCAGCAGGTCGCCGAGCAAATGACCGGCGACATCCGCGACGGGGTCTACCCGGTCGGTACCAAACTTCCGTCCGGCAAGGATCTCGCCACCCGCTTTGGCGTAAGCCAGTCGGTTATCCGCGAAGTGACGGAGCGTTTGCGCTCAAACGGCCTGATCGACAGCCGGCAGGGCGCGGGCTGCACCGTAAAGGCGCGCACGGAAGCGGGAGGTTTCCGCGTCTCCCACGCGGTCGGGGCGGACCGGGCGGATCTTGCCGACGTGTATGAACTTCGGCTCGATCTGGAGGGCGCGGCAGCGGCGCTGGCAGCAGAGCGCCGGACCGACGCCGACATCGACGCGCTGGCGGCCATTCTCAGATCGCTCTCCGATAATCTCTACACCCCGGATCAGGCGGTGGAGCTGGACATCGCTTTTCATGTGGCGATCGCTGAAGCCACCCACAACCGCTACTACGTCGACCTGCTCCAGTACCTCAACCTCCAGATCCGCCAGGCCGTGCAGACGGCCCGCACGCATTCGCTCGCAAGTCAGCGCCTGCCGGACGAAGTGCAGCGCGAACACGTCCGCGTATTCGAAGCAATCCGCGCCGGCGATTCGCGGGCGGCCCGCATCGCCGCGACCTCGCACCTGCGGCGCGCCGCTGCCCGTCTCAACCTGAAGATTCCCGGCCGCGACGCGCTCACCGGCGCCGCCACCCTAAACTCATCGACCGCCAATAAATGACCGACTCCACTTTCTCCCAACGTCTGATCGACCAGCTCGGCCCCGACACCGTTGTCACGGCACCGGACGCAATCGCTCCGTGGCTGTCGGACTGGCGCGGTCTATATACAGGCCACGCGCAGGCGGTCGTGCGCCCCTCAAGTACAGCCGACGTTGCAACGTGCCTCGCGCTGTGCTCGGAAGCCCGCGTGCCGGTCGTGCCGCGCGGCGGCAACACGGGCCTGTGCGGCGGCGCGACACCCGACGCCAGCCCCGCGAACGTGATCCTGAGCCTGGACCGCATGCACGCGATTCGCAGCATCGATACGATCGGCAATACGCTGGTCGCCGAAGCCGGCTGCATTCTCGGCAACCTACGGCGCGCCGCCGCCGATGAACATCGCCTGCTGCCGCTCAGTCTCGCCGCCGAAGATTCGTGTCAGCTGGGCGGGAATCTGTCGACGAATGCGGGCGGCGTCAATGTCGTGCGCTACGGCATGACGCGGGAACTGGTGCTGGGTCTTGAAGCCGTGCTGCCGAACGGCGAAATCTTTCACGGCTTGCGCACCCTGCGCAAGGACAACACGGGTTACGACCTGAAGCAATTGCTGATCGGCGCGGAGGGGACGCTGGGCATCATCACCGCTGCGGCGCTGCGGCTCTATCCGCGCAACGACGTGCGCGTGGTCGTGCTGGCGGCCGTGAACTCGTCGCAGCAGGCGCTCGATCTGTTCGAACTCCTGTTCGAACGCGGCGGCCCGCGCATGCAGGCGTTCGAGTTCTTCACAGCCGAATGCCTGGACATGGTGCTCGAACAGGTCGAGGGCATGCGCGCTCCGTTCGCGGAACGTCATCCCGGCTACGTGCTGATCGAACTCGCCGATACTGTCGATGAAGCGGCTTTGCGCGAACTCGTGGAGACGGTCATTGGCGAGGCACTGGAACGGGAGCTGTGCGTGGATGCTGCGGTATCCGAATCAATTGCGCAGGTGAACAGCATGTGGCGGCTTCGCGAGGAAATCTCCGAAGCGCAGCGCGCGGACGGTCCGCACGTGAAACATGACGTCTCGCTGCCGATTGCATCGATTCCGGCGTTCCTTGCGTCTGCGGGAGAGCGTATCGGCAAGCATCACGCGGGCGTGCGCCTGATCGTGTTCGGTCATTTCGGCGATGGCAATCTTCACTACAATCTCTCGCGTCCGACCGGCGCACCGCGCGATTTCTTCACGCAACACGGCGAGGGATTGACCGCCGAAGTGCTGGACGAAGTGGCACGTTACGGCGGCAGCATCAGCGCCGAACATGGCATTGGACAACTTAAGCGCGAGTATTTCAGCCGCTATAAAGACCCGCTGGAAATTCGCCTCATGCGCGAGGTTCGAAAGGTTTTCGATCCCCACGGCATCATGAATCCGGGCAAGATTTTCTGATGAAATACGGGCGCGTGGCTGAGGCGTCGATGCTTAGCGCGTCGACGCGCTGGTTGGCGCTTAAATTCGTATTCAACTGGCTCGCGAGTCCATACAACACGCTAAGAAACGGCACCGGCACTCCGGCTTTTGCTGCGAGTTCATGAGGCGCGCCAAGGATCGCTTCGATCTCCATCGGACGGCCTGCTTCCACGTCCTGAAGCATCGATGTCTTGAACGCACCGAGCTTGCGCGTTTGTGCGTTGCGCGCCTGGGCGGTCATGTTCAGTTTAATCCCGATCTGCTCTCCGATCAGCCGCGCCTCCTCCATGATCGAAACGACCAGTTGCTCCGTCAACGGGTCATCGAGAATCACATCGCCAGTTGAACGCGTGATCGCGCTGATGGGGTTCATGGTCATGTTGCCCCACAGCTTGGCCCAGATATCGCTGCGAATCTGGTTCGATACCGTCACGTCGAACTGGGCGAGCCGTAACAGTTCGATTGCGTGGGCCGCCTGATCGACGACTCCGGCAGAGCCCGGCCCGACAATGAGTTGATTGCCATACCCCTTTCTAATGACGCCCGGTCCGGCGATCGACGAGGAAATATGCACGGAGCAGCCCGAGACCTGCGATGGCGGTAGTGCAGACGACACGATGCCCCCCGGATCGACCGATTCGAGCCGTTGCCCCGCAAGACGCCCACCGAACCCGTTGAGGAACCACCACGGCACGCCATTCATGGCAGAGACAATGTGCGTGTTGCCGTCAACCAGCGGCGCCAGCGATCTCGCCGCCTGTATCAGCGCCGGTCCCTTCAGGCAGACAAACAGCAGGTCTTGAACACCGAGCGTGGCGGGTTGATCGGTCGCGTTGACGTTGACGACATAACGCTCGTCTCCTTCGATGACGCTCAGGCCATTGCGTTGTATCGCGTCAAGATGCGGGCCGCGCGCCAAGAGGTTCACGGCAATGCCCACACGCGCGAGACGGGCAGCAACGATCCCGCCGATTGCGCCCCCGCCGACCACGGTGATTTTGACGGCTTGCTGATTCAAATCTATCTCCTGTACGAAGCGTCGATGCGATCGACGCGTCGAATAAGTGCGGCCAGAACATTCTCGCCGGCGCCGTGTGCGGGCGAGAACTGTAGTGAATCCCGCGTAGTGCCTTTCACGATTTCATCGCTGATGGGCAGCGTGTTGCCACGCATGCAGTGCGTGACGACCTGAATCTCGCACGCGCGGTTCAGGGTCCACAGCAAGGCGAACGCGTGAGCGATCGTGGTTCCATGCGAGAGCAGTCCGTGGTTTCGAAGAATCAGCAGGCGCTTGTTGCCCATCGAGCTCAGTAGCCTCGACTTCTCCTCGTCGTGAACGGTGATGCCTTCGAACGGATGGTAGGCAACCATGTTGTGCAGCTGAGCGGAGTAGAAGTTCGTGTACGACAAACCGTCCTCCATGCATGCAACCGATAGCCCCGCGGTCGTATGAGTATGCATGACGCAATGTGCATCCTCCACATGCTCGTGAATCGCACTGTGGATGACAAATCCTGCTGGATTGATAGGGTAATCGGACGGGCTCAGGATTTTCCCACCCAAGTCGATCTTGACCAGATTGGACGCGGCGACTTCGTCGAATGTCAGCCCGAAAGGGTTGATCAGGAAGTGTTTGTCGGGCCCGGGCACACGCAACGTAATGTGGTTGAAGATCAACTCGGTCCAGCCGAGCAAATGAAATACGCGGTACGTTGCGGCAAGTTTGAGGCGGGCCTCCCATTCTTCAGGCGAACACCAGGCGGGTGAGGGCGGAGTGCCAAGTTCGGAATGGGCCATGATGTGTCTCCCTATTCTGCTCCGCTGCATTGACTGAAATTCGCAGGCGGCAGCCAGGCTCATAGTATGACGCCGTTGAAAAAACTAACCCGATGCTAGCGATAAATTGATGCGTGCGCAAGCATATAATGCTTAAGGAAATGCTTACGGTAAGCGCTATTCTGGGTGATATGCTGCTTGCGTGCAGATGAAGGGCAACGAATAGTCGAGGGAGAGAATGAAGAATCGAAACGTGATCGAGGGCTTGTTTACCTATCGGTTGCACGTGCTTAAGAAGCAGACCGACCGGACGATGAACGAAGCATTTACCGATGAAATAGCGCTGACGCTAACGGAGGCTCGTGTCCTGCTAAGCGTGGGTTCGTTCGGTACGCTTTCGGTATCGGATCTTGGCAAGGCATCGAATCTCGATCGCAGTCAGGCAAGCCGCGCCACGGACATACTTGAACGAAAGGGCCTGGTCGAGAAAGCGTCGAGCGCCACGGACGGACGGGGTGTGGCCGTTACCTTGACTGCCAAGGGCAAGAAGACATACACACGCGCCGCGGCGATCGCGAAGGCGCGCAATGACGATATCCTCGCAGCGCTGGGTCAGGCAGAGCGGGAGGCGCTCGGGAAGATACTGGCCAAATTGATCGCGGCGCAAGGGGAGGACTAGACAGCAGGGTGACAGAGGGCCGGAGGTTGTCGAGTGTACATACCGCGCAATCGACGACCTGCGGGCCGGTCTCGAATAATCGGCGGTTTTGCGCACTGCAGTTTGTTCGACTACGCTTCTAACTCCGTTTCCATTTTAAAAACAGCCAGCTTCGCAGGGCTTTCGCACTCCACTCGCTCTTTGAATTCTTCATGGCGAGCGTCATTTAAAGCCCTGGCTTCGACGCGCCAGGACTAAATCCCAGTTGATGAAGGAGGGCCGTCCGAGATTACAAAGAGAAATCAATGTCTGCGATATCCGTGTCTACCCTGAATATCGGGCTTTGGCTTCAGGCGGGAAATACGCCAACCCTTTGTAATGTGGAGCGATATTTTGCCGATCGGATTAAGCGATTAACCTCCCCGGTGCACAATTGTGCGACAGACAGTGAAGTCGCGGAAATAAATTCACGACACTATCTTTTCCGTTTGAATAAAGTACCTATGGAACTCGCGCTCTGCGGCCGCTGCCTACGGGCCTTTCAATAATATTCAATTCCGGTACATCAAATAACCGTAGCAAAGAGGGCTGCTTGACGTCGCGACAAATACCGGATCGGGAGATAACTTCCGTGCATGCAGCGATAAAGTCGTTTAATAGACGCCCAAACTTCCCAAACTTCCCAAACTTCCCAAACTTCCCAAACTTCCCAAGCGCCCCAAGGTCATGACGGAATAGATCGCGAAACCGTTAGCCGGCAGTTAAGCCGCACTATGATCTGCATCATCATTAGGTCAAATACTGTTAAAAATTATTTAATTTGGAGAGGATGTGTTCAAAAGGTAATATGATTCTGAAGCTTGAGATCGGCTTTGCCGTGTAAATAGCAACAGCGCATATAGAGGGTTAACGTGATGAAACCAAAACTCATTTTGTCCGCGCTCACCGGCGTTCTGCTTTCTGCACAGGTCATGCCCGTTGCCAATGCCGCCATCTATTCAAACGGCACGGCCACGGCCACGTTCAATGTCACGCTGACGCTGCAAGCCAATTGCACGATTACGGCCACACCGCTGAGTTTCGGCACGAATGGCGTGCTAGCTACCGCGCTCAATCAGCAAACCAGCCTCGCGGTCACCTGCACGAACACCACGCCCTACAACGTCGGACTGGACGGCGGCACGGTGGCGGGTTCAACTGTCACAAGCCGTTTGTTAGCCGGTACGGCCACGGGGAACACCGGCACGACCGTAGGTTTCCAGCTCTATCAGGACGCCGGCCGCACGACCGTATGGGGCACGACCCAGGGCACGAATACCGTGGCCGGGACGGGCACCGGGTCCGCACAGTCACTTACTGTTTATGGCCAGGTACCCCCGCAAGCCACGCCGAAGCCTGATCTCTATCAGACCACCGTCACTGCAACGGTCTATTTTTGATCCGCCCAGGCGGTCTCATGATGAGGACCTCGACCGTCTTTGCGCTCTTGTTGTTCGCGGCAGCGCTGACTGCGCAGGCGGCAACGTTGCAGATTTCGCCGGTGATGGTGGATCTCCAGTCGAACGAGAGTGCAACGGGCATTACGCTTCGCAACCCCGGTGACCGGCCGCTGTATGGCCAGGTGCGCGTGTTTCGCTGGGACCAGTCCGGTCACGAGGACACGCTGACACCCACGCAGGAACTGGTAGCGAGCCCACCGTTGATCCAGATCGGCGCGCAGGCTGACCAGCTCGTCCGGCTGGTGCGCACCGCGCCCGCTCCGGTCACGGCCGAGCAGAGCTACCGGATCCTGATCGACGAACTGCCTTCACCGGACGCAGCGCCTACTAGCGGCGTGATGATCCGCCTGCGTTATTCCGTACCCGTGTTCGTGGAACCGGCCGGCAAGGCGCCTCAGCCCGTGCTTTCCTGGCACCTCGTTCGTACCGACAACGGCTGGGTGTTGCGCGTCGATAACGGCGGTCAGAAGCGTGCGCAGATCGCTGCTGTTCAACTGGTGGACAGCGCGGGCAAGGTCTATGAGATCAACAAGGGATTGCTCGGCTACGCACTGGCTGGAAGTGCACGCCAGTGGCCGGTGCCGCTGCCGGCTGACGCCGACATGCGCGGCACGGTGAAGGTGCGGGCCGCGGTCAACTCGCTGCCGTCCGAAGCCGCCGTCACGGTTGGGCAGCCGGGTTAGGCAACGCATGACTTCATCGCTGCATGCCTGTGTACTGCCGGGCGTTGACATGATGCATCCCAATTCAATCGATGAGAATCCGACGACGGTCAACACGTCATCTGCACCACCTCCGCATAGCGCTAGTCGCAACGGGGATGAACGTCGTCTTCGCCTGCTCGCCCGTCTACGGACAAGCGCCGCAGCTTGCCTTGCCCGTGAGCGCGAACGTCCCGCATGACGTGTATCTGGAAGTGGAACTCAATGGCCAGCGCACCTCGGTGATCGCCCAGTTTCGTGAGTTGGGCGGGCATCTCGCCGCCACGGCCAAGGACCTGGACAACATGGGATTCGCGCTCGACCGGCTCGGTATTGTGGAGACCGCCGAGGTGCAACTGGATTCCATCCCCGGGCTCCATTACACCTACGACGCCGCGCGCCAGATTGTATCCCTGCAAGTCCCGGACAACCTTCGCAAGCCCTATAGCTTCGACACACGCGCGCAGATCAAGACGCCCCCGGCTACCTCGTCGCGTGGGTTGCTCATCAACTACGACGCCTACGCGCAAAGCAACACGGACGCGCAGCTAGCGATCTGGAGCGAGGAGCGTTACTTCGATCCCACTGGCGTATTCAGCAATACCGGCATCATGTATTTGTATCGCAACGACCGCCGCTATACGCGCTACGACACGTCGTGGAGCATGTCGGATCCCGTCAAGCTGAGCACGACGCAGTTCGGCGACACCATCTCGTCGTCGCTTGCGTGGTCGCGCTCGGTGCGCATCGGCGGATTCCAGTGGCGCAGCAATTTCGCGTTGCGCCCGGACCTCGTGACGTTTCCCGTGCCCGCGTTCGCGGGGTCGGCGGTGGTGCCGTCGTCGGTGGACCTGTATATCAACAGCATCCGGCAATTCAGCGGCAATGTGCCAAGCGGGCCGTTCATCGTCAACAACGTGCCCGGCATCACAGGGGGCGGCCAGGCGACCGTGATCACGCGCGACGCGCTGGGCCGCACGGTTGCGACGTCGGTGCCGCTCTACGTGGACACACGTCTTCTCGCAACCGGACTGTCCAGCTATTCGTTCGAGGCGGGTTTCCTGCGCCGTGCATACGGCCTGAATTCGTTCGACTATGATCCGCGGCCTGCGGTCAGCGGATCGGCTCGCTACGGCGTCACTGACCTCCTGACAGTCGAAGCGCACACCGAGGCGACTAGCGGGGTCTACAACGCCGGTGGCGGGGCGCTCGTGCGGCTAGGCATGGCGGGCGTTGTTAACGGCTCGCTGTCGGCGAGTGCGGGGCGTCTTGCCGGTACCCAGGCAAGCTTTGGTTATGAACTGATCGAGCCGCATTTTTCCATCGATGCACAGACCATTCGCGCATTCGGCAACTATGGCGATCTCGCTGCCCGGGATGGCACGCCTGTGCCGACCACGACCGACCGCGTGACGCTGGCCCTGCCGATCTTCAACAGCCAGACTTTTTCGCTCAGCTATATCGGCTTCAAGTTTCCGCAGGCGCAGCCTTCGCAGATTGGATCCGCGTCGTACACGCTGAACATCGGCAACATAGCGTCGCTCAATCTCAGCGCCTACAAGGATTTCAAGCAGCGCGACTCGCGCGGTGTGTTCCTGAGCGTGAGTTTCGGACTGGGCAACAATACCTCGGTCAACGCGAACGTCGGCAGACAGAACGGGCAGTCGAACTACAACGTCAACGCTACACGCCCGCCCGATTACGACGGCGGCTGGGGTTGGGGCGTGCAGGCCGGCGACGCGGGCGCCGCGGCTTATCGGCAGGCTCAGGTGCAATATCTCGGCAAGGGCGGACAGGTGACGGCCGTGGCGCAGGACATCGCGGGCCACGGTACCGCGTCGCTCGATGTCACCGGCACCGTGGTGCTGATGGACGGCAGCGTGCAGCCGTCGCGCCGCATTTATGACGGCTTCGCGCTGGTATCGACCGATGGTGTCGCCGGCATTCCCGTGCTGCATGAAAACCGCGTGATCGGCGTCACCGATCGCGGCGGCCATTTCCTGGTTCCCGATCTCAACTCGTATCAGGACAATCAGGTGGCCATCGACAGCATGAAGCTGCCCGCCGACGCGCGCATCGACACCACCTCGATGAATCTTGTGCCGCAGGCGCAGTCGGGTGTGCTCGCCCGTTTCGGGCTGACTCGCTACAGCGCTGCATCGGTGATCCTGCAGGGTCCCGATGGCCGCGTGCTGCCGCCCGGAGCGGCTGTGCATCACGAGGAAAGCGGCAAGGATACGATCGTAGGCTACGACGGGCTGACCTTCATCGAGGGCTTGCAGCAAGACAATCACCTGGTCATCGAGAGCGGTCCGCTGCATTGCGTGGTGGAATTTGCTTACGCGCGTCCGGTCGATGGCTCGCTGCCGACGATAGGCCCGTTGACGTGCCGTCCACAAGCAGGGGCCACACGATGAGCCGGATCCTGTTCCTCGTGTGCCTCGTGTTCGCCGTGGCGCTGGCGCTGGGTATGCCGAACCGCGCGAGTGCGCAGAGCTGCTCGGCGGTTGCATCGGCGATCAGTTTCGGGTCGGTGAGTCCGATCAGCAGCGCGGCTGTCGCCACGACGGGGAGCGTCAGCGTGACGTGTACATGGCCCGCAATCACACTGGTGCCGAACGCCCAGGTATGCCTGAACCTGGGGGGAACCAGTCCTCGCTCGATGACTAACGGTACGAATCAGTTGCAGTACGACCTGTATCAGGACGCGGCCCACTCGCTGGCGTGGGGTTCGATCTATTCCGGCACCAATCCAATCTCGCTCACGCTGGTCAAACCCGCGCTCAGCACGAGCGCGACCCAGTCCGTGACGATCTACGGACAGATCGCAGCCAATCAACCCACGGTGCCCACTGTCGGCAACGCCAGCACGATATACACACAAGGGTTTGGCGGCGGCCAGACATCGATTAACACAGGCTTTTATCTGCTTGGGGCGCCGACTTGCGCGTCGCTGACTGCATCCGCCGGCACGTTTCCATTCAACGCTACCGCGACGGTCGTGAACAACTGCAACATCAGTGCAACCAACCTTAATTTTGCGGCCACCGGGGTGCTGAGCAGCGCGTTGAACGCCACCGCTTCGATTACCGCGCAATGCACCAATGGAGACGCGTACCGGATCGCGTTGAACGGCGGCACGAATGGCACGGTAGCGGCGCGGCAGATGACACGCACAGGAGGAGGGGGCACGGTGAACTATCGACTCTATCTCGATGCGGGCTTGACCACAACGTGGGGCGACGGCACTGCGGGCACCACTCAGGCGACCGGCACCGGCACGGGAAATTCGCAGGCGCTCACCGTGTACGGCGTGGTGCCCGCGCAAACCACGCCCGCGCCGGGCGCGTACACGGACACGATTACCGCCACGATCAGCTTTTAAGACCGCATTGCGTCAGCGCGGCGCGTGCATTCCAGAATTCAGAAGCCCACCATCCACACCGTGGACTGTGCAGCGCCGCGATTGGCGTACTGCACAGTAGCAGGGGCTTGGGTTGGATCCACCGCCACGAGCGCGATGTCATAAGGCTGGCCGTGCAGGCAGGACACGCTGGGCTTTGCGATGGCCGAGGGCTCGGCGGCCGACTGGATCACGCAGCTTTCCTGCACGACCAGGCTAACCGACAGCGTTGTCAGTTCTGTGGGCGACACGTCCGATGCAAACACGCCCAGCAGGACCGCCGTGAGCGTGAGTGGTGTATTTTTTTGCAACATATGAAGTCGAATAGTGACGCCGCCGGCGTGTAAGTGCCCTTTTTTGAACTCCGAAAATGGGTCCGAACCTGCTCCCTAAGGTATCGGCAGATCGACGGAAGACTTTAGGGAAATTCCTGACAATAAGCCCTTCCGGCAGGTAGTGCGACGGTTGGATTAATTCGTGTCCGGTTTTGCAACGTCGAGCTTTTTCGTATCGGCGGCGGGACGTCCCTCCAGACGCTTGATGCTCTCGAACACACGCCATAACGACGCGTTCGCATGCTGATCGGGCGCCAGCGTGATTACGTATTCGTCGCCATCGACTGAGATCAACGCGCCGGGTCCCGGTATCGGACTTGTGACGCTCGTAAGCTCAACGCGATGATTCGGATTCGGCGGAGCCGGCGAAGACAGCCATTACGTGACACACGAGGGTCCGTGCTTTTATCGGCTCGGCTATAGTCGCGGCTTAACCGTTTCGACGCCGGAGTCCCATGAGCCTGTCACTCAGAAGCGTGCGCTATTTCATCGCCGTCGCCGAAGCTGAATCGGTGACGGGCGCGACCCAGTCGCTGAATATTTCGCAGTCGGTCATCACCGACGCCATCAAGGGACTCGAGACCGAAGTCGGCGCGCAGCTTTTCGTGCGCCACGCGCGTGGCATGGTCCTCACGCACGCGGGGCATCAGTTCCTGCGCCATGCGCACCAGATCCTCGCCGCGGTGCGCAACGCACAGCAGGCGATGTCGTCTCGGCCCGACACCATGACCGGGCGGCTGAACATTGGCGTCACGACCATGATGACGGGCTACTTCCTGCCCTATCTGCTCGACCACTACCGCCGCGTGTTTCCGAAGGTGGAGGTCAACGTGATCGAGGACCAGCGTGACTACATCGAGCATTTGCTGGTGAATGGCGAGCTCGATGTGGCCGTGCTGATCGTGTCGAACATCGAGAACACGCAGGCTATAGAAACCGAATCGCTCATCACGGCTGCATGGCGTTTATGGCTGCCGGCGAACCATGCATTGCGCGGGCTCGGCAGCATCTCTCTGCGTGAAATCGCTGACGAGGCGATGATCATGCTCAAGGTCGATGAGCTCGAAGACAACACCAATACTTACTGGCGCGCATCCGGCCTCAAGCCGAACGTGGTGATGCGCACGGCGTCGGTAGAGGCGGTGCGCAGTCTTGTTGCGACGGGCGCGGGTTTGTCGATCCTGCCCGATGTGCTGTATCGCCCATGGTCGCTCGATGGCGACCGGCTCGAAGTACGTAACATCATGGAAGAAATGCCGAAGATCGATATTGGCATTGCATGGCGGCGCGGGCTCACACAGTCCGAGACGGCTCAGAATTTCCTCGTTGTCGCGCGCGAACATACGCGCGGACACGCCAAAATGTCAATCTGATTTTCCGATATAACAGCGCATGCGTTCTGTTTTGTGGAATTCTGAGCGATGTCGGGAGAGGGTTATCCCGTAACGACCACGCATTGGCCACAGGACCCACATTGCGGCGTCCTGCGCCGCGGCTGAAGCTGGCAGCGGCGAAAGGCCGTTGCAACCTGCTGGTCATCCTTTGCTCACTCAATTACCGTGCGCGCCAAAAATGCTCAAATGCGCGCTAACCATGCATTCCGTTCGGAATTATCGATAGCTCCTATCTGTGATGCTGGCTGGCGGTCAAAAAAATCGCGACCGTAAAATCGCTGCATTCCTCGTGACTCCTGCTTACCTGATGTAAATGCTGTCCGAGTCCATTGCCGAGAAAGCGCCCGCGTAACGCAGCAACCGGGCGCCGCATTGCTTCTTCCAACAAGAGAGACCGACATATGGAACAGACCTTGCAAACCAGCCTTCTGATCGGCGGCGAATTCGTGCCCGGCGCGGGGGATGTGGAAGACGTCCTGAACCCGGCAACGGGCGACACCATCGCGCGTATTGCCGAGGCATCGCTCGATCAGGTGCAAGCGGCGGTGGCTGCCGCGAGCCGCGCGTTTCCCGTGTGGGCGAAGACCGTGCCGAAAGATCGCGCGAACTTGCTGCTCAAACTCGCCGATGCCATCGAAGCACGTGCGACTGAATTTGCGCGGCTCGAATCGCTCAATTGCGGCAAGCCTTATCTCGGCGCGCTCAATGACGAGATCCCGGCGGTGGCCGATGTGTTCCGTTTTTTCGCAGGTGCATGCCGCACCCAGCACGGACAGCTCGCAGGCGAATATTTGCCGGGATATACCAGCATGGTGCGACGCGATCCGCTCGGCGTGGTGGCATCGATCGCGCCCTGGAACTATCCGTTGATGATGGCCGCCTGGAAGATCGCGCCGGCAGTGGCGGCGGGTAACACGGTCGTGCTCAAGCCGTCCGAGCAGACGCCCCTCACCACGCTGAAGCTCGCCGAACTCATGGCCGCGATCTTCCCGCCCGGTGTGATCAACGTGGTGATCGGACGTGGCGACACCGTCGGTGCGCCGCTGATCGCGCAGCCGGACGTACGCATGATCTCGATTACCGGCGATGTATCGACGGGACAGAAGATTCTTGAAGCGGCGTCGCGCACCGTCAAGCGCACGCATCTGGAACTGGGCGGCAAGGCGCCGGTGATCGTATTCGACGACGCCGATCTGGAGCAGGTCGTAGCCGGCCTGCGCACGTTCGGCTACTACAACGCGGGGCAGGATTGCACGGCGGCGTGCCGGGTGTACGCGGGGCCGAAGATCTACGAGAAGCTCGTGGCGGACCTCTCCAGCGCGGTGAGCACGATCCGTGTTGGCGAGCAGCATATGGACGGCGTCGAGATGGGGCCGCTGATATCGGAGCGCCAGAGAAGCCGCGTGGCGAGCTTTGTCGAGCGCGCCGCGAGCCAGAGTCATATTGAAGTTACCGCAGGCGGCAAGGCGGGTGCATCGCGTGGATTTTTCTACGAGCCGACAGTGATCGCGGGCGCGTTGCAGACCGACGAGATCGTGCGGCGTGAAGTGTTCGGACCCGTGGTCTCGGTGACCCGTTTCGACGACCCCGCTCAGGCGATCACGTGGGCCAACGACTCCGACTTCGGACTCGCGAGTTCCGTGTGGACAGCAGACGTGAGCCGCGCGTTCAAGGTCGCGGCCGAGTTGCACTATGGCTGCACCTGGATCAATACCCACTTCATGCTCGTGAGCGAGATGCCGCATGGTGGCATGAAGCGCTCGGGTTATGGCAAGGACATGTCGGTCTACGCGCTCGAGGACTACACCTGCGCGCGCCATGTGATGGCGAAGTTCGAGTAAGACGCAAACCTCGCGGCCGCCAGGCAAGTTCGCCGCGGGTCCCTTGCGGAAGATGGTTTTCATGCGTTCCAGCCGTTCTCGTTTTTAAGCCGGTCCTTACCCGTCCTTCAATCTTCGAAGTCAAACCGAGCAAGAGGAAAATCATGGAACCAGTCAATCAGGCCGACGCTCCAACCGCGCTGGACCACGACGCCCGGCAACTAAAAAGCATGGGTTATACCCAGGAGCTCGCGCGCCGCATGAGCGGTTTTTCGAACTTCGCGATATCGTTTTCAATCATTTGTATTTTGGCGGGGGGCATTACCGCGTTTCCGCAGGCATTGAGCGCGGTGGGCGGAGCTTCTATCGGTATCGGCTGGCCGGTCGGCGCGCTGTTTGCGTTGGTCGTCGCGGCTTCCATGGCGCAGATCGCGTCGTCTTATCCGACCGCAGGCGGCCTGTATCACTGGAGTTCGATTCTCGGCAACAAGGGCTGGGGTTGGGCGACCGCGTGGTTTAACCTGCTCGGGTTGATCTTCGTGGTGGCGTCGGTGAATTTCGGCGTCTACGATCCGTTCTTCAAGACGCTGATCGCGCCGCTGTTCGGCATCAATCCCGACTCGCTCACGTTCTGGCACCAGACCGCGTTCATCGCGGCGGTGACGCTGAGCCAGGCGTGGCTCAACCATAGCGGCATCAGGATTACGACGATCCTCACCGATCTCTCGGGCTACCTGATCTTCGCGATTGCCGTGCTGCTGACACTGGCGCTGCTCGGTTTTTCCAAGACGCCGCTCGACTTCGGACGGCTGATCGACTTCAGCAACTTCACCGGTTTCGATGGTGGTGCGTGGCCCAAGCAAGGCATGCTGGCCGCGTTCCTGTCGGGCCTGCTGCTGACCATCTACACCATTACCGGCTTCGACGCCTCCGCACACACCTCGGAGGAAACGCACGACGCCGCGCGCAATGTACCGAAGGGCATGCTGCGCTCGGTGGCCTGGTCGGCGCTGTTCGGCTACATCATGGTCTGCGCATTCCTGCTCGTGATGCCGGACATCAAGGAAGGCGTGAAGCAGGGTGGCGGTTTCTTCAACGCGCTGCTCGGCACCTTGCCGGCATGGCTGCGCGTGGCGCTTGGCATGGGCATCTTCCTGTCGAACTATTTGTGCGGCCTCGCGTGCCTGACATCGTGCTCGCGGATGATGTATGCGTTTGCGCGCGATGGCGGGCTGCCTGCATCGAACTGGCTGAAGAAGGTCAACGAGACCCACTGCACGCCCGGCGCCGCAATCTGGGTCTCCTCAATCCTCGCGATTGCAGCGACGTTGTATGGCGATGCGTTCGCGGTGCTCTCGACGGGCAGTGCGGTGTTCCTGTACGTATCGTACGTGATGCCGGTCGCGGCGGGCTTAGGCGCCGAAGGTAAGACGTGGGTGCGCAAGGGGCCGTTCAACCTTGGCATGTGGTCGAAGCCCATCGCGTTGCTGGCGGTGCTCGGTGGGGCCGTGCTTGTTTATGTCGGGATTCAGCCGCCTAACGAGAAGGTGCTTTACATCAGCCTGCTCCTCATCGTCGTGATGGCTGTCTTCTGGTATGGGCTTGGCGTGAGGACGCGGTTCGCAGGACCGCCGGAAGTCAAGATCGAGATGGCAGGGGAAGTGGATGTCGCCAATACTTGATACGGAACCTATTGATCAGTCCGGTCAAGGCGTGGGAGATGATTCGCGCCGGGTTCGCTCACAAAGCCGGACATCCATCCGATGCAACCGGCGGTTCGTCCGCGTGTCTTTGCAGCGCACGCAGCCAGTCAGCGATAGCCTTGCTGGTCCAGACCGGATCGTCGTGAGGCAGATCGTGTCCGGCCCACGGATGCACAGCGTGAGCCGCGCCCCATCGGGTTGCTATGCGAACGGAGCAGACCGGATCGACCAGCCGGTCCGCCTTCGATGAAAGCAGCAGCGTAGGGCAGGCCGGAGCGCGACTATCCGCCCGAAAACGCGCCGCCGCCCACAGTTGGCGCAGGCCGTTCGCCGCGCTCACACCGGCAGTCCTGCGAATCCCGGCCCATGCGGCGATGTCTCCGGCCTGGGTGTCCACGCGATTGCACGTGAGGTCATGGATGATCTCTTCGCATCTCAACGGATCGGACCACGAAGCGGCGGCACGCATCAGCGCGGGCCAGACAGCGGGTCGAAGGCGCTCGCTCATGGCGCAGAACGGCCGCATGCTGGTGTTGATGAGCACCAGCCGCTCGATCTCTTCCGGATGGCGTTGCGCCCAGCCGGTCGCCACCATGCCGCCGAGTGACATCGCGACCAGCCGGTACGGTGGCGGCAGTCCGGCATCGGCCGCTCGCGACCGGACGAACTTCATCATGTCTTCTACATTGAGTGGCGCCGGCAGTGCGTTCTCGCGGCCGTTCCCCGGGAGGTCGAGCAACGTGAGTCCGCTCGCGTCCCGATTGAAGCCCGCTTCAACGCCCAGTTGTTTCGGAAACGATCCCCAGTGGCGACCCTCGCGCGTGAGTCCGCGCAGCAAGATCCACGTGCTCATCGCGAGGATTTTCGCTGCCAGTGTTCCATGGCGCGCTCGAGGATCTGCTTTCGCATATCGCCTTTGGGGAGCCATCTATTCGATGCGAACGCGGCGCGTGTCAGGAAGTCCAGGAAGTTCACGTGACGGCGCAAGACCCGTTCAACCCTGTGCGCCTTGACCGGATTGAACATGCCCAGGCGGGAAAAGATCTGGCTCGGGTTCTTCTTGATCCAGCGCCAGGAGCCGAGTTCCAGCGTCATGGGCAGGAACACATTGGGCGCGGGCGTCTGATCGTACGCGCAGTCCCACAGGTCGCCGTGAAGAAGATATTGGTGGCTTTGCGGCTCGAACGCGTAGCCGTGATGCGGGTACGCCTGTTCGAACATGGTCTTGAGTTGGTACATCTCGGGGAGATGAGGCATTTGCCGTTTGGTTCGCGCGTAGGGGAACCAGATGCTGTCGCCCCAGCCGTAACCTGAATGACAGTCGAGAGCAAGGCTGAGCGGGCGTGTCATCAACTCCTGCTTCACGACGTCGAGCAAGGCGGCGCTCTCGAGTTCCAGCGAACCCCTGGCCGGACCGCGATACCACGGCAACCATGAACCGATACGCTGGCCTCCCGCAAGGAAGGGAACACGTCCTTCGGCGTTTTGAGGGGCATTGCGCATCAGGTCGACGCCGTTCGGATTCGAGCGGGTATTGGCCCACATGCCGCCGGGGTTCACGATGGGCATGAAAACGAGCCGCACCGAGCGCAATTGTTCGTGCAGCAGTTCGTCCCATTCGAGGCGCCGCAGCAGCGCGCGCATGTAGTCGAGGATCAACTGCGTACCGATGCGTTCCAGGCCGTGCACGCCGCCAAAGAAGCCGATTGCGGGCGCTTGAGGATCGTTCGAGCCGATGGCCGCGGTCAATATGGGGAAGCAGTTTGTACCAGTGCGCACTTCACCGACCGTACGCAGGTCGAAGCAAGAGGCGCCGGCCGCGAGGATGGCATTGAGGTCATCGAACTCCGCAAAGCTTGCGGAGGCTAAACGTAATGTACTCATGCCCGCGGCCTGTTTTTTCGATGCGTCCTCGGCGGCCGGAAACAAGAATGGCGGCATCAGGACGCTTGGTACGCTCAGGACTTGCCCGGCCTTCCCGTTTTGACTGTTTCGACGGCGGCGACAGCCGCAGTAAGTTGCTCGATGTTCGCTCTTTCAAGTATGAGCAAACCGGCTCGCAAGAGCTCGCCTTTTTTAACGTGCACGCCGTTCGCGAGGCATTTTTGCTTCAGAAGGCCGATTTTTTCGTAATCGGACTTCGGCATCGTAAAGCTGTCACGGACCACCTTTTCTTTTTTCGGCCGTTTGACTTTGTCTTCGGGTGCGGCGGATTCTACCGGCGCCGCTTTCGTCTTCGATTTGACGGGCGCTTGCGTGGCCTTGACCTTGGTTTCCGGCGCTGCCTCGGCCGCTACCTTGGTCGTCTTGCGCTTGCTTACTGCCGGTTCGGCAGCAGCCGTTTCCGCCGTCTTGGGGAAATGAAAAGCCTTTTTGCTGGGGGCCTTCGTAGTGGGTCCGGGCATGGAGTCTCCAGGTAGGGTAATAGTACAAACAGTATATACTCTTTTTGAGATGATTCGCGCAAGGGTTTTCGAGGTGCGGTACTACTAAGGTTTTGGGTTTCTTTCGCGCCGGCAGGAACCCCCGTCCACCGGTGCGAGCAGACCTCAGCCTTAGCGGCTGGCGACCACGAACAGCCTTGGAAACGGCAGCAAAACCGTACCGTCCGGCAAAGCTGGATAAGCCAGCCCTACCGCCGTCTTATAGCGATCCAGAAATGCCAGACGCTCATCTTCAGTAAGCGGTTCCAGAAACGGCCGCAGACCGCTTCCCTTGAACCACTCGACGACCGCACCCGCTCCGCCCGCCAGCGCATGATGGTAAGTAGTCCGCCAGACATCCGCTTTTGCGCCACACGAACGAAGCAGTTCGTAGTACCAACTCGCACTTGCCCTCGGCGCCCTGAGCTCCGTCGCCCCGGACAGCTTGCTGGCCCAAGGCCCGTCTGCAGCAATCTCGCGCATCAGCCTGTGGGCCGGCTCATCGAGATTGTCCGGCATCTGAATAGCCAGACTGCCCCCGGGCGAGAGCTTCGCAACGAGCTTGGGTAACAAGCTGGCGTGATCGGGCAACCATTGAAGAACGGCGTTGGCCAGGATCACGTCGAAAGGGCCGGGGGTGTTCCACGCCTGGATATCTGCCGTCTCGAAATGAACCTGCGGCAGGCGCTTGCGCGCAGCGTCGATCATGTCGGGCGAACTGTCGAATCCGCTGATTGCGGCGTTGGGAAAACGCGCCATCAGGACCTCGGTCGAATTGCCAGGACCGCACCCTATGTCCACGACCGAGCATGCGTCGATGTCCGGAACGGCCGCGAGCAGATCGCGTATCGGGCGCGTACGCTCGCCTTCAAAGATTACATATTGCTTGGCAGACCAGCTCATTGTGTAATTCCTCAATAGATTAATGACGGTGTACAACGCGGCCCGGCCGGCTTGACTAAGCCGGAACGATACGCCGGTGCACGATCTCCAGCTTGCGGACCATCTCGGGATAGAGGCGCGGGGCCATCGCAATGGGGGATTCGTCTTGGGCAGGCATCGTGGTTTCCTCTGCGGGAACTGGTGTGGGGTGCCGCCATTTTGCGCACCGCCGATGTTTGCGTAAAATGAATTTATTATTCTGATTGGTTCATATTTCTTATGAAAATCGACATCCTCGGGGTCCAGGCATTTGTTGCCATCGCCGATAAAGGCAGCTTTCAGAACGCTGCCGATTCATTGCATGTCACGCAGACGGCGATCACCCAGCGCTTGCGCAAGCTCGAGGACTTTCTTGGTGTGATGCTGGTCGAGCGCACTACGCGTTCGATCGCACTCAGCCTGATCGGCCGCGATTTCCTGCCGCAAGCGCGGCGTCTGCTGGAGGAGTTGGGGGACGCGCTGCTTGAGATCCGCGAGACGGGCAAGGCAGAGCGCGGCGATGTATCCATTGCCTGTGTACCCACGGTCGGCGTTCAGTATTTGCCGCGCATCATGCAGGAGTATTCGGCGCGGTATCCGAATAACCGGATCAAGATTCTCGATCATGCATCGTCGGCTGTGGCCGATGCAGTGCTGCGTCGCGAGGCGGAGTTCGGTATCAATATTGCGGGCGCGCATCATCCTGAGCTCATGACGGTGCCACTGCTCGAAGACCAGTACGTGCTGATCTGCCACGAGGACCATCCGCTCGCCAAACGCAAGCGCGTGGCTTGGAAGCAATTGCAGCCGTATCCGCTGATATTCGCGGGGCAGGTCAGCGGCAATCGCGCATTGCTCGATACAGCGCTGGGCGCGAATGGCCTGGGTTTGCAGTCGTTTTATGAGGTGCAGCGCAGTTCGACGGCGGTCGGGCTGGTTGCCGAGCGGATTGCTGCGGCTGTGGTGCCGCGGCTCGCGGTGCAGAAGGGCGCGTATCCGAATATCCGCACGATCGAGCTTGTTGATCCGGTGGTCTCGCGGGCACTGGTGCTGGTGGTCCGTAAGACTGCGCGGTTGTCGCCGGCCGCGCAAGCCCTCTATGACATGATCAAGGTGCGGGCGGTGCGTCCGAAGGGAGGTTAGGGTTTTCGGGTTTTTCGCTCGCGCCAGCGGACCAAAACCCAAACCCCGTCCACTGGCGCGAGCGAAACCAACCTAAGGCAAGGTCACCGGAACCGGGCGCGTCAACAGATCGATGTAAAGACTGAAGAACCGGTTGTTATCGAATTGGGTGACGTAGGTGATCTTCTGCGGCGAAGCGCCCGCGACCGGCTGATCGGGATAGACCATGACGTGACCCTGGTCCTCGCCGCTGGTTGTGTCTATATCCAGGTACGCGCTTTTTGTCTGCGTCGCGTAAGTCGCATCGAGGAAATAGGCGATAGTCAGCGTATCGTAGATGTGAGTATTGGTGGCAAAGGCATTGGCATTGGTCGTCGCATAAGCTTTCGTGACGGCGGTCTGCTTGCTGGGATTGTTGGCGATCTGGTCGTAGACGCTTTCGGTTAGCTGCACGGTATTAGTCACATCCAGCGGGATCACGGACTGAGGAATGGTGGTTTGCAGCACGGTGCGGGTCGCGAGCGGATCGAACCACCAGTTCAGCTCACCCACGGCATTCGCATTCCCCGGCACAGCCATGGCGCCGCCCATATAAACAATCCGCTTGATAAGCGGTGCGATTTCCGGCGCCTTGCGCAGCGCGGTCGCGAGATTGGTCGGCGGTCCGACTTCGATAATGGTAACCTGATTCGGATAACGCTTGATCGTATCGATCATGAAGTCCGACGCGTTCTGCGCCTGCAATTTCGTGCTGGTGGCGAAGCCATCGGGCGGTGCGATCAGTTGGGAAGCCTGAGTGGGTTCGGGTCGGCTCCATGCGCCGAAATATCCGTTGGGATTGGCTGCTTGCTGGGCGCGGATGCTGGCGACATCGTATTGCAGCGGGTAATTCGCGCCGGCATAAACACCGACCACGTTCTGCACGCCCATTCGTTCCACGGCCTTAAGCGCATCCGCTTGTTCCTGCAATAGCCAGTCATTGCCGGTTACCACGGTCAAGCCAAGCAGATTCACTTTCCCTTGGGCCATTAACTGCGTGGTCATTGCGAAGAGCTGGCCATCGTCGCCCATCGTATTGAAGTCCGAATCCATGATGACCTTCGGCGTATTGGCCAAAGGCCCGGGGTTCGTGCTTCCGTTTCCACCGCAAGCCGCCAGAACTACAGAAGCCATCAGGACAAACGCAGGTCTCAGGTTCATTGCTTTTCCCATTCGAGATTGGTTGGATGACGAAAAACCATTGCGGCATGTCGCCATGCCGCAGCTTGGACGAGAGCGTGCGTGGCCCCTGCAATTAGGCAGCACGTTTTCGACGTTTCAATCTAAATCGAGTGATCCGAACCCTGCGACCATTCCAGACTAGGAGGGCATGTTGTCGACTTCCCCTCGGGTCGGTATGGAGGGCTGTGCGCCCGCGCGCGTGACGGAAATGGCGGCGGCTCGCTGGGCGAGGCTGATCGCGGCTTCTATGGGTTGCCGTGCCGCTAACTGCGCGGCAAAGACACCGATGAAGGTGTCGCCGGCGGCAGTCGTATCGACCGCATTAACCCTGGGGGCAGGGAAGTGCGTGCCTTCCCCTGTTTCAGGCAAGAGATAAGCGCCTTGCGACCCGAGCGTGACAATGACGTTACGCGCGCCCGATCTCTGTAGTTCTTTCGCGGCCCTGCGTGCACCGCTTTGCGATTCGACCGGCAGTCCTGCGAGGATGGCGGCTTCGACTTCGTTCGGAACCAGATAATCGACGAGCGGCAGCCATTCAGCGGGAAGCGGACCGGTAGCCGGTGCTGGATTCAACACGGTCAGCTTGCCGAACCTTCGCGCGGTGAGCAGCGTCGCATATACCGAATCCCAAGGTGTTTCGAGCTGACATACCACGACGTCCGCGGCTTTGATCACCGCTTCATGGCGCTTGACCATCTCGGGCGTAACCTGGCCGTTGCTGCCTGGCACAACGACTATCGTATTCTGGCCGTCGTCCGCCACCGTGACGATTGCGACGCCCGTTGGCACCGACGGATCGGTTTCAACTGCGCTGCAATCGATGCCTTCCACTTCGAGACCGGCCAGCCGCAACGCGCCGTTGGCATCCGCGCCAACGCATCCCGCCATGACCACACGACCGCCGATACGTGCAGCCGCGACCGCCTGGTTTGCCCCCTTGCCGCCGGAGATTTGCGAGAACTCATGCCCGCTGATTGTCTCGCCCGGCCGGGGCAGATGCGGAGAACGCGCGACCAGATCGGTATTGATACTCCCCATGATGAGGACGGAGCCTTGCTTTACTTCTTTGGACATTTTCAGATCTCCTGCTGGCGAACATCTGGATCATCGGGCCTAAGCGCCTTATTAAGCACGCTAAGCCAAGCCTGACCTCACGAACATCGCCGGTAATAGGGAAGCACTTTCACAAGCCGCCCGCCATTCGCACCTGCTGACCACGAATGAAACGTCCAAAGCGCCGCTGTAAAAGCGCCAGGCACCGGGCTTGCCAACACTTGGCTCACATGATGCGCCGTTTGCTGCGATAGGTATCGAGTACGACCGCCACGACAATCACCGCACCGGTGATGATCCGCTTGGTCGGTTCGTTCGCGCCTATTTGCGCGAGACCTGCCGCAAGCACGGATATGATCAGGACGCCAAAGAAGGTGCTGATGACAGAACCGCGTCCGCCCATCAGACTCGTGCCGCCGATCACCACCGCCGCGATCACCTGCAGTTCGATCCCCGAGCCCGCGTTGGGGTCCGCCGCTTCAAGCCGCGAGATCTGGAACAGCGCCGCGAGACCCGAGAGCAGGCCCATCAGCGCGAACACGATGACCTTGTACGGCCGTGGGTTGACCCCGGCCAGCCGCACTGCTTCCTCGTTGGTGCCGATGCCGACCAGATAGCGGCCAAAAACCGTTCGGGTGAGCACGAGCTGCGCCACGACCATCACGAATATAGCAATCAGGAACGACGGAGAAATACCGAACGCGATGGGATTCGAGAGAAAGTCGAAGGCGTCGCCTATGTATGCCGTGCGCGAGTTCGTCATCTGGTAGGCAAGGCCGCGTGCCGCTTCCAGCACGCCCAGCGAGACGATGAACGAAGGGATGCGCCAACCCACCGTCACGGCGCCGGTCACGCAGCCGGTGAGCGTGGCGCCGGCCATGCCGAGCAACGCTGCCGGCAACGCGCCCCAGTGCCATTGCAATGCCGCAACGCTGGTGACGGCCGCGCCTAGCGCCAGCACCGAACCCACTGACAGATCGATGCCGGCGATGATCAGCACGAACGTCATGCCCACCGACATCACGACCAGATCGGGAATCTGGTTCGCGATTGTGCTGAACGTGTCGTAGGTCAGGAAGTGCGAGCTCAGCACGGAGAACAACGCGATCATCGCGATCAGCGCGCCGAGCAGCCCCAGGTAATTGGAAAACCCCAGCCGCGTGCCGATCGGCTTCGCGCTTTTGGGCGGCTCCGTCTGCGATTTCTGCGTAGTGGTTTGTAGAGTCATGACTGGTGCTCCGTAATATGTTTTTCTGGCTCGATAGATTCGCTGAGGATTTTATCGCGGCCCGCATAACCCGCGAATGCTGCAGCGAGTAGCGCGTCCTGTGACCAGTTATCGCGTTCGAAGACGCCGGTCATGCGTCCCGCAGACATGACGCCGATCCGGTCGCAGATCAGCATCAACTCGCGCAGGTCGCTGGACACCACCACCAGCGCGCGGCCTTCGCGAGCCTGGGCGCCCATCAGTGCATAGATGTCGAACTTGGCACCGACGTCGATGCCGCGCGTGGGTTCGTCGAAGAGCAGCACCGTGCAGTCGCGTGCCATCCAGCGGCCGATCACCACCTTCTGCTGATTGCCGCCCGAGAGCTCGGACACCGGCTGCGCGGCACTCGACGTGCGAATCCGCATGGCGTCGATCTGCTTTTGTGCGAGCGCAGTTTCCCGGCGGGCGTCAATGAAACCATGCTTCGATACCGCACCGATATTGCCCAACGAAATATTCGCGGCGATGGGCTGAGGCAGCAGCAAACCTTCGCCCTTGCGGTCTTCGGTGATGAGCGCAATACCTTGATTCACTGCATCGGATGGTGATTTGATGCTGACCGCCTTGAGCGCCGAACCGCGATGCGCGACTTCAATGCTGCCGCTATCCGCGCGGTCTGCGCCATAGATCAGCCGCATGAGTTCGGTGCGTCCTGCGCCGATCAGACCGCTGATGCCGAAGATCTCACCGGCCTTGACTTCAAACGATACGTCGCGCACGGCGTTACCGCGCGTCATGCCTTGCACCTTGAATGCCGTTGCGCCGATCCGGCGTTCGCCGAGATCGATGCGCTCGCCAATATCGCGTCCGACCATCAGCGTGACGAGTTTGTCGCTGGTGAGGTTACGCATGGCGTCGACGTGGACGAGCCGGCCGTCGCGCAACACTGCTGCGCGCTCAGCGATTCTTGCCAATTCTTCCAGCCGATGCGAGATATAGACCAGCGCCACGCCGCGCGATTTCAGGCGGTCGACTTGCTCGAACAGCAGGTCGACTTCGCGAGCCGTGAGCATGGCGGTGGGTTCATCGAGGATCAGCACACGGCAATCGCCGATCAGGTTGCGGGCGATCTCGACCATCTGTTGATGGCCGATGCCGAGTTCACCCACGAGCGTGTCCGGGTCGATGGCGTCGAGCCCGACCTGGGCCATCGCCTGACGCGCATCTTCGCGCAGCGTGGCGCGGTCGATCCAGCCGAGGCCGCGTTTGGGCAGGCGATTCAGAAAGAGATTTTCGGCGACGGACAGCGTGGGCAGCAGGTTCAGTTCCTGCATCACCATGCGCACGCCGTGCGCTTCGGCGTCGCTGCGGCTCGACGGCGCATACGAGATGCCTCCCAGCTGCATCGAACCGGTCGTGGGCGTCACAAGACCGCCTACGATCTTCGACAGCGTGCTCTTGCCGGCGCCATTTTCGCCTGTCAGCGCGAGTACTTCGCCGGGACGCAGATGGAGCGAAACGTCCGCGAGCACCGGTTCGACGTAGGTCTTGCCGATCCCGTGAATGGTCAGCACTGGCGCTATGTCGGCGGAAGGGACGATTGGACTTGGCATCGCTTATGAGAGGCTGGGGAGGGTACTTGACTGCGAGTTCCGCCCCGGCCATAAAGAGCCGGAACGTACTACACGTTTGAACGCTTGAAACCAAAACAAGGCGCGTCGGGACACTCTACGCTCATGCAGCGTTCATGTATGCGTCATCGCAGCTAACCGCGATGACGCATGACTTGATGCGCTTACTTGGTGACTAGGTTGACCGGCGTTTCCACCACGCTCGACAATTCCGACTGCTTCTGGTGCGTGGAGAGCGCCTTCAAAGCCGTGTCGATACCGAATACTGCTTGCTTCGCGGCGTATTGATCGGCGGTGGCGAGAACCCGGCCGTCGGCGAGCATCGGCTTGATGGCGTTGATGTTGTCGTAACCGACCACCTGCACCTTGCCCGCCTTGCCGGCCGCCCGCACTGCAGCAACCGCGCCGATCGCCATGTTGTCGTTGCCGCACAGCAATGCTTTCACGTTCGGGTTCGCGTTCAGGATCTGCGATGCCACTGCGTTGCCCTTGTCGATTTCCCAGTCGCCCGACTGGAGCGCCACGACCTTCATGCCGCCCGCCTGCATCGCCTCCTTGAATCCGGCCGTGCGTTGCTGCGCGTTGGTCGTGGTCGATACGCCTTCGATAATGCCGACTTCATCGCCGGATTTGAGCTTCTTGGCAAGATAGGCGCCCACCTCTCTCGCACCCTTCGCGTTATCCGGACCGACAAACGGCACGTTCAGGTCTTTCGACTTGAGCACGTCCGGATCGAGCCGGTTATCGATATTCACCACAATGATCCCGGCATCCACGGCCTTCTTGATGACCGGGACCAGAGCTTTCGAATCGGCCGGGGCGATCACAAGCGCATCGACCTTCGAGACGATCATTTGCTCCACGATGCGAATCTGGTTCGCGGTGTCGGTTTCGTCCTTGATGCCGTTGGTGATGAGCGTGAACTTGCTCGCGTTATGGGCCTGATAATCCTTGGCGCCCGTTTCCATGGTGAGGAAAAACTCGTTGGCGAGCGATTTCATCACGAGGGCAACGGTGGGTTTTTTCGCCGACTGAGCGAATGCCGATGAGACAGGCAGCAGCGAGAATGCGGCGAATACGGCGGTTGCAGCGAGTACACGGCGCCGTGCTTGGTTGGCCTTGCGGGTCATAGAGTCTCCATTAGTTCGCTCTTCGGTCTACTGAGTGAATAGCCGGCGAGTCGCTTAGTCGGTTAGTCGATTCGTTAATTAATCGATTTGGAAGGGCATTCTTATTGGCACATCCTTTAACGCCGCATCGAGAAAAGGCGATGCATGAGCCTTGGCGTATAGCGAGTGCCAATCCGGCCCATCGGGCTCTAATGCTATCCTCGCGATTAGCGATATTCTACCTCTAAAATCGAAAGCGAGCGTTTCAAAAATGGAACACGTTGACTGGGACGACCTGCGAATTTTGCTTGCCATCGCCCGCGAAGGAACCATGAGAGCCGCCGCCACGGCTTGCGATCTGAGCGCTGCGACGTTGTCGCGTCGTCTGACGGAGCTTGAAAGAAGATTAGGTGAACCCCTGATTGACCGGATGCCTTCCGGGTGTGTAGCAACGGCTTTCGGGCAGAGGGTGCTTACGTGGGCCGAACAGATGGAGGCGCTCGCGCACCAGATCGAACGCGCAGGAGACGTCACCGGTTCTCATGGGCTGGAAGGGACGGTAAGGATCAATGCGGTCGAATGGATGTCCTACATCCTGATGAAGCTGCTTGGCTCGTTCCAGGAGCGGTTTCCTGGACTGGCTATCGAAGTGCTGACCTCGCAGCGGCCGTACAACCTTGCCCGGCGCGAAGCGGATATCGCCATCTGGTCGGAATGCCCCGAGGAGGGCGACCTGTATGTACGCCGGATTGGTAAAGTCCGCTTTGGCTTGTATGCATCGCGGGACTATTACCTGCGCCACAAGGTAGCCATCAAGAAAAAGGAATGGAGCAAGCTGTCCTTTGTGGGTTATGACGAGCGCCGGGGCGATCATCCTGCAGCCCGCTGGCTGAAGACACTGCCGGGTGCGCCTGCTCCTAGTCTTCGCAGCAGCTACGTCCTGGGTGTGTTCGACGGCGTGCTGGGCGGCTCAGGGCTAGGCGTGCTCGCTCAACTTGCCGGCGATACGACCAGCGATCTTGTTTGCGTCGAACCGCATATCAGGGAGCTGGACCAGGATGTCTGGATGGTGCTGCATCCGGCGCTTCGCGGGAGCGAGCGGATCCGGGCGGTGTCGAACCTTGTTGCGGATATTTTCAGGTGATGCCGGGGTGTCGGGGTGTCGGGACGGGGGCCGTGTTCTTGGCAAGGTGTTTGAAAAATGTCGCGGCTGACTCTGTAGCTGACTCTGCAGTTGTCTTACCAAGCACCGGGATTATCCGGCGCTCCCATTTCCTTCATTAATGTCCGGGCATTCTATCTGCCATAATTCCGTCGGTTTTGCTTTGTTCAAAGAACTCGGAAATTCCATGAAATCCAATAATAAATGGTCGTACGGGGTAGTTCTATTGGCATGCGCGGTGGTCTGCACGACGGCTTACGCTGCAACAACCGCGACAACCATCGTGGCGGCGCAAGATCCGGCGTCGGCACCGGGGAATGCCCTCGGCGACGCGAGCGCGCGGCGCAGTCTTCTGATCAACGGCGCGGCGGACGAACCGCAGGCGCAGGGCAACGGCAATGTTACCGAGTTGCAGCAGATGATCCGCGACGGCAAGGTGGTCGAAATGCGCACCACTTATAACGGCAGCTACGGTGCAAGCCTGTTGTTCTATCCCGATGAGATGTTGTATTACGTCGCGCTTTTCCAGCAAAAGAAGTTCTGGCGGGTGATCAAGACGCAGACCGATACACGCGCCGAAGTTGTCTATGCCGACTTCGCCAAGACCACGGCTCAGCTAGCGGATTCGGAAATCCGCCGTGAGAAATTGCAGGCGGAAAACGCTTTCGCGGATCGGCTGATCGCTTTGCAGCAGCAGCGAGCGAACCGTCTTCAAGCGGATGTCGATGTGGCGCGCGCGCAGCAAAGCCTGGTGGTCGACCGTCAGGCACAGCAGCAGGAAGCGATTCGTACGTTGCGTGCCCAGCAGGACGCGGCGCAAGCCGAATTGCGTGCGTTGCAGAGCAAGGTGCAGGATCTTCAGCGTCAGGCAGATGGCGATCTGATGCCGGCGCGGTGATTTTTCGTTCGCACTCGGGGTTCTGTTTGGGGGTTTTGGGGCGGGTGGTCGGGGTCAGTGCCGGGTTGCTGCTGCTTAGCAGGCTGCGGAAATACCTCGCCCCGAAGTCACCCAAAAGGTCAGTTCAAACGTTGTTAGTAAAGACCCCACAACTGTGAGAAGCGATGCGCGGCGCCGATAGCTTTACCGAGAACTTGTTCACCTTGCGTAAGTTGGAGGACTTTGTTCCAGCCGATCATCCGCTGCGCTCGATTCGCAAGATGGCCAACGCAGCTTTGGCCAAGATGGACCGCTTGTTTGCCGGCATGTACGAGGCTGAGATCAAAGGTGGGCGGCCCAGCATTGCCCCGGAGAAGCTGCTGCGCGCGATGCTGTTGCAAGTGCTCTATAGCGTTCGCTCGGAGCGCCAGTTGATGGAGCAGGTTCAATATAACCTGCTGTTTCGTTGGTTTATCGGGCTGTCGATGGACGATGCCGTGTGGGTGCCCACCGTCTTCACCAAGAACCGCGAGCGCCTGATCAAGCATGACGCGGTCATCGAGTTCTTCAACGAGGTTGTGGGCATTGCCGAGAAGAAGTGCTGGCTTTGCGGTGAGCACTTCAGCGTCGATGGCACGTTGATTCAGGCGTGGGCCGGTCATAAAAGCTTTGTGCGCCGCGACGATGATCAGGCCCCGGGAGACGGCGCGAACTTCGAGGGTAAGA
>NZ_JALPRJ010000043.1 GCF_030464885.1 Caballeronia sp. SEWSISQ10-4 2 | reverse complement strand
CCACGCACAGTGGCTAATAGTGATAAAGAAAACATCCAACATATAACGACCGCAGGCCTAAGCAGCAGCACCCTGACATCAACCCAAAACCACCGCCCCTGGCGGCCCTAAAAAAAACCCGTCCACCGGCGCGAGCGAAACCAATCATTGACGCTTGGGCTATATCCGATAAAAATCGCGGAAACGCTTGACTTAAAGTGCACTCGAAGTCCTACGATGCCTAACGTCGTAACGAGAACGCAGCCATGAAATCGGTGACATCGCACAACGTACAGGCCTTACCGCCCACACGATTCGATACTACGAGCGCATCGGCCTGCTTCCTTTCGCGCCGCGAGACAATACAGGCCAGCGTGTGTATGACGCGTCCATCCTTACGTGGATCGAGTTCCTGGGTCGCCTCAAAACGACCGGCATGTCGATTCAGGAGATGCTGCGTTATGCGCAATTACGCTCGCAAGGCGAGGCTACCGAGGCGGAGCGCGCTGAACTGCTGGCGAAACATCGCGACCAGGTGCGCACGCGGGTGGCTGAACTTCAAGCCTGCCTTCTCGTCCTCGACACCAAGATAGCTAACTATGCCACAGCTCAATCGAGGACTGAAAAATGCAAAACGCAATCGAACACCAAGCGCAGCAGGAAAGCCGCTTAGAACGGGGCAAACGAGTCCTGTCCGAGATCGACGGAGAGGCCGGTGAGAAGGTCATCAATTCGCTCGCGGATATCGCGCCCGACTTCGCGAAGTACTTGCTTGAATTTCCATTCGGCGATATCTATTCACGGCCGGGTCTCGATACCCGTTCCCGCGAGATCGCCACCATAGCGGCCTTAACCGCGATGGGCAATGCAACGCCCCAGCTTAAGGTCCATATTGCCGCCGGGCTTAACGTGGGGCTTAGCCGCGACGAGATAGTCGAAACGATCATGCAAATGGCGGTGTATGCGGGCTTTCCTGCTGCCCTTAATGGTTTGTTCGCCGCGAAGGAAGTTTTTCAAAACCATCGGCCGTAATAGCGAACCGTACAACCTGCGCAAATAATGAAAACACTCACCTTGCGTCATCTTCGAACCGCTGCCGCCCTCACGTTGATGCTTGCGGCGTATGGGTGTGCAGCGGTGAGGGAAACGGGTTGCGCGCCCGGCCAGGAGCGCTCCGTCAACGACGTGATGTACTTCGGCACGGCCAAGTCAGTCGGCGCCGTTACGCCTGGAGAGTGGACGGAATTCTTGCGCACGTCAGTCACGCCCCGGTTTCCTCAGGGGCTGACGGTGTGGCAGGCATCGGGGCAATGGAAGGGGGCTGACGGCGCCATCGTTCACGAAGGCTCGTTTGTGCTCAGCCTCGTGCATCCTGACGACGAGCCCAGTGAAACCGCGGTCCGCGCAATCACCACCGAATACAAATCGCGCTTTGACCAGGAGTCCGTGCTCCGGGTCAAGAGCCTGGCTTGCGTTTCTTTCTAAGCGGGGCTGTCGCCTGGATCTATAGGTAGCGTACGCTTGTGCCGCTTGAGGTGTCCTGTCATCCCTTTTGAGAGTTATCCAACGATGCCGCCTAATACCGTTCAACCGTCATGCGGCGAAGCACAAACGCCCAAGCCGCCGCATCGCCGGCTATCACTCGACGAAAATCGCCACGTCGTGACACACGGCCTCAAGACCTACTTCTGGCAAGACATTTACCACATCGCACTGACGGTCGGCTGGCCCATGTTCTTTGCGGTGGCTGCGCTGCTCTTCCTGCTGCTGAACTTCGGGTTTGCGTTGCTGTACCTGCTGGGCCATCACGCGATCGCGAACCAGTCGCCTGAAGGTCTGCTAGGCGCGTTCTTCTTCAGCGTGGAGACGCTTGCAACGGTCGGTTACGGCGACATGCATCCGGATACGATCTACGGCCACAGTGTCGCCACGTTCGAGATCTTCGTGGGCATGTCGGGCATTGCACTGACGACCGGCATGATCTTCGCGCGGTTTTCGCGGCCGCACGCACGCATCCTCTTCGCAAAACGCGTGGTGGTGCGTCCTATCGACGGCCGCATGACGCTCATGGTCCGTGCCGCCAATGCGCGCCAGAATGTGATTGTGGAAGCGAAGGCGCGCATGCGTCTGATGCGCTCGGAGACCAGTCCTGAAGGGTTCTTCCTTCGCAAGGTGCATGACCTCCCATTGATCCGGGACCAGCATCCGATCTTCCTGCTGGGCTGGAGCCTCATGCACGTCATCGATGAAGAAAGCCCGCTCTTTGGCCAGACGCTCGAGTCGCTCAAAGCGAGCGGGGCTGAGTTGATGTTAATGGTGGAAGGCCTGGATGAAACCACGGCGCAGCCTATGCAAGCGCGTTATGCGTGGCCGCCTGAATCGATTCTTTGGCAGCATCGGTATGTCGATCTGATGTACGAGCAGGACGCCGAAACGCATCTCGACTACGGGAAGTTTCATGATGTCGTGCCGCTCTGAAGCGGGTTGGGTTCGCAGGAATTGATCCGGCGGCTCAAACAACGACTGTATATGTACCGCCGATATCTTCGCGAATAAGCTAAGACTTTATTGTGCCCGCTGATTTGCCGTTCAATTCATATCGTGGAAGGAACCCATGACCGCCGCTAACAAAACCGTCCGAATGTTGACCCGCTACAAAGCCTGGGCCAACGAGCTCATCTTCTCCATGCTGAGGAACATGCCCTATGAAGAGGTTATCCGGCCACGGCAAACACGCTTCGGAAACATGGTTCACACGCTGAACCACATCTACGTCATAGACGCCGTGTTCCAGGCGCATCTTCAGGGACGCGAGCACGGCTATTCGGCGCGCAATACACCCAGTCATCCGTCTTTGGATGAACTGTGGAACTCAGTACGAACGCTGGACCAGTGGTACGTTGATTTCGCCGAGGGTTTGTCGGCCGAGGATCTGGACCGGTCGATCCACTTCAAGTTTATCGGTGGTGGCGAGGGTGTCATGACCTGCAACGAAATGATCCTGCATGTGGTCAATCACGGCACCTATCACCGGGGGTTCGTCGGTGACCTGATGTATCAGGCAGGGGTCACGCCATCGGCAACCGATCTTCCAGTATTCCTGCGCGACGTCCCGCAGGACGCCTAGCGTCTGCTTGGCGGACCGGCTTAGGAACCCTCCCCCAACGCGCCCACCGTCGCTTGCCGGTCTCGGCGCGGCGGACGTTGAAAGCGGTTCTTATAACAGCGCGCAAAATAAGAGGAGGATTCGAAACCGCAAGCCAAGCTGACTTCCATCACCGAGAGGTCAGTTTGCTGTAGCAGTTGCCGCCCTCTTTCCAGCCGCAGGTTCAAATAGAATCCGGCCGGCGACTCGCTCATGTTGGTACGAAAAAGCCGCTCAAGTTGCCGACGGGTGATGCCGACATTCGCTGCGAGCGGATCGATGGCCAAGGGCGTTTCAATGTGCTGCTCCATCTGCGCAATAGCCGACAGCAGCTTCGTATTGTTCACGCCATAACGTTCACCGAGTGGGGAGCGCTGCAGGTTCTTCTGCGGACGGATCTGCCCGAGCACGAACTGCTCGGCCACGCGAATAGCGAGGTCCCGCCCATGACGTCGCGCGATCAATTCGAGCATCAAGTCCATCGACGCCGTGCCGCCGGCAGAAGTGATCCGCCGACCGTCGATCTCAAAGATTTCATGACTGATGCGTAGCGCCGGATAACGCTCGATAAACGCAGCGATCGTCTCCCAGTGAACGGTCACGCGGAACCCCTGCAGCAACCCCGCTTCCGCTAACACAAAGGCGCCAGTGTCCACGCCGCCCAGCGTGATTCCGGCGTTTGCCTGCCGTTTCAGCCAGTGCTTGAGTGTCCGGTCGACACGCGCAAGCGGATCGTACGCCGCGACCACATACAGTATGGAGGCCGCTTCCAGCGTTTCCAATGGTCCGTCCACTGCCATCGACATGCCATTGCTCGCTGAAACGGGATGGCCGTCCGCGCTCAGCACCTTCCACCGATACAACTCGCCACCCAGCCGGTTGGCAGACCTCAGCGGCTCGGCTATGGCCGCGAAATCGAGCAGCGAAAAGCCGGGCATCAGCAAGAAAACGATGAGTTCGCTCATGGGCGGTGAACTCCAGGAAGACAGGTTTGGCGCTCGCAAGCGATTGTCGCAAAATTAGCAATCTACGTCGCATTATTCTTGTTTATCTTGATGGAGGATCCGTAAAGTAAGCCGGACAGTCTGGACAAGCCCGCCGGCATCGCCGGGAGCAAACCATGGAGATCAGATGAACGAAATCGCGAGCCCGGCCAATGACACTTTCGCCACGGACTGGAGAAAATTCGCATCGACGCATCGTCTCAAGGCGGCAAACGTCCTGGCCGACAGCCTGGAAGTGAAGTGGGATGATGACCGGATTAGCCATTACCATTTCCTATGGCTGCGAGACAATTGCCCTTGTCGCGAGTGTGTTCATCCCGGTACTCGTGAACAGATGTTCGAGGTCGTCGATGCACCTGAAGACCTGGTTGCCGCAAGCGTTTCCCTGGGCGCCATGGGCGCGCTGGATGTGTGCTGGAGCGATGGACATCGCAGCGCGTATGAGCCCGGCTGGTTGCGTTCGCATGCCTACGACGAGACATCCCGAAGCGAGCGGGCGGAACGCCTGCGCAGCGTTCGGCCGTGGGAAAGCAATCTGAAGATACCGACGTTCGACTACACGTCCGTGATGTCGGCCGATCGTGTTTTGCTCGACTGGTTGCTTGCAGCGCGTGACGTTGGATTAACCATGCTCACCGGCATGCCTGCAACCGACGAAGCTGTCGAACTGGTGGCGAGACGCATATCGTTTATCCGCGAGAGCAATTTCGGCGTCACCTTCGAAGTTCGCACAAAGGCCGAAGCGGTCGATAGCAATGCATACACATCCCTGCCGTTACCGGCGCATACCGATCTGCCGACCCGGGAGCTACAACCCGGTTTGCAATTCCTTCATTGTCTGATCAACGACGCAACCGGCGGGGAAAGCACCTTCGTTGATGGATTCGCGATTGCGGCGGCTCTGCGCGCGGATTCACCTGAGGACTTCCGACTGCTGTGCGAGCACCCGGTCGAGTTCTGGAATAAATCGCCACAGAGCGACTATCGCAGCTTCGCACCGGTCATCGGTCTCGACGCGCGTGGAGAGGTGAGTGAAATCCGGCTGGCGAACTGGCTTCGCGCGCCCTTCAATTTGCCGGCTGCGGAAATGGGCGCTTTCTATCGCGCGTACCGGCACTTTTGCGCGCTCACCCGGGACTCGTGCTTCATTGTGAGTCGCCGTCTGGAAGCCGGCCAAATGTGGTGCTTCGACAACCGCCGGACAATGCATGCTCGCAGAGCCTTCGACCAAGCTAGCGGAAAGCGCTTCCTGCGAGGGTGTTACATGGATCGCGACGAACTGCTTTCGCGCATTCTCGTATTGCAACGGAGTTATCCGGAAACGGCTTGGGCTTGATTTCTTCAGTGCCACTCGAACTCGATCCGCACCGCTTGGCGAACGCTCGCGGTCTCACTCGCCTTGCTTTGGCGGTGCAGCGGCCCATCTGCGCTGCATCGCTTCCACAAGATGGCGCCACAGAAATTCAGCCGCGGGCGAGAGGCGGCGGCCAACGCGCCGTATCACCTGGCTGCTGAATTCGCGCGCGATCGGATGCTCCAGTTCCAGCGCGACCAGACGCCCCGCTTCGAGGTATTGCCGCGCCGCATCGGTCGACATGAATGCCACGCCCAGCCCTGCGGCAGCGATGGCCTGCGCAGCGGAGAAAAGATCGCAGCGATAAGACGGCGTCAGGTTCAACCGCTCTGCACGAATGATGGCGTCGAGATATTGCTGGGCGCCGAAGCGCTCGGGCATGAAGATGAGCCGCTGATCGCGCAACTGTTCGAAGCGGATGCGCCGCTCGCCCGCCAAGGGATGGCGTGGGCTGACAAGCGCACAGAACTGCGCGGCCCGAAAGGTGCGGGCGCGTATGGCGGGGTCGCTGCCGCCGCCCGCGCATAAGCCGAGATCGACGTCGTCGTTGCGAACCATAGCGATGATTTCGGACGTCGCGCCGCTGCGCAATTCCACCACGATGTCAGGAAACTGCAAGCTGAAACGCTCGAGCACGGTGGCCAGCAGATTCTCGATGAACCCCTCACCCACGCCAATCCCCAACCGTCCGCGTCGCAAGCTTCTAAAATCCTCCAGTTGAGCCAGCATGTCTGCATCGCGGCGGCTACTCTCGCGATAATGTTCGGCGAGGCTTAGCCCGATCTCAGTCAGCACCGCGCGCCGGCCGCGCCGCTCGAGTAGCACGACGCCGTGGTCGCGTTCGAGTTGCGCTACTTGCCGGCTGATCACGGAAGCGTTAATGGCTAGCGCGTCAGCGGCTGCGCGCACGCCGCCATGCAGGTCGATTTCATGCAGATAGCGCAGGCTCCGGGCGCTAAGCAGGTTCTCTTGGGCAGGCGTATTGTCTTTAGCCATATCGTGGTCTGTTGACACGCAGGTCAACATTATCGGCTAAGAAACGTCATTGATTAGCGGATTTTGCAGCAGAATACTGCCCCCTTCCATTTCATTTCTTACGCAAGACAACAACGACCATGGAAAATACCCAAGGCTTTTGCTCCCTGAACGACACGACGGATCTCCGCGATGAACTCAGCGAGATCCGTCATCGCCTGCATCAAAATCCGGAGCTGGCCTACAAGGAGTTCCAGACCTCCGACCTCGTTGCGCAGAACCTCGAAAGCTGGGGTTACAAGGTGACACGCGGCCTGGGCGGGACGGGCATGGTCGCGTCGCTCACAGCGGGTACGGGATCGCGCGCCGTGGCCGTGCGTGCGGACATGGACGCATTGCCGATCGCCGAAGAGACCGGGCTGCCGTACGCCAGCCGCAACGCGGGCCTGATGCACGCCTGCGGCCACGACGGCCACACCACGATGGTCCTGGGCGCCGCGCGCCACCTTGCGCGCACGCGTGCCTTCAACGGCACGGTTCATCTCGTGTTCCAGCCTGCCGAAGAAATCGGTGCGGACAGCGGCGCCATGCGAATGATCGCCGACGGCCTGTTCGAGCGTTTCCCCTGCGAGGCCATCTTCGGTTTGCACAACCATCCCGGCTTTCCGACGGGTACGTTCATGTTCCGCAGCGGCCCCTTCATGGCGGCATCCGACACAGTCAACATCACCATTCACGGCCGCGGCGGCCACGCAGCGCGCCCGCATCTTGCCGTCGACCCGGTGGTGATCGGCGCGGCGCTGGTGACTGCCTTGCAAACGGTAGTCGCGCGCAGTATCGACCCGATGCAAACGGCCGTGGTCACGGTCGGCGCCTTTAACGCGGGTCATGCCGCCAACGTGATTCCCGAGTCGGCGCGTTTGCAGATCAGCGTGCGTTCGTTCAACGCCGATGTCCGCAAGCTGCTCGAAGCACGTATCCGCGCGCTCACGGACGCTCATGCGAGTGCGTATGGCGCGCGGGCGGAGATCGAGTACGTCCCCGGTTATCCGGTTGTGGTCAATAGTCAGGCCGAGACGGAGCTGGCGCTGCAGGTAGCGCGCGAACTGGTCGGTGACGACCGCGTAGTCGATAACTTCGGCCCGATTGCAGGCAGCGAAGACTTCGCTTACTACCTGCAGAAGAAGCCGGGATGTTTCCTGCGCTTGGGCAACGGAGAAGGCGCGCCCATGCTTCATAACGCGTCCTATGACTTCAACGACGACAACCTCACCGTCGGCGCGGCCTACTGGACGCGTCTGGTCGAGCGTTTCCTCGCGCAATAAGCTTCAAGCGCATTAATCGATAGAAACAGACCTTGTGCACTGCGCGATGCCCCGGCATCGCGTTTAGCCGTGCGCACGACCCAAGCATTCACGGGACTTCCATGTCAGTCATTACAGCCCAGCCCGCTAAAGCCGTTTCACAAAGCAAGATCGTGATTGCCGCGATTATCGGCAACCTGCTCGAGTTCTTCGACTTCACCGTCTATAGCTTTTTCGCGCTGACGATCGCCAAGCTTTTCTTCCCGGCGCACGACCCGGTTGTCTCCACGCTGCTCGCGCTGTCCGCATTTGCGATAGGTTTCATCTCGCGGCCGGTGGGCGGCTTCGTGCTTGGCCACTACGCGGACAAACGAGGCCGGCGTGCCGCGCTGACCCTGACCATTTTCCTGATGGCGATTGGCTCGGCCATGATCGGCCTTGCGCCGACTTACGCGAGCATTGGCTTAGCCGCTCCGGCCTTGATCATCTTTGCTCGCCTGCTGCAAGGATTCGCGCAAGGCGGCGAGTTCGGCGCCGCTACCGCGACGCTGCTCGAGACCGGTTCAGCCAAAGGCCGTGGCTTTCGCGCCAGCTGGCAACTCGCGAGCCAAGGCGCCGCTGCGCTGATGGGTTCCGGTATCGCGGCACTGCTTACTTATCACTTGAGCAGCGAGCAACTGCTCGACTGGGGATGGCGAGTGCCGTTCCTGATCGGCACGTTGATCATGCCGGTCGGCGTGTATCTGCGCCGGCACATTATGGAAGAGCCGCCGAAGCAGGCAAAGGCAACAAAGTCGAGTCTGGAGCCGGCCCTGGTGCGCAAGTGGTTCCTGACCGTATTTGCCATCATGGGCATGACAGTCGCCACCTACGTCCTCATGTATTACATCCCGACTTATTCGATTCAGTATCTGAAGATGCCGGCGAAGCTTTCCATGCTGGTATCGATCTTCGCGGCTATCGTTTCGCTGATGCTGTGTCCGGTCTGGGGCGCGCTATCGGACAAGATGCAACGACGCAAGCCGCTGATCCTCGTTGGACGCATCGTGCTGATTGTGCTGCTTTATCCCGCGTTCTGGCTGATGAACCAGTTTCCTTCGTTGCCGGTCATGGTGGGATTAATCGTGCTTCTGATGCTGTTCTACACCATGGGTTCGGCACCCGCTTATGCCCTCATGCCGGAAAACTTTCCGAAGCATGTGCGCGCCGGTTATCTGGCGAGTGCGTATGCGGTGGCTGTGTCAGTGTTCGGCGGCTCGGCACAACTGGTTGTTGCGTGGCTTATCAAGGTTACCGGCAACACGATGGCACCCGCGTGGTACATGATCGTATGCGTGATCATTTCGCTGATCGCCGTTTCGATGCTGGAGGAAACCGGTGGGCGCGAGCTGGCCTGACGTTCGTTCAGGGGCAAAATGTAAGGCTGAACGCTTGCACGTTCAGCCTTTTTTCATGAAGTGACAGCGATCACGTCAACGCTTCACCGGCATCGAAGCGAATATCCGCGGTGGCGACTGCCTGTATGGTCGGACCGAAACTTTCGATCCCCGCCAAAGTCGCGTTGTGATGCTCGACAATCCATGCCGCCGTGGCGTGGTTCTTGTCGTGCGTGGTGTGTGCGTCGGCCGCGAGCGTCACGTTGTACCCGAGAGCGGCTGCGCGACGCACTGTGGTATCGACACAGAACTCCGTGGCGTAGCCGCATATGACGACGTTGGACACGCCGTTCCTTTCAAGTATCGATCCAAGGCTCGTCCTCAAGAACGAGTCCGATGTTGTCTTCCGCACTATCTCGTCGGACGCCTGCACGTGCAACTCTTCGGCGAGAGCCCAGCCCGGCGTGCCATATTCAAGGTCGTCCGTTACGCTTTCATGCTGGACGAAAATCACCGGAACGCGGGCGGCACGCGCCCGCGATGTCAGTTCGTTGATGCGGGCAAAAACACTTTCAGACGATGCCGGTGAAGGGCTCGGCCGGAACAGTCCCTCCTGCACGTCGACCACAATCAGCGCTGCCGCCATGTTTATTCTCCCGAGAAAACCGTAGTCGAGCTTGCACGCCTTACCCGACCTGTGCGTCCTGCACGACCTGTGACTTTTACTCACAGACTCAATATTTTTCGTGCATTGTCGCGCCCTTTTGCCCGGTGCCTAATCCACTCGAACCATCGCTCAATGCGTGCATTCAAGGGACCACATGGACACCGGTGTGCTCAAACCTGCAATCTCAGACCCGTTGATGAAGCGAATCGCCTGGCGGCTCGCCCCGTTGATGATCCTGATGTACATCGCGAATCAACTGGACCGCGCGAACATCGGTTATGCCGCGTTGACAATGAACGCCGAACTGCACATGACGGCAGCGCAATACGGCCTGTCCGCCAGCCTGTTTTTTCTCGGCTACATTCTCTTCGAGGTGCCGAGCAACCTCTGCATGCATCGCTTCGGCGCGCGCCTCTGGATGACACGCATCCTGCTTAGCTGGGGACTGCTTTCATCGTTGACCAGCTTTGTGCCCAGCGCGCACTGGCTGTTTGTCGCGCGTTTCTTTCTCGGTGCATTCGAAGCCGGCCTGTTTCCCGGCATGGTGTATTACCTCACGCTCTGGATGCCCGCGCGTAATCGCGTGTGGGTCATGTCGCTGTTCGTCACCGCGATTCCGCTGACCGGAGTGCTCGGTGCGCCGGTTTCCACGTGGCTCATGGCGCATGCAAACGTGTCCGGCGTCACCGGCTGGCGTGCGATGATCCTGCTCGAAGGCCTGCCGGCCATCATTCTTGGTGTCGTCGCTTATTTCTGGCTGGCCGACGATCCCTCGCATTCACGCTGGCTATCGGCGGCGGATAAAAGCGAGATTGCAGCAGCGCTTGCCGACGAACAGGCTCAGGCCGCTGCCGCGACCTCGCCTTCCAGCGCCTTGAATGCCCTTAAGAACCCGAAAGTCTGGGCGCTAGGCATCGTTTATTTCGGCACCAATGCCGGCATCATCGGCTTGCTTTATTTCCTGCCGCAAGTGGTCAAGACGTTTGAAGTGACGTTCGGCGTGAAATACAGCATCATGGACATCGGCCTCATC
The DNA here is from genome assembly GCF_030464885.1 of Caballeronia sp. SEWSISQ10-4 2. GTDB lineage: Bacteria > Pseudomonadota > Gammaproteobacteria > Burkholderiales > Burkholderiaceae > Caballeronia. The sequence goes on along the minus strand of NZ_JALPRJ010000043.1, from coordinate 62,598 downwards.
ACGGCGATCCCGTTCGGTGTCGCAGTCATCGCCACGCTCGTCTGGGGACGCCTGGTCAGCCGCAGGCAAATCACCGCGGCGCATGTAGCGGGACCACTCCTGGTGTGCGCGGCATCGCTCTCCGTGGCGCTGTTGTTGAGATCTCCCTATCAGACAATCGTCGCGCTCGCGATCGGCACGTCGGCGTGCTTTTGCAGCATCACGACCTTCTGGCAACTGCCTAGCCGCATCCTCACCGATCGCGCCGCCGCAGCGGGCATCGCGTTGATTACAAGCATTGGGGTGTCGTCGGGATTCTTGCTGCCGTATTTCATCGGCTGGGTGAAAGATGCGACGGGTACGTTCGTGCTGGCGTTCATCGGCATTGCAGTGGCAATGGTGATCGCGTCCGCCGTGGTTGTGTTGCTCGAAGCGGGCCGGAACAAAATCGATGCGGCCGGGCTTGCCAGCGAGTGAGATTATGTGGCGTTATCATCGGTGAATGCGGGTTTGTTCCTCTTGATCCAAAGGATTGCCGATGCGTCGCGGAGTGCCCAGTCTCAGTGCGCTGCAAGCGTTTGAAGCAGCTGCGCGCCATGAAAGTTTTTCGAAGGCGGCGCTCGAGCTTTCGCAAACGCACGGTGCTGTCTGCAAGAAGGTCAACGAGCTTGAAGCGCATCTCGGCATCACGCTGTTCGAACGGGTCCGCCAGCGGCTGGTATTGTCCCCGGCGGGCGCGGAATACGCGCGGCGCATCCGGGTACACCTCGACCAGATTCGTCGCGACACGCTCGAAGTCGTACGCAAGCAGAGCGAGGTTCCCATCCAACTCGCGGTCGGCGTGACCTTCGCGGCGCAGTGGCTGATTCCGCGCCTGCATGATTTCTACGAGCGGAATCCGGACCTGCAACTCCACATCATGGGCCGTGACCAGCCAACTTTCTTCGACGACTCGAGCTTCGACGCCGCGATCTATTTTGGCCAGGGTTTATGGCCTGCCATGCCGGGCCAGCCGCTAGTCAGCGATGACAAGATCCTGGCAGTCTGCGCGCCGACCCTGGCTAACGGACGCGGCGGCTTGAGCGTTGCGGAGATCGGTGCCATGCCGTGGATTCACACGCGCGACCTGCCGCGTGCGTGGCTGGCGTGGTCCGAAACAGCGGGTCCGCAAGTGATCAAACACAGTGCGTCGAACCAGCATTACGACATGTTCATCATGGCGATCAACGCCGCAATCTCGGGATTGGGCGTCGCGTTGCTGCCGCGCATTCTTATCGATCGTGAACTACGGGCGGGCGCGCTGGTTCAAGTTCACGCCCACGCTATTCCGAATCCCGAGACCGTCTATTACTCGTTCCCCGAGCAGAAACGCGACTGGGAACCGCTCAAGCGTTTCGATGGATGGCTGACGTCGGCCGTGCGCGAGTATCGCGACGGCTGGGGCCAGCGCGAACGCGAGGACGTGACCGAAACCACGTTCTCGCCGACCTGAATACGCTCGCGTTCAGAGGTACTCGCGCAGGTCTGGGCTGTCGCGCAGGAGTTGCTGGTAGAGCCCTTGAAAGCCGAGCCACGCTACATAATCCGAGCCTAATTGTTCGCGCGTTTCCCGCGCTTCGGCTTCGTTGAGCGGCTCGATCGGGCCGGCTGCTTCGGCCAGCAACTGCACCTGGCAGCAGCGCTCCATTGCGATGAAGCGATACGCCGCCGAGTCAACCGACGAGCCCACCGTCAGCAAGCCATGATTGAGCAGGATGGCGGCTCGTTTGGTTCCCATCGTCTCCGCGATGCGGCGGCCTTCGTCGGCGGCCAGCACAACCACGTCGCCGTGAAACAGGACTTGGTCTTCATAGAAAAGACAGGCTTCCTGGTTGAGCGGCGCTAGCAGCCGCGAGCGTGCGGAAAACGCGCGGCCGTAGGTGGTATGCGTGTGGGCGGCCGCCACGACATCGGGATTGGCGCCGTGAATACCGCAATGGATCGCCGCCGCTGCCGCGTTCACAGGACCCGTGCCGTGGTAGACGTTGGCGTCCTCGTCGATACAGACGAGGTCATCGGGATGAATCAAAGAAAAATGCTGCGCGTAGGGATTGACCCAGAAGCGGTCGTGGAACTCCGGATCGCGCACTGTGATATGTCCCGCGATACCTTCGGCCAACCCGAAGCGCGCGAAAATGCGAAACGCGGCAGCGAGTTTCAGCTTGTGATACCGGCGCTCATCGTCGACGCTAGAGAATACCGGTGGCTCCGGCAGATCCCCGCCTATCGGCTTGGGAATTCGACGCTCCTGGAACTCCGCATGACCCATCACGCCCCCTACATTCCTAATGATCGAAGGTTCGATTTTCATGCGGGCGCATAACACCGTCTATCGACGATATGTCACAGGATTGCGTCTTGCGCTCACAACGCATCAGGTTGCAGGCTTTTATATCGCTAGCGATATAAAAGCCATGCCCCTTTACAGGCGTGGATTCCATGGCCGGAATAACGGTGAATCAGTTCGCAAGCCTCATGTCAGCGACCTATAATTTTCGCAGGCGCTATACATTGAGAAATACATGGCGCTAATTCGGTTAACCCCGTCGATCAACTCCGTATTACGTAATGGGGAATGACGCCATGACCCGCAAATACATCGACTGCCGCGAGTTTCCAAGCGAAATGAATTGCACCGTCGCGCTGTCCGCGGACTCTGACCAGGAACTCCTGGATGCGGCCGTCCAGCACGCCGTGTCCGTCCACAAACATGCCGACTCTCCCGAGCTGCGTTCACAGCTGAGCGCGATGTTCCACCAAGGCACGCCGCCGGTCGATTCTCCGCGCGCCGGATAACTTGCTGCCAGGCAATCAACAGCGCATTTCCGCGCAGCGGCGCCGATACATCGATAAGTATGACGAACAGATTGTTCGTTCGACACCGCGCATTTCAACCGGGGGGCTTTTAAGGGAGCGCATCATGGCAGTTGACCAGTCAAAACTCGATGCATTCATGGGAGGTTTTGTCCACGATCTCGGCGCCGTGATGCATGCGGCCACCGTAGTCGTTGGCGATCAACTCGGGCTTTACAAGGCGCTCGCCGCCAAGCCGTTGCGTGCGGACGAACTCGCCCAGGCAACCGAGACCGACGCGCGCTATGTTCGCGAATGGCTTAGCGCGCAGGCCGCGAGCGGCTATGTCAACTACGATCCCGCGTCGGAACGCTTCAGCCTCAGCGAGGAACAGTCCTTTGCGCTCGCCGAGGAAGGCAGTCCGGCATTCATCCCGGGCGCGTTCCAGATTGCTGTCGCCCAGTTCAAGATCATCCCGAAGATGGTGAAGTCGTTCAAGACCGGGCTGGGGGTTGGATGGCACGAGCACGACGTCTCGCTCTTTCACGGCACGGAGCGTTTCTTCCGGCCGGGTTATGCCGCGTATCTCGTGAGCGACTGGATTCCGTCGCTTGGCGGCATCGAGGCGAAGTTGAAAAACGGCGCACGTGTAGCCGATATCGGCTGCGGGCACGGTGCGTCCACCGTCATCATGGCGCAGGCCTATCCCCAGTCGACGTTCGTCGGTTATGACTATCACGAGGCATCTATCGAGCACGCGCGGGAGTCAGCAGCAACTGCCGGCGTAGGGGACCGCGTGAGTTTCGAGGTCGCTTCTGCCAGCGATTACCCTGGACGCGACTACGACTTCGTCACCATGTTCGACTGTCTTCATGACATGGGGGATCCGCTCGGCGCATCGCGTCACGTGTTTGAAACTTTAGACAGCGATGGCACTTGGATGATCGTCGAACCGTTCGCCAACGACACGCTTGAAGGGAACCTGAATCCGATTGGGCGGATCTTTTACTCGGCGTCCACGCTAATCTGTACGCCGGCTTCGCGAGCACAAGCGGGTGCGATGTGCCTGGGCGCGCAAGCGGGCGAGCGGCGGATTCACGATGTGGTCACCGAAGGAGGCTTCACACAATTCCGCCGGGCCACGGCAACGCCGTTCAATCTGGTTTTTGAAGCGCGGCGATAAGACGTGAGTGAGGTGGTTCCCTCCGTTTCTCGGCGGGAACCACCGCGCGGACCTTACTTTTTCGCCGAAGCCGTCACGCTCTTGCGGGCAGCTGTTTTTTTCGCCACCGCCCGCGCAACCGGCTTCTTGCTCCCGCTCGATTCGCGCGCGTTCGCAAGAGCCTCCCTACTCCAATGCTCAAGCAAAATTCGAGTCTGCGTGCGTACCGTCGCCTTGAGCAATTCGCCCTTCTCGGCGTCAATCTCCGTCCATCCAAGCAACGCAAGCGTCGTGCGCGGCGCAACATGGAACATCAACAGTTGTCCGTGCAAACTCAGCATCCGGATCAACGCCAGCGGATCGTCGGGGTTCGTGCCCGTGATGCGTGCAATCAACCTCGAGCCGACATCGTTTAAAGGCTGTCGCAAGCGCCGGGTCAAGATCTCCGATGCAATGGAGGGCTCATGCCCCGTCTGTTCACGCGCGAAAAAAAGCCGCTGGTTAGTCGGGCCGCAAGCCTTCAGGAACATGCGATCCGCAACCGCTTCCTGAATGCGGATGAACGCATCGATCAGCACCGGTGTGTCGCTGTCCTTGCTCAACACCTCGGCCGCGTGAGTCACGACTGGCTCGAAGGTCTCCCAGGAAGCGTCGGCGATGTATTCCGCACACGCGCGATAGACCCCCTCTTTATTCTCGAAGTAATACTGCAGCGCGGGTGCATTGACGCCAGCGCGCGCGGCGATGTCACGCGTGGACGCACTCTCGAAACCGTGCTCGCCAAATGATTCGATCGCGGCCTGGATGATTCGCAGCCTTGTCTCGTCGCCTCGCACATATCCACCGGCCGATGGACGGCGTAGCCGTTTTGTGACATTCATTCATGCCTCTCCCTTCAATATTACAAAATATATCACTTGACACAATTTTACCAATCGGAATAATTGTTCCGATTGGAATAATTTGGATCAACGATGTCAACAACAGTAGGATCGCCGCCGCAGGAAGTGCCGCAAGATTCCGCCGCTTCGCCCGCACGGCGATCGGGAAAACGCCTGATCCTCGTCCTGCTCGGGATCGTTGTGATTGTCCTTGCGGGAATCTGGCTTGCGCGCTGGTGGACGGTCGGGCGCTTTATCGAAAGCACCGACGACGCTTATCTGCAAGCCGATAGCGTCACCGTCGCACCCAAGGTCAGCGGCTACGTGACCGACGTCTATGTAGGCGACAACGCCGTGGTCAAGGCAGGCGACCCGCTCGTGCGGCTCGATACCCGCCAGTACCAGGTTGCGCTCGATCAGGCCCAGGCGACCATCGCCGCGCGCGCCGCGGACATTCAACGCGCGCAAGCCGATATCCTGCAGCAGCACGCCAATATCGAACGGGCAAAAGCGCAGCAGCAAGTTGCCCGTGTGAGCGCCCAGCATGCCCGCGATGAAGTCCAGCGCTACGCCCCGCTCGCGGCCACCGGCGCCGAAACCAGCGAACGGCTGGCTGAGTTGACCAGCACGCGCGATCAGGCGCTGGCGACGCTCGCGGCCAACACCGCTGCCGTCGATGCCGCCGAGACACAGATCGCCGCCACGACTGCGCAGATCGCCCAGGCACGTGCCCAGCTCGACGCAGCGGAGGCGAGCGCGCGGCAAGCGCACCTCGACTTGCAGGACACAGTCGTGCGCAGCGCGTTAGCCGGCAAGGTCGGCGACCGCTCGGTCCGGGTCGGTCAATACGTCCAGCCCGGCACACGAATGCTGTCGGTCGTGCCCGTGCAAAGCACCTATCTGACCGCCAATTTCAAGGAAACGCAGGTCGGCCATATGCGTGTCGGCCAGCCCGTAATCCTGCATGTGGATGCGCTGCCCGGCACGGATCTGCACGGCGTGGTCGACAGTTTCGCACCGGGCACCGGTGCGCAGTTCGCGCTGCTGCCACCCGAGAACGCCACCGGCAATTTCACCAAGATCGTCCAGCGCATTCCCGTGCGCATTCGCATTGAGACAGGTCCGGAAACACGCAGCGTGTTGCTGCCGGGTTTATCGGTAACCGCCGACGTCGACACGCGGTCCTCACGCGAGGGCGACAAGCGCATCGAAGCCGAGAACAACCATGGCTGAGGCGACCGCTTCGTCGCCTGCAGCACCCGAGGCTGAGCGCGCGAGCGCGACGGACTGGCTCGCCGTTGCCGCCGGCTCGCTGGGCGCGCTGATGGCCACGCTGGACATCTCGATCACGAACTCGGCCTTGCCGCAGATCCAGGGCGAGATCGGCGCGACCGGGACCGAGGGTACGTGGATCTCGACCGGCTACCTCATGTCCGAGATCGTGATGATCCCGCTCGCTGCATGGCTTACGCGCGTGTTCGGCCTGCGTAATTTTCTGCTCGCCAATGCCACGCTGTTCATCTTGTTCTCGATGATGTGCGGATGGTCGCACAGCCTGCCCATGATGATCGCCGGACGCATCGGCCAGGGCTTTGCCGGCGGCGCCATGATCCCGACGGCGCAGACCATTATCCGCACCCGACTGCCGCGCTCGCAGATGCCAGTCGGCATGACGATGTTCGGGCTGATCGTGTTGCTTGGCCCGTTGCTGGGACCAGTGCTCGGCGGATGGCTGGCGGAGAACATCAGCTGGTCGTGGTGCTTTTTTATCAACCTCCCCGTATGTATTGCATTGATCACGTTGCTGATCGTCGGACTGCCCTCGGACCGGCCTCACTGGGAGACTTTTTTCAAAGCTGACTGGGTCGGCATTGTCGGCCTCACGATTGGCCTGAGCTCGCTGACCGTGGTGCTCGAAGAAGGCCAGCGTGAACGCTGGTTCGAGTCGAGCATGATCGTCACGCTGACCTGCGTGACGCTTGCCGGCATGGTGTTGATCGCCGTTTCGCAGTTCATCGCGAAGAAGCCGATCATGCGTCTGAACCTGCTGCGCAACCCGCGTTATGCAAGCGTTATTGTCATTGTGTTTGCTGTCGGTGCAGGTCTGTATGGTGTGTCGTATCTGCTGCCGCAGTTCCTCGGCATTGTGTCCGGCTACAACGCGCAGCAAGCCGGCGCGGTCATGCTGATATCGGGTGTGCCTGCCTTCCTGATCATGCCGGTGCTGCCGCGTATTCTCGGCAAGCTCGACTTTCGCATGCTCGTGATCGCAGGACTGGTGTTGTTTGCGTTGAGCTGCATGCTCGACATCAACCTGACTGCGCAGAGTGTCGGGCACGACTTTTTCTGGTCCCAACTGATCCGCGGCTTTGCGCAAATCCTTGCACTCATGCCGTTGAACCAGGCGTCGATGGCCGCGGTCTCGCGCGAAGATTCCGGCGATGCAGCCGGTCTCTACAACATGGCCCGCAATCTCGGCGGCTCGGTCGGGCTGGCGATCATCGGGACCGTGATCGACCGGCGCACCACGTTTCATACCGCGATGATCCGCCAATCGCTGACGGCCAATTCACTGGTGGGACAGGAGCGCCTGACGTCGAGCGCCGCGAACTGGTTCGCGCAAACCGGCGACATGGCCTACGCCAAGATGCGTGCGCTCGGACAGATTGCGGCGCAGATCCAGATGCAGGTAATCGTCATGACGTACTCTGAAACCTTCTATCTGCTGGGTATCGCGCTGCTTGCCTGCGTGCCGCTGGCACTCCTTCTGAAGACTCCGCGCGGCCCCGTTGCGCCGTCCGCCGGTCATTGACGGCCCTTAAGATATCCACGATGTTCTCTCGCCCTTTTGCTCCTCTATTTCTTACGCTGCTGGCAGCCGTCTGCGCCATCTCGGCTTGCACGGTCGGCCCTGACTACGCCGGTGCGCCGCAGGTGGCTCCCGACGCAGCACGCGCCGCGAACTTCGTGCGCGTGCCCGCGGTTGGCATCGTGTCGACACGCGCGCCGAATCAATGGTGGCTTGCGCTCAACGATCCGCAATTGAACACGCTGATTGACGCCGCACTCGCGCACAACCCGGACATTCACGCCGCGCAGGCGCGTCTGCGTGAGTCACGCGCACAATTGCAGCACGAGAAAGCGAACGGCATGCCGAAGGGCACGGTCGATGCCGCCGCGTTACGCATGCGTCAGCCTAATCTCAGTGCGTTGTCATCGTCCGGTGGAGGGCCGCTTCAGCTCTACACAGCAGGCTTCGATGCAACGTGGGAGATCGATCTGTTCGGCGGTACGCGACGCGCGGTCGAAGCCGCAACCGCGGAAGCGGACGCAGTCGACGCCGATCTCGCCGACACACAAGTGTCGCTCGCGGCGGAAGTCGCACAGGCTTATGTCGATCTGCGTGACGAGCAGCAGCGCCTGACCCTTGCGCAACGCTCGGCGGAGATCGAACAGCGGATGCTCACGTTGACCCAGCAGCGTCGCGCACACGGCACGGCGGCGGATGTCGATGTCGAGCGGCTGACCACGCAGGTCGAAAACACGCGCGCGACGCTGACGCCGCTCGACGAACAAGTGGAGGCGTCGCTCGACCAGCTTGCGGTGTTGACGGGCCAGGCTCCGGGCGCGCTCGATCAGGAGCTGTCGGCGTTGCGGCCCATGCCGGCCTTGCCCGCGTCCGTGCCTGTCGGCGACCCTGCTTCAATGTTGCAGCAACGGCCCGATATTCGCGCGGCGGAACGGCGGCTGGCCTCCAGCAATGCCCAGATCGGCGAGCACAAGGCTGACTTTTTCCCGAAGGTGACCTTGTTCGGCGACATAGGCTATACCGCCGCCAACCCGGGCCATCTTTTGCGCCAGAACAATTTCAGCTGGATCGGCGCGCCTTATCTGCAGTGGAATGTGCTCGACTTCGGCCGCACCCTTTCAAGCGTTCACGGCGCCGAGGCGTCGCGTGACGAGGCCGATGCGAAATACGCGCATACGGTGCTCGCCGCGTTGCAGGACGCGAATACTTCGCTCTCGCGTTATGGGCATCAGCGTGAACATCTCGCCACGCTCCAGCAGGTGCAGGCGTCGGCGGACCGCTCGGCTACGTTGATGCGTCAACGCTATACCGCGGGTACGTCGAGCCTGATCGACTTGCTCGATACACAACGCACGCAGTTCAGCGCGCAACAGAACGTGGTTGCGGGACAAGCTGAACTGCTGAAGGATTTTGTGTCGTTGCAGAAGAGCCTGGGGCTCGGCTGGCGCGTGCAGGGGTGACGTGAGCGCTTTGGCTTGCCGGCGTGCTGCTTGCGGAGATTTATTCCGACGAGCCGGAACCGTCGCTCCTCGACAAGTGAACTTAACGGGCAAGCTTGGCCCAAGCGCAATTACCGCGACACGCCAAGCGTGCTCCCAGCGCCGCTGCTGAATGGAATGAAGTGAGTTGTTTCGATTAAACGTTTGGCAGGTCTTCCAACGTTTTTTCAATCCGACCCTCTTCAAAGGAGGTTTCGATTCCGATATGGCCGTTAGCGTACGGGATGGAACTAACCTGAGGACCCAGATAGCTTCGACCACCGAGCTTGAACACCGTCCGGACCTGTTCTCCCTTCTCCAGGGCTTTCACCACGCGGTCCACATCCACGACTTTGGGGACTGTCGTCCAGATGGCCGTCAATTCATCGACATTGCCCCAACGTACATGAGTGACGCGATCATTGGTCCAACGAACACCATCAATGGCAAAAATAGACATGGCTGACTCCGTCTATTAATGAAGCACCTGAATGAAACTGCTGCCGCGCCGGAAGGCTTTTTCTTCTTTTTTTAACCGTGGAAACGGAGGGCTCGCGTGGCACTGGTCGCCGCTTTGGAGATTGTAAACATCCCGCGGCGAACGCGAAATAGATTGACACGGATAAAGAGAATGCACAAGCGAGTGTAGGGGCAGCGGAAGCGCCCGCGCCCCTATATTCAAGCTATGTTGCATCGATTTGCTGTACCGGCGGAGGCTCGTCGATCCACGCCTCCAACAGCGTCGACGTCACCGCCAGGATCACGGGACCGATGAACAGGCCGACGATCCCGAACGCAAACAAGCCGCCCAACACACCGGACAAGATCAAAAGCATTGAGAGATTCACCCCGCGCCTGATCAAGACCGGCCGCAGCAAGCTGTCGAGCATCGCGACCACCACCGACCAGATCAACAGCAAAATCGCGGCTACGGTTGCGTCATGCCAGAAAAGCCACGCGACGCCGCCGAGCAAGGGCAGCATGGGGCCGATCTGGGCCAGGCACAACATGAGCATCAGCGCGGTCAGTATTCCGGCCGCGGGGACACCCGCTATCCACAGGCCGATCCCACCCAGCGCGGACTGCGCCACCGCCGTCACGACAATCCCGAGCGCGACCGCGCGAATCGACAGTCCCGCCAGCTTGATAGCTTCCGCGCCGCGCTGGCCGGCGAGCCGGGTTGCGAAGCGTGCAACGAATCGGGCCGCTGCTTCACCTTGGTTATAGAGAATGCCCGAGATAATGATCGTGACGAACATGTGCATCACGAACACCCCCACGAGCGCAGCATGACCGAGCATCCAGCGTGCAGCGATCGTCGCATACGGCTCCAGCTTCGCCAGCAGGCCGCCCGGCCCGGCGTCCGACAGCGTCTGCCATTCGTGCGCGGCGCGCTGGCCGGCTAGCGGAATATCGCCGACCCAGCCGGGCGGCGGCGGCAGCGCATAGCTGGGCAGACCCTTGATGGCCGCCATGATGTCGCTCCCATGGAGAGCCAATGTCGAGATGGCTTCATAGAGCGGCAGCACGATCACAACCAGCAGGATAATCAGCATCACTGCAGTGGCCAGCCACCGGCGATTGCCGCAGCGGCGTTGAACTGCCAGCATCACCGGCCAGGTAGCAACCACGATGGTGGTCGCCCAGATAATCCCGGGAAGGAACGGCCGCAGGATATAGAGGCTGCCGACCATCAACGCAGACAGGATGACGATCACGAGCAGAATCCGTGCAATATCAACTGGCTGTTTTGGATTCACCGTTTACTCCCGTTAGAAAAGTCCTACAGTTTGCCCACCCGGACGTGCGATGTCGACTGCATCCGAACGACCCCGGCAGATGAACGGCACGGGCACATTAACTGCTGTATCGCCAGATTGCTGCTCCTCGATGAGCGGGGTAAATTCTTCCAAAACCACTCGCCAAATTGCAGCCCAATTGTAAGAACAAATTTCGTCGAAATTTCAGACGGAAGGCCGGAGACTATTGCGATGTCCAAACATACCGCGTCGCAATCGGACGCAGATCGCCCCGATGCAGATTTCAACCTCGACGCTAATCCAGCGCCTGCCACAACGCCTGTGCGGTTCGGGCGTCTCGCGCTTTGGGTTGCGTCGGCAAGTGCGCTGGCAGCCGGCGTAGTCGGGACGGTCGCGTATGGCGTCTGGTTCAACCAGGATCAGCATGCCTACACCGAAGCCATGGAGAACGCGCGACAAACGCTCTGGATCACCGCATCCACGCCGGCGGCGCAACCAACGTCTTCGTCCGGTTATGGTGACTTATCCTCATCGACCCCTTCGGCAGCCACCGTTTCCAGTGTCGATCTGAACGCGCCCGTTTTTTCGACCCAGCTTGACCGCCGCGCAGCGCCTTCTCGTAATACCACTGCACCAAAGCTGGCCACAACGCGCCCGGATCGAGCGAGTTGTTCTGCAAGCCTGGATCGCCACCGTCCGGCGTCGCGCACCAAATCGAATAGCCTGTTCACCCGCGTCGGTTCATTCTTTCATCGCGTGAGCTACCGGCAGCGTGACACCGAAGGTCAGCGAGATATTTACTCCCGTCCGTGAGCGGCGGAGTGGGACATGTCCTCAACATACGCTTCAGGCCGGGCCCGGCTACGATCGCCAGCGCATCCTTCCTTTGCCTGCTGATCGGTCTTCTGTTCCTGGCATTGCAAATCAAGACAATCTTCTCGGACCAGTTGAAGCAGGAATACAGCGGCCTCGTTCTCGAAGGGGTTGAACGAGCGGAAAGTGCTCGCAACCTGGTCCGCGTCTGGCAGCAACAAGCCGATAACAGCAACACCCAATCGCAACAATCGGAAGCTTATCGACGTGCACGCGTTGATCTCGCAGCTCGCATCGCATCACTCGCCGCCCTGGTGAACGCGAGCCCGTCGGCGGCACCGCGCATCCCTCAATCCGCGTTATCGCCCGATGCAAATCTCGACGATACAGACGCGTTGCTCGCCGTGGAATCGGTGTACTGGCGTGAACAGCGTGATCGCGACAGCGTCGATGCACGCACGCGTATCACCCGTGCGGCGCACACGTTGATCGTGTTGTCGGCGTTGGTATTCGGCGCGCTGATCACGGCCCTGGGGATGTATGCCAAGCGCACTCGCCAATTGGCAGGCGAGTCGCACAAGTTCGAGCATGCAGCGCTGCACGACGCCATGACCGGCCTGCCAAACAGACGGAAATTGTTTGCCACGCTGGCGGAAACGGCAGCGGTGTCAGAGGGGAATCCGAAGCGCCGGAAAATTGCCGTCCTTTATGTCGATCTGGACGGATTCAAACAGGTCAATGATTCGCTCGGGCATCACATCGGCGATAAATTCCTGATCGCCGTTTCCAGGCGCTTTCGTCAAACAGTGCGTGTAGTCGACGTGGTCGCGCGCTTCGGCGGCGACGAGTTCGTCGTGCTGGTTCGCGAGTTTTCAACGACCGCAGAACTGGAAGCTATTGCGCAGCGTCTGATCGCCTGCGTGGTTCAGACGGACGAGCAGATGGGCATCGGTTTTGTCCGGGCCAGCATCGGCATTGCGAGCTTCCCCGACCCCGTCGAGGACTACCATCATCTCGTCTCGGTGGCCGACGAAACGATGTACCAGGTGAAACGAAACGGCAAGAACGGCTACGCGTTCGCGACTCGGTCAAAGTGATCGGGATCGTTTTCGGCTATCGTGTAGCTAGGGAAAGACGAGAGTCCGTCGCCCCGAAATGAGCGCAATCCGTGAGGAGTCGCACCATGAGTGTCGAGCTAAACCACACTATTGTCTGGTGTCGCGACAAGCAGAAGTCGACACGCTTTCTCATGGACATCCTGGACTTGCCAAGCCCGGTCGAGTTCGGGCAGATGCTCGTCGTTCAACTCGCCAATGGCGTCTCGCTAGACTTCTTCAACAGCGAGGACCCGATTTCCATGCAGCATTACGCGTTTCTGATTGGCGAAGACGAATTCGATCAGGTCTTCGCCCGGATTCGTGACCGGCGGCTCAAGTACTGGGCCGATCCAGGCAAGCAGCGCGCCGGCGAAACTTATGGTCATAACGGTGGCCGGGGCGTCTATTTCGACGACCCTGACGGCCATCTGTTAGAGGTCATGACACGCCCTTACAAAATCGGTGCCTAGCGCGAATTGAAGCTAGTGGTCATTCGACTAACGACCCTCGCCGCGCAGCATCCCCCACTTATCGGCACGAACACGCAAATTCTGAAGGCGCACATTTCCCGATGTCGCCATCGCGTGACATGCGTGAAAATCGCGCAACGAGCCATATCGGCTGGTCTGGCAATCAAGGCAATCAGCATGAGCCGCCTGAGCATAGACCGGCAGCGCCCGCTGTTTATTCAAGAAAACTAAACGACGCCAAAGACTCAACCGAGGAAAACCACGGGTGCCGCGTTCGCCCGCGATCAAGACCATGCTCAAGAACTTTACGATTCGCCGCGGGCTCACGATTACCATCGCCGGTTATACGCTCGCGCTCGTGGCGGTGCTGCTTGCAGCCGCTGCGTGCCTGCGCCAGAGCAACCAGGCGCTTGAGCAGATGGTCGCAACCGATACCGTCGCCATCACGCATCTCAAGACGAGTTCGCAGCGCTTGCTCCAAGTGCGTCTCGCGCTCGGAAGCTTCGAGACGCTGTTCATGCTCGGCAAGGCCGGCGATGACCTGCTGCCCAACGCGCGCAAGACGCTCAAAGCAAGCGATGCCGAGTTCGATGCCTATCTCGCCAAGCCGCGCGATCCACAGGAAGAGCCGCTCGTGCAAGCGGCAAAAGCGGCGCGCGATGCGTTGATCGCGAAGGCGCTCAACCTTGAGTTCGATGCACTCGCGCAAAACGATTTCACGACGTTCCGCACGCTCCAGGTACAGACGGCGGATGGTTTATACGCCACCTATGACCACGCGATGTCCGCGGTGGAAGCGTTCCAGATCGCGCATCAACAGGACCGTTATGCGCAGGCTCAAGCGCAGTTCCACACGATGGCGACGGCGGCGGTAGTTGTCGCGGTATTGGCGCTGGTGTTTGCTTTCATCGCGCGTGGTGCGTTGAGTGCGGCGGTGATGAAGCCGATTGAATCGGCGATCCATCACTTCGAACAGATTGCCGCGGGCGATCTGACAGCGAGCATCGACGCCTCGCGTAACAACGAAATGGGCCGCTTGTTCGCGGCGCTTGGGAAGATGCAGCAGGGTCTTGTCGGTACGGTGCAGCAGGTGCGCGGCGGCACGGGCGCAATCTCGCACGGCGCGCGTGAGATTGCGGCGGGCAACATCGATTTGTCGCAACGCACGGAGGAGCAAGCGGCTTCGTTGCAGCAAACGGCATCGAGCATGGAGCAGTTGACGGCGACCGTCCGCCAGAACGCCGACAACGCGCGGCAAGCGAGCGAACTGGCCGTCGATGCATCCGCGACTGCTGTGCGCGGCGGCACGGTCGTGGGCAAGGTCGTTCATACGATGGACGACATCGCGACGAGTTCCACGCGCATTGCGGACATCATTGGCGTGATCGAGGGGATTGCGTTCCAGACGAATATTCTCGCGCTGAACGCGGCGGTGGAAGCCGCGCGGGCGGGCGAACAAGGGCGTGGTTTCGCCGTGGTCGCGGGTGAGGTGCGCAGCCTTGCGCAACGCAGCGCGGCGGCTGCGAAAGAGATCAAGGAATTGATCAATGCATCGGCGGACAAGGTGCAGGCGGGGAATGCGCTCGCGGGGCAAGCCGGCCAGACGATGAGCGAAGTGGTCGCGGCGGTGAAGCGTGTGTCGGACATCATTAGCGAGATCAGCGCGGCATCGAACGAGCAGACCGGCGGGATCGAACAGATCAATCGCGCGGTCGCGCAGATGGACGAGGTGACGCAGCAGAACGCGGCGCTGGTGGAGGAAGCGGCGGCTGCGGCGGCGTCGCTTGAGCAGCAGGCCAAGCAGCTGGATGTCGCGGTGGCGGTGTTTCGGGTTTAGGCGGCGCTCGACGTCAACGGCCATTGTGTCGGTGCGGGTCCAGAAAACTCATCTCATCAAAAGCTGGCTTGCGATTTTGATATCAATTTGTGATATCATTCCACAGTGAAAGCCAAGCACAGGAAAACGCTCGAAGCGATATTCAAAAAGCCCACGGGCGGCGGCGTGGTGCTCGCGGAAATCGAATCATTAGTCATCGCGCTTGGCGGTGAGATACGGGAGGGCTCGGGCTCACGCGTGGCATTCGAGTTGAATGGCCGCCGCCGATATTTGCATCGACCGCATCCAGGCAAGGACGCGAAAAAATATCAGGTGGAAGAAGTGCGAGAGTGGTTTATCGAATTGGGGGTTAAGCCGTGATAAACGCAATGAACTATAAGGGGTATCTTGCGCGAGTTGAGTTCGATCCGCGCGACAGCATTTTCGTCGGGCATGTGCTCGGCGTGTCCGAGCACATCAGCTTTCACGGTGAAACCGTACTTGAACTGACCACGGATTTTCATGAGGCCGTCGATCATTATCTTGAAGATTGCGCAAAGACAGGTCGCGACCCGCAAAAGCCGGCATCGGGCAAACTCATGTTGCGGATACGGCCGGAAGTGCATGCTGCTGTGGGCGTAGCCGCCGCGGCCGCAGGCAAAAGCATCAGCCAGTGGGCCGACGAAGTATTGGAACGTGCTTCACACGTGTAACAACCGGTTCGTTCCTGAGTGTCATCACAATTCAAGCTATCTGATATTCGACAGAGAAAACGCCCGACAGCACGTTCGGGCGTTTTTGTTTTTCCATGTGCCAGAAGCGGGTGTATCGCTTCTTTCTGATGCTCAGCTAAACCCACGAAGCACGAACGGTGAACAACAGGGATTTGTTCCATCAATATCCCGTCGCAGCCGCCGTAAATACCGTCCGGTAATAGGCACGCCCCTGCTCCAGGTGCGGTTCAAAAGCGAATCCACGGCTCAGCATGTCGTTCATATCGGCACGCGTGATTTTCATCACGTAGCTATGTTCCGTCGTGACCAACCGGCAACTCCCCGGCGTCTCCGAAGCGCTAAACCACTTGCCCGCGTCAGCATGACCGGCCTGATACGTGTGGCCCTCGTGCTCCACCTGCCAGCGGCCATCGAGCAAGATCCAGAAATCATCGCTCTTATCCGCCGCCGCGCAATTCGCCACAACCGTACCCGCCTGCGCTTCCCACTCGCGCGAATGGCCGATGGTCCAGCGCAACTGCGCCGTATCAAGACCCGTAAAAAACGGCGTCTTCCTGAGCAGATACAAATAAGTCGTCGATGCTTTCATGGCCTTGCTCTCCTGTTCCGCGTAGCCCTGCTGACCGCACGCGGCCGTCAGCATAAGAAGGCTAAGCCAGGCGCCGCGAACGATACGCCCGGCATACATCATCGCTGCACCTTCGCTTCAAGCAGATCGCCCATGCCGATGCGCTGCGCGAATTCGATCCGCACTCGCTCCGATACCTCCAGCACCTGCGCCGCGCCGTCGCCGACAAAATCGATCACCGAGCGCATCGGACGCGTGCCCATTTCCAGCCCGACGATGCGAACCACTTCATCCGCGACGGCTTTAGGATCTGAGTTAGCCGGTGTCAGTGCGGTCAAACGCTCGCCGATCTGGTCCATCACGCCGTCGTATCGGGCGTAGGCTGCGGCTGTCGCCGTGTCTGCCGGTTTGCCTGCGCTCGGGAAGTGATCGGTGCCGCTGGTGAACGCGCCCGGCACGACAATCGATGTCTCCACACCGAAGCGCGCAAGTTCATAAGAGAGCGTGACGGCGAGCGAATCCATTGCTGCCTTCGCCGCGCCGTAAGGGCCCATGAACGGCGGAAAACCGCCCTTGGTCGTCGTGCTGCTGATCCACAAGACAAGCCCGGATTCCTGCTTGCGCATATAAGGCAGCACCGCGCGGTTGACGCGTTGCGCGCCGAACAGATTGGTGTCGAAGACCTTCATCATCTCTTCCGGCGTGAACGCTTCCGCCGGGCCGACTACCAAATGTCCTGCGTTCTGCATCACCACGTCGATCCTGCCCTGCTCGCGGACTATCGTTGCGGCGGCGGCAACGGCGGAATCCTGCGAGAGGACGTCGAGTTCCAGTGGAATCAACGCAATGTCCTTCTCCGCCGACAATGCCCGCAATTCGTCGGCACGACCGCGATTGCGGCCTTCCACGTCGCGCATAGTCGCGTACACAGTGTGCCCCGCTTCCGCCAGCGCCTGCGCGCTCAACTTGCCGATACCCGTGCCTGCGCCCGTTACCAAAATGACTGATTTCATGATGACTCTCCAATCGTTTAGATAAGCTAATGTTTCTGCATTCTTAAGCAACACCGCCATTGGCGCGCAGGATCTGGCCGTTGACCCAGCCCGCATCCGGACCGGCGAGGAAGGACACGACCGAAGCGATGTCATCGGGCTGACCGAGGCGTTGCAGCGGCGGCATTTTGGCGAAGGTCTGGATCTGTTCTTCGGTCTTGCCATCGAGGAACAGTGACGTCGCGATCGGACCCGGCGCAACGGCGTTCACCGTGATGCCGCGGCCGCGCAGCTCCTTCGCGAACACATGCGTGAACGCCTCAACCGCTGCTTTCGTCGCGTTGTAGACGGCGTAGCCGGGCATGTTCAGGGCAAGCGTGGTGCTCGAGAAATTCACGATCCT
The DNA here is from genome assembly GCF_030464885.1 of Caballeronia sp. SEWSISQ10-4 2. Classification (GTDB taxonomy): domain Bacteria; phylum Pseudomonadota; class Gammaproteobacteria; order Burkholderiales; family Burkholderiaceae; genus Caballeronia. Next base: position 44,804 of record NZ_JALPRJ010000043.1, on the reverse strand, counting down.
GCCGCCGTCGTTCATCCGCGCTGCCGCTTCGCGCAGCGTGTTGAAGGTGCCGCGGACGTTGATACCGAAGGTCTGGTCGTAGAGCGCGTCCGAGGTATCGGCGAGCGGGACCGTCTTCAGCACGCCGGCGTTATTCACCAGCACGTCGATCTTGCCGAGCTGCTGTTCGGTCGCCTCGAACATGGCGCGGACTTCATTGGCGTTCGCTACGTCGGCCTTGATCGCGATGGCCTTCGTCCCCTGCGCGGTGAGTTCCGAGACGAGCGCGTCGGCTTCATTCGAACTCGATGCGTAGTTGATGGCCACGGCAAAACCGTCGCTGGCGAGACGCCGCGCCACCGCTGCGCCAATACCACGCGATGCGCCCGTGACGATAGCTACCTGGCTGTTCTTGACTGTGTTCATGATTTGCTCCTTTGGGTGGTGAGTGCGTGGAATGAAGTATTGATCATTAACGTCGATTGATAATTAGCATCAATTTGGTAATATCGTTCCATTTACTTCAACAATTTGAGCTCGCGAGTTGCTTATGGACCGGTTTCAGGAAATGCAGGTGTTTATTCGTATCGCCGAGCGCAGCAGCTTCACGCAGGCCGCGGACGATTTGCAGATACCGCGCGCCACTGTGACCAATCTTTTAAAGCGCATGGAGGAACGGCTTGGAACGCGGCTGCTCGAACGCACGACGCGCACAGTGCGTCTGACGCACGACGGCGAGGCGTTTTACCGGCGCTGCGTGCGGCTGATCGCGGATATGGAGGAAGCGGAGGGATCGTTTCGCAATGTCGCCCCGAAGGGTCTGCTGCGCGTGAATCTGCAGGGGACGCTTGCGAAGCATTTCGTCGTGCCGGCGCTGCCTGAGTTCATCGCGCAATATCCGGAGATTGAATTGCAGATTGGCGAGGACGACCGGCTGGTGGATCTGGTGCGCGAGGGGATCGATTGCGTACTGCGGGCGGGCACGCTACAGGATTCATCGATGGTCGGGCGCCGCGTCGCATTGATGGAGCAGGTCACGGTGGCGAGTCCCGCTTATCTGGAACGGTTTGGTGAACCTGAGACGCTCGAGGCGCTGGGTGCGCATCGGGCGGTGAACTACTTATCGAGTGGATCGGGGCGGATCTTGCCTATGGAATTTACCGTCGATGGCCGGGTAGTCGAGATGCAGCTTGCGGCGGTGGTGTCGGTTACGGGTGCGGATTTGTACACGGGGTCGGCGGTGGCGGGATTGGGGATGGTGCAGGTGCCACGGTATCGGGTGATGGGGGAATTATCGGCAGGGAAATTGAAGGTCGTGCTCAATGCGTTTCCGCCGCCTCCCATGCCGGTTTCGGTTTTGTATCCGCAGAACCGGCAGTTATCGGCACGGGTTCGGGTGTTCGCGCAATGGGTTCGGGAGATTTTCGAAGCGGCGGAGTGACAGATCCGTGTTGGTCATAATTTCTTCGATGAGTTAGTGCGACGGGGTGCCAACCGAACTCGGACTCTCAAGCCACCGGGAGATGGCCGACAGCACTTGGGTCTCTATGCCGAGGAAGCCGTGCGGCGACTTGGCGCCGCATTCGCCAGCGCGAAGCCCGCCGCGCTCGCTGCTCGACACGGCCAGAAACTGCAGCCGGCTGTCCTCAGCGAGAGAACGGGCCGCGCTAAATGGTGAGACCCGGCATCCATCATTCTCGTTCGACACAACGAGGACCGGCGTCGCGTTGACTTCCCAGCGCATACCCGAGAGACCTGACTGGCCATTCATGCCGATTGTGACGGGCGAAGTGAGGACATACGCGTCGGCCAACCGCGGCTCCCGCTTGAGCACGTTGCCAACTGAAATCGTGCCGCGACTGGTGCCCACGAGCACAATCTTTGCGGCTGGAAAGCTCTGCCTGAGCGCCGCGACAATGACGTGTACGTCCTGCGCGTGAGCGTCGCTCAGCCGAAACTCATCATTCATGCCGGATGATCGATCCGACGGTGCATCGACAATAGCGAACGCGTCGCCCGCAGACATCCAGTATTGTGCGGTCCGCAGGAGAAAATTTGCCCTCAGTGTCGTAGGACCGGTGTCGTCGAGAGCGACCGCACCGTTGTCGCCGGCAAACAGTACGATGACCCATGGCGGCGCGGCAGAGGGCCGTTCGACGAAGATTGCCTGCGTCTGCTGCGCGCGTATCGGCAGCCGCACCAGTTCGCCCGAATACGCCGGAAGCGCGCTCACGACAGTGCATGCAAAAGCACATGCTGGCACAGCGACTCGCAGCAGCAGTTTCTGCAGCCTGCCGCTGAAATTGGTAATAGCGCATCGGGTTGTCGATTTTTTATCGCGCATTCTGCAACCGGGTCATTGTGCAAATTTCAGCATATGTCAGCCGGATAAAAAATGCAGCAGCCGGATCTCCTCCGCTAGCCTTGCGTAGAACGTCCGGTTTCATCAAGCCACCGAATGATGTTCTGCACAGTATCGCCATAGAAGGTGCGATACAACTCCTTCGACACATAGCCGATATGAGGCGTCGCGAGCACGTTGGGCAATTCGCGCAGAGGGTGCGGATTGTCGAGCGGTTCAACGTCGTATACGTCCAGTGCGGTGCCGGCAATCTGACCGGTCGTGAGTGCCCCAAGCAGTGCGGCAGCGTCGACGATCGGTCCCCTGGACGTATTGATCAGCCGGCTTGTGGGTTTCATCTGCGCGAGTTCTGTCGCGCCGACCAAACCTTGGGTTCGCTCGCTCAACCGCACGTGGATCGACAGGAAATCTGCCGTGGAGAACAGTACATCCTTGCTGACTCGCTGCACGCCCTTTTCCGCGGCGCGCTCCGCGGTAAGGTTCTGGCTCCATGCGATGACGTTCATTCTGAATGCCCGCCCGATGATGCCGACAGCCGAGCCGATATGGCCAAGACCAAGCAATCCGAGCGTCTTGCCCGCGAGTTCATCGCCAAGCGAAAGCTGCCAGCCTCCCTGACGCAGCGACTGATTCTCGAGGGGAATATTACGGGCCATCGCGAGAATCAGCGCCCATGTCATCTCGATCGTCGGCGTGGACGAATAGCCCGTATGACGAATTTCGATGCCGCGTTCCGCAGCCGCCTTCTGATCGATCGACGCATTCCCTGGGCCGGTCGAGGCGATCAGCTTCAGGTTCGGCAGGCTTTCGACAACCACGCGGGACAGCGGCGTGCGTTCTCGCATCACGCATACGACATCGAATGGCTGCAGGCGTTGAATCAGACTCCCGATATCGGCGACGTGGTCGTTGAACACCGTAACGTCTGCCAGGTTCTCAAGGGGCGACCAGTCCGCTATGCTCAGCGCGACGTTCTGATAGTCGTCGAGGATTGCTACCTTGACAGGAAATTTGGGGTCCATGTTGCGCGCTCCAGGAATTGAAAGGGTTAGTGCCTTGATCAGAACTTCCCTGAACGAATGCTAAGAAACCCGGCCCAGGACGTAAATCAATATGTAGCGAGGCCACCCATCGCGAACCGCGATGGCGATGGCGCTAGCGCTTCATGACACGTTGCCTCGGTGCTTGTCGAGGTGGTCGACCAGCATGCGCGCGGGAAGCGGCAGCGTGTCAAAATTGCGCGCGATTATTGACAGCGGCCGCAGCGACCACGGTTCGTCAAGTTCAACGACGCGAAATGGCGCCGAATGCATATAAGGTGTCACGCTTCCCTTGGGCAGCACGCCAATGCCGAGACCCGCGCTGACCATGTTGCGCACGCCCTCGAAGCTTGTCACCTCTATGCGCACGCGAAGCCGCTTGCCGGCACGCTCAGCGGCGGCGCGACACAATTTCGGAATGGACGTACCGTACGGCATGCTGACGACGTCGTCGTCCAGAACTTCCGAGAAGGTCACGCTTGCGTGCTCGGCGAGCCGATAATCCGACGGCACGATTACGACCAGCTTATCGATGCTGTACGGACGCCATTGCAGATCGCCGAGAGAGTCCTCGGTGGCCGAGCAGATGCCAAGATCGGCAACGCCGCTTGCAATCGCCTGCACCACTTCATCGCTCGATTTCTCGACCATATCGATCCGCACTTTCGGATTTGTGCGCAGGAAGGAGCGCAGCGCACCGGGCAGATACTGGACCATGGCGGTAAAGTTCACATAAATCCGGGCATGCCCCCTCAATCCTGCCGAATATTCAGACAGTTCATCCGAAATTTGCTGCAAGTGCTCGCTCAACCGCTTCGCATGATGATAGAGCGCCTCGCCCGCAGGCGTAGCTTGAACACCGCGGCTGTGCCGATATAACAGTAGCGTGCCGGCGTCGTCTTCGAGATCCGATATGCGCTTACTGACGGCCGATGCCACGATATGCGTGCGCGCCGCCGCGGCAGCAATGCTGCCCTCCTCGATGACAGCCACGAAAATGCGCAGGGATTCCATATCAAGTCGCAGCGGCCGATCTGTTGAAACACGCATCCTCGCTCCTTCGGTTTGGATATCCGCTCGGTTCGCACCCATCGCGTTTGGCGATGCCTGTATTGAACATTGAGAAATTTTCAATACGCCCGGCAACCGGCATCCTATGTGCGATGGAGTTCGATCGGCGCAGGATCATCGATCAAGGCGCGGGACCGGGCAGCGTGCATCGCGATTTTATGTCGAGGAGGCGACGTTGTCCTGAGTGCCAGAACATCAGCCTGCACGGCCGGAACGCATGAAAACTCCGTTGAAAATATGAAGGAGACGAAAGGTGGAACACAAACAAGTTGTTTTGAGCTCACCAACTCATTGGTACGAGGGTCTCACGTCGATGCACTGGCGTGTGCTGAAAGCTAGCTTTCTCGGCTGGATTTTCGACGGCTATGAAGCACTGGCACTCGTCGTTGTTCTTGGGCCGATGCTGCATTCGGTGCTGTCGCCGGCGCAGGCCGAGTCCCCCACGACTTACGCGGGTCTGGTGATCGGCATTACGTTGCTTGGCTGGGGAGCGGGAGGTCTGATCGGCGGGATTCTCGCGGACTATGTCGGACGCAAGCGGATGATGCTCTGGTCCGTATTCCTCTATGCGGTGTTGTCGGGTTTGACTGCGTTCTCGCAAACCTTCTGGGTGTTGTGCGGGCTGCGTTTCCTGACTGGCCTCGCAATGGGCAGCGAATGGAGCACGGGCGTCGCGCTGCTGTCGGAAACCTGGCCGGAGCGGGCTCGCGCGAAAGGGGCAGGCTTCCTGCAATCGGGCTTCGGCTGGGGCACGCTGATCGCGGCAGTCGTGTGGTACGCGCTTTCGTCGAGGCATCCACTCGGTGCCGAAACCTGGCGCCTGATGTTCGTGCTTGGCGCAGTCCCGGCGTTCTTTGTGCTCTACATCCGCCGCGGAGTCAACGAGTCGGAGAAATGGCAACGTGCGGTGCGCGAGAAACGCTGGAGCGCGACGAGCACCGAGCCGGTTGCGGGCGACGCGCCTGCATCCGGGAAGCGCCCCTTCACGCTCACGCAACTGTTCAGTGAACCGGAAGCGCTGCGCCGCACGGTGCTTCTGCTGGTGCTGTCGATTGTTACGACTGTCGGCTGGTGGGCCATTTCCAGCTGGCTGCCGACCTACACCGTGTCGCTCGCTAAAGCCGAAGGTATCCCCGACGCCTTGTCGTGGGGCTCGAAGATATCGATCGCGTACACCATTGGCGCGATTGCGGCCTACATGATCGCGGGCTTCGTGGTGGATGCAATCGGCCGGCGGGCCTTCCTGTCGCTCACTTTCGTCGGTTCGCTGGTAACAACGTTCGTCACGTACAAGCTGACGACGAGTGTCGAAGCGATGTTGATCGTGGCGCCGATCAATGGCTTCTTCACCCTGGGCTGTGCTTATGTCTGGATGGCAATTTACCCATGCGAACTTTTCACCAGCAGCGTGCGCTCCACTGCGATCAGTTTCGTTTTCAATGCGGCGCGCCTGATTGCATGGGTCTTCCCGATCATTGCGGGCAGCATGATCAAGTCGTTCGGCGGCGTGTCGCAGGCTGCTTTGGTACTCGGTTCGGTGTATCTGCTTGGCATCGTGCTGCCATGGTTCTTGCCTGAAACGCGTGGCGCAGGCATGCCGGACTGAGACAGTTCAGAATTTTGGATACCTAACTCTATTCTGGAGAGGAAAATGCCTCAAAATTTTCGTGTTGGACAAATCGTTCCAAGCTCGAATACGACCATGGAAACTGAAATCCCCGCCATGTTGCGTGCCCGTGAAGCAATCCGCCCCGAGCGGTTCACTTTCCATTCGAGTCGGATGAGAATGCACAAGGTCACGAAGGAAGAATTGGTCGCGATGAACAAGGAAGGCCTGCGCTGCGCGGCGGAACTCGCCGACGCTCGTGTTGATGTCATGAGCACGGCGTGCCTGGTCGCGATCATGGCGATGGGGCCCGGATATCATCGGGAAACTGAACGCGAACTGTTGGAGGTCGCTCGTGCCAATCACTGTCTGGCGCCGGTCATGACCTCTGCGGGAGCTCTGGTGGAAGGTCTGAAGATCCTGGGCGCTCGCCGGATCTCGCTTATGGCGCCGTACATGCGGCCCTTGACCGATCTCGTTGTCGCTTATATCGAAAACGAAGGAATTGAGGTAATCGATTCCCTCTGCTTTGAGATTCCCGACAACCTTGAAGTCGGTCTGCGCGACCCGATGCAGCTCGTCAACGACGTTCGGGGCCTGAACACCGAAGGCGCGGAGGTAGTGGTGGCGTCCGCATGCGTCCAAATGCCTTCATTGCCGGCGATTCAGCGCATCGAAGACATGCTGGGAATCCGCACCGTCTCGACTGCTGTATGCACCGTCCGGCGCATGCTGGATCATCTCAAGCTTGAGCCGATCGTCCCTGGCGCGGGAGCATTGCTTGCCGGTGCGTGATCGGCAACGCAGTCAGCGCCGGCTTGCCCATGTTCAATTGCCCGACGCGGCAATGTGGACTGCCGCGGCGCACGCGCCGCGACCTCTGCGAGGAAGCAAACAGGCATGGCTCCTTCTATTGGATCTTGATGACAACCTTACCCTTTACACGTCCTGTTTCGACGTAAGCCAAAGCCTCTTTGGTTGACTCGAACGGGAAAACCCGATCGATCACGGGCTTTATGGCACCTGCGTCGATGAGCGTAGCGATCTGGCTTAGCTGGCCTCCATCAGCACGCATGAAAACAAATGAATAGCTGACGCCATGACGCTTCGCCGCTTTTCGGATGCGATAGCTCAAAAAGCGCATCACGGTTTTCAGGAACCAGGAGGCACCCATCTCTTTAGCAAAATCAGGATCAGGCGGACCGGCGATCCCGATGAGTTTGCCACCTGGCTTAAGCACTCGCAGCGACTTCTCCAGGGCATTTCCGCCCTGCGTATCCAGTACCACGTCGTAGTCCTTCAGGATGGCCGAAAAATCGTCTTTCTTGTAATCGATGACGATATCCGCGCCGAGTCGCTTCACGAGCTCGATATTCTGCGCGCTCGTAGTCGTTGCGACAGTCGCGCCCACATGCTTCGCCAGTTGAATGGCAAAGGTACCGACGCCGCCCGAGCCAGCATGGATGAGCACTTTCTGCCCTTTCTTGAGTTGCCCTTTTTCGATCAGCGCCTGCCAGGCAGTCAATCCCACCAGCGGGATTGAAGCCGCTTCCTCCATCGTGAGTGCTGTGGGCTTGAGGGCCACGCCATCCTCTTTGACCGCAATGAATTCCGCAAAGGTGCCGATGCGATCCTTGTGCGGTCGCGCATAAACCTCATCGCCCGGTTTGAATCGTCGTACGCGCGATCCAACGCGAACAACAACGCCGGCCAGATCGTTGCCCAAAATCAGCGGCAAACGATAAGGCAAAATGAGCTTGAACTCTCCATCCCTGATCTTTGAATCGAGAGGGTTCACGCCAGCGGCGTGGATCTGGATCAATACGTCGTCCTCGCGCGGCTCTGGCGTCGGCATATCGCCGGCTCGTATGCCATTCTTGCGTCCATATCGATCAACGACGAATGCCTTCATCATGCTCCCTTGTTCCTTGTCAGTTTTTCGTTGCGTCAAATATGTAGAGCTGCAGATCGGTCACAGCACGGTCATGCATTGACGTCGACGACCATGCCAGCACGTCCTTGCAGTCTGCCCTTTCTACGGGAAAGGGCAGAAACCCCGCCTACGTCGAGAGCCGCAGATCTTTGCGAATGCCGGCGTCTACCAAGCCGGCGGGTGCAAATCTGCGTAGCAATCGCAGACGGGCGGCAAGTCCACCGGCTGTATAGCGGAGTTTCGGGCGAACCGCGATGGCGGCCCGCAATACGGTCTCGGCTACAACCTCAGGACCGTCAGCGCCCTCGACCACCTCTTTCACTCGCTTATCCACGGCCGAGCGTATCTCGCGGTACTCGTCGAGGGGGGCATCGGGCGCCATGAAGTTCGCGTCGAAAAGCGTCTTGATATAAGCAGGTTCAATGACCGATACCCGGATGCCCATCGTGCGCAACTCATGGTCGAGCGACTCCGAATAGCCCGCGACCGCATGCTTGGTAGCGGAATACAGCGCCATATAGGGCATGGGCAAGAAACCCAGCACAGAGCCGATGTTGATGATGCGGCCGCTGCCTTGTTGCCGCATATGAGGCACCACGGCGCGCGTCATGCGGATAATCCCGAAGAAGTTCGTATCGAAGATCGCGCGGGCCTGGTCAATCGAACTCTCTTCTGCTGCGGCGGGGGCGACGCCGAAGCCAGCGTTGTTCACCAGCAGGTCGATGCGGCCGTGCAGGCGCAGTACTTCCTTGACGGCAGCTTCGACTGATTCTTCGCTGGTCACATCAAGCGGCAGCATCTCGAACGTCCGCTGGCCGGCTTGTGCGCCGCGCCGGCTAGTGCCGTAGACCTTGTATCCGGCCTTCGTGAGCCGCTTTGCCGTGGCTTCGCCGATTCCTGACGATGCGCCCGTAACGAGCGCTATTCCAGTTTCCATGATGTTCTTCCGATATTGAGGGATGTCTTTACGTCGTTGATTGAGTATTTATCTTGTTAAAATATTATGATCATCATATTTTTGATCCAACAAAAACCGGCACCGGGCAGGAGGATTTACGCATCAATGGACGCGAGTTTTTTTACTGCGGCTTCAAGAAAATTTTCCGACAGCTTGGAGTCGTCAACGGCGCGCGCCAGCACCATGGTGCCGACCATGGTGGCCACCGTCATGAGCGCCTGTTCGTGCGCGCCCGGCTGGCCCCAATCAGGTAATTGACGCGCAACGACATCGATCATTTCCTTGATGCGGCGGGTGGCCGCGCGTCGCACGACCGGCGCCTGGCGCGGCATCTCCGAGCCAAGCGCGGAGACCGGGCAGCCAGTCTCCATGTTTTCACAATGCTCCTTCGACAGATAGGCGCGCACCATCGCGGGCAATGCCTGCTCTGGCGGCACGGAGGCGGCGATATGTTCTGACAGGGCTACGGCTTCAGCACCGGCGCGGTCAGCAGCTTCGGCAAGCAGCACCTCGCGCGATGGGAAGTGGGCATAGAAGCCGCCATGCGTCAGGCCTGCCTCCTTCATGATGTCGGCCACGCCCGTGCCGTCGTAGCCGCTGCGCCGAATCGCGCGCGCGGCAACCTCGACGATGCGCTCGTGCGTAATTTCCTTGCGGCTGACGGTTTTACGATTGATCGATGGCTTTTTCATGACGACCATCATATAACATTTCAGCGCAATTTGCTGTGCATCAGGGGTTTGACGGCCCGCCAGAGATCGTCCTCCAGGAATCGCGTCACATGTGGCCAGGCCTCGCGCGCCCACAATCCCGCTTGGTAAACGCCAATTCGAGGAAACACCTATTTCCCGCTCAAGTTCAGCTTAGGGTCGCCGATATCATCTAATGAATGCTGTACTTTAAACATTGTCGCGGGAGCACGAAGCAAAGGCATCAGGGACTGGCAGGCAAGGCGGATGCGGCGCGTGGATTAGCGCTAAGGCGGCCGGACAACCTGCCCCAGGCGAACCATTTGATCCGACATCTGGAGAGTTACCCATGTTTCGCCGCGTTACTACGAAGGTACTCGTCCTTCTATGCGTCATGTACTGCATCACCTACATCGACCGCGTGAATGTCAGTACCGCCGCCGCGCAATTCGGTAAGGAATTCAACCTATCGCATACTCAAATCGGCTTCGTATTTTCCGCCTTTGCCTATCCGTATCTGGTCATTCAGATCTTCGGCGGCTGGCTCGCCGATCGCTTCGGTCCGCGCCGCACGCTGACGATCTGCGCGATTGTCTGGTCCGGTGCGACCGTGCTGACCGGGCTGGCGAGCGGCCTCGTCTCGCTGGTGTTCGCCCGCCTGCTGCTCGGTCTCGGCGAAGGCGCAACCTTTCCGGCCGCCACCCGTGCAATGTCAAACTGGACGACACCCGAGCGCCGCGGTTTCGCACAAGGCATTACGCATGCAGCGTCGCGTATTGGCAATGCACTCGCGCCGCCACTCGTCACATGGCTCATGCTAGCGACGAACTGGCGCGGGGCGTTCGTCATCACCGGCATGGTGAGCGTCCTGTGGGCTGTCATATGGGTCTGGTATTTCCGCGACAACCCGCGCGAGCATCGCTCGATGACTTCCACCGAAGCCGACCGGCTGCCTGAGTACACCCTGGCACAAACGAGCACGCGCGTACCTTGGCGAGCTTTGCTTCGACGCATGCTGCCCGTCACCGCCGTGTATTTCTGCTATGGCTGGGTGCTGTGGCTCTTCCTCGGCTGGGTGCCGCAGTACTTCCAGCACCAGCACATGCAACTCGGCAAGTCGGCGTTGTTCGCGTCAGGCGTATTCCTCACGGGCGTGCTGGGCGACTGGCTTGGCGGTGAGCTTACGGATTTCATCATGCGCCGAACCGGTAATCCGCGCCTCGCGCGCAACATCATGGTTTCGACGTGCATGTTCCTCACGCTTTTGTCTCTCATGCCGATCATGCTTGTCGACTCGCTGTCGATTCCCCTCGCCGCGCTCGCCCTGTCAGTGGGTTTCTTCTTCAACGAGATGACGATCGGGCCGATGTGGGCCGTACCCATGGACATCGCACCGAAATACGCCGGCACCGCGAGCGGCATCATGAACATGGGCTCGGCGGGAGCGGCAATCGTGAGCCCGGTGGTTGGCGGCTGGATCATCGACCACACGGGAAACTGGAATCTGCCGTTCATCGTGTCGATGGGGCTGATGCTGAGCGGCACGCTGCTGGCTTTCGCGATGCGGCCGGACCTGCAGCTGGAGGACGAAGCCGATAGCGACCCGCCGTCTGCAGAGTACGCGTGAGGCGACAAGCCGTGAAGGTTCTTGTAAGCAGTTAAGCATCCTGCCGAATGGTATTTGCCTGGCACATCGAGGCTCACGCGGCGGGAACGCAGACAACATATCCGCACGCGGCGCGCCATTCGCTTGCCGATCAGCGCGGTGTAACAGAGAAAATAAGAGAGAGGGAAAAGAAAATGCTGAAAAACCTGTCCATTCGCACCTGTTTGAGCGTGATGATTGCCTTCTTCGGCATCGTGCTGCTGCTTGGCGCAGCAGCTGGATTGCTGTCGTTGCGCGCGAGCAATGCTTCCCTGCAACAGATGTACACGGTCGACACGCCCGCGGTCGCCGATCTCGAGGGCAGCGCCGGACAGTTGTTGCGTCTGCGCCTTGCACTCGCGACCTATGCGTCGCTCGTCGATCTGAACGATCAGGACGGCGCAGCGGCGGTGCTCAAACGCTTCGATCAATATCTGAAGGTATCGAACGACCGCCTTGCGCACTATATGAGCAGCGCGGGGACGGATGACGACGAGCAGCGTCTGATCAAGGACATGCAGGACAAGCGCGCCACGTTCCTGCATGACGGGATCGAACCGGCGATGGCCGCGCTGAAGGCCGGAGACAAGGCAGGGTTTCAGCAGTTGCAGGCTCACAAGCTCCCTTCGCTCTACAACGCTTACGAAAAGTCGATGCTCACGCTCGAGCAACTGCAGATAGATCACGGCGCGCAGCGCTATCAGGACGCGCACGATCGCTTTTCTGCCGTCAGTGTCGCCGTCGCGGTGGGCATGGTGCTGGCGCTGCTGTTCTCATGGCTGGGACGGATCGTGCTGGTGCGCGCGATCGTTCACCCGGTCGATGCCACCATCGCGCAATTCCAGCGCATTGCGAGCGGCGACCTGACGAGCCGCATCGTCGTGAGCAGCGACAACGAAATGGGCAAGCTCGCGAGTGCGTTGCGCAAGATGCAGGACTCGTTGATCGCGACGGTGAACACGGTGCGCCAGGGGACCGAATCGATCGATACCGGTGTGCGCGAAATTGCGTCGGGCAACACCGATCTGTCCCAACGCACCGAGGAGCAGGCGGCCTCGCTGGAAGAGACCGCAGCGAGCATCGAGGAACTGAATTCAACGGTCAAGCAGACCGCCGATAACGCCAAGCAGGCCAGTTCGCTCGCGCAAGGCGCGTCGAGCCTCGCCGCGGAGGGCGGCGAGCTGACTCAGCAGGTCGTCGGCACGATACATCAGATCGTCGACGACTCGCACCGGATGGCGGATATTGTCGGCGTAATCGAAGGGATCGCGTTCCAGACCAATATCCTCGCGCTCAATGCCGCAGTCGAAGCGGCGCGGGCAGGCGAGCAAGGCCGCGGCTTTGCCGTGGTCGCGAGCGAGGTGCGTTCGCTCGCGCAGCGCAGCGCGACAGCCGCCAAGGAGATCAAAGGCATGATCGAACAATCGACGGCGCGCGTGCAATCGGGTGCGCAACTGGTCGAGCGCTCAGGGTCGACGATGACGGAGATCGTCAAGGCGATCGCAAGTGTCAGCGCGATCATGGGGGACATCGCGGCGGCGGCGATCGAACAGAGCTCGGGCATCGATCAGGTCAATATCGCGGTCGTGCAGATGGATGAAGTGACCCAGCAGAACGCCGCGCTCGTCGAGCAGGCGGCCGCTGCGGCAGGCTCGCTGGAAGATCAGGCACGCCGCCTCACCGCGGCGGTGGCCGTGTTCCGCACGGGCACGTCGGGCGCTCCGGACGCTCGCGGGCGTGACTTTGGGATGGCGCGCGTGACGCCCGCCATGGCACACCTCTAGCACCTCATCCTTGCGAACAAGAACGCGCTCAGTGATTTTTGCATTTCATCGCCGGTGCCGGGGAGACTGAAACGGTCAACCTGGAAGCACGGCCGGTGCGCCGTGCCTTCCCGACCCGATTTATTCCGCATCCAGCCAGGAATCCAGGCCAACGCGGAACGCGACGGCCGCGATCACCGGAACAGTCAGCATCATCACAATGCCGAAGTTTTCGATCATGTCGCCATACATGATCGTCTTGTACAGCACAATGCCCGAGACGATAACGAAAGCGACGAAGCCGACGAACACCATCAGGATGCTGCGAAGAGCACGGGACGGTCGCCAGCGCTTCGGCTTGCTCGGCTCGTCACTTGACTGCTCCGTGTTCGACGAAGTATCGGCTGCAGGTTTCTCTCTATTTTCTGGCATGGTGCATCAACTGGAATTGGTCGTTGTCGCGGGTGATGCTGATCGTGGAAATGCCATGAATCAGCCGACACCAAATGATTGTGTCACAGGCGGAGATGGTTTCGTGCTTGGCTGTTCGATGTCGTTCGGGCACGCGCTGGAATCTGCAGGTTTGCGGGTGCGCCACGCGGACGAAGGTAAAGTCGTTCCAATGTACCGCACCTCTATTCAGACGCAATCCGCTGGCGCTTTTCGCGGGCCGATGGTTGTATCGATGCGGCCGTACACGCCGGCCGAAGCGGCGATGGAAGCACGGCTGCCCATATGCATCACTCACGCCCCGGGTTACATGCCAGTTTGCCTGCCCGGCGCGACTCACTCGACGCTTCCCGCAAACCTTTCAGCTAACCGCTCCCGCTCGAAAGCCTCGACGACGAAATCGACAAACACCCGTGTTTTCGCCGGCAGCAGCGCTCGCGTTGCATAGTAGATCGAAATGGCTCCGGCGTCCGCGTACCAGCGCGGCAGCAATCGCACGAGTTCGCCACGTTCGATCGACGACAGCACATCCGACACGGCCAGCAGCGCAACACCCAGTCCGAGAATCGCAGCCTCGCGCATCGCCGCCGGGTCGTCGACCGTGATGGTCTCGCCGAGTCGCGCAAGCATCTCGCCACCCACCGTGTCGCGCATCGTCCTGTGGAGCACGCGGCCGGTTCGGCTCGAGCGCATCACGATGCCATCGAGGTCCGCAAGATCGCCAGGATCGGTCGGTGGCACGCGGCCGGCCATGTAAGCCGGAGACGCCACCGCCACGAGATGCGCTGGCGCCAATGTGCGCGACACGACGCCCGGTGCGAGATCGAACCCACCACCCAGCGCTGCATCGTATCCCTCTGCAATCAAGTCGACCTGTCGGTTCTCGAAGTGCCAATCCGGACGAATCATCGGATACCGGGCGAGGAACGCCGGCAGCAGCGGCAATACGTACGTAATGCCAAACGTCGGCGCCATGCTGACTTTCAGCACGCCAGCCGGGTCGCTGCGATCGGTCGAGACGGATGCGATCGCAGCTTGCAGCGCGTCTAGATTGCCGCCAATTTCCACGAGAAAGCGCTCGCCCGCCTCAGTCAGCGTGAGCTTGCGTGTCGAGCGTTGGAACAGTCGCGCGCCAAGATTGCGTTCTAGAAGCGCAACGTTCCGACTGACCGCAGCGGGCGTCAGCGCAAGGCGCCGCGCGGCCGCGGAGAAGCTGCCCGTTTCGGCGCTGCGTACGAACGACTCGAGGTTGACGAGGGTTTCCATTCGGGAATCTTAAAGTATTGATTGAAAATAATTAAAATAATTACCGGCTAATCATCGAGCAATTAAGGCGGCAACATTCACTCATTCAGCCTTGGGGAGTGAACGCCACATGTTCTTGCCCTTGCCGGCACGGACGGCGGCTTTACCACTTGATTCATCACCCTTCACCAGGAGCATCGTTATGAGCACCATCGGTATCATCGGAGCAGGCGCCATCGGGTCTGCGTTCGCGAAAGCGCTGGCGAGCAAAGGCCTCGAGGCCATCATTGCGAACAGCCGGGGCCCGGCCTCACTCGCGGGCCTTGCGCGCGAGTGAGGCCCCTCGATCACGCCGGGAACGCGCGAACAAGCGGCCGCGCAGGACATCGTCCTCGTCGCAGTGAACTGGTCGAAGCTGCCGGCCGCCCTAGCCGGGCTGCCGGACTTCGGCGGACGCATCGTGATTGATGCGAACAACCCGATCGAGGCGCCGCGGTTCGAACCAGCCGAATTGCATGGCCGCACGTCGAGCGAAGCATTCGCGGAGCTCGTGCCGGGCGCACGCGTCGTGAAGGCGTTCAATCATCTGCCGGCGCGCCTCATCTCCGACGATCCGCAGGCCAAGGGTGGACACCGCGTGTTGTTTTTCGCGGGAGATGACGTGCATGCAAAAGCGGCAGTGAGCGGACTGATCGAGCGGCTCGGCTTCTTCGGCATCGACCTGGGTTCGCTCGAAGGCGGGGGGCGGCTAGTTCAAATACCGGGCGGCCCGCTGCCGGTGCTTAATCTCGTCAAATTGGGATAGCCAATGAAAGGCGCGGTATACGGCGCCTTTCACACAAAAACTCAGGCACTCCCCACGAGTGGCTGCTCGGGTCCCCAAACGGTCGCCCCTATAGCGAGTTCACGCAAGACCGCCCCAGGTCGACCAGAGCCGTCTGTTGATCATTCTCGTAGCAGCAGACCTGTCTATTAATGCATTTCGCGACGCCGTTCAATGTCGACTCAGCCCGGTTACCCCGTCAGCGCCGGATTGCCCGCCAGAATCTCCACCAGGAAGTCGATGAACACCCGGACCTTGGTGGGCAGGCGGCGGCCGGCGGGGTGAACGGCGCTGATGGCCAGCGGGCCGGGGGCGCAGTCAGCCAGCACGACGCGGACCGCGCCCGAGGCGATCTCAGGCGCGAACGCCCAGACCGGGCCGTGGGCCAGGCCGAGGTCGGCGAGCACCGCGGCGCGGATCTGTTCGGCGTCGGCGGTACGGAAGTTCGCCCTTGGGTGATGCAGAATTGACCTCGATCCGTCCCGGAACTCCCACGGCAGCGGCTCGTGGAGCGGGGCGAAAATCAGGCAGGCGTGGGCGTCGAGGTCGGTGGGGGTCCGCGGCTCGCCGCGGACTGCGAGGTACGCCGGCGTGGCGACGGTCGCGAAAGGCGCCATGCCGATGCGGCGCACGATCATGCTCGAGTCAGCGAGCTCACCATTGCGAATCGCCAGGTCGACGCCTTCCTCAATCAGGTTGATGTTGCGCCCGGAGCCGGTGAGCTCGATGGAGATGTCCGGATAGCGAGCGAAAAACTCGGGGAGGCGCGGCACTATGTAGAGCCGCCCGAACACCGGTGCAACGGTCACCCGGATCAGGCCGGACGGCGCGGACTGGCCGCGGCCAACCAAGGACTCCGCCGCGTCGAATTCGTCGACCAGGCGCAAGGCTGATTCGTAGAAAACTTGGCCGGCGTCAGTGAGGGTCATGCTCCGCGAGGTGCGGCGCAGCAGCTGCGCACCCAGGTGGGCTTCGAGGGCGGCGATCTGTTTGCTGACCGCCGACTGGCCGACCCCGGCTTCCCGGGCAACCGCCGAGAAGCTGCCGCGTTCGACCACACGGACGAAGAGGTGCATCGCGTCGAGGCGGTCCATTGAAGGTTCCCAATACTTCCTATTTGGAATGGATTGTATTCCGCAATCCGGACTTCCGCGCCAGATGGAAATGGATAATTCTGTCGTCCGACGAGGCTGGAGCTTTCCAGCCCCAAAACGAGAGGAAAGTTCCATGACCACCGCCACCAAGACGACCTTTATTGAGACCCGGCACGTTCTGTCCGACGACGAGCGCCAAATCGAGCAAACTGTGCTCGCCGAGATCCACCAACTGTTCTCGAACCCCACCGGCAATCAGCGCGAGACCTATGACACGCTGATCACTAAGACGCCGATCGCCGATGGCGTCACTCTGGAAGCCATCGACCGCGACGGCGTCAGCGGCTGGTGGGTGCGGCCGGCCGGCGCCCCGGCCGATCGGGCAATCCTCTTCCTGCACGGCGGCGCCTACATGCTGGGCTCGGCCGAGGCCTATCGCGGCCTGGCCAGCCAGGTGGCGGTCCGCGCCGGGGTGGCGGCGTTCGTGGCGGACTATCCGCTGGCGCCGGAGCATGTGTTCCCGGCCGCGCCCGAGGCCGCTATCGCCCTTCGCCGCTGGTTGGGCAGCCAGGGCATCTCGCAGATCGCGCTGGTCGGCGACTCCGCGGGCGGCGGTCTGGCTCTCAGCGTGCTGGGCGATACGGCGACGACCTCGCCCGCCATAGCGGCCATCGCGGCCTTTTCGCCCTGGCTTGATCTGGCGATGACCGGCGCCTCGGTCAGCAGTCCCGACATCCACGACCCAATCTTCTCCCAGCCGGAAATGCTTGCCGGGCCTGCCGCGGCCTATCTCGCCGGCGCCGATCCGAAGGACGGCCGGGCGTCGCCGCTCTACGCCGTGCCCGAGGTCCTACCGCCCTTGCTCATCCAGGTGGGCGGCGACGAGATCCTGCTCGACGACGCGCGGCGCTATGCGCAGGCGGCCGCGAACAAGGGCGGCGAGGTGCAGCTCGATGTCTTCGAAGGGCTGCACCACGTTTTCCAAGGCGCGACGAGAGACCTGCCGACCGCGCGCCGCGCGCTCAACGCGGTGGCCGCCTTCCTGGGCCGCCACTGGGCCTAGCGCGACGCGTTCAGAAGAGCCACCGTAACCAGGTAGATCCCGGCGCTCTTGCACGAGTGCGACCTCAAGACGCGCCTTCGAGATTCCCCCAATCGGCGTTGAGATCGGTCGGTCCTGGAGCATCAGGGGGGCGGCTTGCGGATGTCCAGCAGCTACGCTGCGGGTTTAGGTTCGGGTCATTGTTCCGGGGTCGGTTGGCGATGCGATTTGTGACCTCGCTGCGACCTGTCCTTCCTGCGATTGAAAAATGAAACGAAATCAATCGCGTGGTGCTGTTCTCGGAACCTGCGTGCATCGGACACAGTATTTCTGATTCATCCATCGGCGCGAGCCAACCTCCCCTTCCCCATACCAATTCTGGTATCACAACCGCGAAATAACTGATTGGACCGCCATGAACCCCGGCGCTACGCTTCAATACGGTACGCATTCGAACCAGTCGACCGCGCGCATCAGCAATCGCGGCAGTACCGAACACAAACACAACTAAATCGGAGACAAACATGAGACATGCTCGACGCGCAGTCATCGGTGCGCTGCTTGGTTCTGCGCTGATGCTGGCCGCAAGCGTAACTGCCTACGCCGAAGACAGCAAAATCACCCTCGGTTTCTCACAAGTCGGCGCGGAAAGCGCATGGCGCACCGCCAATACTGTTTCAGTCAAAAGCGCAGCCAAAGACGCGGGCATCAATCTGAAATTCTCCGACGCCCAGCAAAAGCAGGAAAATCAGATCAAGGCGATCCGCTCGTATATCGCTCAGAAAGTCGATGTGATCGCTTTCTCTCCCGTCGTGGAATCGGGCTGGGAACCGGTGCTCATCGAAGCGAAAAACGCGAAGATTCCGGTGATTCTCACCGACCGCAATATCGATGTTAAAGACAAGTCGCTATACGTCACGATGATCGGCTCGGACTTCCTCGAAGAAGGCCGGCGCGCCGGCAAATGGCTCGAAGATCACTATAAGAACGATCCAGGTCCCATCAACATCGCCGAGTTGCAAGGCACGGTCGGCTCGGCGCCCGCCAACGACCGCCGCGCCGGATTGCTGGAAGTGATCAAGAACGATCCGAAGTTCAAGGTCATCGCGTCGCAAAGCGGCGACTTCACGCTCGCCGGCGGCAAGCAGGTCATGGAAGCCTTCGTCAAGACCTACGGCAAGCAGATCAACGTGGTCTACGCCCATAACGACGACATGGCGCTCGGGGCCATCCAGGCGATGGAAGAAGCCGGAGTGAAACCCGGCAAGGACGTGAGCGTCGTCTCGTTCGACGCTACCAAAGGCGGCTTCGAAGCCATGGTCGCGGGCAAGATCAACGTCGACGTGGAATGCAGTCCGCTGCTCGGACCGCAACTCATGACAGCAGTGAAGGAGGTGGTGGCAGGCAAACCCTTACCCAAGCGCATCGTGACCGAGGAAACGGTGTTCCCGATGAGCGTTGCCGCGCAAGTACTGCCGCAGCGCAAGTACTGAGTTGCCGCGAGTCCGCCGCCGCTGAAAAGTGCGGCGGCGGACTTCCAACCTCCTTCTTCGGCCTCGCTCATGACCGGCTCGCCCATTCTTGAAACCATCGGCATCTCCAAGTCATTCCCCGGCGTAAAGGCGTTGCAGAACGTTGATTTCCGCTTGTTTCCCGGCGAGATCCATACGCTGATGGGTCAGAACGGCGCCGGTAAATCGACGCTCATCAACGTGCTCACCGGCGTACATACACACGATGCCGGCGAGATACGGCTAGGCGGTGAAGTCGTCAACTTCGCTGCGCCGCTCAACGCGGAAGCGGCCGGCATCCGGACGCTTTATCAGGAAGTGAACCTGTGCCCGAATCTGTCCGTCGCTGAAAACGTGTTCGCCGGACGGCAGCCGAAACGGCGTGGCGCTATCGACTGGAAGAACATTCATGCGCGGGCCGAAGCGGCGCTTGCCGACCTGAACGTCTTCCTGGATGTGACCAAATCGCTCGATACGTATCCCATCGCCGTGCAACAGATGGTGGCGATCGCGCGCGCGGTCTCGGTGGACGCACGTGTCCTGATACTCGATGAACCGACCTCGAGCCTGGATGATGGCGAAGTCGCAAGGCTCTTCGACGTCCTGCGCAAGCTTAAACAATCGGGCATCGCGATCCTGTTCGTCACGCATTTTCTCGAGCAGACCTACGCGGTGTCGGATCGCATCACGGTCATGCGCAATGGTGAACGTGAAGGCGAATATCTCGCCTGCGATTTGCCGGTGGAATTACTTGTTTCAAAGATGGTGGGCCACGAACGGATGACCGAGCGCCTGAAGCGCGCGGCCGGTGAGCCACCCGCGCACAAGGCCGCGGTGCCGCCCTTCTTCGAGATGCGTGGCAGCGGCCGGCGCGGCCTCATGAATCCCGTCGATATCGACGTTCAGCCGGGCCAGATTCTCGGACTCGCAGGTTTGCTCGGTTCTGGCCGCACCGAAACCGCCCGGCTCCTGTTCGGCGCCGAGCGCGCAGATGCCGGTGTTATGTCTATCGACGGCAAGCCGGTAAAGCTTCGTTCTCCTCGTGATGCGGTGGGTCGCGGCATAGGGTATTGCCCGGAGGACCGGAAGAAGGAGGGCATCGTCGCGGATCTGTCGATACGCGAAAACGTCATCCTCGCGCTGCAGGTGAGACGCGGCTGGTGGCGCACTATCGGCAAAGCGAAACAGCGCCAGATCGCGGACAGCTACATCCAGCAGCTCGGCATCAAGGCGCCCGATGCTGAACAGCCCATCGGACTTTTGTCGGGTGGAAACCAGCAGAAAGTCCTGCTGGCGCGCTGGCTTGCAACCGAACCGAAGATGCTGATCCTCGACGAACCGACGCGCGGCATCGACGTCGCGGCGAAATTCGAAATCATGGATCGCGTGCTGGCGCTCTGCGCGAAAGGGCTCGGCATTGTCTTCATCTCGTCGGAGGTGAGCGAGGTCGTGCGCGTGAGTCACAGGATTGCCGTGCTGCGCGACCGTCGCAAGGTGGCGGAGGTCGAGGGACACGCGGCGTCGGAGGATCAGGTTTATAAACTCATTGCGGGAGGCAGCCGATGAACCGGATCAAGGCCGCACTGCAGCACCCTCTCGTATGGCCGTGCCTCACGCTCGTGTTACTGATCTTGCTCGACCTGAGCCAGAACGCACACTTCCTGTCGATCTCTGTGCTCGATGGTCATTGGTTCGGCGCGCCCATCGATATCCTCAATCGTGCCGCCCCGCTCGTGCTCGTCTCGCTTGGCATGACTCTGGTGATCGCGACACGCGGCATTGATATCTCTGTCGGCGCGGTCGTTGCGATTGCCGGCGCGGCGGCGGCCAGCATCCTGGCTGACAATCCGGCGCATATCGCTGAAGCACTCGCCGCCGCGCTTGCGGTGGGCGTGCTCGCCGGCATGTGGAATGGCGTGCTGGTGGCGTTCGTGGGCATGCAGCCGATCATCGCAACGCTGATCCTGATGGTGGCCGGCCGCGGCGTCGCACAGTTGCTTACGGGCGGCCAGATCATCCCCATCGGCGCGCCGGGATATCTTGTGGTCGGCGGCGGTTATCTGGCCCGCATGCCGTGTTCCGTCTGGGTCGCGGCCGGCGCTATTGCAGTGACCGCGCTGCTTATGAATCGCACAGCGCTCGGGATGTTCATCCGCGCGATCGGCATCAATCCCATAGCAACAAAACTGGTCGGCTTGCGCTCGAGTGCGATTGTGTTCGGTGTCTATACCTTCTCCGGTTTAACCGCGGCCATAGCAGGTATCTTGATCAGTTCCAACGTGCGCAGTGCCGATGGCAACAACGCCGGGCTGCTGCTCGAACTCGATGCAATCCTCGCCGTGACACTCGGCGGCACGTCGCTGCTCGGCGGCAGGTTCAGCCTTGCGGGCACCGTGCTCGGCGCGTTGATCATCCAGACGCTGACGTACACCACCTATTCCATCGGGGTGCCGCCTGAAGCCACGCTCGTTGTGAAAGCGGCCGTGGTGCTCGTGGTGAGCGTGATCCAGTCCGCCAGCGCCCGTACGGTAATCATGCGACAAGTGAAACGCGCCTTCCCCTTCGCCCTGAAGAAGCCCCTTGCCGAGGCTGCAAAATGAGGAACCTTCTCGACCGCCTGGTCGATCCGCGCACGCTGCCGATTGTCGTCACCATCGTTTTGTTCTTCGCGCTGTTCGGTTTCGGCTCGGTGATGTACACCGGATTTTTCTCGCTGCAGGTGCTGCTTGGCCTGCTCGTCGACAACGCCTTCCTGCTGATCGTCGCGATCGGCATGACGTTCGTGATCGTATCGGGCGGCATCGACCTGTCGGTGGGTTCGGTCGTCGCCTTGACGACCATTCTCTGTGCCGTATTCACCGAGCACCTGCATTGGTCCATATGGGTGATCGTGCCGCTCGTGCTCGTGCTGGGCGCGCTGTATGGCGCAGCAATGGGGGCGCTGATCCACTTCTTTAAACTGCAGCCGTTCATTGTCACGCTGGCGGGCATGTTCCTCGCACGCGGCGCGTGTTTCCTGATCACGACGCAGTCCATCACCATCAACGATCCCAGCTTCCACGCGCTGTCAGGCTTCCATATCGACATTCACGGCGCCTCGATTACGGCCGGCGGCCTGATCGCAATCGCGACGCTTCTGCTCGCCATCTTCGTCGCGCACTTCACGCGCTTCGGGCGCAACGTCTACGCGGTAGGCGGCAACGAACGCTCCGCGTTGCTCATGGGGCTGCCGGTGGCACGTACCAAGGTCGGCGTCTATGCATTGAGCGGATTCTGCTCGGCGCTCGGCGGCGTGGTGTTCACGCTGTACGTGCTGTCGGGCTACGGCTTGCAGGGCCAGGGCATGGAACTCGATGCAATCGCCGCCACGGTCATAGGCGGGACCTTGCTCACGGGCGGCGTCGGTTATGTGATCGGCTCGGTCTTCGGCGTGGGCATTCTCGGCACCATCCAGACGCTCATCACCTTCGACGGCACGCTGAGCTCGTGGTGGACCCGCATTGTGATTGGCGCCCTGTTATGCGCGTTCTGCTTGTTGCAACGCCTGATCGAACGGCATGCGGCACGGCGCAAGTCGGATGGGACAGCGTCGGGTGAGCGAGCAAGTTCGAAGCTAAGACGGCATGCGGCACAGCAACCCGACGCCGCGAACAAAGCCGATCCCGTTGCGCTGGGGTCGCGGAGTTGACGCAATCGCAAAAAGATCCCGAACGCATGACGCGTTCGCACGTATGAAATCTTGAAATAGCAAACGGTTAAGGAAAAAATCGATGTCCGACGCAAAACGCCCTCTGCGCTCAGCCCAATGGTTCGGCGCTGCCGACAAGAACGGTTTCATGTACCGAAGCTGGATGAAAAACCAGGGCATCCCCGATCACGAATTCCAGGGCAAGCCGATCATCGGCATCTGCAATACGTGGTCCGAACTCACCCCGTGCAATGCGCATTTCCGCAAGCTCGCCGAGCACGTGAAGCGCGGTGTGTTCGAAGCAGGCGGATTCCCGGTCGAATTCCCCGTGTTCTCCAACGGCGAATCGAATCTACGCCCCACAGCAATGTTTACCCGCAATCTCGCGAGCATGGACGTCGAGGAATCGATCCGGGGGAACCCGGTGGATGCCGTCGTGCTGCTCGTCGGCTGCGATAAAACCACGCCTGCCTTGTTGATGGGCGCAGCCAGTTGCGACGTGCCGGCCATTGCGGTAAGCGGCGGGCCGATGCTCAACGGCAAGCATCATGGCCGCGATATCGGCTCGGGCACGGTCGTCTGGCAGCTCAGCGAACAGGTGAAGGCGGGCAAGATCACGCTACACGAATTCATGTCGGCGGAAGCGGGCATGTCGCGCTCGGCCGGTACATGCAACACCATGGGCACGGCGTCCACGATGGCCTGCATGGCCGAAGCACTTGGCGTCACGCTGCCGCACAACGCCGCGATTCCTGCTGTGGATTCGAGGCGCTACGTGCTCGCGCATATGTCGGGCATGCGTATCGTGGAGATGGCGTTACAGGATGTACGGCTCTCGAAACTCCTGACGAAAGAAGCCTTCGAGAACGCAATTCGCGTGAACGCGGCTATCGGCGGATCAACGAATGCAGCGATTCATTTGAAGGCGATTGCCGGGCGTATCGGCGTGAATCTGGAGCTCGATGACTGGACGCGCATTGGCCGCGGCACGCCGACGCTTGTCGATCTGCAGCCATCCGGGCGCTTCCTGATGGAGGAGTTTTATTATGCGGGCGGTTTGCCCGGTGTGATCCGGCGCTTGGGCGAAGCAGGCTTGCTGCCTCATCCCGACGCACTGACGGCTAACGGCCATTCGCTATGGGACAACACGAAAGAAGCGCCGATCTACGATGAAGAAGTCATCCGTCCACTCGACAAGCCCCTCGTCCCGGATGGCGGTCTCTGCATTGTGCGAGGCAATCTCGCGCCGAACGGCGCGGTAGTAAAACCGTCGGCGGCAACAGCGGCCTTGCTCAAGCATCGTGGCCGCGCGGTCGTGTTTGAAAACTTCGATGACTACAAAGCCCGCATCGTCGATCCAGAACTGGACGTGACAAAGGACTCTGTTCTTGTGCTGAAGAACTGTGGACCGAAGGGTTATCCGGGCATGGCCGAAGTGGGCAACATGGGCTTGCCGCCAAAGTTGCTGGCGCAAGGCGTAACCGACATGGTGCGGATCTCCGACGCCCGCATGAGCGGCACGGCATATGGCACGGTGGTGTTGCACGTCGCGCCCGAAGCACGTGCCGGTGGTCCGCTGGCGGTCGTGAAGGAAGGCGACTGGATTGAGCTGGACTGCCTGGCCGGGACGCTGCATCTCGATGTCAGCGACGCGGAACTCACCCAGCGTCTCGCTAATTGGGCCGAAGTGCAGACAGTTGCGACTGCGGACACAAGCGGGTATAGAAAGCTGTATGTCGATCACGTCCTGCAAGCCGATCAGGGCTGCGATTTTGATTTCCTCGTAGGATGCCGTGGCGCCGATGTGCCACGACATTCGCATTAATAGGGTCCAACCAACCATGACAGAGCAAGTTGCGATAGGGATTGCCGGTGTCGGCAAGATCGCTCGCGATCAGCATTTACCCGCTATCGCCGGTCACCCCGGGTTCAAACTCATTGCTGGTGCGAGCAGGAATGCGCGGATCGATGGGATCAACAATTATCAGAATGTCGAGGACATGCTGAAGGCGGAGCCTCTGCTGCAAGCCGTGTCGTTGTGCGCGCCGCCGCAAGTCCGTTTCGCTCAGGCCCGCGCTGCGCTCGCGGCAGGCAAGCATGTGATGCTGGAGAAACCACCGGGGGCGAGCGTAACCGAGGTAGGCGTGCTCGCCGGGCTGGCCCGGCAAAATCAATGCACCTTGTTTGCGTCCTGGCATTCCCGTCATGCACCGGGGGTTGAAGCCGCGCGTGCGTGGCTCGCGGACAAGGCGATCACGGCGGTTAACGTTCAATGGAAAGAAGATGTTCGCCGCTGGCATCCTGGTCAGGACTGGATCTGGCAGCCGGGTGGGCTCGGCGTATTCGATCCGGGTATCAATGCGCTATCCATCATGACGCGCATCCTGCCGCACGCGTTCTTTCTGAAATCGGCCGAGTTGTTTGTTCCGGCGAACAGGCACAACCCGATTGCCGCAAATCTTGATTTCAGCGATGCCCTTGGTACGCCGATCCGGGCCGAATTCGACTGGCGGCATGGTCCGGTGGAGTTGTGGCAGATCGAGGTAATCACCCGCAACGGCGTTCTGCGTTTGGCTCAAGGCGGGAAGTTTTTGCAGATCGATGCAGAGATGATCGACATTGGACTGGAACGGGAATACCCGAGTCTTTACGATCGGTTCTTCGACTTGATTTCAACTAACGCCAGCGACGTGGATGTCGGCCCGCTTCAACATGTTGCCGATGCACTGTTGCTTGGCAAGCGCCACGAGGTGGAGGTGTTTGAGGAGTAAGTTTCGCTCGCGCTTCCGGGCGGTTCTCCCGGCAACGCGAGCACCCCTTTTAACCCTATTAAGCGACTCGTTTGCTCCTGCGATACTGATCGAACAAAACGGCTAACAGCAGGATCCCGCCACGAATCAGGTACTGATAGAACGTGGGCACATTCATGAGGCTCATTGCGTCCTGCACCGAGCCCATGATCAACACCCCGACCAGCACGCCGGAAATGGTGGCCACGCCGCCGGTCAGCGAAACGCCACCCAGCACGCACGCGGAGATCACCCCGAGCTCAAGCCCGACCGATGTCTTGGGATCGCCAAGGCTCATCCGCGATGCCAGCATCACGCCCGCAAATCCGGTCACCAGCCCTTGGAGCACGAACACCGTAATCTTGATGCGCATGACCGGCAAACCCGCCAGCAACGCCGCCTCGCTATTGCCGCCGACGGCCAGTACGTTCTTCCCGAAGACTGTCTTCTTCAGCAGAAAACCAAACAGCACAAAGCCAATGATGTTCGACCAGATCGGGTACGAGATACCAAGGAACGAACCACCGCCGAGATCGAAGAAACTCTCTTCGGAAATCATCACGGCGTCGCCGCTCGACGTGATATAGGCAAGCCCGCGTACGACTTCCATCATCGCCAGCGTGACGATCAGCGAGTTGATCTTCCAGCGCGCAATCAGCACGCCGTTCACCAGCCCGACCGCGCCGCCCGCCAGCACGCCTCCCGCTATGCCGAGCGTGACGCTATGCGTCGCGGTGATCAGCGTGGACGCCACCACGCCCGCGAACGCCACGATGGATGCCACCGACAAATCCACCTCGCCGAGCGCAAGCACGAACATCATGGTGACGGAGATGGAGCCGATCAGCGTGACCGAAAGCAGCAGGCCCTGGATGTTGCGCGAACTGACGAAACCCGGCACGGTCAGGGATAGAGCCACGAACAAGATCACGAACACCATGACGATGCCGGACTTGTTGATGACGTCCTATGTCCTTGCAGCGCGGGCGCGAGCGCCGGTACTTTCCGCTGGGTTCGACTGATTGGTGACTGGAGTTATTTGCATGGCATCTCTTTCGTTCACAGCGCGTTGACCCGCGCAACTAGTAATATCAGTTCGGTAGAGCGAGCTTGATCAGTTGATCCGGTGTAACCTGCGCCTTGGGCAAGTTTCCGACAATCTTGCCTTCGCGCATCACCATCACACGATCCGCCACGCCGATCACTTCGGCCAGATCGCTCGACACCACGATGACTGTTCGCCCGGCTTCCGCGAGTCCATATAACAAACCGTATATCTCGCTGCGCGCGCCGACATCGATACCGCGTGTAGGCTCGTCCATCAAAAACACATCGATGTCTTCCGCCAGCCAGCGCGAAAGAATGACCTTCTGCTGATTGCCGCCGGAAAGCGTGCCGATAGGCGTGTTGCCGTTGCGTGTCTTGATGGCAAGCTTTGTGATGTAGTCGGTCGTGGTGGCGGCTTCCTTGCGGCTGTTCAGTACGTTGAACGGACTGAAATGACGCCGGCAACTCATGTTGAGGTTATCGGACACGGAAGCAATCGCGACAATGCCCTCTTGCTTGCGGTCCTCCGGGCACAGCGCCACGCCTGCGCGCACGGCATCGCGTGGCGACCTGAACTTGCGCCTCGAACCCTTGAGCACGATCTGACCTGAGACCGGTTTCACCGCGCCGTAGATCAGCTTCATCAACTCGGAACGACCGGCGCCAACGAGCCCGAAGAATCCGACTATCTCGCCCTTGCGCACGCTGAACGAAGCCGGCTCCGACAAACCCGGTCCCATCAGCCCCTGTACATCAAGCTGCACATCGCC
Organism: Caballeronia sp. SEWSISQ10-4 2; assembly: GCF_030464885.1. Lineage (GTDB taxonomy): Bacteria > Pseudomonadota > Gammaproteobacteria > Burkholderiales > Burkholderiaceae > Caballeronia. The sequence continues at coordinate 17,299 of NZ_JALPRJ010000043.1, read as the reverse complement.
GATATCGCGCGTGCGGTATCCGTACACGTCATGGATCGAGCGCCCGACCATGCAACTGATCAACCGGTCGCGCTCGAGTCCATCCACTTCCTCGAAGGTCTCGATGCGCCGGCCATCGCGAAACACCGTCACGCGGTCACAGAGCGCATGCACCTCGTCCATCCGATGCGTCACATAGATGATCGCCCGCCCTTCGCCCCTGAGCGCGCGGATGATCTTGAACAGCTGCTCCGTCTCGCGCGAGGACAGCGAACTCGTGGGTTCATCGAAGGCAATCACGCGCGCGTTGCGCATCAACGCCTTGCCGATCCCGATTATCTGGCGCTGCCCGATCGAAAGATGCTTGACCTGCATGTTCGGATCGATTTTTTCGCCCAGGCGCTCCAGCTCGCTGATCGCGCGCTTCACCAGTGCTTTTTCATCCAGCACGCCAAAGCGGCTTGGCATCGCGCCGAGCATCAGGTTCTCGGCCACCGTCAACTCCGGCACGAGATGCAACTCCTGGTAGATGATCGCGATGCCGGCTTCAATTGCCGCTTTGGTTGTCGTGAACTGCTGTTCTATCCCGGCCAGCGACACGCTGCCGCCGCTCGTTGAATTGACACCCGAGAGCACCTTCAGCAAAGTCGATTTGCCCGCGCCGTTCTCGCCCATCAGGCCGTGAACTTCACCGGTACGCACACCAAGCGATACAGAGTCGAGCGCAAGCACGCCGGGAAAACGCACGGTGATGTTGTCGAGCAAAAGATAAAGCGCCGCCGTGGCGACTGCGGTATCCATCATTGGGCGTTCCTCGTTGAAAGCTAAATCGAGGCGTCGTTGTTCCGTTGAGGATCCAACGACGCCCGTCGTAAAGCACCCGGCAAAACGCTCAGATACCCAGTTCCTTGCGCACATCCTGCCAGTTGCTGCGGACCATCAGCTTGCCGGTGGTCTGCGTGTCGGCGGGCGGCTGCTTGCCGTTCTTGATCCAGTCGACGAGGTTCTGCGTGCTGTCCTTGCCGTGGTTCGTCGAACTCACCGCGATGGTGCCGTAGAAGCCGGTTTGTTCCTTCTTCTGGAACTCGGCGAACGCTTCGCCAGCGCCGTTGATGCCCACGCCGATCACATCCGCCGACGCAATATGCAGTTGTTCCGTGGCACGTACGGCGCCAAGCACGGTCTCTTCGTTGATCGCATAGATCACCCACTTCTTGATGTTCGGATGCTGCGACAACACAGGCGACGCCGCGTTGAAACCGCCTTCGTCATCGGTGGTTTTTTGCGGGGCATCGAAGATGTTTTCGTTCTTGAAGCCGCTGGCCAGCAGTGTCTCCGTCGCGCCGTCCGTGCGCTGTTTCGCCGTGGGCAGTTCGTAATCCGTGATGCGCAGCGCACCTACTTCCTCAGGCTTCCAGCCGCGCTTTTTCATTTCATCGGAGATAGCGGTGCCGACCTGATTGCCGATCTTGAACGCGGACATGCCAAGGTGCGGCACGTTCGGCAACGGCTTGCCGGTCGAATCGACAAGCTGGTCATCCACCGTCACGAACTTCATGTTGTAGCGTTTTGCGCGCGCCTGAATTGCCGGTCCGAGGCGCACGTCGGGCGCGCAGATCACGAAACCTTGCGCGCCTTGTGCACCGAGATTATCGATAGCGGACAGCACCTTCTCTCCATCCGGCGTGCAGATGTTCACCACCGAGAACTTCTCCTTCTGCCCAAGTGCCGTCGCCGCTTTCTGTTCGTTGATGAACCACGCCTGCTCCGGCATCTTGACGAGGAAACCCACCTTCAGCGGCTCGTCGGCGTGAGCCGACATCTGCGAGGCGAACGGAATGCCGAGCGTGGCAGCGGCGATAGCGGACAAGGTCAAACGGCGAAGCTTGTGGTTCATGGCGGAGTCTCCTGGTGGAATAAAGGCTGCATGGCTTAAGTGTTCTGCAGCGGAGCGCAGGCTTGCAGCCCGTTCGCCCCTTCTTGCGGTCCTGCTGGTTAATCGTTAGTCCGCTGCATTCGCGTTGTATCGGCGGATGCGGCTTCGCGGCCGTCGTCGGAAGTTCTCTGTCATCGCGGTGCTCAAGCTAAAACGCTCGACATGCCGCGCAGGGTTCAGCAACGCCGTGCACGTGACTGCGCACTGGACGGATCGCGTTTCTCGGGCGGGATGGACTGACGGAAAGACCACGGTTGCGCTCGTCGCCCGGCCGCCGTTGAGGTAATGCTTGAATAGCGTGGGAACGTGCGATGCGCGTTTCATCGAAGCAGCGGTGTCTCGGAGTTTTAATGTTCGAGTGAATCTTAAGGAAGCAGGCGATTCCTTTCCAATCGGTTTTTAGCAATACCGATATCAAACCCGGTATGCCCCAGTCCTGTTGCGGGATGGGATCGCGGCGGGAGTGGTTAACCGCTGATTGCAAGGGGAAGTCGGGATGCCAGTGCGTGCAGCGCTCCTACAGTTTGGGATGATTTGAGCTGTAAGACTCGATGCGCCTTGTGGCGAGCGTCGGGTTTGTCCGTATACGAACGCATAACGTCGAAGGCTCTAGCTAGCGGAAAAGCGTCCTCGTCATGCGCACGCTATAGAGTGGAAACGCCCGACGCTAACCGTCGGATTTGCGGCTCGTGAAGGTGAAGTGGATCTTTCCCTATCGTATTGGCAGAGGCAGCACTGGCGTTTCTTCTCTGATGAGTGTCTTCGAATCGGGCGTGTAGTAGATGAATCGATGCCTCTTGTGTGCGAGACGTTCGACGTACTTCATGTATTGAGCCGGTTCAAGCCGAAAGTTGGTGACTAAAGGTGTACGACAAGCATCGGCCAATCGCCGACAGGCAGGGGCCTGTCAGGAAGAGAAATTCCAGATGGCTGTTTAATTTTTTAAGGCCAACCGAAAAGGATCAACGGCCCAAATTTCGTCTGCGTCGAGGCGCGGTTCCGCACGAACAAGCCACTCGCCCAGCGGAGTAAGGCTTATGCCAGGTGGAGCCGAACCGCCAAAGGACTCTGAAACGAACGGAGTGTCATCCTCCGGACGCCGGACGACTTGAACAATATGGGTAATGCTGCGCGGACGAGGATGGTTGTTCGCCCAAGTAGGCTCTCCAATTTTCAGTCCGATCGTGGCGCATCGCGGGAGGTTATGGGCGGTGACATCTCGCCCCTCAAGAATGAATCCCGTTCGCGCTTCAAGTTCGTGGATGATCCGATCCGACCACGATTGCAGAGCGTGCACGTCATCAACGCCGAAGATCGTGCGACCGGCCATCTCGTTTTCTGCGTGCATGGCCCGCATAAGAAGCAGCCCGGTCCATCCAGAGCAATCGATGACCGGTGGGGTCATCGACAAACCTTCAGACTTCACGCCTCGTTTGTAACCGACTCGACCTGTGTAGAGTTGCACAAGTCGCCACATCGTCGTCTCGGCTGTCTCGAATGGCATGGCGTTCCTGCAACGGAGTTATGCGCTTATCGTTGCTGTCTATCGCGGACACAGCGGTAGAAAGTTGATGGAATAACGGCACAGGTACTGTCTTCCGCAATTGAAGGTGTAGTCCACAATGCAACTCGACGAGGATTGCTGGCACACCCAGGGCTAAAGCATGAGGTGATGCACTGCGAAGGCGTGCCGAAACTCGAATGACCTGGGCCTGATTCTTCCATTGGGTGGTTTCATCGACAATTGCCGGAGCAACTGCCGGATCGCCTCTGATGCTGACTTCACTGTGAGCGGTGTGCCATCCAGTCGGATGAACAATGCTCCTGGATCGTCGACCCCACGGTTTTTAAGAATACGTCAACATGCTTCGACAACCATTTCACTACGCTGCTGCGCTCGCCGACGCGACGCAGTTCATTCCCAGTGCCGCCATCTTGGATGCTCGCTCTATAGCGCTCAACTTGCGACTTTTGCTTTATCCCATCTCTTTTGCTTATCGCCAACGGTTTCTCAAAGCCTTGCGTTCAATCCAATCCTTACGCGCGCATTTGCAGAATGCGTCTCTGATGCGGCTCCCGACGACGGGTCTTTCAGAACGGTACCCACAAGTTACCTCACCTTTCCAGGGATGGGCAAGGACTCAACTTTTACCCCCTCTTTCTAAAGGCTTACTTGCCTTATAGAGTGCGTCCCGAGCAGCTTGGGGAAAAAGCCGCTCGTAAAACCGCTCCATCAGAAAACTCAACAATACTAAATACGCAGGCACAGATATGCACTCGAGATCGAACGCAATTAGACACGCCTTCTTTGCCCTCACACTCACCGCAAGCGCCCAGTCATTCGCCCAAAGCAGCGTGACGCTTTACGGAATCGTCGATAACGGTCTTGGCTATGTCAGTAACTCCTCGTCGCTTGGTGCAACAAGCGGCGGCAAGTCTGCGACAAAGATGACGCCTGGTGTATGGGCGGGAAGCCGCTTCGGCTTAAAGGGCGCAGAGGACCTTGGCGGGAAAACTAGCGCAATCTTCCAACTTGAATCGGGTTTCAATTCCGCCACGGGTGCGGTGCAATACACCAACGCAATGTTCGGACGCCAGGCATGGGTCGGTATAACCAATCCCACTTACGGGACATTGACTGCGGGACGGCAATATGGTTCGTACTACCAGCTCTTGTCCGCGTATAGCCCGACAACCTGGCTTACCGGCTTTTATGGCGCGCACCCAGGCGACATCGACGGTCTCGATACGATTTATCGGTCAAACAATACGCTGTTGTACAAGTCGCCGACCTTGTACGGCGTGACTGTCAGCGGCTCGTACTCGATGGGCGGAGTCGCTGGCAGCCTGAACCAGGGCTCGACCTGGAACACCGCGATCCAATATGCAATGGGACCCGTTGGCATTGGCGTAGGTTTTTCGCGTATCAACAACTCGACCGTGGGCGGCGGTGCCTGGGGTTCGGATTCGACGACGTCGAACAACGGGTCTCAGGCAGGCGTATCAGCGCTCACAAACGGGTATCAGACGGCGAAGGCGCAGCAGCGCTTCGCGGTCGGCACCAGCTATAAGTTCAATAGCGCGTGGGACCTCACCGCGACGTACTCGAACGTGCAGTACATCCCGGGCATCAACTCGAAGTTCACCGATACGGCGATCTTCAATACGGGCGGCGCCGTCTTGCATTGGAAGCCGCTGGCGGCGTGGGACTTCGCTACTGGATATAGCTACACGCGCGCAACGCGGGCGAATGGCATTCAAGACAGCGCGCGCTATCAGCAGGCAAACCTGTCCGAGTACTACTCGCTTTCCAAGCGTACCGGGCTGTATGCATTGCAAGCTTATCAGCGAGCATCCGGCAAGACGCTTGGAACCAGCGGCGCGGGGCATATCATCGACGCGACCGCGACCCTCGGCGATGGCTTCAACACGACACCGTCGTCTTCGGCGTCGCAGGCGGCCTTTGGTATCGGGATCATTCATCGATTCTAAGCCGAGCCGCAAGCGAGGTTCATAGCTGTGTTGTACGGGGCGACCTCAAGAAACCTATGGTCACCCCGATTTTTGCAAGACTAATTCTCGATGTCGTTATTGGCTCATGTAAATCTAAATGGTGCGCCGTTAGATGCGGCCGTTTTCGGGAAGCTGCACCGCCAGGTTCCAGGGCAACAGTTCATCGACACGATTGATTGGGTGATTTGCAATGTGACTAAGCACGTGGCGCAGGTAAGCCTCTGGCTCGACATCCGTAGAGCGAATTAGATCTGTCAACATTGCGATAATAAATGTGTCACCTCCCTCATCCCAACTGTTGCGCAGACATTGGGACGTCGGTTCGATTGTGTATAACGGCCCTTCGCACGCGTGCAAAGCGTGATTCCAGGAACTCTCGAATGATGTAGTTGCTGTTGGGATACGAAAGGGCACCGGCTTGCGGTGCCCGAGAAATTTTAGTGACCGGCGCTCTGGCCGCCGTCGACGTGCAGGATTTCTCCCGTGATGAACGGTGCGGAATCAAGGAACAGAATCGCGTCGGCGATATCACTCATCTCGCCCATGCGCCCGAGCGGATGGAAGGCGCCCAGCGCTTCATGGGTTTCCGGCGCGTGCATCGGCGTCTTGATGATCCCCGGCGCGACGGCATTCACGCGAATACCTTTCCTGGCGTACTCAATCGCCAGCGACTTCGTGGCGGCGTTCAGACCACCCTTCGTCAGGGCTGCCAGTGCCGAATACACGCCGCTGATCGCGGCGTCAACGGCGCTGGAGGTCACGCTAACCACGTGGCCGCTCGAATGCCTTTCCATTTCCGCGATGGCGAGTTGCGTGATGTGATAAAAACCCGCGATATTCACATTCATCACCGCGGCGAAGTCTTCGGCGGTATGTTGGGTGAAAGGTTTCCCGATGTATATGCCGGCGTTGTTCACCAGCGTATCGATCCGGCCAAAGCGCGCGACACCTTCGGAAATGACACGGTGGGCAGTCTCCGGATCACCAATATCACCCGCTACGGTCAGGATGTTCTCATCGTACGACGGTTTGATCGAACGTGCGGTCGCAACAATGCGGTAGTCGAGCTTGCGAAACGCCTTGACGACCTCGGCGCCTATGCCTTGCGATGCGCCTGTAACGACGACGACCTTTGGTGACGTATTCATTCAATACTCCGAAATTTTTTGTTTGGCTTCGACGCCGATCGCGCCGACGGTTCCGATCAAGGCAAATGTAGACGCGTTGATTCAGGTTTCGCATAAACCTGCAATCAACCCTTTTTAGCCTGCGCCAGCCACTGGTCGAGACTGACGCGGCCGATCCGCGCGTCGCCGAGCGGCACGAGCGATTGTTCCTCGACACGGCCGCCGTAGTACCGCGCATCGCGATCCGTCACCACGGGGCGTGCGTCGCCTACCGATTTCAGATAACGCGTGACGATCTCCGCGAAGGGCGCGCGGTCTGGACCGGCGATGTCGACCCTGCCGTTCAGCGGCGCAGCGAGCGCGGTCTGCGCGAGGATCGCCGCGATATCGTCTGCTGCGATCGGCTGAAACAGTCCATCGCCGATTCGCACCGTGCCGTCGTTCGTGCCGAAATCCGCGATACCGCCGATGAACTCCATGAACTGAGTCGCGCGCACGATCGTGTACGGCACGCCCGCCGCTTCGATCACCTCTTCTTGCGCAACCTTGGCAACGAAATACGCGTTCTCCGGCGTGCGGTCGCAGCCGACGATTGATAGCGCGACGTGATGGCGCACCGCTGCGGCCACTTCGGCCTTGCCGAGGTTGCGCGCCGAGGTGCGGAAGAAGTCGAGCACCGCCTGCGGCTCCCATGACGGCGCGTTCGTCACATCCACTACGACGTCCGCGCCCGTCAACGCATCGCTCAGGCCCTCGCCCGTTACAGCGTTCACACCGGTACGCGGCGACGCAGCGAGCGCCTCATAGCCTGCCTCGTTGAGCAGCGTGACCACACGCGAGCCGATCAGGCCGGAACCACCGATTACGACGATCTTCATGGCAGATTCTCCAGATGAAAGTAATTGAACGTGCGGGGCGCTAGCGGGCATCGTATTGCGTGAAGTGTTCGCCGCCGTCGCATCGTGTGAAGCTAGTGTGGAAGAATCATGCTCTATCGAAAAGTGACAAGAACTGTCGAGCCGACTAGTCCAAGTCGGTTCCGTGCCCCTTGTCCGCGAGACTGTCATGACCGTGCCGACGCCCGCTTTGACCATCGAAATCGATCGGCGGCAGCAGTTGCCGATCTATCTGCAGATCTGTGAGCGTTTCAGGACTGCGATCGCCGCGGGGCATCTACGTCCCGGCGATCGCGTGCCCGCGCTGCGCAGCCTCGCCACGCAGCTGAACACGGCGCGCGGCACGGTCGAGCTGGCCTACACGATCCTCGTCGACGAGGGCTACCTGCAGATGCGCGGCGCGGCAGGCACGTTCGTATCACCGTCGCTGCCTGCATCGGTGATGCGCTCGTCGCGTGCGCAAGGTGTTCAGGACGCGCACGGTAGCCAGAGCACTGAAGGAACTGGCACGCCGGGGACGCCAGGCGAATCGCGCGGCGGTCAACCGGCGCCGCGCCAGCCGACCATCACCGTTGCCATGAGCGGCGAGCCACGGCCGTTGCAACCAGGGCTGCCGGCGCTCGATGCATTTCCTGGCAAGGTATGGAACCGGCTCGTTGCGCAGCGCGCGCGCAGCGGCGAACGCGCGATGCTCGCGTACCCGGATCCGGCCGGCTACCGACCGCTGCGGGAACATATCGCCACCTATCTCGGGCTTTCGCGCGGCGTGACCTGCCTGCCGGAACAGGTGTTCGTTACCGGCGGCTACCGTGCGACTCTTGAACTCGTGTTGCGCAGTCTCGCCCGCCCGAACGATCGCGTGTGGTTCGAGGATCCCGGCTATCTGCTCGCGCGCGGTTTTCTGGCCGAGACCGGCGTACAGCTCGTGCCGGTGCCAGTGGACAGCGAAGGGATCGACGTGGAGCGCGGCACACTGCTGGATGCGCAGGCGCGCTTCGCACTGGTCACGCCGTCACATCAGAGCCCGCTCGGGCACACGCTGTCGCTCGCAAGACGCGTGGCGCTGCTGGACTGGGCAGAGAAAGCATCCAGCTGGATCGTCGAGGACGACTATGACAGCGAGTTCCGTTATCTGGGCCGGCCATTGCCGGCTTTGAAGAGCCTCGACCGGCGCGATCGCGTGATCTATTGCGGCACGTTCAGCAAGGTGATGTTTCCCGGTTTGAGGCTCGCGTATGCGGTGGTACCGGAGCGGGCCGTCGAGCGCGTCGGGAGGGTTGCGCGCAGCATGAACGCCGGGTCGCCGACGCTATTGCAGGCAGCCGTGGCGGATTTCATTGAGCAGGGGCATTTTGCGCGGCATCTGAAGCGGATGCGTACGTTGTACAGCGAACGGCGCAAGCTGATCGTGCACGCGCTGGAGCAGGCGTTTGGCGAACGGCTGATTGTCGATTTGCCGCCGGGTGGAATCCAGTTCGCAGTGCAGTTTGCCGAAGGCCCCGATGGCTCGGTCGACGACGTCGCCATCGCCTCGCGCGCCCGCGAGGCGGGGCTCGCGGTGCTGCCGCTTTCGATCTGGTACGCGAACAGCCACGCGCGGCACACGCGGCGCGGCCTCGTGATGGGCTTCGCGAACATTGCCAATGCGGGTGAGGCAGGCCGTCTCGCGCGAACGTTGCGCGCGTGTCTGGACGGCTGACGCGAAACGCATGTGTCCAGATCTCGAATAAGCGCAGCGCGGCACGCCTTCGCACGATGCGACAAAGATGCTTTTGGAACGCATCCCGTCGGGCGTGCTCTATGCGCTCTGCGCAGCCGTACCTGCCGCCATGCTCGCGCTGCTGGCCACGCGCGCGGCGAACGGGTGCGCGTCCGTCAGATGTGGGCGCAACTGACGCATGACGTCGAATGCGGGCAGCAGCGAATCGGGCGTGTCGAGGTGAGCGAAGCAAAACGAGGCGGACATGTGCGTCTACTTTCCCGCCGTCTGCGGCGCTTCATAAAGAGCCATTGATGTCGCTGCATCTCGACAGTCCGCTCAGGGTCGGTTCTGCCCCTCGGCCTGCCGTATGCCGCGCGCAACCTGCGTCACGATCGCTGATCGCAGTGGTTGGCTCGCCCATCGCACTCGCCATGTTTGCCGGAATACGCGCCTGATAGGCCGAACGAGGCGTCGTGCCGGACTCGTATCGCTCGTTAGACATTTGTAAGTTGCAGTCCGCAGACATTTCGAATAGCTAACAAACACGAAGATGCGCTGCTCTTGGTTGGTGATGTCACCGCGCAGTAATAGTCATATGTTTCTATGTCTTACTGGTTTTTACCGGTCGTTACATCGACTCAGCCTCGGGCCAAGGCCAATCCATTCTGCGCCCCCCGGTTTTCCCGCTCGCACCCACATCTCAGGAAACGAACATGGCAAACAATCGACGTATTTCCGCAGCCAGCCGCATTTTCAATCGCACCGCGCTAGCCTTCGCCGCGTTATGTCTCGCGACAGGCGTCGCTAACGCGGAAAACCCTCCAAAAGCCGTGGTCACGCCGGGTTTTAGCATCAGCATCTTCGCGAACGCCCCCGCCGGGTCGAGCGCGCCGGACTCGCTGGCCGTGCTCGACGATCATGTCTGGGTGGGCTATGCGAACGGGGGCGCACCGGATGGTTCGGGTGGCGCGCAAAGCCAGATCGTTGAGTACTCGCTCGACGGCAAGGTCATGCGGACCTTTACTGTGGCAGGACACAACGATGGCCTGAAGGTCAATCCCTACACCCGGCAAATCTGGGCGATGCAGAATGAGGATGCGAATGCCAACCTCGTCACGATCGACGCGGCGACCGGTCAAACGACAAACTATGTTTTCGGCAAGACGCTGCACGGTGGCGGTTACGACGACATCATCTTCAAGGACGGTCAGGCCTTCGTCAGCGCGTCCAACCCCACCCTTGACGCCAGCGGCCACAACACGGGGCCTGCGATTGTTCGCGCGCTGCTCCTCGGAAACGGCACGATCCAGGTCTCTCCGGCGTTGCCCGGCATGCCTCAGGCCAGCAGCATTCCGTTCGGCACCGTGGCGCAGCTCAACCTGACCGATCCGGATTCGATGACGCTAACGCCGTCGGGTGATGTTCTGCTCGATGATCAGGGCGACGGCCAGCTCGTTCTGTTGCGCGGGCCGGGCGCTAATCCGCGCGTGGAATATCTGCCGCTGCTCGGCCGGGTGCAGATCGACGACACCGTGTTCGCCACTGCGCCAAGGGGTTTTCTCCTTGTGTCCGACACGAAGGCAAACAGGGTTTACAAGATCAGTGCCGATGTCTGGGAGCATGACGCCGCGTTTTCCGCATCTACGGGCGTAGCCGCCACGGCTACCACACCGGCGGTGCCGGCCTATGTCGGCCAGCTCGATTTGCGCAGCGGAGCACTCCTGCCGTTGGTGAGCAATCTGCTTAGCCCGCACGGCATGGCTTTTGTACCGACAGACAACGGCCAACAGTAACGCGCTTGCGTTGCTTGCCGCGCAATATGGTCGCGGCAAGCAACTCCTCAGAGACCGCGTCGGCCGGCGCGGTCGACAGGTCCGCCACGAATGTCCGCACTCGCATCGGTCTGGGCGTAGCCGATCTTGAACGCAGGGTGCTAACTATCGCTACGCCAGGGCCGGTATCAACGACCTTGGCTGCGCCTCGTTGTCCGAACCCGTCTCATCATCTGGACGTTAACCGGCTGGCGCATTCCAGCAACGGTTGCCGTTGTGCCCCACAGTCTGCCAGCTTGCCGCGCCCTGAATCGGGTTACCGTTCGTCCTTCCGTGCCGTTGAAGCTGTAGCCAACTGCTTCGGGGCATCTCCCGTTGCGGGCGCGTTCCGGTCACAACCGGTCATTCGACGTTAACATCAAGTTCGTCGACAATCTTGGCCAAAATTCTCGAGTGAAGGTCGAATGCGCACTCTCATTGTTCTGCTTCTCTCCTTAGCCAGTACCCTCGCGGTAGCCGGCTACGATATCCACATCACTCGCAAATCCTTTTGGGCGGATGATTCAGGTCCGAAAATCACGTTCGATCAATGTCAGGCATACGTCCATACCGACCCCCAAGTCGTCAGAGACCCTGCCAACAGCCCGCAGGATTTTCTGGTCTCATTGCCGGGAGAATCATTCCCGCTTTGGTATAACGCGCAGCTTGGTGAGCTTTATACGAAGGATCCGACTGATACCGCTATCCGCAAGCTGGAAGACATTGCGCGGAGCTTGCACGCTCGTGTGCAGGGCGACGACGGTGAGTTCTATCCATCCAAACCTTGACCCTGTGTTTGCAGGAAGGGATCGCGCAATAGACCTTCCCGTGAAATCCCTGTGACCGCTCCGGATCGCGAGCCGCCGATCGTCGGCAGGCAGAGGTCGGCCCAACGACGGGCATTCGACGCATTACGACGAATCGGCGACAATCATTGTGATTATCGAATTTAACGATCCGACGTTTTGAACGTTCCATCGAATCGACCTCAAGGGCGCGATATGAAAACTGATTGGAATTTGATTCGTGAAGTATTGAATGCCGCCATTGATACCTGTGAGGGGTTGGAACGTGCGGGATACGCTGAAGAGCATCGTAGTCAGACCGTCCAGGTCAATGGGCAACAGGTAAGCGTGCAGGATTTCATGATTAGTGCGTGGACGTTGCCCGAGAACGCTCGCTACGAGGTGATCCGGGCGCGTCATGAAAAGAATCTCGACCTTCCTTATGTTCCGGAATCAGCGCGTATTCTCACCGCTGTAGCGGCCGCATGTGCAGAACTTGTAGGCGCGGACGATGCGCCACCCGCCGAGCTGTACATGCGGGGAATGATTAACTGGTATCAGAACCATTTCGATCCTAACGTGCAACGCGCGCTTTCCTCTGCGCCATAGCGGGGCGAACGCGAATCCGCGAATGGAGTGTCAAGCGGCTAGGTGCAGCCGGCCACAAGCGGCGGTTCGACACGGTGGCGAGAATGGGTGTCGACGATTTTCGTCCGACATATTCTCTCGAATCAGATGTTCGAACACCCGTAGTCAACGATCTCTATAACATCATTCGATGCAAGCACATCTCAGAATCGCGAGACCTGTCAGTGACCTTTTCCGGGCGGAAAGCATGTATTGCACAGCCCTCAACCTGGTTGTGCTAGCACGATTCCAAGATCATCAGGGATTCGATGGGGTGATGCTCGGGTGTTCCGGAATGGACTATCACTTCGAGTTCACCCAGTGTCGCGAACACCCTGTATCGCCAACTCCGACGCCCGAGGATTTGCTGGTGTTTTACGTTCCGGATCGAGAAGCCTGGCAGTCGACGTGTGAGCGCCTTATCAAGAACGGATTCGTTTGCGTGACGTCGTTCAATCCCTATTGGGACGTATCAGGTCGAACATTCGAGGATCTCGATGGGTACCGAATCGTTTTGCAAAATGCCCCCTGGTCCTCCTGACGAGGCGTAGTGTATTCGGGGGCCGTCCCGATGCTTTGCTCCACACAGCTTGACTAGGGAAAGACGAATTCCGCCCAGGAGAGGTCCCATTCGGACGCCATTCAAGCCTGCCGGAACTTTCTTTCGGTCACGCCGGCAGACTGAACTGCATTGCGGCAATGAATCGGGAGGTACAGCATTGACCACACTCAATGATGCTTGGGGAGCCATCCGGGCCTACCTCGCGACCATTTACTTCCATGACATCAAGCAAATTGTCGGGCAAGCGCCAAAAATCGAGCGTGACAAATTGCCGAACGAGTCTCTATAGGCTTTTATACACAGGTTACGGCCATCATTTTTCTCGTAAGTGTCTGGGGAACGCGTGATTGACAATTCCTGCGACAAACTTTCGTACTTACAACTCACCATTGATAGTCAACGAGTCGATATCGGGCCGATCGCCGCTCTGCCGCTTTCCGTCAGATCACCACAGCGATAAACATCGAACGGCGGGTCGCCGATCCAGGAATAATAGATCAGTGCCGCGAGACGCTTCTCGTGGATCAGTTGACCGAAGTCTCCCATCATTTCTTGCGCGAGTGCGCTGCGCGAATTTTCATCTGAAGGGCAGACTTTACTAGCATTCGTAAATCCCCACTCCGTAATCCAGCAAGGTTTGCCATTTGGCGAACCGACCGGAGAGCACACCGGCATAACCAACCCCTGCAAGCGTCGCAGACGATGCGTGGCGGAGACCTGATTGCCGGGACCATCGGCCCAGGGATAGGTGTGAAGGTTGTAGGCATCGACCAGCTTGTCCAACCCGTTCGCTCGGAAAAAAGCCAGTGTTGCTCCAACGCTGACCCCATCATATTTCTTGGGCGTTGGCCATGGCCCTTCCTGCACGATATCGACAAGGCTCGTCGGAAGCAGTGGCGTCTGTCGGTTTAGTTTCGAATGATCCCTTGCCTGCTTTAGGGCAGCCAGCTCTTTAAGATACTGCAGGTAACCTTTCGCGACCTGTTGCCCTTCCGGATCATGGTAGAGATCGTTCAAACCAAGGACTTTCCCCTCTCCAGGCAAGCTAAAGTCCGGGTTGTTTCCGGCCATGTTGATCTCATTTTCCAGTTCCAGTCCGGCCAGAACAATCCCGTCGGCATCCAGCTTGTCCATCACCTGCTGGAAATATTGTCGAGAGATGTCAGGGTCTACAGCTGAGAACGGCGGCCCCGCCCACATACCCGGAAATTCATTTGGACGATACGGGCGGACCGGTGCATTGGGTGCGTATTTCCCATGCAAGATCAAAACCGTCGCAATTCCTTGCGCATTGGCTCGCTGGACAAAATCGATGTTTTTATCCACATCCGCCTCTATGCCAAAGCGAATGACATGGACTCCAGCAGCTTTCAGATTGACGAGGGCGGTATTCTGATCGGCCACGCTGTACTGCAGCGGATGAACAAAGTTGACGCCGCGCACGACGTTTTGTGCTTGCGCCGCCCCCCCGAATCGTAACGTGATGAGAAGAACGCAGACAGCCGTCAGGCCGCCATATCGCTCCATTACGCGCACGAAGTTCTCCACGCAGTTAAACGTTGCCGGTGCTGGGATTCACGCGACAAATCCTGGCCTGTCGCCGCTCACCGTTGGCTGGCTTTGAGTCCGATGACGCGAAGCGACTTCACTACCATGCCGTGCCCCTCGGGATGATCCGGGACGCTGCCGCCCGCCCAATCCGCCAGTGCAGCGGATAGCCAGATATTGGCAGGTCCCTTGATGGTGTCGTTGGTTACCAACGCTGCGACGGGTTCCCCATCGACTTCAAAAATCAACTCTTTCGGGGTCCACAAAACGCCGTAATCATGGAAACCATAAGAAAGGTTATCGGTGAACTTCGCGCCAAATCCAACCCCAGCATGCTTTTCGCTCTTATCCGCAGGCCAGTACTGCAATCCAATATGGCTGTAATTCGGATACTGGATCTCACCAATGTCGATCTCGTAATGGTCTTGAGTAGTCAACCAGAAAGCGTTGTTCGTGCCCTTGATGTCAGCAATTTTTATCGTGGCCTCAAAAAAACCATAGGAGTACTGTGCCTTGGTAAATATCGAACCGGTAGACCAGCGCGCACGACAATCAGCGGCGACCAAAGTCGTGAATCTCGCCCCGACATTCGATGTTTCCACGTTACCGGGCCGGCGACACGATTTGAGGGCTGCGAGATCGTCGGTCTGAGCCGTCCAATCCGACCGAAGCTCGTCAGGGTTTGAGAAGGTTGTTGTAAAGGTCGGCGACATTGAACGATAACCCGCTATCAGTGCATGATCTGCAGCCGTAACCGGCCGCCTCATACCGAACGGCTGATTCGGAGACCCGAACGTAACTGGTCCGGAAAGGCTTGTTGCCAGTGCGAACGAGCTCGTCAGCGCACTGGCAATAGCAGCAGAAAGTGCAGGAACAAGCATTGCCGGGAAGACGTTGGTTTTCGGCATTTTAGTGTTCTTCGTCAATAATCGCGGTACGCAGGCGTCGGGTAGCCCATTGGTTGGAGCGCGTCGTTTATTTTGCGAATACTGGAGACTAACTCATTCGACATGGCGAAGTTGTGTCTGTCGATCGCGAGTGTCCGTCCCGTAGAAAGTTGCGTGGCTGCAGTGGCTCGACATCTGTTCGTGGCCGATAGACCAGAATCGGTTGCGGCTGTTCGACATCGGCGCCCAGATCGATAGCAATCAAGGCGCTCGAATTTGGAAGACGCCTCCGAAAGGGTTAAGGGTTGGCTGATGACGGCCTCAGTCAGACCATAGATCCCAATACTGTCACCGTATAGTCATCGTGCAACGGTAATACCGCAACAGTCTTGCGGAATGCCTTCGCCTGCTCAGCAAGCGCTCGCGACGCGGCCGACACCTGTTCGACCAGGGCAGCGTTTTGTTGCCGCCCTCTGCTTGAAATACACTCCTGGTTTAGTGCCCCTAGCTTCGGCCAACCTAGCTTAACCAAGGTGACGGTCTCATGCTAAATCATTCGCTGCTGTCCTTTCGATCTTCGCTGCGGTTCTCAGTTTACAGCCGGAAACGAAACATCATCTTTGCGGTGATTCTGTCGTTATGTGGCTGCGGAGGCAGTGGAAACACGGCCGCGCCAGTCTCCACTGTAAAGTCGATTTCATCGTTCATCGTGAGCTCAGACGAACAAAATGTCATCCCCCCGGGCTCACCCTTCGGAGCGGACAACCCGGATGAACATCTGTCGTTTCGGCGTCAGGCGGACGGAAGCTTTCGGCTTTGGGTCGCTGGCGGTGGTAGTGCAGGGACCTACGGATTGGCGAGTCCGGATTTGCTGTCCTTTACGTCGCTCGTGGCTTCCAGAGGCGTTCCGACAGGCGTCTTGCTACCCTCCGGACCTCGAACCACCGCGTTCGATGCCGACTACGTCGGTGCGGGCAGCGTGTTCGCGTCTGCTGCCAACGGGATCGATCTATTGATGATCTATCACGCCGAGAATCACCTCTTCAACGGTGTTCTCTCTTCGGGTAATCCGTTCTATGCCGCTATAGGGCTCGCGCGGTCTAGCGACGGAGGCGTGACGTGGACGCGGGAGGGGGAGATTATCGGGGCTCAAGATCCCCAATTGCCGACGCAGGCGAGTGGCGGCGCAGGTGCGCTCACGCCTTCGGCCGTCGAGTCCGGAGGGTACATCTACGTTGTCTTTCGCGAAATCGATCCGCAGAGCAGGGTGACTGGCTTCGCGATCGCACGAGCACCGATCGCAAGCGACGGCATGCCGGGGAGTTGGCAAAAGTACAGCGGCGGCACTTTTAGCACTGCAGGCCTGGGGGGCACATTCACACCGTTGAACATTGTTCTCGATCCCACAGTCCCAGGCGATATGCGACAACCCCAAGTCTCATTCAATACCTATCTCAATCAGTTTCTAATGGTCAGTATCGGAAATGGCGGAATTTACGCCCAGACGTCGCCTGATCTGATTAGCTGGACGCCGGGCGTTGTCATTCTGAAAGCTCCTGTTCCAGATTCAACCGTGAGCTTCTCGACGAAGCCGCCATCGCCGTTCAACTGGTATCCGACTATTGTCAGCACTGATCAGCCGTCCGACCGGACTTCGGATCAGACGGGCTACCTCTACTACGCAAAGGGGACTGGCGTCGGCTCTCAACACCTCATGTACCGCCGCGCGTTCAACATCGTCGCACAATGAATGTGATGGCAAAGACACGGGGACCGTCACGATTTTAGCAAGCAACGCAATCCAACGGATCCCCGCGCGTAAATCTGCATGCAACGCTCGGCTCACATCTTCTCGCGCCACGGAAACTAGTCTGAGATTCCACGGCGAGATAGACAAGTTTGCATTGTGATTCAAGCGCTTGGCTT
>NZ_JALPRJ010000042.1 GCF_030464885.1 Caballeronia sp. SEWSISQ10-4 2 | reverse complement strand
CCGTTGGAAAAAGAAATGAAGTGCCGCCACGCACAGTGGCTAATAGTGATAAAGAAATCAGCCAACATATAACGACCGCAGACCTAAGCAGCAGCAACCCGGCATTGACCCCGACCACTAACCCTGAAAGCCCCGAAAACCCAGCATCCCCCGCCCGAGTGCGAACGAAAACCCCACCGCGACAGCGTCCAACTTCCTAGCCCACGCGCCCGCGTGCCGATCCTCGGGAAGCAGAGATTCCGGCTCCGGCTTCAGCGGGCATGCGCATGAACATCGGATAAGAAGTAATAACAACGAGTGCGGTAACAATGAAGGCAGAGGCCAGTTGCCACCGTTCGGCATGCGCTCCCGGCGCCAAGATCATGGTGACTTGAATAGTCCCTGCTGCAACTGTCACGCCAACTGCCTTCATCAATTGCTGAGCGGTGCCCTGGAACGAGGTAGCGGCAGCAAGCTTTGCCTTGGGCACATCGGCGAAAGCGAGCGCGCCCATTGTGGCGAAGCTAAGCGAGCGCGACAATCCTCCAACGAGCAGCAACAGGAAAATGCCGCTGGCGGGCCAATCCTGTGACATGAACGAGCACACCACGAGCACGGCCGCAAACGAAACGCTTCCTGCGCACAATACGGTTCGAACAGAAAACCGCCTTAGCGCAAGCGATGTCATCGGCCGCATGCAAAACGACCCTAGCGCGCTAGCAAAAGTAACAAGTCCGCTAGCCGAAGCGCTATAGCCAAAACCGGCTTGCAACGTCAGCGGCACGAGAAATGGCAGTGCGCCGGCACCGGCACGAAATAAACTTCCCGCGATAGTCGCGGCATGAAAGGTCGGAATGGCGAGCAGGGAAAAATCGACGGCCGGATCGTCGACGCGGCGGCAATGCCTGACGGCCATCCAGAACATCAGCACGCCGGCGGCGACGCATGCGGGCGACGCAAACGGCGGCAGCACCCCGCGCCCGGCACATTCGATCCCGATCATGAACAGCGTCAACGATCCGCCGATCAACATCATTCCACGCACATCGGGCGGCGCATGATGTTCGGGGGGCGAGGCCGGCAACAAGCGCCAGGTCAACAGCAATCCCGCTATACCCACGGGCACATTGACCCAGAAGATGCTGCGCCACGAGAGGGTATCGGTGAGAAAACCGCCTAAGGGCGGACCCATTAAAGGGCCGATGAGAGCCGGCATCGTAAGCCATGTCGTTGCCTGCAACAACTCCTCCCGCTTGACCCCGCGAAACAGGATCAGACGTCCGACCGGCACCATCATCGCCCCGCCGATTCCTTGCACGATGCGGGCTGCAATGAGCTGCGGAAGACTCGCAGCCGCAGCGCACGCCAGTGATGCAAGCGTGAACGTTGCGATGGCCCACATGAAGACGCGCTTGGCGCCAAAACGGTCGGCAACCCAGCCGCTAGCGGGAATGAACACCGTCAACGCGACAAGGTAAGCGGTGATGGCGCTGCTAAGGTGCACCGGGTCGACACCAAGATCGCGCGCCATGGCGGGGAGCGCCGTTGCGACGATCGTACCGTCCATGTTTTGCATAAAAAGCGCGCTTGCTACGACGGCAGCGGTGATGCGAAAGTTGGCAGGTTTCACGAGGCGGCGAGCGTATTTCTTATGGAGCCAACGACGCACCTGCAAGCAAGGCGCCGGAGGTTCGATCGATTGTGTGGCACCAGAGTCTACTTGAAGCGAGGGTGGCGATGCGAGAGCGCTGCAACGCTGGTTTGATTACAAAAAGCGTACGGGTTAGGGGCAAGCTTTGGGCTTAAGCGCTTGTATTAGTTTGGGCGCAACCTTAAACCGCGACTCGGCAATTGATTCGGGGCCTTAACGCAGACCATCACGCATAGGGCAGGATTAGGGTAATTACTATGAATAACACCGTGTCGCGGATCACACGAATAGGACTAGGATGTCGTATGAAACTCAATTTCCCGAACCCTAGCCGTTCCTACGACGACTCCAGGCACTGCGTGTGCTTCTGGGGGTATGACGGTTCGCGCGAGATCGCTTTTCAGATAGGCGACGCGGCGCTGTCGAGTTTCAATCCGCAAATGGGCTCGGGCGAATCAGCCGTGCTCGCCGCCTTCGATCTTTACCGCGAACGCATTCTGCTTAAAGCAGAAGATCTGTACGTACGCGGCTCACAAAACATCTTCAAGATATCCTGAGCGACCGTATGCGGCGGGCCTAATGCCTGCCTGTGTTCGCTCTGCAGATCTATTTGGCCGCGTATAAAATCGCGGCATGCCCAAACCGATTTCTTCGCCACCGCAAAGCGAGCTGCAGCCGGGGTCAGAGCACGTGCTGCCTTTGCATACGCCTGGCACGGCGTCACTATTGCTGGCCGCGTGTATTGCGACAATTGCGTGGCTGTCACTCGCCGCGCAAACCGACATCACGGTGCACCGGATGCTGGCACGCGGCTTAAGCGTCTTCGATGGTATCGAACGCCTTAGCAGCTATCTGACGAACCTGACCGTATTTGCTGTAGCCCTTTCTTTTTCGTGCGTCGCCGCGCTTGGCCGCTCACCGGTCGGGCGATTTTTTTGCAAGCCGCCGGTGGTGACGGCGGTGGTTGTGTACATCGTATTCGTCGGGCTTGCCTATAACCTGTTGCTGCGCCATCTGTGGACGCCGTCAGGTTATCGGGCGGTACTTAACGAATGCCTGCACACCGTCCTTCCGGTGTTGTCGGTGATCTACTGGGTGCTGTTCGTGCCGCGCTTTCATCTGAGCTTGCGGCAATGTCTGCTGTGGCTCGCCTATCCACTAGGTTACTTGTGCATCACGCTTTGGCGCGGCAGCACGTCGGACTTCTATCCGTATCCCTTCATCGATGTCGGCGAGCTTGGGTATCCGCATGTGCTGCTCAATGCGACCTTGCTCGTGCTGGCATTCATTACGCTGATGGGTCTGTTCATCACCTTGAATCACCGGCGTCCGCACTAGGGTGTAGTCGAGCCGTCGCCGGTGGCATACGAAATCCCAAGGCTCTTACTTCGGGGCGTAGTGCATGTCGCCGTTCCCGAACGACCAGTCTTCGCGATTCACCTCGACCAGGCTGATCCAGACATCTTCCTTTCGTACGCCAGTCCTGGCGTGTATGCCGTCCGCCACCGCGCGGTAAAACGCCTTCTTCATCTCGATCGTCCGGCCGGTGTTCCAAGTGACTTGAATGAACACGATCCCAGGCGTGTAGGTCACGCCTAGATATCCCTCTTCCGGATAGATCAGTTCGTCCGGTGCATGACGGGTGATGATCTGAAACTTATCGTTCCTGGGTACATTGACGACATCGATCATTGCGTCGTACACGACGTCGCTGATCGCCTTAACGACTTCCGGCGATGTTGTCTGGGCGAGATTGATTCGAACGAGTGGCATGGCTTGACCTTAGGCTTAAGTGGGAAATGGAGAAGCGCTGGCTACGATCTATGCAACGCGCTGGAAAACAGCGCAGTCGCATAGTTCACCATTGAAGATTAGATCAGGTGGAAAATTCCTGCCTCGCCGACTCTACGTCCTCATGAATCTTGACAGCTTCAGCGGGGTCGACGTGCTTACGGTTTGACGAAGCGCAGCGTCATGCGGTCCGACTCGCCGATGGCAGCGAAGCGCGCGTGATCCGTATCGCCGCCCCGGTAGGTCGGCGGCAAGGACCACACACCATGTGGATAGTCCTTCGTATCGCGGGGATTGTCGTTGATCTCGCTGCGCGCGGCGAGCTTGAAACCCGCAGCCTGCGCGTGCTGAATAACATAAGCTTCAGTCAGGTAGCCCGTGTCGATCATCTGCTGAACCGACGTACCCGGTACAGCACGATGCTCTTCCACGCCAAGCACGCCACCGGGTTTCAGCACCGAATAAAACGCGCGCAGGTTGGCATCGACCTGACCGTCTTCTATCCAGTTGTGAATATTACGGAACGTCAGCACGCGATCGACCTGCAGCCCCGAAGGCAAGCCGCTGAATTGCCCCGCTTGCAAGGTGCCGACAACAACCGTGCCGTAAATATTGGGCTTGGCAGCGAGCTTGCGTTCGAACGCTGCATTGCCCTTCGCTTCGCCCTCAGGCAACGACCCTTGCGGTGGCAGGTACTGCGCTTCGTAAAGCGTGCCACGTCCTTGCAGATACGGTGCGAGGATATCCGTGTACCAACCACCACCCGGCGCGATTTCCAGCACGCTTTGGGTTGGCGCCACGCCGAAGAATTCCAGTGTTTCTTTCGGGTGCCGGTAGACATCGCGTGCCTGCGCTTTCTCCCCTCGATACGGCGCCGCGATGGCGGTATCGAGCGACGTCGATGCGGTAGGTGTCACGCAGGACGCGAGCAGCAAGGCTGCGGGCAACGCCAGGAAAGCACGGCGCATGAGTTGGGGAGTAAGGAGCGTTTTCATGCGGGCCATTATCGGGCAAAGCGCGCCGCTTGTCAGAGCGCGTCTGTTTTACCCCTTGCTTTAAAGTCCCAGGCCCGCACGCGTAACCGGTTTAAGAATGCGGTTTAAGAATGGACCGCGTGCTCAAGCCTCAAAGCAGCGTCCTGACGTGCCATAGCTCGGGAAACAGCACCACGTCCAGCATCTTTCGCAAATAAAGCGCGCCGCTGGTTCCCCCCGTGCCCTGCTTGAAGCCGATGATCCGTTCGACCGTCGTGACGTGGCGAAAGCGCCATTGCCGGAACGAGTCTTCAAGATCGACGAGTTCTTCCGCCATCTCGTAGAGTTCCCAATGCTGCGTCGGTTCCTGATACACCTTGAGCCAAGCCGCTTCCACGCTCGCGTCGTGCGTGGTCGGCTGAGTCCAGTCGCGCTCCAGCCGTTCCGGCGCGATCGGGAAACCCCGGCGTGCAAGGAGACGGATGACTTCATCGTAGAACGAGGGCGTTTCAAGTGTCGCTTTCACCTCGGCAAGCACGTCCGGCCGATGCGCATGCGGCTTCAGCATCTGTACATTCTTGTTGCCAAGCAGGAACTCGATCTGCCGGTACTGATGCGACTGGAAGCCCGACGACGCCCCGAGATAAGGCCGCATGGCGGTGTATTCGGAAGGCGTCATGGTCGCGAGAACGCTCCACGCCTGCACGAGTTGATCGAGTATTCGCGAGACGCGAGCGAGCATCTTGAACGCGGGCGGCAAGTCATCGCGACGCACTGCGGCGAGCGCCGCATGCAACTCATAGAGCGCGAGCTTCATCCATAACTCGCTCGTCTGGTGCTGCACGATGAACAACATTTCGTTGTGATCGGGCGAGAGCGGATGCTGTGCCGAGAGGAGCTTGTCGAGCGAGAGATAGTCGCCATAGCTCATCGAATTGGAGAAGTCGAGCTGTGCGTCATGCCAGCCTTCCGGCTTCGACGCAGCATCGCCTGCCGACCCATAACCCATGGGACAGCCGCCCGTGCCTTCGCTTTCATGTGATTGTGTCATCGCGCGTTCTCCACGTGTCAGGTAACGGCGCCACGTTCGGCGAACTCAGGTGCACGCCACGCTTCGGTGGCAAGCACGTCGCGCAGTGTTTCAACCGCGTCCCACATATCCACATAACGCGTGTAAAGCGGCGTGAAGCCGAAGCGCAGGATGCGCGGCTCGCGGTAGTCGCCAATCACGTTGCGCGCGATCAGCGCCTGCATGACCTCATAACCGTGCGGATGTTCAAAGCTCGCCTGCGATCCGCGTTGCGCATGTGCCCGCGGCGTGACGAGCTGCAACGGAAATTCGCTGCAACGCGTCTCGACCAGTTCGATGAACAAGTCGCTCAGCGCCAGCGACTTGCGGCGCAACGTTGCCATATCGGTTTGCCCGAACACGTCGAGGCCGCATTCGACCAGCGACATCGAAACGATGGGTTGCGTGCCGCACAAGAACCTGCCGATACCGTCTTCAGGCTGATACTCCGGGCTCATTTCAAACGGCTTCTTATGCCCCCACCAGCCGGAAAGCGGTTGTGAGAAAACGTTCTGCAGCCGTTTCGGCACCCAGATGAACGCGGGGGAACCCGGTCCGCCGTTCAGGTACTTGTAGGTGCAGCCAACGGCGTAATCCGCGCCGGCACCGTTGAGATCGACCGGAACCGCACCTGCCGAATGCGCAAGATCCCACACGGCGAGCGCACCCGCCTGATGGATGATGCGGGTCAACGCGGCCATGTCGTGCATCGCGCCCGTGCGGTAGTTGACGTGCGTGATCATGGCGACAGCCGTGTTCTCGTCGATAGCGCTGGCGAGTTCCGATGCGTGATCGACGAGACGCAGTTCATAACCGCGATCCAGTTGCTCGATCAAGCCTTGCGCGATGTAAAGATCGGTCGGAAAATTCGAGCGCTCGGAAACAATGACACGGCGCTTCGGATCGCGCTCGTTGGCTACCCGCAGCGCCGCCGACAGGATCTTGAAGAGGTTGCTTGAAATGGTGTCGGTGACGACCACTTCGTCCTCGGCCGCGCCGATTAGCGGCGCCAGCTTGTTGCCAAGTCGCTTGGGCAATGCGAACCATCCTGCCGTGTTCCATGAGCGGATCAGACCGTCGCCCCATTCGCCGGCAATCACCGCCGCGGCGCGCGAAGCCGCTGCCTTGGGCGGCACGCCAAGCGAGTTGCCGTCCAGATAGATCGTATCGCAGCCGAGCGCGAACTGGTCGCGCAAGCTGGCTAGCGGATCGTCGCGGTCAAGTGCCGCGGCATCGTCTCGATGGTTCATTAAAGCGAATCCCGGTAAGTCGTCGTGGCCGTTCTGGACGGAAATTTGCGTCTCGCCACCCGTCTGGCGGAGCGCGTGCACATGCCTGAAAGCTTAGCCGAGAACGCTCCTTAATTGATTGCGAAACAAACGCAGCGCTTAGGGTCTCGTGCAATATTCTTCGATGAAAACCGGGCTTAAGCGCGATAAATTGATTGCGATCTGTTATGGGCGGCATTCGGGTGCGCTTACCAAGCCGCGCGTCAGGTCCGCTAAGCTGGCGCTGCTCGCCTGCAGCAGCGTTACTCGTTACCATGCAGCCAACCCTCAGCTCGTTACTTAGACAACCGCATATGACCCAACACGTTCTTGCCTCGACCTTGACCGACTGCGTCGACAATCAGTTCGACCAGGAGGTCCAGTTCCTTTCAGCGCTTGTGCAAAAACCGTCGGACAATCCGCCGGGTGATTGCGCGGGTCACGCCGAGATGGCGGCGCAATGGCTGGAACGGATCGGCTTCACGGTTGAACGCCATGCGGTGCCGGCCGAAGATGTCACCCGCGCCGGCATGATCAGTGCGACGAACCTGGTGGTTCGCCATCGCTTTGGCGCAGGACCGGTTATTGCGTTGAACGCACACGGCGACGTGGTGCCGCCGGGCGACGGCTGGAGCGCCGATCCGTACGGCGCCGAGATTCGCGATGGTTTCATGATCGGGCGTGGTGCGGCGGTATCGAAGTCGGATTTCGCAACCTATGCGTTTGCGTTGAAGGCATTGATCGACAGTGGCGCAACGCTAGCAGGCACGGTGGAACTGCACCTGACCTATGACGAAGAAACCGGTGGCCTGATCGGGCCGGGGTGGTTGTTGAAGCAGGGCGTCGTGAAGCCCGATTACGCTATATGCGCGGGCTTTTCTTATTCGATTACCACTGCGCACAACGGCGCGATCCACCTGGAAGTCACGGTGCGGGGCAAGTCGGCGCACGCGGCGCGGCCCGATACCGGGCATGACGCGCTCGAAGCCGCTACGGCTGTGCTGAATGCGCTGTACGCGCATCGCGCGGCATTGCGCGAGATCCATTCGGAGACGCCGGGTATCGATCATCCAACACTGGTGGTTGGTCTGATCAAAGGCGGGATCAACACGAATGTGGTGCCTGACAAGGTGAGCTTGCGGCTCGACCGGCGGGTGGTGCCGGAAGAGAATCCGCGAGATGCGGTGCAGCAATTGAGGGCGCTGATCACGGCAGCCGTGGATGGGATGCCGGGCATTAGCGTGGAGATAGAAGAGGTTCTGGTTACATCGCCATTGCGTTCGCTTGCGGGCGCCGAGCGCTTGTCGCAAGCGTTGCAGCGCGCGGCTTTGTTGACGCTGCAGCGCGACATTCCTACCGAGGGTGTGCCTCTTTATACCGATGCCCGCTTGTATTGCGAGGCGGGCGTACCGACGGTGATTTACGGTGCGGGTCCGCGGACGCTGCTTGAGGCCAATGGTCATCGGGCGGATGAGCGGGTCGCGCTAGAGGACCTGAGAGTAGCGACGAAAACGGTTGCTATTGCTCTTGCCGATTTGCTTGGATGACCCTAGGCGTTCCCTGGCTTCGTTTCTTTGTGCGCCAGCGCTAGCAAAAGAAACGAAGCGCCGTCGGTGGCAAGACTAACGAAAATATATCCAGCTTAAGCCGGCCGCTGCGCCCGGCGATCGACAGCCTCAACAGCCTCCCAAGCACCGCCAGCCTCTCGCATTCAGCACATCTTCAAAAACTCGAAGATAATCGCATGTCGTTATTTTGAGCCTCGCCGCGGCGCCCGGTCGCCACGAGGCGCGACAGATCGAACCTCAATTTCGAGTCCTACTACTATGAAAACATCCGAAGAGACAAAGCATTCCTGGCTTTGGCTGGTCCTGCTCTTTCCATACGTCGCGCTGCTCTGGCTACCTTTCTATAACGATGTCCGTCCGTCTTTACTGGGCTTCCCATTCTTCTACTGGTACCAGTTCCTATGGGTGCCGCTGACCTCGCTCATCATTTACATCGTGTATAGAGGTGTCAAATGAGCGACCTTGTTCCGATCGATCCGGTAGCCATGACCGTCTTCATCGCATTCTTCGTGCTGGTGACGGTAGTGGGATTTTTCGCAGCGCGCTGGAAACGCGGCGACCTGACGCAACTTCATGAGTGGGGCCTGGGCGGGCGCCAGTTCGGCACCGTGATTTCATGGTTCCTGGTAGGCGGCGATTTCTACACCGCCTATACGGTGATCGCCGTACCCGCACTGGTGTATTCGGTGGGCGCATATGGCTTCTTTGCGCTGCCTTACACCATCATCGTGTATCCGTTTGTCTTTGCCGTCATGCCAAAGTTATGGAAGATCGCTCATGCGAAGAACCATATTACGGCGGCTGACTATGTGCATGGCGAGTACGGCGGAAAGTGGTTCCCGGCGGCTGTGGCGCTGACCGGTATTGTCGCGACCATGCCGTATATTGCGTTGCAACTGGTGGGCATGCAGGTAGTGATCAAGGGTCTGGGCGTGAGCGGCGAGATGCCGCTGATCGTCGCGTTCGTGATCCTCGCGCTCTATACGTACACCAGCGGCTTGCGCGCGCCGGCCATGATCGCGTTCGTGAAAGACATCATGATCTACATTGTGGTGATCGCTGCGGTGTGGCTGATTCCATCGAAACTTGGCGGCTACGCGCACGTTTTCGATGCCGCCGATACGTTCTTCAAAGCCAAGGGCGGCGCAACCGGCATCATTCTCAAGCCGACGCAATTCACGGCCTACGCTTCACTCGCGCTAGGTTCGGCACTTGCCGCATTCATGTATCCGCACACCATGACAGCGGTCCTGTCGTCGTCGTCGGCTGCGACCGTGCGCAAGAACGCCATTTTCCTGCCGGCGTACACTCTGCTGCTGGGCTTGATCGCGTTGCTCGGCTACATGGCAATCGCCTCGGGCATCAAGGTGCAATCCGCATCCGACGTCGTGCCCGCGTTGTTCGGCAAGTTGTTCCCGTCATGGTTTGTCGGCTTTGCGGCGGCGGCCATTGCGATCAGTGCGCTTGTGCCGGCCGCGATCATGTCGATCGGTGCAGCGAATCTGTTCACGCGTAACCTGTGGCCGCTGATGGCGCGTGACATCACGCCCGAGAAGGAAGCCAAGACAGCGAAGCTGGTGTCGCTCATTGTGAAGTTCGGTGCGCTGCTGTTCATCGTGTTCCTGCCGACGCAATACGCAATTGATCTGCAGTTGCTCGGCGGCGTGTGGATCCTGCAGATCTTCCCGGCTATCGTGTTCTCGCTGTACACGCGGCGTCTGAACACGCCGGGCCTGTTCCTCGGCTGGCTCATCGGAATCGTGCTCGGGACCGGCATGGCGATCGCGCAAGGATTGAAGCCGGTGTTCGCGCTGCATCTGGGTGGAGCGACGTATCCGCTTTACATAGGGCTGATTGCGCTGGTGGTGAATATCGTGGTGGCGTTTGTCGTGTCGACGGTTACGCCGCGTCGTGTACAGGTTCATCAGGCGACGTAAGAAGACAAGCGCGCGTCATCGCCTTGAGCCATATGCAAGTTTTTTTGCGCATGAATCGAGCTGTTTTTTGCGGCGCTGACGCGCGCGGCCCTGACCTTTCCCTGACCTTTCGATGACATCTTTGTCATCAATCTTCCACACGTCGCCGGGCGCGCTAACATAAGGTAAGGGGACGATGCCTGAGCTCTCTGTTAGCGGTTTGCTGCCGGAAACCAGACAGCACGCGTCGTCCTGAAACCCGGAGGCCTGCCATGATTTCCCTGAAGCAAAATCCCGCAACGTTCCTGCGCTCGCGCGGCGTTGCGCTGTTGACTGCCATTGGCCTGGGCGCCGGCATCCTGTTCGTGTCGATGCATCCGGCGCATTCTTCCGAGGCCGCAGTCGTCGTAGCGCCGCCGGCGCTCGACGAACCCGTGAACGGAGCACACCAGGAAACCGCCGTGCTGGCCGGTGGCTGTTTTTGGGGCGTGCAAGGGGTCTTCCAGCATGTGAACGGCGTGACGAAGGTGGTGTCGGGTTATGCCGGTGGTCAGGCACAGACCGCGCAATACGAAACCGTGAGTGGTGGCCAGACCGGTCATGCAGAGTCCGTGCAGATCACTTATGACCCGACGAAGATCACCTATGGCAAATTGCTGCAGATCTATTTTTCGGTCGCGCATGATCCGACGGAACTGAACCGGCAAGGTCCGGACAGCGGCACGCAATATCGTTCGGCAATCTTTCCTGCCAACGACATGCAGAAACACATTGCGCAAAGTTATATCGCGCAGCTCGACAAGGCGCACGCTTTCCCTGCGCCGATCGTGACGAGGACGGACTCGCTCAAGGGCTTTTATCCGGCGGAGTCTTATCATCAGAACTATTTGACGCTGCATCCGGATGCACCGTATATCGCGATCAATGACCTGCCGAAGGTCGAGAACCTGAAGCGCCTTTTCCCGGCGGCCTATCGTGACAAACCGGTGCTGCTGAGCGTGACGTCGCAACAATGAAAAAGCGGCGGTGGACTTCAAAATCCACCGCCGCTTTCGCTAACACCAATACAGGCTTACTGCGATGATTGCGTCGTCTTGCGTAGCTTCGCGACATCCCCCGCCGCGACCGCGGGCGCACCGTTGTTCCATCCAGCGCGAATGAACGTCAGCACGTCGGCGATCTGCTGGTCGTTGAGCACCGGCGCATATTTCGGCATCGGATACGCGGCAGGAACGCCTTGTATCACGAGGTCGTGAGTGCCGTTCAGCGTGACGTTGATCAATGACGAGGCGTCCTTCTCCAGCACGTTCGGATTGCCCGCCAAAGGTGCGAGCAGCGGGGCGAACGCGCGGCCATCCACGCCGTGGCAATGCATGCAATACGCGGTATAAACCTTCGCGCCCGCGTCATTGGCCGGATGCTGGAGCAGTGCTGCGGTGGCCTTCGGATCGTATGCATACGCCGGCGCATTCGTGCCGCCGGCCGGCGGCAACGACTTCAAATACGCCGACATGGCTGCCAGATCCTGATCGTCCATGCCCTGCGTGCTGTGGTTGATCACGTCGGTCATCGACCCGAATGCCGTTGCATGCGCATTCGCTCCGGTCTTGAGGAACGAGATCAGGTCAGCATCCGACCAGCGCCCGAGTCCGACGTTCTGCTCGCTCGTCAGGTTGGAGGCAAACCAGCCGTCGAGCACACCGCCTGTGAGCCACGCGCTGCCGCTTTCATCGAGTGCCTTCTCCTGGAACGCAATACCTCGAGGCGTATGGCATGAACCGCAATGGCCCAGGCCCTGGATCAGGTACGCACCGCGATTCCACGCAACGTCCTTGCCGTCCTTGTCGCGATAAACGCCTTTATCGAGGAACACCAAGTTCCAGAATTTGAGCGGCCAGCGCATGTTCAGCGGGAACGGAATATCCGACGGCCGGTTCGCCTGGCTCACCGGCGCGACACCTTTCATGAAGTACGCATAGAGCGCCTTCACGTCGTCGTCCTGGACCTTGGCATAGGACGGGTAGGGCATTGCCGGATAGAGGTTGTGGCCATCCTTCGCCACGCCCTGACGCAAGGCTTTCTCGAAGTCCTCCTCGCTCCATTTACCGATACCCGTATCCGGGTCGGGCGTGATGTTGGTCGTGTAGATCTTGCCCATCGGCGTGGTCATCGGCAGGCCGCCTGCGAATGGTTTGCCTTTGGGCGCGGAATGACAGGCCACGCAATCGCCCGCTTTCGCGAGATGCGCGCCACGGGCGACCAACGGATCGTCGTTCGCGGCGGCATGAGCCAGCATGGGCAGGCTGAGCGTCAGCGCAAGGGAGGCTACAAGGTGCTTGATCATTGTGTGTTCCCTCACGCGCTTTGCAGTTGACGGCCGACGGGCAACTGTCGCAAGCGCTTGCCGGTGGCAGCAAAAATCGCGTTGGTCAGCGCGGGCGCAAGAGCAGCCGTTCCCGGTTCGCCGATCCCTCCAGGCGCCTCGCTGCTCTTCACAATGTGCACTTCAATAGGCGGTGCCTGATCGATCCGCAGCATCCGGTAATCCGTGAAATTGGATTGCTCGACGCGGCCGTCCTTGATCGTGATCTCGCTATAGAGCGCTGCCGTGATGCCAAAAATAATGCCGCCCTGGATCTGCGCTTCGATGGTGTTCGGATTCACCACCATGCCGCAATCCACCGCGCAGACCACGCGGTTCACGGCCACTTCGCCGTCGCCGTTCACGGTCACGTCCACCACCATGCCGAAGAAGCTGCCGAACGCGTGCATGACCGATACCCCGCGTCCCTGGCCCTTCGGTGGCGTGGTGCCCCAGCCGGCTTCGCGGGCGGCCACGTCGAGCACGTTCTGCGCGCGCGGTGTCTTGCCGAGCAGGTCGTGGCGATACTTCACCGGATCGACCTTGGCTTGTACCGCCAGTTCGTCCATGAAACTCTCGACCACGAAGGTGCCGCGCGTCGGACCGACGCCGCGCCAGAACGCGGTGGGCACGTCCATGGGCTCCTGGCGCACGTAGTCGATGAACTGGTTCGGGAGATCGTAGGGCAGGTCGGCGGCAACTTCCACGGCGTCCGGATCGAGGCCGTTCTTGAACGCGGGCGGTGCAAAGCGCGCCAGCACTGACGACCCCACAATGCGATGCTGCCACGCGACCGGGCGGCCGTTGGCATCGAGGCCGGCGGAGATGACGTCGTAGTAGTACGGGCGATACATGTCGTGCTGGACGTCCTCCTCGCGCGTCCATGTGACCTTCACGGGTGTACCGACCTGCTTGCCGACCTTCAGCGCCTGGCCGATGAAATCGGTCTCCAGCCGGCGCCCGAAGCCGCCCCCGAGCAGATGGTTATGCACGGTGATCTTGTCGGCGGGCAGGCCGGTGATCCTTACGGCGGCGTCGACTGCACGTGTGGGCACTTGCGTGCCGACCCAGATATCGCAGCCATCGGCCCGCACGGACACCGTGCAGTTGACCGGCTCCATGGTGGCGTGTGCGAGGAAGGGCTGCTGGTACACGGCATCAACGCGTGTCTTGGCGTCGCTGAAGCCCTTCTTTACGTCGCCGTCCTTGCGCGCCACTGCTCCGTCGCGCTTCGATGCATCGGCGAGTTGCTGCACGACCTTGGCCGTGGAAAAATCCGCTCCGCGGCCTTCGTTCCATTTGATATCGAGCGCTGCTGCGCCGCGTTTGGCGGCCCACGTATGGTCGCCGATCACGGCCACGCCGTTGTCGATGCGGATCACCTGACGCACGCCGGGAATCTTCTTCGCATTGGTATCGTCGACGGAGGCGAGCGTGCCGCCGAACACCGGGCTATTCACGATGGCCGCGTACACCATGCCGGGCACGCGGACATCGAGGCCGAACATCGCGGTGCCGTCCACCTTTTCGGGCGAGTCGAGGCGCTTGGCGGCCGTGCCGATCAGCTTGAAATCCTTTGGATCTTTAAGCGTCACGTTCTGCGGCGCGGGCAGTTTCGCGGCAGCATCGACGAGTTGTCCGTAGCCAATGCGCCGGTTGCTCGCGGCATGCACGACTTCGCCGCGCTCCGCATGGCACGACGCCGGATCGACCTGCCACTGCTGCGCTGCCGCAGAAATAAGCAGCACCCGTGCGGTCGCGCCGGCCTTTCGCATGGGCTCCCATGCATAACGGATCGAGGTGGATCCACCGGTCAACTGGCCGCCGAGCAGCGGGTCCATGAAGAGCTTTTCGTTCGGTGGCGCGTGATCGATCACCACGCTGTCCAGCGGCACTTCGAGTTCTTCCGCGATCAGCATCGGGATAGACGTATAGATTCCCTGGCCCATTTCGACCTTGGGAATCACCAGCGTCACCTTGCCCGTTGCATCGATCTGTACAAACGCGTTCGGCTCGAACACACCGCTTTGCGGCGCTTCGTTGGCGTCACCGCCGATCACCGATTTACCCTTGGGCGCTTCTCCCTGGCTCGCGGCCGGCAGGCTGAAACCGAGCATCAGGCCGCCGCGTACCGCAGCGCCGACCGATACACCCAGCTTTAAAAACGTTCGCCGGTTCAGGCCTTCGGGCGCGCGGCGGTTCTGGGCTTCCAGTAGTCCTCGCGACATGTCACGTCCCCTTGGCGGCTTGTTTGACCGCCGCACGGATACGGTTGTACGTGCCGCAGCGGCAGATGTTGCCAGCCATGGCGGCGTCGATATCGGCATCCGAGGGATTGGGGTTCGAGGCGATCAGCGAAGCCGCCGACATCACCTGACCGGACTGACAGTAACCGCACTGCACAACATCGAGCGCGACCCATGCGTCCTGCACTTTCTTGCCTGCGGGGGTAGCGCTGACAGCTTCAATGGTGGTCACCTTGCGCTCGCCCACTGCCGCAATCGGCAGCACGCACGAACGCACCGCCTGGCCGTCGAGATGAACCGTGCACGCGCCGCATTGCGCAATGCCGCAGCCGAATTTGGTGCCCGTGAGACCGACCAGATCGCGCAGCACCCAGAGCAGCGGCATGTCGGGAGGGGCGTCGACGGTGTGAGATTCGCCGTTTATGGAAAGCGTCGTCATCTGCAACTCCAGTTGTCGTGGGGATTTTTATGGTCTTTCTTAACTGCAAATCCTTATACAAGATTACGGCGATTCTTGCTGAGTCCCTCGGGAGCTATGGCAACGGTCCGGCCGATTTTCAGCTTTTCACCGTGTCAGGAAAAAGTCGTGGAATAAACCGCTGTATGAAAGGGTTAGCGCTGGCATTGATGCCCTTCACGCCAGTTCTCCGAGGCGAATCACCATGTCTTCCAATTTCATTACAGCTCTGCGCGCTCGTTGTATGGCGGCTGTGGCGATATCCGCCGTCGCGATTGCCTTCGTTTCCACCGGTTCCTCGGCTCGCGCAGCGGACACCGCGAGTGGAGGCCCGGAAGCGCCGTTTCTCACTGAAAACGATCAGGCGATGACGCGCATGATGGACGGCATGTCCGTCAAGCCGAGCGGCGATGTCGATCGCGATTTCGTCGCGATGATGATTCCGCATCATCAGGGTGCCATCGATATGGCTCAGGCCGAATTGCGTTACGGTCACAACGAGCAGTTACGCCGGATAGCGCAGGAAATCATTGTTGAACAGCAGCAGGAAATCACTGCCATGCGCGTCGCGCTCGGTCAGCCGTTGCCGCCCTCGGCACCGGTTCCGGACCAGGAGCAGACACCGGAAAAAGCAGCCCCTTCCCAACCCATGTCCAGCATGACAACCCCCATGCCGATGCGCATGGATCAGGAGACACAATGAAACGAGCCACTCTATTGTCGAGCGCACTGACCGTCTTCGCGACGGCCGCATTAAGCGCCATTTCGCAGGTCGCCTGCGCAGGACAGGCACCGGGCCTTGCGTCTGCTCCGGACGTTACGATCAGCCACCATGACCGCGTCTACGCGGCCGAACAGTTCTCGAACACGGTCTCCGTGACGGACCCCGCCGATAACAAACTTGTGGGCGTGATTCGCCTCGGCGATCCTTCGCCGGGCAATTTCAGCCCGTTGTACAAGGGGCAGGTGCTCGTGCACGGGATGGGATTCTCGCCTGACCATCGCACGATTGCCGTGGTCTCGATCGGTTCGAATTCGGTTTCGTTTATCGACACGCAAACCAACACGGTCAAGCATGTGACTTATGTGGGCCGCGCGCCGCATGAAGCGTTTTTTACGCCTGACGGTAAGGAGGTCTGGGTCACCGTGCGAGGAGAAAACTATGTGTCCGTTCTGGATGGACACACCTTCGAGGAGAAGACCCGCATCATCACGCCGGCGGGTCCGGGCATGCAGATTTTCTCGCCGGACGGCAAATACGGGTACGTGTGTTCGTCGTTTAATCCGGAAGTGGATGTGATCTCGGTCGCCGATCACAAGCTGGTCGGGAAGGTCACGCAGGTGAGCCCGTTCTGCCCGAACATTGCAGCGACGCCCGATGGCAAGCAGGTCTGGTTCACGCTGAAAGATACGGGGAAGACGCAGGTCTTCGATGCTCGTCCGCCATTCGCTACGCTGAAGGTGCTTGATACAGGGCCGATCACGAACCATGTGAACATCGTGCATAACGCCAACGGCACGTTTGCTTATGTGACGGTCGGCGGACTGAATCAGGTAAAGGTGTTCCGTACCGACGATTTCTCGCAAGTGGCAACCATTCCAGTCGGTAAGCTGCCGCACGGCATCTGGCCATCAGGCGATGGCAGCCGCGTGTATGTCGGTCTGGAAAACGCCGATGCTCTGAGCGCTATCGATACCCTGACTAATAAGGTCATTGCTACCGTGCCTGTCGGGCAAGCGCCGCAAGCGGTCACTTATGTTCCGAACGCGGTGCCTGAAGGCGACGGCACTCAAAACACACAGCCGCTCGGGCTCGCGGGCGAGACTGTGCGCCTGAGCATGGTGCCGGTCGGGGCGAGCCCAGAGGCAGACTCGGCGCCTACCAGCGTCGCGTTGTTCGATCAGGGTTTGCTGCAGGTGTTGCAGGCGTCGGCTACCGGCTTGCAGCCGAAAACGCCGTACGTGCTGGGCCTTTCCGATAACGCCGATGGCAGCGGCAATATCGAATCGCTCGCAATGTTCATGACCAACCCGGCAGGCTCGGCGATCGTCAATGCGATTGGTCAGATCCGTCAGGTCGTTGTGCCGGGGACCAACGCGACCGGCGACAAGCGGCGGTACCTTGTGATTGCTCCGCAGGTGTCTGGCAAGCCGGGTGCGCCTGTCCAGGTGCAAGCGCTTTAGGCGTTTTCGTCGCGCGCCAAGCAACTTCTTCCGCCGCCGGATTTGATTGTCCGGTGGCTTTTTCTTGTGCGCTGATGTTTGTGTTAAGTGCTTGCGGCATTGTTGTCATACCAAGCCACCATATGCCCCGATTTAATTTTCGATTTTTCAGGAATAAAGCCAGTAGAAAAGCGGTTTGCCCTTGTGCCAACCCGTTAAACACACTGGAGTCGAAAATGAAGATACTTGCCTTGCTTACCATGTCCGCCGCCGTGCTCGTTTCCTCAAGCGCTTTCGCGCAAGGATTGACCCGCGCTGAAGTTCGCCAGCAACTCGTGGAAGCGCAGAAAAATGGTTCGGAGTACGTGACTGATGCTTCGTATCCGGATGTCAGCCCGGCGTTTCAAAACCAACTCGCACATCGGCAGGAAAACGCGAACGCGTATGGCGGTGTTGCGGCCGGATCGAGCGTGAGCGCACCGCGTGTCCCGATGACCGGGACGCAAAGTCATGAAGCTTGTGTCGGTCCTGTCAGCTTCTGCAATATCTATGGGGGGTCGTGAGCGATTCGGGCCAGACTGTTGGCAGTTTCCTTCGGGGCGGCGCCGGTCATGTGACTGGCGCACGCCTTGATTGTGAAGCTACGCTCAACGCGGATTTAGCCGGGCATCTTGCGGAAGGCGATAGCAAGGCGATTCCAGCTGTTGATCGCCGAGACAAGCAGCGTCAGGTCCACGATTTCTTCTTCGGTGAAATGTGGTTTGACAGCTTCCCAGACCGCATCGGGTACATGATCTTGCGAGACCAGCGTGACCGCTTCGGTCCATTCCAGCGCAGCACGTTCGCGGTCCGTGAAGAAGGGCGTCTCACGCCACACCACCACAGTCGAAAGCCTGCGATCCGTATCCCCGCCCTTGCGAGCGTCGGTCGTATGCATGTCGACGCAGAATGCACAGCCATTGATCTGCGAAGCTCGCAGACGGACCAGTTCAGCGAGCGGCTTTTCTATCGATGACTTACCGATGTACTCTTCCAGTGTGATCAATGCTTTGATAGCGGGCGGCTTGGCTTTATAGAAGTCGAGACGGGTTTGCATGATGGCTCCTTGTTGGTTTTGACGATGCGCGTTGCCGCGCGACATGAGCTAGATTAGGCGTTTTACTGGACCTTATAAATAACCGATTTTTACTAATTTCAGGTAACCAGTGAAGGACCACTACAGAACGCAATCGACGGGGTTTTCGTTCGCACTCGGGCGGGGGTGATGCTGGGTTTTCGGGGGTAGTGGTCGGGGGGATGCCGGGTGCGAACGAAAACCCAAAAACAGGATTTCCAGAAAAATAGAGCGATTTCTTGATCTGGATCATTGAACAGTCAAGCTCATTATTTCGGCATGTTGAATCATCTCGATATTGATTAATAATGCGCGAAATCGTGTGAATCTTAGCGCTCGGCAAATCGGCTTAAGTGCTTTAAGCTGGCTTGCCAGTGCAGTCGCGTAGGCATAAAAAATCAACTGCAGCTTAATACTGCGGACACAAAAACCCGATCGAGGGACACAACGGTGGGCATACGCAGCGTCGTCATCACACTAGTGCTGCTCGCGGTTTCAAGCCTGGATGCATTCGCCGCTGGCGAGGCGCAGGCCGAGAAGGCACCTGACACCATGCAGGCACGCGTGCTTGGTTGCGCGGCTTGCCATGGCGCGCAAGGTGAAGGCACGAGCAACGACTATTACCCAAGGCTCTCAGGCAAACCCGCGGGTTATCTCTACAACCAGTTGCTGGCCTTCAGGGACGGTCGTCGCAAGTACCCGCCAATGAACTATTTATTGGCGTATCTCCCGGATCCGTATCTGCTGAAAATTGCCGAGTACTTTGCAGCCGAGCATCCGCCATTTCCCGCACCGTCACCCATCACCGCCGATGCAGCGACGCTTGCGCTAGGTAAGACCTTAGTGAATAGCGGCACTGCGTCGCGCAAGATTCCCGCATGCGTTGCCTGTCACGGTGCAGCCCTGACCGGCATGGAGCCGGCGATTCCGGGCTTGCTGGGCTTGCACTCCGACTACATCAGCGCGCAGTTGGGCGCATGGCGTTACGGCACGCGCACAACGCTTGCGCCCGACTGCATGCATGACATCGCCACCAAGCTAGCCGACCGCGACATCACGGCTATCGGGGCGTATCTGGCTTCGTTACCCGCGCCGGAGAATCCGGTGCCGGTGGCGGCAGGGTCACTCAAGATGCCGCTGGCTTGCGGCACTGTTCCTAATCACTAGGCGAGGAAATAGACGTGTTCAGTTTCCGCACCCTAATGCTTTTTTGCGCTTGTATCGTGACGATGAATGCACGAGCCGCCGATCCTTCAGTGATTGCCCGCGGCGAATACCTCGCTCGCGCCGGCGATTGCATCGCGTGCCACACGGTGCCGGCCGGCAAATTATTCGGTGGCGGCCGACCGATGGAAACACCATTCGGCACGCTCTATACGCCGAACATTTCATCGGATAAGGAGACCGGCATCGGCAAGTGGACCTCGGCCGAGTTCTACACCATGATGCACACCGGCAAGTCGCGCGACGGCGAGTTGCTTTATCCCGCCATGCCGTTCGCCTCTTATACCAAGGTCACGCGCGACGACTCCGACGCCATCTATGCCTACCTGTTGTCGACGCCACCCATTCATCAGCCTAATCGAGCGCACGAATTGCGGTTTCCGTTCAACCAGCGCTCATTGCTGTACGGGTGGCGCATGTTGTACATGAAGCCTGGCGAATACCAGCCGGATACCACGCAATCCGTCGAATGGAATCGCGGCGCTTATCTGGTCGAAGGGCTCGGCCATTGCACGATGTGCCATACCGCGATCAACGCGCTAGGCGGCAATTCAGCGTCCAAGCGTTTCGAAGGCGGGCTGATTCCCGTGCAGAACTGGTATGCGCCTTCGTTGACGTCGAATAAGGAAGCAGGGCTGGGCGACTGGAGCATCGAGGACATATCGGACCTGCTGCAGTCGGGCGTATCGAACCGGGGCGCAGTGTATGGGCCCATGGCCGAGGTCGTGTACGACAGTTTCCAGTATTTGTCTGATGAAGACATTCGCGCGGTGGCGGTGTACCTGAAGACCTTGCCCGCGCGTGCCGGAGAAAAGGTCGTACCGGCAACCGAGGCTGTCGCCGAACAAAAGAACAGTCTTTCACCGCTAGGCAAGAAGATCTATGACGCCCAATGTGCGCTGTGTCATGCGTCGCAAGGGCAGGGCAAGCTACCGCATTTCCCGCCTCTCGCGAACAACCAGTCGATCCAGATGACGTCGTCTGTGAATCCGATCCGCATGGTGCTGAACGGTGGTTACGCGCCCGGCACGAAGAAGAACCCGATGCCCTACGGCATGCCGCCGTTTGCTCAATCGCTGTCCGATGTCGAGGTTGCGGCGGTCG
Source organism: Caballeronia sp. SEWSISQ10-4 2 (assembly GCF_030464885.1). GTDB lineage: Bacteria > Pseudomonadota > Gammaproteobacteria > Burkholderiales > Burkholderiaceae > Caballeronia. Next base: position 56,533 of record NZ_JALPRJ010000042.1, on the reverse strand, counting down.
TTACGTATATCCGCACGGCCTGGGGCAATCACGGCACGCCGGTTAGCGTAAAAGAAGTCAACGCGTTGCGCTCAGCCCCACTTTATTGAGGACGTCATGACTGATTCTGAGAATGAAGATGCTGCCGTCGACGAGATCGTGCGAGACGGTCCGCAGGGCGCCATTGCGCTAGCCGGAGTGGCTACCGCCATTGTGATCGGCTTGTGGTTTGCGTTCTACTTCCTGGTCTTCTTACCCCGCGGCGTTATCCAATGAGCACTGAACACCCGTCGCATGCATCTGCCGACATTGCCGCGCGCATCGAGCGCAAGTGGGCAGTTCTTGTCATCGGCATTCTTTGCGTGCTCGTCGCCATGACGATCTTTACCGGACTGCATTGGGCGATGATGCCGCCGTCCCGCGTGGAGACCGTGCGGCCTGAGACGCTTAACGTGAGCGGTGAATTCATTGAGAGCAACCTGGGTAGTGCAGTTGAAGTGGACGGCTCGGTGACGGTGCGGATCGTCGCGCAGCAGTACTCGTTCACGCCGCAATGCCTGCTCATTCCAACCGATACGCCCATCACATTCCGCGCCACCAGCGCGGATGTCGTGCACGGGTTCCTCATCACGAACACGAATATCAATTCGATGCTCGAGCCCGGTTATATCTCCACCTTCAAGACCACCTTCACGCAGCCCGCGGAGCACCTGATGCCATGCCACGAGTTTTGCGGCACGGGGCATCAAGGCATGTGGGCGCACGTCAAGGTGATCGACAAAACGGCTTTCCTCAAGATGGCAAACGCTAACGGTTCGCGGAGACTCAGCTGTGTTAAATAGCAAGCGACTCGTTCTCGCGCATTTCTGGCTGGGTTTCATCACCTTCGGCGGCGCGCTGCTGCTCGGCGCGTGGCAAATGTGGGTGCGCAGTCCGTTGCATCCGTGGCTGCAGAATCCGGAGCTCTACTATCGCTCGGTAACGGCGCACGGCTCGGCAATGGCCTACGTGTTCCCCACGTTGATCGCAATGGGCTTTGGTTACGCGGTCACCGAACTGGCACTGAAGAAACCGCTGATCGGCGTGCGCTGGGCGTGGGCCGGTTTCATTCTCGTGGCGCTCGGCACGGTCACTGCGATGGTCCCCGTCGCAATGGGCCTCGCCTCGGTCCTGTACACCTTCTACCCGCCGATGATCGGCAATGCGTTCTATTACATCGGCATCGTCCTGGTAGTGGTCGGATCATGGATCTGGGTAGCGCTGATGTCGATCAACCTGGCCGCGTGGAAACGCGAGCATCGGGGCGTGCCGGTGCCTCTGGCCATGTTCGCCAGCGTGGCAGGAGCATATTTATGGGGCTGGACAGCGGTCGGTGCGGCCATCGAGATCCTGTTCCAGATTCTGCCTGTGGCGCTTGGCTTCAAGACGACGATCGACGCCGGTCTCGCTCGTGTGTTCTTCTCGTGGTCGCTTCACGCGATCGTCTATTTCTGGCTGATGCCGGCTTACATAGCGTATTACACGATCCTTCCGCGCGCGATCGGCGGCCGTCTGTACAGCGATTCGATGGCGCGCATCTCGTTCATCCTGTTCCTGGTGGTCTCGATGCCGATCGGCATTCACCATCTGTTCGCCGATCCGCAAGTTGGCTCGGGCTTCAAGTTCATGCATTCGGTGTTCACGGCGCTGGTCGCAGTGCCGACCTTGCTGACCGTGTTCACCATCTGTGCATCGGTTGAAATTGCGGCGCGTTTGCGAGGCGGCAGGGGCAGCTTCGGCTGGATCAAAGCGTTGCCCTGGGATAATCCGTTGATGCTTGCGCTCGCGTTTTCGTTCGTGATGCTCGGCTTCGGCGGTGCGGGCGGCATCATCAACATGAGCTACCAGCTCGACTCGACTATCCACAATACGCAGTGGATCACGGGCCACTTTCACCTGATCTTCGCGGGCGCGATCGTCATCATGTATTTCGCGATCGCCTATGATCTCTGGCCGCATCTCACCGGCCGCGCCATGACGCAATTCAAGCTGATGCGCCAGCAGTTGTGGCTGTGGTTCATCGGCATGATCGTTCTGACGTTCCCGTGGCATTTCGCCGGCATTCTCGGCATGCCGCGACGAATGGCCTTCTACGACTACACAGACCCGGAGATTGCGGAGCAGGCGGTATCAGTGATTATTTCGACCATCGGCGGCGTCATTCTCGTGATCTCTGCAGTGATGTTCTTCGTCGTGCTGATTCGGGCGCACCGTGCACCGCATGTGGTGCTTGAGGAGTACCGGTTCAGCACGGCGGTGCATGAATCGAAGACCATCCCGGTCGCGTTGAACAGCTTTGGCTTGTGGCTTGCGTTGATGATTGGCCTCACGCTCTTCAACTATGGCTATCCGGTCGCTTCGCTGTTATTGCGCTCCGATACGTCCGTTCCCGCGATTCCGATTGGAGGGCCCCAACGATGAGCGATGAACGCCTATTCTCGTTACGTAACCGGTGGTTCACGGTCACGGTCGGCGGCATGCTTGCGCTCGTCGTGTTCTCGGCGGCCGTGGGGTTCATATGGTTGCCGTCGGCGCAAAGCGATCAACCCTTCCAGGGCATCTGGAATGCGATTTGCAGCGCAGCGGGCGTACCGCAACAATGGTTGCGCGCTTCGTCGGCCACACCTGTGCCGCTGGTGCAAACCAGCGCGGTCGCCATGACGCCGCAACTGCTGGCCGACTCGGGCAGCACGTTGATCGGTCGTGGAGCGACCTTGTCCCTGCGCTGCACGATGTGTCATGGCGTGCGTGGCATAAGCGACGCCAACTCGCCGAATCTCGCGGGCCAATATGCCTCTGTGGTCTACAAGCAGTTGGCCGACTTTCAGTCGGGCGCGCGCCGCAACGCGGTGATGTCGCCGATGGCATCGAACCTGAGCGACCAGGACATGCGCGACCTCTCCGCGTACTACGCTTATCTGCCGAGGCCGGTGGCGGTGCGTACCAGCGCGTCTTCGTCCATGCCTGCGCCCGACATTGTGTCCCACGGTGCGCCGATGCGAAACATTGCGTCCTGCGCATCGTGCCATGGCGGCATCGATCATAAAGCGGGGAGCCCGTGGCTCGAGGGAATGCCCGCAGCGTACACAAGAGGGCAATTGCAGGCGTTCGCGAACGGCACGCGTCATAACGATATCAGCGAGCAGATGCGCAACGTTGCACGCAACATGACGCCGGAAGAAATCGACGCTGCGGCGACCTACTATGCCGGGGCGCAACCGTAACGCTTATTTGGCGAACGTCATCCTGGACAAGCGTGTCTTGAGTTTCTTCATCGCACTTTCGATGTCGTTCGACTCGATCCCGCCATAGCCGAAAATCAGCCCTTCCTGCGCGGGCCGATTCATATAGAACGCGGAGATGCCGTACAAGCCGATGGACGGATCCATAGCGCCGCCGGTCAGATGTTTCTCCTTCAACGATCCCTTTAGCCACGCTGTCATGTGAATTCCCGCAGCGGGAATTCTCGGTTCGAACCATTCAGCGAGTTCGTTTTGCAGGTGCGTGGCAAGTGTCTTACGCCGATCCTCGTAATGCTTGTGCATGCGTCGCAGATGCTTGGCGAAGTCGCCATCGAGCATGAATTTCGCCAGCGCCGTTTGCGTTAACGAGCAGGTATGCCAGTCACTGATCTGCTTGGCCTTTTGTATCGATTCGTTCAGCGACAACGGCGGCACGACATAACCTACCCGCAGCTCGGGAAAGATCGTCTTTGAGAACGTGCCGACGTACGTCACCAGACCCGCACGGTCCAGGCTCTTGAGCGGTTCCATAGGGCGGCCTTCGAAGCGGAACTCTCCGTCGTAGTCGTCTTCAATGATGACCGCGCCCTGACGCTGCGCCCATTCAAGCAACGCGACGCGGCGCTCGAGACTCATTGGCATGCCAAGCGGAAACTGATGCGACGGCGTCACGTAGACAAGCCGGGCCTTCTTGGGCAATTGCTCGACGATCAAACCTTGTTCATCGACGGGCACGCCGGTTATCTTGGCGCCGGCCGCCACGAACGCCGCGCGCGCCGGCGGATAACCCGGCTCCTCGACTGCGACTACATCGCCGGGACGCAGCACCACGCGCGCGATGAGATCGATTGCCTGCTGTGCACCATGCGTGACGATCACGTCTTGCCAGTTGCTCACCACGGCGCGGCTAAACGACAGATAACGCGATACGGCAAGACGCATTTCCTGTTCGCCGGCCGGATCGTGATATTGGCCGCGTCCTCGCGCCTGCAGTCGCACCGCGTGATTGATGCAGCGACGCCAGGTGTCGAAGGGGAACAGGCGCTTGTCGGTCACGCCGCCCATAAAATCAAGCGGGTACGGGGTGCCGTGTCTGGGCATGGAAAGCTGCACAGGCATTGATGACCAGATGGCTTGCGTCCTCGCCTGATGTTTCATTGCATCGGCGGGATGGGTTGGAACGCGGGTTAATCCAACGGCCACGAACGTGCCGTCGCCGGGACGCGAACGAAGATAGCCTTCGGTAGTGAGGCGTTCGAAGACATCAAGCGTCGTTTTGCGCGAGACGCCGAGTTGGGTGGCGAGGTCGCGGGTGGAGGGCAGGCGTTCGCCCGCTGCCAGCCGCCCTTCGACAATACCGCTGCGCAACTGCCGGTAGATCTGTCCGCTCAAGTCGTCGCGGCCGTGAATGGTCACATGAATTTCCATTGCAGCGGTATCCTCGAATGAGATCAATCGATCGATTTTGACATACCAGTGAGGCCGATGGTCCGGCGTCACCAAGCCCGATTTTTTACATTTTCCTAACGCTGTGATCGATTGCGATAAATCTATCTTGACAATATCTGACTTATCAAATAATATGTTTTTCATCAACGGAGGCAACGATGAATCACTACAGCAAGGACAATTTTCGTCTGACCCAAAGCATCGGTTTCATGATCAACAAAGCGCGCAACATCCTGATAGTCGAGATGGATGCGGCGCTGAAGGAACTGGATATCTCCAGTCAGCAGATGGGTATTTTGATGGCGCTCACGCTCGGTCTTGCTGCAACGCCGTTCGAGCTGTCGAAAGTGTTGGGGATCGATACCGGTCTGATGACACGCATGCTCGACAAGCTGGAGGCGAAGGAGTTGCTGCAACGCTCGCGCAGCCTTGAAGATCGCCGTGTCGTCAATCTGGCGTTGACGGAAAAGGGTGAGGAAGTCGCCGCCCAAATTCCGGAGGTCGCACCGGATGTGTTGAACGCACACTTGAAGCATTTCAACAAAGCCGAGTTCGAAGAGTTTCGCCGCCTGCTTCGTAAATTTCTTGATGAGTAAATGAGCCGAGTAAGTGCGCCGATTTTTTTTCTCCAATTATCTGATGAGTCAGAAAATGAAATCACAGTTAAACCAAAGATCGATCGGGTCGAGAGTATCGGCCCTGGGCGTATCGGTGATGTTTGCCGCGGTGCTGTCGGCGTGCGCGAATTACTCGGGCATTCACAGCGACCAGCACATGGCGCAACCGGAGTCGTATGAGACGACGCAAAGCATTCCGTCGGAAAGCGGCCATTGGCCGGCGGCCGGTTGGGCCGATCAATTTGGCGACGCGCAGTTGAAGGCGCTGCTTGCCGAAGCGCTGAAGAGCAGCCCGTCGCTCGATCAGGCACGTGCCCGGGTTGCTTCGGCCAATGCTTATAGCGAAACGGCGAAGGCCAACACAATGCCGAAGGTTGGCGCGGATTATTCGATGACCCGCCAGCAGTATTCCGGCACCGCGTCCGTGCCGCCGCCGTATGCGGGTTCGTGGCAGACCGAAAACAAGCTGCTGGTTTCCGCTTCGTACGACCTCGACTTGTGGGGCAAGAATCGTGAAGCGCTGAAGGCGGCGGTGTCTCAAACGCAGGCAAGCGAAGCGGATGCTGAAGTCGTGAAGCTGACGCTGACCACATCGATTGCTCGCGCTTATAACCAGCTTGCTCGTTTGTACGATCAACGTGACATCGCTGTTAAGGAAGTCGCGCAACGCGATCAGATCGAACGCATTGCGGCGGGTCGGATTGCGACCGGGCTGGACACTGAAGTGGAGCGCAAGACCGCGCAGGCGAACGTTGCAACAAGTCATGCATCGTTGACTGCTCTCGATGGCCAGATTCTCACGACGCGCTATCAAATCGCCGCGTTGCTTGGCGCAGGACCGGATCGCGGCTTGACGATTCAACGCCCGGCGCTGGGTGTGGGAGATCAGGTGCTGCTCCCCGATAACCTGCCCGCCGATCTCATCAGCCGCCGGCCCGATCTGGTCGCCGCGCGCTGGCGTGTGGACGCCCTCACGCATGACGTGAAGGAAGCGAAGGCCGAGTTTTATCCCGACATCAATCTGAGCGCCGCGATTGGCCTGGATGCATTCGGCTTTGGCCGTTTCCTGACGGCAGCAAGCAGAACCGCAACGGCCGGTCCGGCGATCCACTTGCCGATCTTCGACGCCGGCGCATTGCGCGCCCAGCTCAAGGGCCGTTATGCCGATTTCGACTATGCCGTTGCGACCTATAACCAGACACTCGTCACCGCACTAAGCGATGTCGCCAGGCAGCTCGCGCAGATCCGTTCGGCGGATGCACAACTCGTCGATGCAGAAACTGCGCAGGAAGCCGCGCATCGTGCCGATGAACTAGCAATCGTCCAGTACAAGGGCGGCCTCACGAATCAGCTGACGGTACTCAACGCCGACATGAATGCGTTGTCGGCGGACCAGGCCGTGGTCGATCTGAAAATGAACCGTCGTGACCAGCAGATCGCACTCGCCGCGGCACTCGGCGGTGGCTATACCGACACAAGCACCCCTTCGTCTTCACAAACTGTTGCCGCGCGCTAAGCCGGCATTTCACGGACCCGTCAGGAGAAGTTGAAATGAGCGATACCATTCAGTCCGGCCGCGCGACAGCGGATTCAAACGAAACGGCCAAGGGTGCTTTACCCCAGGAGACCGCACCGCGCACGAAACGCAAGCTGCTGCTTTCCTTGCTTGGTGCAGCAATTGTCATCTCGGCCGTAGGCTACGGTGCGTATTACTACACCGATGCACGCTTCTACCAGTCGACGGACGACGCCTACGTCAGTGGCAATCTCGTGCAACTCACGCCGCAAGTCAGCGGTACGGTTGTCGCGGTGAACGCCGACGATACGCAGATCGTCAAGGCCGGCGACCCGGTCGTCACGCTGGATTCAGCCGATGCAAAAGTTGCGCTTGGCAATGCGGAAGCCACGCTCGGCCAGACCGTGCGGCAAGTGAGCAGCCTCTACGTGAACAATGACTTTTATGCAGCGAGCATCGCGCAACGCGAGTCGGATCTCGCCCGCGCCAACTCGGATCTGCAACGTCGTCAGGCTGTGGAAAACACCGGGGCGGTATCGGCGGAAGACGTGTCGCATGCCCGCGATGCCCTCAAAAGCGCGCAAGCCGCACTCGACGCCGTACGCCAGCAAGCCGAAGCGAACCACGTGCTGACCGACCGTACCTCCATCGAACAACATCCGAATGTGCAGGCCGCGGCGAGCAAGGTTCGGGATGCTTATCTAAGCTACGCCCGCAACACCTTGCCCGCGCCGGTCACGGGCTACGTCGCTCGCCGTTCGGTACAAGTCGGCCAGCGTATCGCCCCGGGCACGCCGCTGATGGCGATCGTGCCGCTCGACGGCGTCTGGGTCGACGCCAACTTCAAGGAAGGGCAACTGAGGCGCATGCGCATCGGTCAGCCGGTCACGTTGACGGCTGACGTGTACGGATCGAGCGTCAAGTATCACGGCCGCGTGGTGGGCTTTTCCGCAGGCACGGGCAGTGCGTTTGCGGTGCTGCCTGCACAGAACGCGACAGGCAACTGGATCAAGGTCGTGCAACGCTTGCCCGCACGCATCCAGCTCGACCCGCGTGAGCTTCAACAGCATCCGTTGCGCATCGGCTTGTCGATGGACGTCGAAGTCGAAACACGCGACGAATCCGGTACGGAACTGGCCGCTGCGACCAACACGTCGTATCGGACGGATGTATTCGAGCAATACGGTGCACAAGCCGATGCGGAGATTGCGAAGGTGATTGCCGACAACATGCCGTTAGTTCCGGCAGCTGCTCCCAAGACCATGGCGAAGCGCGATCAGGCTCAACCTAATCGCGCCGGGTAAGCGCATTTTTTTAACCATATATCTGATAAGTCAGATTTAGAGTGTCCTTGGGAGCAGCCATGAATACGTCGTCTCAATCCGGCGCGCTCGCGCCGCTCACTGGCGGGAAGCTGGCGCTTGCCACGCTTGCCGTTGCGCTTGCCACCTTCATGAACGTGCTGGATTCATCGATTGCGAACGTTGCGATCCCGACCATCTCCGGCAACATGGGCGTCTCGGTCGATGAAGGGACGTGGGTCATCACCCTGTTCGCCGCAGCCAACGCCATTTCGATTCCGCTGACTGGCTGGCTCACGCAACGCATCGGGCAGGTCAAGCTGTTCGTGTGGGCGATCTTGTTGTTCGTGTTGTCTTCGTGGCTCTGCGGCATTGCGCCGAATCTTCCCGTGCTGCTCGGCGCGCGAATTCTGCAAGGCGCGGTTGCGGGCCCGTTGATCCCGCTGTCGCAAGCAATCCTGCTCGGTTCTTATCCGAAGGAAAAGAGCTCGCATGCGCTGGCGTTGTGGGCCATGACTGCGACGGTCGGCCCGATCGTCGGACCGGCGCTGGGCGGCTGGATCACCGATAGCTACTCGTGGTCGTGGATCTTCTATATCAACATTCCTGTCGGCCTGTTTGCCGCCGGCGTGACGTGGGCGATCTACCGGACGCGCGAAACGCCGGTGAAGCGGATTCCCATCGACAAAGTGGGTTTGATCTCATTGATCGCGTGGGTCGGTTCGTTGCAGATCATGCTCGATAAAGGCAAGGACCTCGACTGGTTCACGTCGCCGGTGATCGTCGCGCTGGGGATTTTTGCGTTGATCAGCTTCGTGTTCTTCATGATCTGGGAGTTGACTGAAAAGAATCCGATCATCGACCTCCGGCTCTTCAAAGGACGTAATTTCCTGGGTGGGACCGTCGCGATTTCAGTCGCTTATGCGGTCTTCTTTTCGAACCTCGTCATCTTGCCGCAGTGGATGCAGCAGTACCTGAACTACCGTTCCGTCGATGCCGGTCTTGCTACCGCGCCACTGGGTATTTTTGCCGTGCTGCTTGCGCCGGTGATGGCGAGGATCATGCCGAAGAGCGATGCGCGCGTGCTTGCCACGCTGGCCTTTCTCGGTTTTGCCGGTGTGTTTTTCATGCGGTCGTTTTACACGACAGGCGTCGATACATGGACCCTGGTCGTTCCGACCTTGCTGCAAGGGATTCCTACCGCGCTGTTTTTTGTTCCGCTTACGGCGATCATTCTGTCGGGCTTGCCGGGGGACAAGATTCCTGCCGCTGCAGGGCTTTCAAATTTCTCCCGGGTCTTTGCGGGTGCTGTTGGAACGTCGTTGGTGAGTACCGGCTGGAACGATCGGACGATCCTGCATCATGCACAACTGGCCGAGCAAACCAGCGTCAATAATCCGAACTTTGTCGCGAGCATCGATGCAATGCAGAACACGCTTGGTGGCAGTGTGTCGCAAGCGATGGCGTTCTTCGAATCCTCGCTTAATACACAAGCCGCCATGCTCGGATTGAACGATATCTTCTGGCTCTCGGCGGTGATTTTCATCGCGATCATTCCGCTGATCTGGCTGACAAAGCCGGGCAAGGACGGTAGCGCAGCGGCTGCGGGAGCAGGCGGTCACTAGGGTTTGAGTCGATCGGATCGGCGATTAGTAAAGTTCGGCGTAAGCAGCAAGAATGAAACAGATGGCTCTAGTCGCCCGACTTTTTAGGAAAGAAGTTACCTAAAGACGCACCTATGCATAGCTGAAAAGCACCCAGCCAGTAGTTTGAACTGTGGAGCAGATCCAGATGTTCTTTCGGCGATGTTCCTAGGCTGGGCGGCAGCACGATCAGTGTGGAGAGCGACAGTAAATAAGCCAGCGACAACACAATGAGTATGACGAGCCGAATCACTGGCGTCGGCATCTCCTGCCTTGCCGCTGGCGCTGCCGCGTATAACGCTGCCACGATGATGCTCAAGGTCGGCATCACCATCGGGATGTACCAACTCCACATCTCCGATGTCAGCTTCCTGCTCTCGTCGCTATCGGCGGCGCCTACGACCGAGCGCAGCACCAGCAGGCCGACCTGCAGAATAAAGAAGGCGACCCAGACACTGGCCAGCCAGTTTTGGCAGGTCTTGTAGCTCATTGCGTACCCGCCAGTCCGGGCCAAAGCGCTGTACGCTGAAGATGATCCCGCGCGTCAAGACTGCCCGGCACGATCACGGCCGCGTCCTGACCGTCGGACTTTTTGAACTCGTAGATCAGCACCGTGCACTTTGTGTCCTTGCTCGCAGTCCGGCTGGAAATTCCTTGCGGCAGCCGATCGGCGCCAGGCGGTAACTTGCTGGTCAGGTCCGCATACGTTGCCTGCTGCGCAGCGGTCACCACCGGCTGGTCCGTCACGACGAATACGATGACCTGATAGTAGCCGCTGGGCGCGGAAGAGAAACGTCGGATGACCTCGCCTATCGACCAGCTTTTGATCGCTCCTACGTTGACCGCCCACCTGGCCGGCGAGGGCATAGGCGTCCAGTCGGGCCTGGTCTGTTCTACGCGCGTGACCATGGCGAAGCCGCCGGGATAGTCGTAGAACTGACGCCAGTCATAACCGGCGGCGTTGATCAGGTCGCTCAGGGAATCTTCTACGTCGCCAAACGTAATCGGATGTTTCCCCTGTCCCGCCACGAACTTCAGACTGAGTGGTGGCGTCTCTGCCGAGGGTGGAGGCACAGGGACGGGAAACTTGTTGATCTTTACTTCGGCGTCGAGTTGTCCCGGGTCATCGGCTCCCTTGGCGGCTGCAGTCGGCGCCGGCTGAGGTGCAGCAGCGGTCGGCGCAGGAGGCGAGGGCGATTGACATGCCGACAGCAAAACGCTTGTCGCGCAGGCAAGCATGACCGGATGAAGCCAGGCAAAAAATCGTCTGGGCGCAGCGAGCATTTCGGAGAGGTGCAACGAAAGCATGCTCATTATCATGTCGCTCCGGTGGGGCGCTGCAATGCCGTCATCGATCACGTTATAAGCTCAAATGCGCGATTCGTCCATGCGGACCCACTCCTCTGGGCGGCAACAGATCACTCGTATCTTGGTGAGCCAAATAGTAAGCCAAAACTCGACCAATCGAGCGCGAAAACACGCTCGCTGCAACGGCCAGGAATTCTTCAGGAGATAGGAGCTTGTACGGAGAGGGGCGAGGACCTCCAGGCCTTCGCCTATCTTGTCAGGCTTGTGTCAGGGAGGGTTTTATTTGAGCCCTGGATCCAGCGCGGGCCTGGATGACCGAAGGCGCCAAGGCATCGTGCGTGCACCTTGGCGCATTTATGTCACCGCGGCTTGTTCAACTTGCCTTCGGCCTCCGCGCGCAGGCGCTCCTCCTGGGCCTGCAATTCCGGTGTGAATTCAGCGCCGAAATCGGCGGCCTCGTACACCCGGCGAATTTCGATTTCGGACTCACCTTCCATGGGGTTGGGACAGCGCCTGACCCATTCGACCGCTTCTTCCATCGACTTGACTTCCCACAGCCAGAACCCGGCAACGAGTTCCTTGGTCTCCGCGAACGGTCCATCGATTACTGTCCGCTGGCTGCCCGAGAAGCGCACCCGTTTGCCCCTGCTGCTCGGGTGCAAGCCCTCACCCGCGAGCATGACGCCTGCCTTGACGAGTTCTTCATTGAAGTTGCCCATTGCTGTAAGCAGCTCCGTACTGGGCATTTTGCCGGCCTCTGATTCGTTCGTAGCCTTTACCATTACCATGACGCGCATTGTCGTTTCTCCTTGAGTGGGTTGTTGGAGCCGCGCGGCTCCGAAGTCGATTCAGGACCGACAGGCGGCTCTGATACTACGACGAATCGGGACACGGGGAATCGACAGCGGCTTCAAAAGATTTCACGTGCGCAGTTCAAATAACACCGGTAGAACGCATGTCGGCCAGACGCTTTTTCATGTCCAGCACGGCGAGCGTGTGGGCATCGCCTTTGCGCAATGCGACGCTGGTCGAGAGGATATCGACGATGGCGAAGCAGCGGCACTGCCGCGCAATCTTGCGCTCCTCCACGCCGTTCTCATCCACGCCAAATCCGTTCATCCGTGCGTTTCAATATTATGGAATACCATAATATTGAAACGCTTGATTTGCGCAATTCGATGGAATACCGTAATACCAGCCGCAACGTTCCAGCGGTCGACACGAAGCGGGGCGCTTTGTTCATCGCGCTCGCAGCAAGACGGACTGATTTCCAGCACATGGGCCGATCATGAAATTCTCGTTGTTTCTCCATATGGAACGGTACGACGCGCAGACGCCGCACCGGCAGCTCTTCGACGAACTCACCGAGCTCGTTCAGATTGCGGAAAAGGGCGGCTTCGAAACCGCGTGGGTCGGCGAGCACCACGCGATGGAATTCACGATCGCACCGAACCCCTTCATCAACCTTTCGTACCTGGCTGCGCGCACCGAACGTATTCGCCTGGGGACCGGCACCGTGATCGCGCCGTTCTGGCATCCGATCCGCCTCGCGGGGGAAGCCGGCATGGTCGACGTCGCGAGCAACGGGCGCCTCGATCTCGGCATTGCGCGCGGTGCGTATTCCTTCGAGTACGAACGTCTGTTGCCGGGGCTGGACGCGTTCGGCGCGGGCGCACGGATGCGCGAACTCGTACCCGCGTTGCGGCAATTGTTCAAGGGTGACTACGCGCATGAGGGCGAGTTCTGGTCGTGGCCTTCGACCACGCCGGTACCGCGCCCGGTCCAGCAGCCCAATCCGCCGATGTGGCTGGCCGCGCGCGACCCCAACTCGCACGAGTTCGCGGTGAGGAACGGCTGCCATGTGCAGGTCACATCGCTTGCAGCAGGGGACGGCGAAGTCGTGAACCTGATGGATCGTTTCAACGCGGCCTGCAAGGCGAACCTCGACGTGCCGCGCCCGCAGATCATGATGCTGATGCACACCTTCGTGGGTGCGGACGCTGCGGAAGTCGATGCCGCCGTGCAAGACCTGAGCCGCTTCTATTGCTATTTCAGCAAGTGGTTCAAGAATGAGCGGCCGGTGCAGCAGGGTTTCATCGAACGGCTGACGGAAGCCGACATAGTGTCGTTCCCGCAATACACCCCGGAGCAGATTCGGAAGAGCCTGGTGATCGGCCAGCCCGCCGATGTCATCGGCCGCTTGAAACAGTATGAGGAACTCGGCTTCGATCAATACAGCTTCTGGCTAGACAGCAACATGAGTTTCGAGCGCAAGCGCCGGTCTCTGGAGCTGTTCATATCGGACGTGATGCCCGCGTTCGATGCAGGCTGAACCGGAGCCGATGACATGTTGAAGTCGTTCCAGCATTACATCGACGGCGAATTCGGCGACGCCGCGCAGACCTTTGACAGTATCAATCCGGCGACCGGCGCGGTTTGGGCGACCATGCCTGCAGCGAGCACGGGCGACGTGGATCGTGCCGTGCGGGCAGCGGATCGCGCGCTGTTCGCGCCCGAGTGGGCCGGACTGAACGCAAGCCAGCGCGGCAAGCTGCTGTACCGCCTCGCCGACTTTGTCGCGGCGAACGCGCAGGAACTGGCCGAACTTGAAACTGCCGACACCGGCAAGATCATCCGCGAGACGCGCAGCCAGATTGGCTATGTCGCCGAGTACTACCGCTATTACGCGGGCGTCGCGGACAAGATCCAGGGAGCGTATCTACCCGTCGACAAACCGGACATGGAAGTCTTTCTTCGACGCGAGCCGGTCGGTGTCGTTGCGGGTATCGTGCCGTGGAACTCGCAGTTGTTCTTATCCGCGGTGAAGATCGGGCCGGCGCTTGCCGCGGGCTGTACGATCGTCATCAAGGCCTCGGAAGAGGGGCCTGCGCCGTTGCTCGCGTTCGCGCGTCTGGTTCACGAGGCTGGTTTCCCGGCAGGCGTGGTGAACATCCTGACGGGTTTCGGCGCCGATTGCGGCCACGCACTCACAACTCATCCGCTCGTCGCGAAGATCGCTTTCACGGGTGGCCCCGAAACGGCACGCCATATCGTGCGGAACTCGGCGGAGAACCTCGCCGCCACGTCGCTGGAACTAGGCGGCAAATCGCCCGTACTGGTCTTCGACGACGCCGACGTGGAGAGCGTTAGCAATGCGGTCATCGCCGGGATTTTTGCAGCGACCGGCCAGAGTTGCGTCGCGGGTTCGCGGCTGCTCGTGCAGCGCGGCATTCGCGACCGCCTGCTTGCGAAGCTTGTCGAAAAGGCGCGGGCAATCAAGATCGGCGATCCACAGAACGTGAGCACGGAGATGGGTCCACTCGCAACGCGTAAGCAACGCGACCATATTGAATCGGTGTTGGCGGCAAGCCTTGGCGCAGGTGCGAAGCTGCTGACCGGCGGCCATCGTCCCGAAGGCTTGGGCGAAGGGTTCTTCTTTGAGCCAACCATTGTGGAATGCGCTACTTCAGACGTGCCGAGCGTCGCGCAGGAGTTGTTCGGGCCGGTGCTCAGCGTGATGAGTTTCGATACCGAAGAACAAGCAATTGCGCTCGCGAACGACACGCGCTATGGGCTTGCCTCAGGTGTGTTCACGCGCGACCTGACGCGTGCGCATCGGCTGACGCGCAGGCTTCGCGCCGGCATCGTGTGGGTGAATACCTATCGCGCGGTTTCACCAATCGTTCCCTTCGGCGGATACCAGTTGAGCGGACTCGGCCGCGAAGGCGGGCTCGACGCCGTGCTCGACTACACCCGCACCAAATCCGTATGGATCCGCACGTCGGACGAGCCTATCGCCGATCCTTTCGTCATGCGTTGAAGAGACTCACGAGACTCCATGTACTACGAAATCCGCACTTACAAGATTCGGACCGGCGCGGTCCCCGCGTATCTGAAACTGGTTGAGGAAGAAGGCATCGCTTTGCAGAAATATCACCTCGGAGAACTTGTGGGCTACTTCTTCTCGGAGATCGGGCCGCTGAACCAGATCGTCCACATGTGGGCCTACACGAGCCTCGATGATCGCGAGGCGCGCCGCCAGCGACTGGCAGAAGATCCCGCGTGGCAGGCTTTCGCGCCGAAGATCCAGGCGCTGCTGGAAACCATGGAAAGCAAGATCATGAAGCCGGCCGTATTTTCACCGCTCAAATAAAACCAGACGTTCACCGTTAGTCCTCTCGAAGTCAGCCGTTTCCTTTCAAGGAGCAGTCGTCATGCAGCAACCGTTACGTTTGCACGCCCTGGTGCGCGCATTGGTCGTCACCGCTGTCGTTTCGGTTACGGCGCCCGTGTTCGCGGCCGCCGCGCCCATCGTGTTCGCCAGTTGGGGCGGCACGACACAGTCGGCTCAACAGAAGGAGTGGGCGGTACCGTTCACGCAGGCATCGGGAGTTCAGGTGCTGATGGACGGGCCGACCGATTACGGCAAGCTCAAGGCCATGGTCGACAGCGGCAACGTGCAATGGGACGTGGTCGACGTAGAAGGCGACTTTGCCTATGCCGCGTTGCGCGACGGACTGGTCGAGCCGATCGACTATTCGGTAGTGAACAAGAGCCAGCTCGACCCGCGTTTCATGTCGCCGGGTGCAGTCGGCAGTTTCTATTATTCGTTCGTGCTCGGGTACAACAAGGCTACGTTCAAGAACGACAGTCCTGCTAACTATACCGACCTCTTCGACACCAAGCGTTTCCCCGGCAAACGCACATTCTACAAATGGTCCGCGCCGGGCGTGCTGGAAGTCGCGCTGCTTGCCGACGGCGTCGCGCCCGACAAGCTGTATCCGCTCGACCTCGATCGTGCGTTCAAGAAACTCGACACCATCAAGAGCCAGATTGTCTGGTGGAGCGGTGGCGCGCAGTCGCAGCAGTTGATGGCGTCGGGCGAAGCGCCACTCGGCGTGTTCTGGAACGGCCGCCTGCACGCGTTGCAGCAAACCGGCGTGGATGTGGGCGTATCGTGGAACCAGAATCTGACCGCGGCCGACATGCTGGTGGTGCCGAAGGGCGCGAAACACAAGGCTGAAGCGATGAAGTTCCTCGCTACCGCGACCAGCGCGCAGGCGCAGGCGAATTTCGCCGCTGAAACCGGCTACGCGCCGGTCAACCTGAAGTCGGCGGCGCTGCTGCCCGCCGCTGTCGCGAAGACGCAGCCGGACCAGTACAAGGCGACGCAGATCAACCTCGACATGAAGTACTGGGCCGATCACCGCGATGAAATCGCCAAGCGCTGGTACGCGTGGCAGTCGAAGTAAAGCAGTGGCGGCCGATCACCTTGAAGGAGTTGTCATGGCGAACGCAATGAGCACCGTCGCGGAGCCTCCAGCCTCGCTGCCGAAGGTGAGCACCGGTTTGCGGACTGCGCGGCTGGTGTTGCCGGCCTTGCTGCTGCTGATCGTGTTCTTCCTGTTGCCGGTGCTCTCGCTGCTGCTGCGCAGCGTGCTGGACCCGGCGC
Source organism: Caballeronia sp. SEWSISQ10-4 2 (assembly GCF_030464885.1). Taxonomy (GTDB): domain Bacteria; phylum Pseudomonadota; class Gammaproteobacteria; order Burkholderiales; family Burkholderiaceae; genus Caballeronia. Next base: position 39,987 of record NZ_JALPRJ010000042.1, on the reverse strand, counting down.
CCGGTGTCCAGAACTACGCGCAGTTGTTCGGTTCGACAACCTACTTGCGGGTCTTCGGCAACACCTTCTTTGTGGCGTCGGTGGTGACGGCGGTGACGCTCGCGATCGGTTTTCCGACCGCGTGGCTGCTCGCCATCGCGCCGCGCTGGGTCAGCAAGCTGGTGTTCGCGATCCTGCTGCTTTCGATGTGGACCAACCTGCTCGCACGCACCTTCGCCTGGATGGTCCTGTTGCAGCAGACGGGGCCGATCAACCGCTTGCTGATGTGGTTGGGCGTGATTCATGAGCCGCTGATTCTGGTCAACAACCTGACCGGCGTCACCATCGGCATGACGTACATCATGTTGCCGTTCCTGGTAATGCCGTTGCACGCGACCCTGCGCGCCATCGATCCCACCACGTTGCGCGCTGCTGCCATCTGCGGCGCGAGCCGCTGGCAGGCCTTCTGGCGAGTTCTGGTGCCCTTGGCTATGCCCGGCATCGCCAGCGGTGCGTTGATGGTGTTCGTGATGGCGCTCGGGTACTTCGTGACGCCCGCGCTGCTCGGCGGTCCGGAATACATGATGCTCGCCGAACTGATCGCGCAACTCGTGCAGCAATTGCTGAACTGGGGGCTTGCGGGCGCCGCTGCGTTTGTCTTGCTGCTCGTGACGCTGTCGCTCTATGTGGTGCAACTGCGCTTTTCCGGCCGTGCGCCGGGTGCTTCGGGAGCCCACTGACATGCTGCTAGATTTCGAACGTCTCGGACCGTTGCGCTGGGTGCTGCTGAGCGTCGGCGCGGCCGTGTCGCTGTTCCTGTTGCTGCCGGTGCTGTTCATCGTTGCGTTGTCGTTCGGTGATTCGCAATGGCTGCTGTTTCCGCCGCCGGGATGGACGTTGCGCTGGTACAGCATGCTGTTTTCCGATCCAGGCTGGCTTGACTCGCTGATTACCAGCGTCGAACTGGGGCTGGTCGTCATGGTGTTGTCGGTGGTGCTGGGTCTCCTTGCTTCGCTTGCATTGACACGCGGCACGTTCCGCGGCCGTGCGGTTCTCAAGGCGTTTTTCCTCACGCCGATGGTGCTGCCCGTGGTCGTGCTCGCGGTCGCATTGTATGGCTTTTTCCTGCGCATCGGCCTGACCGGAACGCTGGTCGGATTCGTGATCGGACACTTGATTATCGCGTTGCCGTTTTCGATCATCGCCATCGGAAATTCGCTGGAGAGCTTCGATACCGCGCTCGAAGACGCCGCGCTGATCTGCGGCGCGAGCCCGTTCGAAGTGAAGTGGCGCGTCACGCTGCCGGCGATTCGCCTCGGTCTGTTTGCCGCAGCGATCTTCTCGTTCCTCGCGTCGTGGGATGAAGTCGTGGTGTCGATCTTCATGGCAAGCCCGACCTTGCAAACACTGCCCGTGCGGATCTGGAGCACCTTGCGGCAGGACCTGACGCCGGTGATTGCCGCGGCGTCGTCACTGCTAGTTGGGTTGACTGTCATCCTGATGTTGCTGGGGCTTGTCCTTAAGAGAGGTAAATCGTGAGCGCACCGTTTCTGCAGATACAACGGCTTCGTAAAACCTACGATCAGGTGGTCGCTATCGACCACGTCTCGCTCGATATCGAGAAGGGCGAATTCATGACGTTTCTCGGACCGTCGGGCTCCGGGAAAAGTACGACGCTCTACATAGTCGCGGGGTTTCAGTCGCCCACCGAAGGGCGCGTGCTGCTCGACGGCAAGTCGCTGCTATCGGTTGCACCGAACCGGCGCAACATCGGTATGGTGTTCCAGCGCTACACGCTGTTCCCGCATCTGACGGTCGGCGAGAACGTCGCCTTTCCGCTGCGTGTGCGGCGTCTGCCCGATGCGCAAGTGAAGTCGAAGGTCGAGCAGATGCTCAAGCTTGTGCATCTCGCCGATTGCCGCGACCGCATGCCGGACCAGCTGTCGGGCGGCATGCAGCAGCGCGTGGCGATTGCGCGCGCGCTCGCCTACGATCCGCCGGTCCTGCTGATGGACGAACCGCTCTCCGCGCTCGACAAGAAGTTGCGCGAGGAATTGCAGACAGAACTGCGGCGCATCCACCAGCAGACCGGCGTGACGATCCTTTATGTGACCCACGACCAGGAGGAGGCGCTGCGCCTGTCCGACCGGATCGCGGTGTTCAACAAGGGACGCATCGAGCAGGTCGGCAGCGGCGAGGAGCTGTATGCGAAACCGGCGTCGCGTTTCGTCGCGAGTTTTATCGGCAACTCTAATTTCCTGCCGGTCACACTGGCCGGCAGCAACGGTGCGTCGCAGGCCGTGTTTCCGAACGGCAAGCCGGTGTCGGTCGGCGGTTTCGATCACGCTCTGAACGCGGGCGACAACGGCGCGCTGATGCTGCGTCCGGAACAGATCCGCATTCGCGCGCAGCCATTGGAGGCGGCGGAAGGCGGCTTGCAGGTGGTCGTTCGCGATGTCACCTATCTCGGCGACACCATGCACTACGCGGTTGCCACGCCCTGGGAACAGGAGATCGCGGTGCGGACATCCATCAGTTCGCGCGAGCCCAGCCTGGCGATCGGTGCACGGGCGTGGCTCGATTGGGAGCACGAGAGTGCGCGGGTTTTTGCGGCCTGATAAAAACCTGCCGGATAACGTCAGCGAAACGGGTGAGGGTGAACAACAAGGCTGTGCAATACTATGGGATTCCAAAAACCAGGGATTCCGGATTTCAGACCGGAGACAAGAAACCATGATCGATCAAATGCGTGTCGACCGAAGTGCACCGACGTTGCGCGAGCTGACGCTTGAGAAATTGCGCGACGCAATTTCGCAGGGTTTCTATCGTCCCGGCGACCGCCTGATCGAGCGCACCTTGTGCGATCAACTCGGTGTCAGCCGGACCGTGGTGCGAGAAGTGCTGCGCCACCTCGAGACCGAGGGCCTGGTCGAAACCGTGGCGCATTCCGGGCCGATCGTCGCGCGGCTCGACCCGGAGCAGGTCCAGGAGATCTACGAAATCCGCGCGTTGCTCGAGTCCGAAGCGGCGCGGGCTTGCGCCGAACACGCGACCCCGGCGCTGGTTAAGCAATTGCGCGAAATTCGCAAGGAGATCGAGGACGCTTTCGACAAGTCGGACTTCAAGCGCGTGCTGACCTACACCGAGCGCTTTTACGAAGCCATGTTCACCGGCGGCCACAAGCTGATGATGCACCAGGTGGTCAAGTCGCTGAACGCACGCATCAACCAGTTGCGATCCGTGACGATCGCCTCGCCGGGACGAGGCGCGGACTCGAATCGAGAGATGAACAAATTGCTGAGCGCTATAGCTAAGAAAGACGGCGATGCGGCCGCGGCGGCATCGCTCGAACACGTGCGGCGCACGGCCGGTATCGTGATGGCCGTGCTTGCTGAAAGGACTGCGGAAGCCAGCGTCTGATTGCTTCGCGACAGCGGCCTGCGAGCCACGAAAGCCGTCTGCTCCGACGGCTTTTTTTTTCGCCCAAAGCTTTTCCAGGGTGCTCTCGTAAACCCCTCAATCGTCGAAAAATTCTTGCATCCAGTAATATGGAATACCATAATATTCCAACGACGCCATTGCATGGAGCCACGGCGTTTTGCCTACGGAGAAAAGTCCCATGAAACTCGAGATTCGCAAGCTGGTTACCTATGTGGAAGACACCTTCATCGAGGGCGGTAAAGCGGCCGAGCGGCCGTTGAAGCTGTTCGCCGCGGCGGCAGTGTTGCGCAATCCATGGGCGGGGCGCGGTTTCGTCGATGACCTGCGCCCGGAGATTCATGGACTCGCGCCGCAACTCGGCGAGCTCCTGACCGGCGAGATCTTGCGCATTGCAGGCTCGGGCGCGGCAGTGGAGGGTTATGGAAAAGCGGCGATCGTCGGGACGTCGGGCGAGGTCGAACATGCATCGGCTTTGATCCATACGCTGCGCTTTGGCAACAAGTTCCGCGAAGCGGTTGGAGCGAAGAGTTATCTGAGTTTCACGAATCTGCGTGGCGGTCCTAACTGCCCCGTCACCATCCCGCTGATGCACAAGGGCGACGAAGGCATGCGCTCGCATTACCTCACCATTCAGTTTTCTATCATCGATGCACCCGGGCCCGATGAGCTCGTGATCGCGCTTGGTGCGTCGATCGGCGGACGGCCGCATCACCGGATTGGTGACCGCTATCAGGATCTGAAGGAGCTTGGGTCTAATGAAGCCTGAAACGGTGACTGGCCGTGCGTCGATTAGCGGCGTGTTCGACGGTACGGCATACAGTGTGGCGGGCGAGGGGCCGGCGCTTGTCCTGATCCATGGCGTGGGGATGAACCGCAGTGTGTGGGCGCCTCAGGTGGACGCGCTGCAGTTGTGTTTCAGGGTGGTGTCGTATGACATGCTGGGCCACGGCGCCAGCCGCTTGCCGACGGCGTCGCCTGTACTCGATGAATACGCCGCCCAGCTTGCTGCACTGCTGGACCATTTGCGACTCGATGTAGCGCATGTGGTCGGCCACTCGATGGGCTCGCTGATCGCGCTTGAGTTCGCGTTGCAATATCCGGAGCGGGTTGCGAGCGTGGTCGCGCTGAACGCGGTGTACGATCGCACGCCGACACAACGGGCCGCCGTGATGCAGCGCGCTGCGTCGCTGGAAGGCGGAGGGCTGGAACAACCGAGCATCGACGCCACGGTCGCGCGCTGGTTCGACGATCCCGTGCCGGGTCATCTTGCGCAAGTCGCGGAGCTCGTGCGTTCGTTGCTGGAGACTGTGAACCCGGAAGGTTATGCGCGGACGTACCGGCTATTTGCAAGCTCGGATCAGGCGCATGTCGGCCGCTTGCCGCAACTTACCGTGCCCGCGCTGTTCATGACTGGCGAGTGCGATCCGAATTCAAGTCCCGCGATGTCGCATTCGATGGCCGCCGCCGCGCCTCGTGGACGCGCCGAGATCATCGCGAACGAACGGCACATGATGAACGTCACCGCGCCGGCGATCGTGAATCAGCGGCTGGTGCAGTTCATTCGTGCGGCGGGTTGTTCTTGAGGAATGGATAGCTCGCGTTTAAGCGGCTAATTTAAGGAGCAAAAGCATGAACGAATCCGCCTTCGATACCACTGAATTTCGCCGTGCGCTGGGCGCATTCGTCACGGGCGTGACTGTCGTGACGACCATTCAACCCGATGGTTCTCCGCGTGGTTTTACTGCGAACTCGTTTACGTCGGTGTCGCTCGATCCTGCGTTGATCCTGGTGTGTATTGCGAAGACCGCGTCGAGCCATCCGGTATTTTCAGTGACGCAGCTTTTCGCGGTCAGCGTGCTTGCTGAAGATCAGCGACCTGTGTCGGGTGTGTTCGCTTCCAAGAGCGCGGACAAGTTTGGGCAGGTTGGATGGCATGCACGCCGCACGGGCAGCCCGGTGATGGACGGCGCTGCGGCGAGTTTCGATTGCGAGACGCATCAGGTGGTGGACGCCGGGGATCACATCATCCTGATTGGACGTGTGGTCGATTTCACGCATACGAGCGCGACACCGCTTGGTTATTGCCGTGGCGCGTATGTGGATTTCAGCTTGTCGCAGGATGCGTTGGCGGCCACCGGGCAGCGTGCTCAGGTGGGTGCGATTTTGGAGCATCCGGCGGGACTTGTGTTGATCGAGACGGCGTCGGGAGCGTTGCAATTACCGATTGGGACACGGCTTGAGCCAGCTTCGGATGCAGCTAGTTTGCGGGGCGTGCTGGGTGGGTATCGGCTGAATGCGAATCTTGATTTTCTGTTCGCGGTGTTTGAGGAGAAGGGGATTACGCATATCTATTATCGCGGCCGCATTGCTGATGATGCGCCTGCGGGCGCGCATGTACGGTACGTGTCGCTGAATGCGATTCCCTGGGACCGGATTCGTGATCCGGCCGTTGAGTCTATGCTGCGCCGCTATGTGAAGGAGCGGACCGAGGATGCGTTCGGCATTTATGTGGGTGACGTTGAGAAGGGGATGGTGCAGGCGTTAGGGTAGAAGCGAACCGACGCCTGTTCCTCGAAACGTTCTTCAGAGAACACCGTGCTCATTGGGCGCTCCCCAGCGAGCGCGCGTGAGCCTCGAGTTCACCCACGACATCGAAGAGATCGCCTACGATGCCGTAATCCGCCACCGAAAAAATCGGCGCGTCGGGGTCCTTGTTCACGGCCACGATAATCTGCGAATCCTTCATCCCGGCCAGATGCTGGATCGCCCCCGAGATGCCGAACGCGAGATAGATCTCGGGCGCCACGGTCTTGCCCGTTTGCCCGACCTGCGCGGCGTTGGGCGCATAACCCGCATCCACTGCCGCACGGGATGCACCGAGCGCCGCGCCCATGTTTCCGGCCAACGCGCCCAGCTTATCCATGTTGTCCTTCGACGCCAGTCCCCGTCCTCCTGCCACTACGATCCGCGCACTCGACAGGTCGCGCCCGTTTTGCGCAGCGGCTTGCCGATCGATCAGCACGGTCGCGGAGAATGGTGCGATGGTGTCGAGCGTGACAATCGAAGCCGCACCGCCGGTCCGCGATGCCGGCGCGAACGACGATGTCCTGATGGTGGCGAAGAGCGTGGCGCCCGTACTTTCGATTGTCGCGACCACGCTGCCTGCATAGAGTCCACGTACGAAGCGCTGCGCCGTCACCACGCGCGTGATATCCGCGAGAAACGCATTTCCGGTCAACGCGGCGGCGCGCGGAAGCGCTGAGCGTCCGGCAGTGCGGTGGCTCGCGGCGATCATCGAGTAATCCGAGGCAATTCGCTCAAGCAGCGCGGCAAGCGTTTCGGGGTTAGGCGCTTCGTCCGATGCCAGCAGCACGCGCGCAATGCCTTCAATACATGCGGCGGCATCGGCCATGGTGGACGAAAACGTGAGCACATCCACCGGTGCTCCGCGCTCGCTCGCTGCCCTGATTACGCGCAAGGTCGCATCGCTGATCGCACCATCTTCCCATTCCCCTACAACAAGACTTCTCATGGTCACGCTCCCACGTTTTGAAACAGCCGCGGGCTGCCGATAGCGCCAAGCAGCGCCGCCGTGTCAGTTACCTTGATGCCGGGTTGGCGGACCGCCGGCTCTGCCATCTCCACGATCCGCATCTGCGCTTCAAGCGAAAAATTGTACGTGGCAGCATCGAGCGTGCGCAGCGGCTTTTGTTTTGCCTTAACGATGCTCGGCAACGTCACGCGGCGAGGGTCGGCCAGGCGCAGGTCCGCGCTGACCACGGCAGGCCCGTCAAGACGCCAGGTAGCCGTGCCGGCGTCATCGCCACAGGTCACCAGCCAGCCACTTCCGGCCGCTTCGATAGCGGATGCATTGAGCGCCTGCGGCCAGCCGAGCAGCGCGGCGAGCATGGCGGCAACGCCGCCGATGTCGTCGTCAATAGCCTGCTTGCCGCATAACACCAGACCGTAGGCATTGGCACCAGCATCCGCGGTCATGAACGCATGCAGCAGACGCGCTATGCCGAGCGAGTCCGGCGAAGCACTGGCGGTATCGATCAGTACGGCGTCGTCCGCGCCCATCGCGAGTGCGGTGCGCAGCACGTCCTGACAGACGGGCAGGCCGCACGTAAGCACCGTCACGCTCGACGCAATTCCAGCTTCGCGCAGACGCAAGGCTTGTTCGACCGCGCATTCGTCGAACGGATTGAGGGACATCTTGAGACCGGCTGTATCGACGGTGCCGGCCGAGCCGATGCGAACGCGCACGTTGGCATCGACAACCCGCTTCACGGGGACGAGGATCTTCATGGTCATCTTCGGGTTAGCATCAAAGAGGTCAGGACACCGCGCCCGAACCGTATTTACCGACCAGCAGCGCACCGCTTGCGAAGCGATCGAGTGCGTACGGTGCGAGCGCTACATCGGTGGACTGGCCCAGGGCGTGTTGCGCGAGAATCCTGCCGATTCCCGGCGACAGCTTGAAGCCATGCCCGGAGAAACCAAATCCAACCACTAATCCTTCGATGTCCCCCACCGATCCGAGCACAGGGTTCCAGTCCGGCGTAACGTCGTACACACCGGTCCACGACGAAGCGAGTCCCGCCATTTCATAAGCGGTAAATCGCTCGGCAACCTGGGCGCCAACTTCGCCGACATAGTCGAGCGAGATATCGCCTTGTTCGGTCTCAGGGGCGTTCAGCGTTTCGCCGACCACGCCTTCGGACACCAGCATCTGGCTGCCGCCGTAGCTGCGGAAATAGAGCATGCCCGGCGAGCCGAGATCCTTGAAGGCCGGCATGCTGAACGTATAGGGGGCAGCGTCGCATTCCAGAGCAAGCACCGTGTGACGTTCCGGCTTCACGGGCAGCGGCACGCCGATCCACCCTGCCAGCTCCGGCGTCCAGATGTTTTGCGTGCTGATCAGCGTCCCGCAGCTGAGCCTGCCCGCCGACGTTTCGATACCGACCACTCGCCGGCCATCGCGCACGAGTCCGGTCACGGTCGTGTTTTCCATGAACTTCACGCCGCGCCGACGGGCTGAGCGGGCGAAGCCCGTCGCCACCAGATAGGCATCGGCGAAACCCGCTTCGGGTTCGTAGCCGATCAACGCGGCATCGTCGAAATGAGCGATCGGCAAACGCTCGTGGGCTTCATCCTTCGAGAGCAGTTGCACTTCTATGCCCATGCTTCGCTGTGCGTCGAGCGAAGCCTGCAACGGCGCGAGCTTGTCGCCTTCGGGTGCACAGATCATGTAGCCGCATTTCACTAGGCCGCATGAGGCTTCATCGTCGTCGACGTAGGCGGCGAAGTTATTGAACGCGTGCCAGGACGAGCGCGCGAGTTCCACGTTTTGCCGTACCGAATAGTGCGTGCGCAACAGGCCCGACGACTGCGAGGTGGTGCCTGCGCCGATGGTGCCACGGTCCACGACCAGCACGCTCTTGGCACCCAGCGTAGCGAGATGATGGGCAACCGACGCGCCGATGACCCCGGCGCCGATCACGATGAAGTCGTAGTGGCTCATTGCACTTCCAGAAAGAGGATCGATGGCCGGATTGTAGAGAGACGAAATACGACGCTACTTTGTATTAAACAAACTTATGCAGAGCGTGTGGATTACTGCAGAGTTCGGCTGGAGCCAAGGCGATTGACGGGATACGCGATCCTGGGAGATCGTGCTCCTCTATAAGCGTCGCTAATAGTTTGTTGAGCGCAGTGCCGTTCGAGGTGTATGCGCCTGCCACAATGCGCGTTCAGGCCAGCACGCGGCGCAATGTGTAAGGAAACGCAGCGCCTGTCAGGTCGCGGCAATACGAGCAAAAAGCGCGACTAGCTGCGCCGGAAGGGTAGAGGGGTCGCTCACAATACGACAGTACTCACGGCCGACAATGCGGCGCATATAGCTGGCACCGCCTTCGTCGAGAGCGATCCCGCAGGTCACCATGCCCGCACGCCGAGCGTCCTCTGCGGCGACCTGCGCGTCATGAATCAGATAGGCGTCGTCAAAGACATCGATATCCGAAGGCGTTCCATCCGTAATCACGATGATCACGCGACGCTCACTTGTCTCGAGCGACATAAGGGACGTTGCATGACGGATTGCAGCCCCCATGCGTGTGGAGTAGCGCGCGGTGCACGCCCGAATCGATGCGCTGCTGACCTCATCGAGCGTCGTATCGAAATCCAGCAGGCGGTAGTAATTCACGCACTCTCGTGTATCGGAGGAAAAGCCGTGCGCCGCAATACGATGACCCGCCGAGCTTGCCGCTTGCACCAGCGCCTGTGCGGCCTCTTTTTCAATATCGAGGATCGAGCGGCCCGCGTCCGGGGCGATATCGCCTGTTGATGCGGACAGGTCCAGCAGCAACAGCAAGCTCATTGAACGTTGTCTGGTACCTGGGCGCGTGAAGACGCGATGCTCGGGCAAATGGCCGCGCCGGCGATCGATTGCGTGTTCAATCGCGGCGTCGAGATCAAGTTCCTCGCCCTCAGGCTGGCGGCGAAGTCGCGCATTGCGCGTCAGGCTGGCCGTCACCGGGAGCTTCACGCGTGCAAGCGGTATTGGGGCCGTCATGCGGTGATGTGCACTTGGGCTGGGCGATCTGCGTTCGATTACCGTGCACCAGTCCGAGCGCAATAGACCTAACCGATAGTCCCACTCGGGATAGCGCAAGCGGCGTATTTCCTGCTCGGTCGCGCCTTGTTCGTCGGTGCTGTCTGAACGCGATGTACCTGCCGAACTCGATTCTACTTGCAGCTCTTGAATGCTTTGCGGCGTAGTTGTATCAGGATAGGTCCAGAGAAACGAGTTGTCGTCACGGTGAGGTGCGGGCACCACATACTGTTGCGGATGAAAGCGCACACGCATCTGACCCAGATCGTTAGCCAGCACGGAAGCAATCTCGCGGAACGACGCATAGTCATGGAGCGACGTCGTGAGCGCGTCGAACAAGGTGCGCGCCTTGTTTACCCAGTAGTTGTCGTCCTGGTAAGCCGGGTCGATCAATGCATAGTTCATGCGTGACACCAAGGCCGCGAACGAAAGCCCCTCAGGTTGCAGACTCGATTTCAGGAATGGTACAAACCACGCTCTCGTGCCCGGAAGATCCCGCATCAGAAGCTGCTCCACGCGCGCATCTTCGATCGCGGAAATAACCGCGATACTCATGGGCTTGAGCGTTCCGACCGGTTGTGCCGTGGGCGAGTGCATCAGGTGGGCGGCGGCGTGGGCAACCGACGCGCGAAAGAGCAGCTCCGGCTCAGGCGAATCAAGCGATGAGTAGTCCGAGGGTAACAGCAGGTGCGTCGACGAGAGGATCGGTCTCATCGGCGTGACGTCGATCGTGTCAAGCGGCTGCGCCTGAATACCGATCCGGCGCAGCGAGAGTCCTTCAATCAGCAACGAAAGTGAAGGAATCGAGGCAGCGAGACTCGGCGCACGTGCTTCGCTTTCGAGCGCCAGCCATGCACTTGCGTCCTGCAAGCCAAAATAGTGACGTCGCTTTTGCGGTTCGTTCGGATAGAGGCGCATGCCGGTCAGCATCCAGCGGACGAGTGCGTCCGCCCGAAGCCGGTCCAGCAGCCTTTGCATGTTGACGTGCAAGGCGTTGGCGCTTGCGGGGTCGTGTTCCTGCAACTTTTCGGTAGCGCCTCGAAGGGCCGCTTCATGCTCCGCACTTACCCGGTGTTCGGCGATCACGTCCTCCGTTAAACCCGCGTCCGCGATTGTCATAGCGTTAAGCGAAGTGCGCATCCACGATGCCGCGTAACGCGCGAATCACATCCGGCTCGTCCGTCAGCGCCTGCGTCATGGTCGCTTCGCAACTTTCACGGGGCTCAACGCCGGCACGGATCAGCGTGGCCGTGTAGATCAGCATGCGTGTCGACACACCTTCCTCTAGTCCACGATCTTTAAGCGCACGCGTGCGGTGAGCGAGCTTTACAAGTTGCGCGGCGAGTTCGATCGGCACGCTCGCTTCCTTCGCGACAATGGCGGCTTCGACTGCTTCGTCGGGATACTCGAAATGCATGGCGACAAAGCGCTGTCGTGTGGATGGCTTCAAGTCCTTCGTGCGACTCTGATACCCCGGGTTATACGACACCACGAGCTGAAAGTCCGGATGGGCGCGTACCACTTCGCCTCGCTTGTCGAGCGGCAGGATGCGGCGCCCGTCGGTGAGCGGATGAATGACAACAGTGGTATCTTGCCGCGCCTCCACGATCTCGTCGAGATAGCAAATCGCACCAGAGCGCACGGCGGTAGTAAGCGGTCCGTCGTGCCATGTCGTGCCATGCGCATCGAGTAGATACCGTCCCACCAGATCCGACGCGGTCATGTCTTCGTTGCAGGCAACGGTGATCAGCGGACGCCCGAGTTTCCAGGCCATGTGCTCGATGAAGCGTGTCTTGCCGCAGCCTGTCGGCCCTTTGAGGATCACGGGCAAGCGGTGCGCATAGGCGTGCTCGAAAAAGGCGACTTCGGTGCCCGCGGGCCGATAGAATGGCTCGTCGGTCAGTCGATACGAATCGAGATCGGAGAACACGGGGCAGCGGTCCTTTATATGAAGGGAGCGAACTGGCCGCCGTCTTTGCGGCGACCGTTTTCCCGGGCTTAACGATGCTCCACCGGCTCGTGCGGGATACCCTCGATCGGACATTCGGGCGTGCCGATGGTCGAGCGGGTCAGCGCCTCCACCTCCTTGCGCGCGCCGTCCGGGTCGTTCACCCATTTACCGTAGAATTCGAACGGACAGGCCGCCACGCCGAGCGCGCCTTCACCCGAATTGAGCTTGCCTGTGTAGCCGCGGTGCAGCAGCTTGAACAAATGGTTGTTCGACTGCATGTTCTTGCGCGCATCGCGGATCAGGCTGATCGACAGTTCGCCATAGTTGATGCCCATCTCCTCGGTGCCGCATTCGCCAAGTGCGCGGCCGTCAAAGCCGATAATCGACGAGCCGCCGAAGTACGAATAGACGCCGTCAAAACCCGTGGCATTCGCGACTGCAACGTATGAATTGTTCATCCACGCCATGGTCTTCGCCACCATTGCCTGCTGTTCCTTGGCGGGATACATGTAACCCTGGCACCGGACGATCAGTTCTGCGCCGCGCATTGCACAGTCGCGCCAGATCTCCGGGTAGTTGCCGTCGTCGCAGATGATCAGGCTGATCTTCATGCCCTTTGGTCCTTCTGAAACGTACGTACAGTCTCCCGGATACCAGCCTTCAATCGGTGCCCACGGCATGATCTTGCGATACTTCTGCACAATCTCGCCCTGGTTATTCATCAGGATCAAGGTGTTGTAAGGCGCCTTGTTTGGATGTTCCTCGTGCCGCTCTCCCGTCAGCGAGAACACACCCCACACGTTGGCCTTGCGACAGGCTGCGGCGAAGATTTCCGTTTCCTCGCCCGGAATGGTTGCCGCTGTCTCATACATTTCGCGGGCGTCGTACATGATGCCGTGCGTCGAATATTCGGGGAAGATCACAAGGTCCATGCCGGGTAGCCCTTGCTTCATTCCAACCAGCATGTCGGCGATCTTGCGGGCGTTCTCAAGCACTTCCGCTTTCGTGTGCAGGCGCGGCATCTTGTAGTTGACGACGGCCACGCCCACGCAGTCCTTGGTGCTTCCAATATCCCCATGCCTCATGTCGATACTCCTGATGTAAGGTGGTAATAGATGCTGCAATACGATGCGTAGACACCCATGCCCTGCAGAAAAAAGAACAAAAAAAGCCCGAGCCGGAGTGATCCGGGTCGGGCTTCTTTGCCTTGCATCTGGCTGGCGACGTTGGCAGTCAGGTGCGATTGTCAGGACGGCTACTTGTCCTTAATGGTTTTATAGCACATCAAAAAATTTGCAAAAAGACATTCTTCAAATGTCGGACGCTAGAAGTCCAGGACCGCGTGCGCTTGAATAATTGCCTGGGCCATCACCTCGATCGGTTGCCGCTTAGCCATCGCTTGCGCTCTTAAGAGATCGTAAGCGTCCTGCTCCGACAGCTTGCGGGTTTCCATCAAAATGGTCTTGGCTTGCTGGATTTTTCGCTGATCCGCGAGCTTGTCTTCAAGCCTCCCTACATAGTGTTCAAGGGTTCGCTTGGACTTGTGCTGATACAACGAAATTGCAATGGCGGTAAGCAAGCCGAACGAGCGCACCGGCGATGGAACCAGGCAGTAAGGATTAAGCTGCAACACGGCTTCTATTACGATCGGGTTCTCGTAGCTTACAACTGGTATGACGGGAGGCGTTCCCTTCGCGTCGAGCCAGGGAAACTGGATGGACAAGGTTTCCGGGCGTACAGCCAGGAACACGACATCGGTTCCGTCCGGCAACGCGTCAAGAGAAGGCCAGACCATCTGAACCTCGCATCCGATCCGGCGAAGTTGTCCACGGAGCTCCTCTCCGTCCTGGTCGTCGGGGTGGATAGCGACGACCTTTAAAGAGCGAATGTCTTTGAGCGCCTGAGACGTTCGGGACGATCCCTGTGTCATCCCCGTGCTCCGCCCTGAGCCGGTCCGGAGACAGTCTCCGCGTCGATCAGCGTATGCGATATCTGGAATGGCGCGGCCGGCGTCCAGCCGGCGCTTTCGCTCACAATGTCGAATTGCCCGTTCTTGTTCAAACGTCCTATGCGCGGATGCAGATAGGTGTGGTGATTGTGCTCGTCGATCCTGACACGTCCTTGCGGTGCATCGATCTCCAGTCCAGGCAACGTGTTGAGCAAGGCGTTCGGGTCGTCGCTGCCGGTAATGGTCATGGCGCTCGCAAGCAGATGCATCTGGAAATAGGCCGCTTCCCAACACGTGTCGGTCTGCATCGTATCTCCGAAACGGCGCTGATAGTTTGCGATAACCTTTCTATTAAGCGGGCTGTCGATGGACTGGAAATACGTCGCCGCGGTGATATGTCCTTCTCCAATGTCGGCACCCATGGCAGCGACCTCTGTCTCGCTCGTGCTGAGGCTCGCGATAGGTCTCTCATAGGGATTCATCCCGACCTCGGCAAAGGCCCGGTAAAGATGCGAGATCCCGGTGCCGACCACCGTGGAGAAGATGAAGTCGGGTTGCAGGGCGGCAATTTTTTGCGCGACGTGAAGGTAGCTTTCCCAGCCGGCATCCAGCGGTATGTATACCTCGCCCAGTTTTTCTCCGCGCTGCTCGAAAACCAGGTCGCTCATGATGCGATTTGATTCGTAGGGGTAGACGTAGTCGGAACCCACCATAAAAACACGCGAACCGAAATTGCTCAGCATATAGCTAGCCAAAGGCACGCTGTTTTGATTGGGCGTTGCCCCGGTATATATAACGTTGCGGCTATATTCGAATCCCTCATAGAAGGTTGGGTAAAGCAGTAACGCATTGTGTCGCTCGACGATCGGAATCACCGCCTTTCGTGTGCTCGACATATAACAACCGACCACGACCCGAACCTGCTCCTCGACAATCAATTGCTCGATCATCGTGGCATATCTGTTAGGTATGGAAGCCGGGTCGCGAAAGATCAGCTCTAGCTGACGGCCATTGATACCGCCTGCCGCGTTGATCTCTTCAGCTGCCAGTATGGTCGCTCGCTGTTGAGACTGTTCGATGGGAGCGGTGAGTCCCGATGAGGAAAACAGGACGCCGATCTTGATAGGCGAGTTGTGGAGTGCGGTCATATGTGTTCCGGAATTCTCGCTGGTTCAACGTCTCTCTGGTGCCTCTTGCTGCACCGTCAGCGTGTCTCATGCACGGCATCAGTGCGTCTGTTGTCCCACTTTGGGAAAGTGCACTGACAAAGAATTGCATTGCTCGAGGTCTGCGCATTCAGTGCGATCTCTGCGCGCGCGTTACCGGGCAGGGATCCGTGCTTCGAGCCTGCGTCATTGCAAGCCGTTTGGCATACCTCTTGCATTGCTTAAGCATGGTCAGGGAATGGCGTCGTGAACCCCACACCTGAATCGTACCCACTTTCGTTGTTAGAGACAAAGACGTCTTAAACAACACCGGCCAAAAAAGCCCGCAACCTCAAGGAAACTTGGGTGCGGGCTTTTTTTTTGTCCTCAATTTTTTGGAAGGGCATTATGAAAAAAACCAGACGCGGCTTTCTGAAGACTGCACTTGCTACTACCGCGGCCACCGCACTGCCAGGATCGATGCTCTTGCGGGTGCCCTCGGTCAATGCAGCCGAACCGGTGAAGGTGGGCATCCTGCACTCGCTGACAGGTACCGTTGCGATTGCCGAAGCACATGTGGTCGATGCAGAGAAGCTCGCCATCGATGAGATCAATGCGGCAGGCGGCGTGATGGGGCGTCCGATTCAAGCGGTGGTGGAGGACGGCGCGAGCGACTGGCCTACCTTCGCTGAGAAAGCGCAAAAGCTTCTTGAGGGGGATAAGGTCTCCACCGTGTTTGGTTGTTACACGTCGGCCTCGCGCAAGGCTGTGTTGCCCGTGTTCGAGCGCTACAAGGGCTTGCTGTATTACCCGACTTACTATGAAGGCCTCGAGATGTCGAAGAACATCATGTACACGGGCCAGGAAGCCACACAGTCGGTGATTCCGGCAGTCAACTGGCTTGCCAAGAACAAGGGCAAGAAGTTCTATCTCGTTGGTTCGGACTACATCTGGCCGCGCACGACCAACCGGATCGCCCATCCAACGATCGCGAAAGCGGGCGGGTCGGTCGTCGGCGAGGACTACTTTCCATTGGGCACGGTCGAGTTTTCATCGGTCATCAACAAGATCAAGGCCGCGAAGCCGGATGTCATCCTGTCGACAATCGTCGGCGGGTCGAATGTCGCTTTCTTCAAGCAACTGAATTCGGTGGGCATCACGGGCAAGAATCAGGCAATCATGGCGCTGGCCGTGACCGAAGAAGAGGCCATTGGAATTGGCCGCGAAAACATCACGGGCGTACTGTCCTGCATGGGTTATTTCCAGAGCGTGGAGAACCCGCAGAACAAGAAATTCGTTGCTGCGTTCAAGGCCAAATATGGGCAGGACCGTGTTGTCGGCGACACCATGGAAGCGGGGTACTTATCCGTCTACATGTGGAAGCTCGCGGCTGAGAAAGCGAAGAGCTTCGACGTGGAGAAGGTGGTCGCCGCTTCGTCGAATCTTGCCTGGGATGCCCCGGAGGGCGCGATCAAGTTCCACGCTAGCAACCACCATCTCTGGAAGCATGCGCGCATCGGTGAATTCAAGCCCGACGGGCAGGTGAATATCCTGTATGAGTCGCCGCTGATCGAGCCGAATCCGTTTCCCAAGCTTTGATTCACGCTGATTTGCTCTAACTCACTGAGGACGGGTTGCAGCGCGACACAACCTGTCCAGAAGGGACTTCAATGTCTTTCGATACCTTCGTCACGCAGGTCTTTAACGGCCTGTCGTTATTCACCGTGCTTGCATTGATGTCCATCGGACTGGCGATCGTTTTCGGCCTGATGGGTGTCATCAACATGGCGCACGGCGAGCTGATGGCGCTTGGTGCCTACATGACGTATCTGACATCGATCGTGTTCACTCGTTTTCTGCCATCCATGACCGGTGCTTATTTCTTCGTCGGCATTGTGGTCGCGTTCGCAGTGACGAGCGCGGTCGGGTTCGTGCTGGAACGCGTCATGATCCGCTTTTTGTATAAGCGCCCGCTCGACACGATGTTGGCGACGTGGGGTCTTTCACTGGTGTTTCAGCAGCTTTTCCGGCAGATCTTCGGCCCTATCGATGTAAGCGTACCGACCGTATCCTGGCTGCAGGGCGCGTGGAACGTCACGCCCGGCATCGCCATTCCGTTAAGCCGCATTTTCATTATCGGACTGACATTTGCTGTGGCCTTGTTTGTCTACCTGTTTCTATTCAGGAGCCGGTGGGGGCTGCGAATTCGATCCGTCATGCAAAACCGCGCCATGGCGGGCGCTGCCGGCATCAACACCGAGCGAGTGGACGCCGTTACGTTTGCCGTGGGATGCGGACTGGCCGGAATCGCGGGAAGCGCGCTCACCATGATTGCGTCAACGGGCCCAGCCACGGGGCAGCAGTACATCGTGGACACGTTCATCGTGGTCGTATTCGGCGGCGTCGAAAGCCTGGTTGGCACTTTCCTCTCGGCTTTTTCGATTGGCGAATTGCAGTCAATGTTCGAGATAGCGTTGAGCGGTTCAATGGCAAAAGCGGCCATCCTCATGCTGGTCATTGTTGCGCTTTATTTCAGACCTAACGGGCTCTTTGCCATTAAGGTTCGGCGGTAATCATGAAAGACCTTCCGGTTGTTTCCCAGGGAAAAGAACGGCTGCCGTATTCGGCGCCGTCGATCAGCGGCGCAGTGCGGGCGACAGCGCTGCTCGAACGGTACTCATTGGTCTTGCTGGCTCTGTTGATACTCGTGGCCGTCCCTGCTGTATGCGGCGCCTTTCGTCTGGGCCTCTTTGCCAAATATCTGAGCTTCGCATTCTGTGCGGTCGGCCTCGTTCTGACCTGGGGGTATGGCGGAATCCTGAGCCTCGGGCAAGGGATATTCTTTGGACTCGGCAGCTACATGATGGCGATGTACATGAAGCTCGAGGCAACATCCAACGACCCGGCTGCTGCCGTCTTCGGGTCGGGCGGCCCCCCCGTGCCTGACTTCATGACATGGAACAGCATCGACAAACTGCCGTGGTGGTGGACGCCATTTCAGCACGCGTGGTTTGCTATTCCCGCCATCATCGTGTTGCCGACCTTGCTCGCGTTTATCGTCGCGTACGCGAATTTCCGCAAACGTGTTGGCGGCGTCTATTTCTCGATCGTGACCATGGCGCTTGCATCCATCATGTCCATTGTCATTATCGGACAGCAGGGCGTCACGGGCGGCATCAACGGGATCACGAACCTGCCGACTTTCATGGGCTACAGCGTTCAATCCGATACAGCAAGCTACGTGATGTATTACGTCACCGCGTGTCTGCTGCTTTGCGCGATCCTGGTTGGCCGGTTCATTCTGAAAAGCCGCCTGGGGAACGTGCTGATCGCCATTCGCGATCGCGAAGACCGGATTCGGTTCTCCGGTTATGACCCGGCGTTGTTCAAAGGCTTTATTTTCGCCGTCGCTGCGTTGTTCTCGGCAATTGGCGGAGCGATGTTCACGCTCCAGGTCGGCTTTGCCTCGCCGTCGGTCAGCGGTATTGTGCCGTCTATTGAAATGGTCATCTATGCGGCAGTCGGCGGACGCCTCTCTTTGGTCGGAGCCGTCTATGGAACGGTGTTGGTGGGTGCCGCAAAAAGCTTCCTGTCAGAGCACTTCGTGGGATTCTGGCTGTACCTGATTGGTGCCTTGTTTATCTTCGTTCCCATGTTCTTGCCGAAAGGTCTTGCGGGTGTCATCGAATGGCTGCGTGAGCGGCAGGGAGCCGCAAAATGAGCCAGATGATCTTGTCCGTTGAAGACCTGACGGTTTCATTCGATGGCTTCAAGGCGGTCAGCGACCTTAACTTCTACGTTGAGCAAAACGAGTTGCATGTGGTGATTGGGCCGAACGGTGCGGGAAAAACAACGCTCCTCGACATGATCTGCGGCAAGACCAAACCAACGCACGGAACGATCAAGTTCAATGGTTTGCATCTCGAACGCCTGCTTGAGTATCAGATTACCCGTGCCGGCGTCGGGCGAAAATTCCAGAATCCGATGGTCTATGAAGACCTGTCCGTTGCCGAGAATCTCGAGATTTCGTACCCGCATAAGCGCGGTGTATTCGGCTGCCTGTTTTTTCGCCGCGACGATGTCGTTCAGGATGAGATCGATCGGATCGCCGCGTTGATTTTTCTTGGCGATCAACTCGACCGGAAAGCGGCCTTGCTTTCGCACGGACAGAAGCAGTGGCTCGAGATCGGCATGCTGCTGATGCAGGATCCTGAACTGCTGCTTCTCGATGAGCCGGTGGCAGGGATGAGCGCCAAGGAGCGCGAGCAAACGGGCGCGCTGCTGCGCGAGATTGCCAAGGGCCGGTCGTTGGTCGTGATCGAACATGACATGGAGTTCGTCAAAGCCATTGCCGACAAGGTGACGGTCCTCCACCAGGGCAAGACGCTTGCCGAAGGATCAATGGAGAAAGTCCAAAGCGATCCGAGGGTGATCGAAGTTTATCTGGGGCACTAGACATGTTATCGATCAAGGGACTCAACGTTTTCTATGGCGAGAGTCAGGTACTGCACGACCTCAACTTCGATCTTTCGGCTGGAGAGACGGTAGCCGTGATGGGGCGCAACGGCATGGGGAAAACGACTCTTCTCAAGTCGCTCATCGGGATGATCCCGGTTCGCAGCGGTGAGATCCTGCTTGGCGAGAAAAACCTCGCCCGACTCAAGAGCTACGAGCGGGTAGCGGCAGGGTTTGGTTACGTGCCGCAAGGCCGCATGATATTTCCGTATCTGAGTGTCGAGGAAAACATCCTCAGCGGAATGGACCGGATCAGTGAGCCCGTGATTCAGGAATATATCTTCGAATCTTTTCCGGTCTTGTGGGAGATGCGCAATCGCCGTGGGGGCAACCTCTCGGGTGGGCAGCAGCAACAGCTTGCGATAGCGCGCGCACTGGTTTCCAACCCCAAGGTATTGATACTCGATGAACCGACAGAAGGGATACAACCGTCGATCATTAAAGACATCGCGCGGGCGCTGAACAAGTTGAAGAAGGAGCGTGATTTCGCACTGATTGTCTCCGAGCAGATCCTTACTTTCACGCTTGAAATTGCCGACCGGTTCCTGATCATTGAGAAGGGCCGCTTCGTTCATGCAGACCGGCGCGAGAATGTGGATGCCGAGCGAATTATGCGCTTCCTGACTATCTAGAAGAGACGTTGTCAATTTTTATAAAAAGACGATGGCATGCCATTAAGTTAGTGAAACTAATAAATCAAAAATTGCCTTTCAGTAAGGAATAGGAGCCGATCCATGAACGTGTACACCTCCATTGTCGGAAGTGCTGCCGAGCCTCGAATTTCCGATCTCGTTCACAACCTCGAACACCACGGTCGCGTTGATTACCTGACCCTCAATGCCGACGACATCCAGCGGCGCCGCCTCCGTGTGACAACCGATGGCGGCGACGAATGCGGCGTTGCGCTTGACCGCGATGCGCAACTGTTTGACGGTGCGGTCCTGGGACTCAGTTCCGACTATGCGCTGATCGTGCGCACGAAGAATACCGCGTGGCTGAGGCTTGTCCCGCGAGATATCAGCGCGGCGCTGGAGCTCGGATATTTTTCCGGAAACATGCACTGGAAGGTTCAGTTCGACGGACAGGTTTTAAAGATCGCCCTGAAGGGTGCCATCGATGACTATCTGGCGCGTTTGCACCCGTTCATCGAGTCCGGCCGGGCGGTGGTTGCCGACCCTGATCGTGCTTGAGCCACCATCAACCGCGGGGCAAAAAACGACGGGTTTGCTGGCATCGTTACAGCACGCAGACACGTTTTTCCCTAGCGGATCCATGGCGTTTTCGTGGGGACTGGAAGGACTTCTTCGCGATCGGCTCGTAGCGAATGCAACTACGCTGGCGGCTTTTGTCGAATCGCAGGCACTGACGCGGTGGGCGACTTTCGACCAGGGCATCGTTTGCGCCAGTTGGGACGCGTTCGAGTCTCGTGAAGCGTGGCGCGAGGCAGATGCTTACGCGGAAGCCATGACGCTGCCGCTTGCTTTGCGAACCGGCTCCCGGCGGCTCGGCAGAACCCTGTCCGATGTGCACGCGCGCCTTGGCTCACAAACCGCCAGTCAGTTGCTGCAAGAGATTACGACCGGGGTTTCTCCTGGGCACCTCGCGGCCGTTCAGGGACTCCTGTGGCGCAGCTTTGGCATCGGCAAACTCGAGGCTCGCGCGATGTCTGCACATACGACATGTACCGGCGCGGTCAGCGCTGCGGTCAGGCTCGGGATCGTCGGGCACCTGGACGCGCAACGCATTCTGTCACGACTCAGACAGCCGATCGCCGATGTATTGGACCGTCCGCCCCCGGCCTTGTCGGACCTGTCCTCCGCGACATTTGCCGCTGACATCGCGTCAATACGCGGCGCCGCGGTCGATGCCCGGATGTTTGCCAACTAGAGAGATACACCATGCTTTTGACACCGACAGAGTACGAGCGCCTCACCTTGTACACGGCGGCCGAGCTGGCCCGGCGCCATCGGCACAAGGGGCTTCAGCTTAATCATCCTGAAGCGGTCGCCATCATCGCCGACGAGATATTGGAAGGCGCAAGGGAGGGGCGGACGGTTGCTGACCTCATCGCCTTCGGGTCGACCTTGCTGACCCAGGACGATGTCTTGCCCGGCGTGGCGGAGATGCTGCCCATGCTGCAGGTTGAAGGGTCATTTCCTGACGGAACAAAACTGGTGACCATTCATCAACCGATTCGGCCGGGCAAGCTTGGACTGCCGGTGGACACCGTGGTACCCGGGGAGATCCTGGCGGCGGACGGGAATATCGAGCTCAACGTGAGCCGGCAGACGGCGGTTGTGAAGGCGGTGAATACGGGTGACCGGCCGATCCAGATAGGAAGTCACTTTCATTTCTTCGAGGCGAACAAGGCACTCCGGTTCGATCGACAGGCGGCGTTCGGCATGCGGTTGGACATTCCGGCCGGGACCGCAGTCAGGTTCGAACCAGGCGACGAGAAAGAAGTGAATCTCGTGGCGTTCGGCGGGACGCAGGAAATTTTCGGCATGAATGGCCTGACCGCCGGTTCGATATCGGACCCGGACGTTCGCAAAGCCGCGATTGAACGTGCAAGAACGAACGGCTTTCAAGGAGCATAAATGGTCACAATGACGCGAAAGGCTTATGCGGAGATGTTCGGCCCGACGACCGGTGACGCGGTCCGTCTTGGCGACACGTCGCTGCTGGCTGAAATCGAGCATGACTACGCGGTTCCCGGCGATGAATGCCTGCATGGCGGCGGCAAGACCTTGCGTGACGGCATGGGGCTGATGTCAGGCCACGACAGCGCGGACGGCGCGCTCGACATGCTGATCTGCAATGCAATGATTATCGATCCGGTGCTTGGGGTCATTAAAGGCGATATCGGTATCAAGGGTGGCCGGATTGTCGCCATCGGCAAGGCAGGAAACCCTCAGACCATGGACGGTGTGCATCCCCGCCTGATCTGCGGCGTCGCGACCACCGTCAAGGACGCCGAGGGTTTGATCGCAACGCCCGGCGGTATCGACGTCCACGTACATTTCGATTCCGCCCAGCTTTGCGAGCACGCGATTTCGTCGGGATTGACCACCCTTATCGGTGGATCGCTGGGTCCGATCACGGTTGGCATCGACTGCGGCGGTTCCTGGAACGCCGGGCGAATGATGGAAGCTTCCGAGCAATGGCCGATCAACTTCGGCTTTCTGGGCCGGGGGAATTCCAGCAAACCCGGCTCGCTTGTGGATCAACTGCGCGGTGGTTGTCTGGGTCTGAAAATTCACGAGGACTGGGGTGCGACGCCGTCGGTGATCGACACCTGTTTGTCGGTGGCCGATGACTACGATTTCCAGGTACAGCTTCATACCGACACCCTCAACGAATCGGGATTCCTGGAGGACACGGTCGCTGCCATGAAGGATCGGACCATCCACATGTATCACACGGAAGGCGCAGGCGGCGGCCACGCGCCTGACATTATCGCGGTGGCTGGCCGGATGAATTGCCTTCCCTCATCAACGAACCCGACCAACCCGTTCACGGTGAATACGTTCGACGAGCACCTGGACATGATCATGGTGTGCCATCACCTCAACCCGGCCGTTCCGGAGGATGTCGCATTTGCAGAGTCCCGAATCCGCGCGCAGACCATATCAGCCGAAGACGTCCTTCACGACATGGGCGCGATTTCGATGCTGGGATCGGATAGCCAGGGAATGGGACGCATCAATGAAGTGATTTCGCGGACGTGGCAGCTTGCCTCGAAAATGAAAGATCAACGCGGACGCTTATCGGAAGAGAAGTCCGCCCGCGGCGACAATGAGCGGATCAAACGCTATATCGCCAAGTACACGATCAACGCAGCGCGGACCTTCGGAATTGCCGATACTGTCGGCTCTCTTGAGGACGGTAAGTTAGCGGACATCGTCTTGTGGCGGCCGGCGTTCTTTGGCGTCAAACCTGAGGTCGTGGTCAAGGGCGGTTTCATCGCCTGGGGCGTCATGGGCGACTCCGCTGCATCCCTCATGACGTGCGAACCGCTTGCGTTGCGGCCGCAGTGGGGCGCGTTCGGCCGGGCGCCCGCAACGCTCGCGGTCAACTTCGTCAATCCGCTGGCGATTGAATCCGCGCTTGCCGCGCGGCTTGGGCTTTCCCGGAAGCTCGTCGCGTCTCGCGGGACTCGCAAGCTGACCAAGCGTGACATGCTGCACAACGACGCGTGCCCCGCAATAAGCGTCAATCCACAGACATTCGATGTACTGATCGACGGTCAGGTCATTCGCTGCGACCCTGCGCGTGAAGTGCCTTTGAGCCGTCGATACATGTTGCGTTAAACCAGAGGAGAAGTTCGCTATGGGTTTCGTTTCGCATTCTTTGGCCCTCGATTCAGTGACCGTTGCAGAGCCATCGCTGGGAGTAGCTCGGGCTGCGCGTGTCGGGATCGGTGGGCCCGTGGGTTCAGGCAAGACGCGCCTGCTAGAGCAACTCATCCCGCGCTTTGCGGCACGTGGCGTTGACCTGGCGGTCATCACCAACGACCTTGTCACCCGCGAGGACGCCGAACGAGTCAGGCGCAGCGGCTTGATCGATCCGGAGCGGGTGCTGGCTGTCGAAACCGGCGCTTGCCCGCACACGGCCATCCGGGAAGATCCAACCTTGAATTTGCAGGCTGCCGATTCGCTCGACGAGCGTTATGCGGGACTTCAGCTAGTCCTGATCGAATCCGGCGGCGACAATCTGGCCTCTTCGTTCTCCCTGGATCTGGTGGACTACTGGCTCTTCGTCATCGACGTTGCGGCAGGTGACGACATCCCTCGCAAACGAGGGCTGGGAGTCATCTCATGCGATCTGCTGGTCATCAACAAGTTTGATCTCGCACAGTATGTTGGCGTGAACCTGGAGCGGATGGTGGCGGAAGCAAGAGAGGTGCGAAACCAACGGGCGGTGACGTTGACAAATTGCGCGACAGGGGACGGCGTTGACGCCGTGGTCGACGAGATCATTGAGAAAGTCCTGTTCGATGTTCATTGAATCCCGTTGTTCCCTTGAAGATACGGCACAACTCGACCTGCGCTTTGACGCGAGTCCAACGGGTGAAACGTACCTGTCGAAGCAGCGCGCAGGCTATCCGTTTCACGTGGGCCGATTGCTCCAATGTGAAGAACCGGCTTGTCCCCAAGCGAGCGTTATCGTCCAGTCCTCGTCGGGGGGAATATTCGAGAACGATCGCCTGCACCAACGATTCGAAACAGGCGCGTATTCGGCAGTTCAGGTCACGACGGCCGCCGCGACCATCGTGCATACGATGACAGCAGGTCGAGCCACTTCAAACGTGTATATCGAGGCACACCGCCACGCTCGTTTTGATTATGTGCCGCAGCCGGTCATCCTGTTCCCGCACGCTGTTTTTTCCAGTGCAATCGACGTGATGCTGCATCCCGGCGCTGTCGTGTTCGTGCTCGATGCTTACCTGTCTCACGATCCAGGCGGCCGCGAAACAGCCTTCGGCCACCTTGAAACGTGTCTCACGATCCGGGACTCGGAAGGCCGGCTTCGCGCACGGGACCGATTCACGATAGAGGGCCAATTGACGGGCAGGCTGGGGCTCGGTGGAATCGCTCAACCGTGGCGCTCGCATGGTGGATTGCTGGTATTGACTCTCGATGGTGATGCGGACGCAATCGCCCGAAGCATGAATCGCGTCTTTCAGAACGAAGGTCTCGATTATTCGATGGTGTACGCAGGCGCCGCCGAACTACCCGGTAGTTGCGGTGCCTTCGCGCGTGTCCTTGCCCACGATGGCCAATCGCTGCAAAAGACCCTGCGCCTGGCCTTGAGCGCGGCGCGTCAAAACGTCGGCGGGGCGAACCTGCCATCGCTCAATAAATCAAGCCGTGAACTTGCTCAGGAGAAGACATGTTGAAGCTGGAAGCCTTGGGAGAAAGCGGCCCGCTGCGCCTCAGAATAGCTGTTCTTTATGCGGCATTGCTAGCGTTCAATCTGGGAGCGTGGCTTTGGGCGTTCATTGCATTTCACGACTATCCCTTGCTATTGGGAACCAGCTTGCTCGCCTATTCTTTCGGCCTCCGGCATGCCGTGGATGCCGACCATATCGCCGCGATCGACAACGTGACACGTAAGCTGATGCAGACCGGCAAGCGCCCGATCAGCATCGGCTTGATGTTCGCGCTCGGTCATTCAACAATCGTTGTACTGGCATCAGTTGGCATAGCGGCGACGGCAATGGCTTTGGAGGGGCGATTGGCGGGGTTGAAGGAAATTGGCGGCCTGATCGGGACGATCGTTTCCACACTGTTCCTCTTTGCCATCGCCACGATGAACCTGTTCGTTCTCCGATCGATAGCCCGGGCGTTTCAGCGTGTGCGCAGGGGAGAGCCTTGCGCAGAAGACGAGATCAACAGGCTCACGGGAGATCGGGGATTTCTTGCGCGTATTTTCAAACCGCTCTTCGGGCTAGTGACTAAAAGCTCGCACATGTACTTTCTCGGATTTCTATTCGGCCTTGGTTTTGATACCGCGACGGAAGTCGGACTGCTGGGAATGTCGGCGGCGGGAGCGACACGGGGGATGCCGATCTGGTCGATCCTGGTTTTTCCCGTCCTGTTCACGGCGGGTATGACCTTGGTCGACACGACCGACAGCATCCTGATGTTAGGCGCGTACGGGTGGGCGTTCACCAAACCAATCCGCAAGCTCTACTACAACATGACGATCACGACACTGTCAGTGGTCGTTGCTTTCTTCGTAGGCAGTATCGAGGGCCTTGGGCTCTTGGCGGAGAGGTGGCAATTACACGGCGTATTCTGGAGTGCAATCGGTAATTTGAATGACAACTTCGGGACCGTTGGTTATGTAATCGTCGGCGTTTTTGTGCTCAGTTGGGCCATTTCCGCGGCGGTCTACAAGTGAAAGCACGTTGAGAAAACAGCAGCACGGACCGATTTCCTTTAATTCTCCTTTCAAACTCCGCGCCGGGCATAGCGGACGTCCTGTACAACGGCTGTCCTTCGATTGTTCGCCAAATCCCGCCAGTCAATTCGTTTTCCGCCGCTTTATCGCGGCTGAAGAGATGTCTACATTTGCACCAACGCAAGCCGATTGGTTCCAGAAACAGCCAGTCATTTTCCACGGTACCCAATCTCTTCAAGGAAACGATCATGAGCAAACTCGCAGGTAAGGTAGCCGTCGTCACGGGTGCGTCCAAGGGTATTGGCGCCGCGATTGCCAAGGCACTCGCAGCAGAGGGCGCTTCGGTGGTGGTCAACTATGCAAGCAGCAAGGCCGGCGCCGATGCCGTTGTCGCAGCGATTATCGCGGCCGACGGTAAGGCAGTTGCTGTTGGCGGCGATGTTTCGAAGGCGGCGGACGCGCAAGGCATTGTCAACGCGGCCATCGAAACGTTTGGGCGCCTCGACGTCCTCGTCAACAATTCAGGAGTCTACGAGTTCTCGCCTATCGAAGAGATCACCGAAGAACACTTCCACAAACAGTTCAATACCAACGTATTAGGCGTGCTGCTCACCACGCAGGCCGCCGTGCGCCATCTCGGCGAGGGAGCAAGCATTATCAATGTCAGTTCGGTCGTCAGCAGCATTACGCCGCCGGCAAGTGCTGTCTATAGCGGCACGAAAGGCGCGGTCGATGCGATCACCGGCGTGCTCGCGCGCGAACTCGGGCCGAGGAAAATTCGCGTGAACTCAATCAATCCCGGCGTAGTGGTGACCGAGGGTACTGAGAGCGCAGGGATAATCGGGTCTGACCTTGAAGCGTGGGCGCTCAGCCAGACGCCGCTTGGCCGGGTGGGCCAGCCGGATGACATCGCGTCGATTGCAGTGTTTCTTGCGTCGGACGACGCGCGCTGGATGACGGGCGAACACGTTGTCGCGAGTGGCGGCATGCGCTGATCTGGACGGATGATTCTGCCCGGCGTGGACCCGCAGTGGTCCCGCCGGGCGGTTTTGGCGTCGTAGACTCCAAAAGCTGGCTTGTGTGCTGTTGAGCGGATTTATCGGTAGTGTTAAAAGATATTAACCACCCAGACTAACCGCTCAACAACCCCGTGCAGTGCGCCATCGGCTAGCCCGAAGGACCGGAGGCGATGCTTTCTTACGCCGTCACTTGGCGCCGTCGAGCACCCATCGCGCAAGCGACTGCAGATCGGCATCGGGGATCGAGGTTTGCGGCGGCATGGGTATCGTGCCCCACTTTCCTGAGCCGCCGTCCTTGATACTCGCGGCCAACTGTGCGGCAGTTACTTTTCCCTCGCCGTACCTTGCCCCGATATCCTTCCAAGATGGACCAACTACTTTAGCCGTGGCTTGGTGGCATCCGACGCATCCGTACTTCTGTGCCAACGCCTGGCTGGCCACTACGCGGGCCGGCCAGGCGACACTCACGCAGATACCCAGCGCTACAACGAGAGAGGCCACCAAGGAGCGCTGGCTGGCTGTGATGCGCTCAGCGCTGGGGCGCTGTTTCCAATCTCCGGTCATGTCTGTTTCATCCTCTATGGAATTGCGGCTTCGGCAGACACTGCCGAAGGCCGTGCGCCCGCGGCCTTCATGCTCACCTACACCAGGCTGAAGGGCAGTTGGCGCAGCGGCTTGCCGGTCAAATGCGTGATCGCGTTCGCGAAGGCGGGGGCCAGCGGCGGCAGGCCAGGCTCGCCCATGCCCGTCGGCGGCTCGGCGCTGGGCACGATGTGAACCTCGAACTCCGGCATGTCGGTCATGCGTGCCACGGCGAAGTTGCCGAAGTTGCTCTGCTGCACTTCGCCATCCTTAAATGTGATGGCGGCACCCGGCAGACACATCGACAGACCCATGACCGCCGCACCCTGCACCTGCGCTTCCACGGTGCGCGGGTTGACCGCCAGGTTGCAGTGCACCCCGGCGGTCACGCGGTGCAGCACAGGCTTGCCGTCCTGCACCGACGCTTCCACTACGTAGGCCACCACGGATTCGAAGGACTCGTGCACTGCCACGCCCCAGGCGCGGCCGGCGGGCAAAGACTGCTTGCCGTAGCCGCTCTTGTCCACCGCCAGCTGCAGCGCGGCGCGATGGCGCGCGTGCTTGTCGCCGAAGAGCTGCATCCGGTAGGCCACCGGATCCTGCTTCGTGCTGCGGGCGATCTCGTCGATCAACGTCTCCATCACGAAGCCGGTGTGGGTCGAACCCACGCTACGCCACCACAGCACCGGCACATTCGGCTTAGGGTGATGCACGGTCAGCCGCATCGGCAGCGGGTAGGGATCGCGCATGCCCTCCGTCGTAGTAGCGTCGATACCGTTCTTCACCTGGAACTGTTCGAACACGGAACCTGTAGTGATCGACTGGCCGACGATGACGTGGTCCCAAGCCAGCACCTTGCCACGCTCATCAAAGCCGATGCGTGCGCGGTGCAAGTGCATCGGACGGTAGTAGCCGCCCCGCATGTCGTCCTCGCGGCTCCAGAGCGTGCGCACCGGCGCATTCAAGCCAGCGGTACGAGCAGCCTTGGCGATCTCGCAGGCCTCGACCACGAAGTCGCTACCGCTCGAGAACCGCCGGCCGAAGCCGCCGCCCGTCATCTGCACATGCACCACCACCTGCTCGGGCTTGATACCTAGCACGCGCGCGGCCGCGGCACCATCCAGGCCGGGGCACTGGGAGCCGGTCCACAGCTCGGCGCGCCCGTCGCCGAGCGCAACGGTGCAGTTGAGCGGCTCCATCGCCGCGTGTGCCAGGTAGGGGAATACGAACTCGGCTTCCAGTTGCCGGGGTGCCGTGGTCAGTGGCGCCATGTCGGCGTCGAACTGGCGCGGGCCGGGGCGGCCGGCCAGTTCGCGGTATTCGACCAGTTGCCGTTCGCTGTCCAGCTTCTCGACGGCGGCTGTGTCCCACTGTAACTTCAGCGCGTCGCGTCCTTGCTTCGCCGGCCAGTAGCCGTCGGCAACCACGGCCACGCCTTCGGCGCCGCGATCCAGCGGCACGCGCAGCACAGTCTTCACGCCCTTGACGGCGCGCGCCGCGCTGTCGTCCACCGAGGCCAGGCGGGCGCCGAACACCGGCGGACGCGCCACCACGGCCGTCAACTGACCGGGCAGGTGAACGTCGATACCGAAGTTCTGCCGCCCGCTGCTCTTGGCACGCGCGTCGAGGCGCGCAGTGGGGCGGCCGATGAGGCGGAAATCCTTGGGATCTTTCAGCGTGACCTTCTCGGGTACGGGAAGGGCCATCGCAGCTTCGGCCAGCTCGCCGTAACCCAGCTTGCGGCCACCGGGGCCGAGCACCGTGCCAGCCTGCGTGTGCAGGGTCGTCACGTCCACGTTCCAGCGCGCTGCAGCGGTACCCAGCAGCATGGCTCTGGCGCGTGCGCCGAGCTCGCGGTACTGCGTGAAGCTGTTCTTGACTGAATGGGAACCGCCGGTGAGGTGAATGCCGAAGAGCGGGTCGACGTAGGCAGCGTCGTTCGAGCCGTGCTGGCTGCGCACGAGACTCCAGTCCGCGTCCAGCTCCTCGGCCAGAATCATCGGCAACGCAGTCTGCACGCCCTGGCCGAACTCCAGCCGGTTGACGGTAACCATGACCTCACCGTTGGATGCAATCTGCACGAAGGCCGACGGCTGTTGCGTTGGCTTGAGCGCGCTGGCCGCCTGGCCGGCACCGTTTGTCTGTGCCGTTGCCAGGTAGGGAAATGCACCGAGGGCGAGCCCGGCGACACCGGCCAGCTTCAGGAAGCTGCGACGAGGCATCGTGGCGGGTTCGTCGGTTTGGCCCCGGGCCAGCATGTACTGCAGAGCGCGCGGCATTTCGCTGTAGTCGACATTGGGCAACATGGCAGCTCCTTCAGGCGAGGGCTTTGGCGGCATCGGCTACCGCGGCGCGGATACGGGCGTAGGTGCCACAGCGGCAGATGTTGCCCGCCATGGCCGAGTCGATCTCGGCAGCACTGGGTTGCTTGCCGCGGGGCTGCGATTTGAGGAAGGCGGTAGCGCTCATGATCTGGCCGCTCTGGCAGTAGCCGCACTGCGGCACGTCGTGCTTGACCCAGGCTTTATGCACAGCGGCGCCGACCCGGTCGCTGCCGTCCGTGACGGCTTCTATGGTGGTGATCTTCTTGCCCTCGGCGGCAGAGATGGGCGTGACGCAGGAGCGGATGGCCTGGCCATCCAGATGCACGGTGCAGGCGCCGCACAGCGCAGCTCCGCAGCCGAATTTGGTGCCGGTCATGCCCAGCATGTCGCGCAGGACCCAGAGGACGGGGGTGCCGGGGTCGGCGTCGATTGTGTGCTCACGGCCGTTGACGTTCAGCGCGCTCATGTTCAGTTCTCCGCAGGTCGGGGAATCAAGGATCGGAAGAGCCGTCGGGGTCGTGATCAGAAGCTGCCGTCGGTCGACTTGGAAAGTTCCTCGAGGGCATACACGGCCTTCAGTCGAGCCTCAACAACCGGCGCAACCGCGGCGATTGCGTCGCTCCCTGCCACGAACATCCGCGGCGGGATCTCCATATCGGCGAGCTTCACGAGGACTTGGCCGAGCTTCTCAGGATCGCCCGGCTGCTTGCCGGCGTAGGGAGACCACATCTCTTGGGCGCTGACCTCGGCCGCAGCGTAATCGTCGATACGCGTGTTCGGCCACCTGACGTTGGCCACGTCCAGCAGGTCCGTGCGGAAGAATCCCGGCTCCACCACCGTGACCTTGATCCCGAACTTCCCGACTTCCTCGGCCACGGCAAGCGACAAGCCCTCCACGGCGAACTTGCTCGCGCTGTAGGCGCCGCAGTGCATCATGCCGACGGCGCCTGCCACGGAGCTGATGTTGATGATGTGCCCGGAGCGCTGCTTGCGCATGACCGGCAGCGCCGCCCGCATCACGTTGCTTACGCCCCAGAAGTTGGTCGCGAACAGGCGTTGAATATCCTGCGTTTCCAATTCCTCATAATTGCCCAGCAGGCTGTAGCCGGCATTGTTCAAGACCACGTCGATCCGGCCGAACCTGTTGACCGCCTGCTCGATGGCGGTAGTTGCTTGCGCCTCGTCAGAGACGTCCAGTTGCAGGAGCGCCAGGTTGTCGTGCGTGGCGTCGCCTAAAGCATTGCGCAGTTTCGGTATGTTCCTGGCTGTGGCGACGACGCGGTCGCCGGCCGCCAGCGCAGCTTTGGCAGCGTTGGCGCCGATCCCGCTGCCAGCTCCTGTGATGAACCAGACTTTGCTCATGGCGCACTCCGTGTAAGTAGTGAGGTGAACTGTAAGGACGGGCGTTAAAAATAAAAAGGGCCTATCACCGCATACTTTATGAAGGTAAGCTTCAAGGTATGAAGCTAACGCAACTCGACGGATTGATGGCGTTCTGGAAGGTGGCACAGCATCGCGGATTCTCTGCGGCTGCCGCGGAATTGGAGGTCTCACCTTCTGCCATGAGCCAGGCCATCCGGCAGCTGGAGACTCGGTTGGGAGTGCGTCTGTTGAATCGGACGACGCGAAGCGTCAGCCTGACCGAAGCCGGCGAGGCCTACCTCGCGCGGATCGGTCCTGCCCTTGGCCAGGTCATCGCGGCAGGGGAGGAGCTGAATGTCCTCCAGGGACAGCCCGCCGGCACGTTGCGCCTGAATGCCGCGAGGATCTCCACCGCCTTGGCCTTGCAACCGATATTGGCCGGCTTCCTCCGGGAGCATCCCCATGTTCAGATCGAGCTGACCAACGATGAAGGCTTCGTCGACATCGTCGAGCGAGGTTTTGACGCCGGAGTCCGCTTTGGTGAGAGCGTCGACCGGGACATGGTGGCCGTGCCCCTCGGCGGACCGCTCTCCGTCGCGGTGGTTGCTTCCCCGGAATACCTGCGGCGCGTTCCTGCTCCCCTCCATCCGGATGAACTCGTGCGCCACAACTGCGTGCGCCTCCGCTTTGCTGCCACAGGTGCGATCTATAAATGGGAATTCCAGGTAGATGGCCGAATGCTTGAGTATGAGATCACGGGCAATCTGACCATCAGCGACACGCTATTCAGCGTCGAAGCCGCGCTCGAAGGCGTCGGATTGGCTTACACCTTCGAGCAGTTGGCACTGCCCCATATCCGGGCGAGGCGACTGAAGCGGGTGTTGGACTCGTTTTCGCCGACGTTTTCTGCCTTTCACCTGTACTACCCCAGCAGGCACGATCAGCCGTCGAAATTGAAGGCGCTGATTGAGTACATCAAGCGTCGCACGCCTTGAGTGAACCACCCATGTGAGATCACAAGTGGGCGCTGCTGCCGGAGCAAGCCCGGCAACTCGGGACAAGCGTGCGGGCGAACGTCGAGCATCCGTTCTAGGCGATGGTAGAGGGCGGCTCCAAGCGTGCACTGTTTTATTTCCAGCGATCGTTCATTGTCCGTCGCGCATATTCACGTCCCGCGTATGCAAACATGCCAGTCTGCTGCGTCAGGTAGTCGTCGACACCAGAAGCACGTCGTGGAATCCGCACCCTTCGCGCCAAAAATGTAAAAAGCAGCGCTCATTGTTGCGCGCGGTTTTTTTTCAAGTAAATCTTGGCTGAACGACATTGGGGTTCACTCCGCGCTTTGTATAAGCGGTTGTGATGAACTTTATAAGCGGCCTACCCGATAGCGTGCGTCGACGCACCAACCAAGGCAAACAGCGCACCGCCGTAAGGCGGTTGTGATCCTGCTAGCGCCAAAGAAGCAATCTCCCATGCCCTCCAAAAGGTTTCCTGTCATGAACTTTTAGTTCTCTACGGGAAACGTGGCACGATCGTTGCATTGATATGCCGAAGATCGTTTGAAGCCTTCATTCGGCTGCAGTCGGCGGGTACAGGATGATCGACAGGAACTGGATGGGCATCTTGATGAGCTTTTCCGGACCGTGCGGAACGTCGCCCTGGAACGTGAGGGTGTCGCCGGGATGCAGCACATAGGTTTGCTGGCCGTGCCTGTATTCGATCACGCCTTTCAGCATATGAATGAACTCGGTGCCGGGGTGCTCGAAGATCGGGAAGCGTTCAGCTTCATCGTCCATCGTGATGAGAAACGGTTCGAAGATTTTTCTGGGACCTTGGTCATATGCAAGCAGGTGATAGGTATGGCCGCGTTTTGTTCCCTTGCGGACAACCTCCATGCCAGCCCCTTTCTTGACGAACTGGGCGCTGCCGTCGGGGACGTCGTAGTTGCGAAACAGGGTCGACATCGACACGCCGAGGGCCTGGGCGATCCGGCTGAGCACGTCGAGCCCGGTCGAGGTCTGGGCATTTTCGATCTTCGACAGCATGCCGCGACTGATGCCGGCCTGTTCGCAAACCTGGGCAATGGTCAAACCATGGCGCAGGCGAAGCTCGCGGATGGTCGCGCCAAGATAATGTTCGAGCGGATTCTTGCGGTCGTCCTCGGTTTGCATTGCGCGCCTCATGAGAAAACGGCAGGTTAGCAGATCGGTTGAAGGTGGTACGCGTCAAAAGTTTCATGTCATGAATTATTGTTGCATATCAATAAATTCATGCACATACTGCGAACTTGCTTGCGGAGCGCCGGGGTGGGTGACTTTCGAGTGGGTCGTAATCGGGCCATGTAACAGGAGCATGGCTTTTTCAACCAACGACAGACGGTGCAAGGAGTCACGATGAACCTGAACGATAGCCGCAACGCGCCGGCAACGGAGCTTGGCACCGTGCCGCGCTTCGAATCCGCGCAGGACGCGCAGAGCTGGCTGGTGCAACAAGGCGTGAAATACGTGCTGGCGCAATTCGTCGATATTCATGGCGTGGCTAAGGCCAAGTCGGTGCCGGTCGCGCACCTGAACAGCATCCTTACAGCGGGCGCCGGGTTCGCGGGTTTCGCGATCTGGGGTGTGGGCATCGAGCCGAACGGGCCCGACTTCATGGCCGTCGGCGATCTTTCCACGCTCACCACCGTGCCCTGGCAAAGCGGCACGGCGCGTATCGTCTGCGAGGGGCATGTCAAAGGCGAACCGTGGGCCTATGACGCGCGCGTGACGTTGAAAAAGCAGGTGGCGCGCCTGACGGAGCGCAAATGGACCTTGTTTACCGGGCTTGAACCGGAGTTCTCGCTGCTCAAGCGGTCGGTGACCGGCGTTATCGAACCGTGCGATGCCAGCGATACGCTGGCCAAACCCTGCTACGACTACAAGGGTTTGTCGAGGACACGCGCGTTCCTGGAAAAGCTCACCGAGTCGATGCGCGCGGCCGGAATCGACGTCTATCAGATCGATCATGAAGACGCGAATGGCCAGTTCGAGATCAACTACACGTACACGGATTGCCTGACCTCTTGCGATCACTATGTGTTCTTCAAGATGGCGGCGTCGGAGATAGCGAACGAGATGGGCCTGATCTGCTCGTTCATGCCGAAGCCGTTCGCGAACCGGCCCGGCAACGGCATGCACATGCACATGTCGATCGGCGATGGCGAGAGCAATCTGTTCTCCGACAAAAGCGATCCGTCGGGCATGGGCTTATCGAAGCTTGCGTATCACTTCACGGCTGGTTTGCTGGCTCATGCCCCGGCGCTCACCGCGTTGTGCAACCCGACCGTGAACTCGTACAAACGACTCGTGGTCGGCCGTTCACTGACAGGCGCGACCTGGGCACCCGCATACATCAGCTACGGCGATAACAACCGCTCGACCATGGTTCGCGTGCCGGGCGAGCGCATCGAACTACGTCTTCCCGATGGCGCGTGCAATCCGTATCTGGCGACGGCTGCGGTGATCGCGGCAGGTCTCGACGGCGTCGACCGCGAGTTGTCGCCCGGCGCTCCGGCCAATGAAAACCTCTACGAGTGGTCGCCGGCCAAGTTGCAGGAGCATGGCATCGGCGTGTTGCCGCAGAACCTCGAACATGCGCTCAACGCGCTCGAAAGCGACCGGTTGATCTGCGATGCACTCGGTCCCGTCGCCGATGAATTCCTCAAGCTCAAGCGCATGGAGTGGCTCGAATACATGCGGCATGTGTCGGATTGGGAAATGAAGAGCTATCTGGAATTTTTCTGAGGAGAGACAAGATGTGCGGAATCGTAGGTTTGCTGGTGAAGACACCGGCACTGCGCGAGCGGCTTGGAGCATTGATGGTGCCGATGCTGATCGGCATGACCGAGCGCGGCCCCGATTCGGCCGGCCTCGCGGTGTTCGGCCAGCAACTGGATGCGGCCAAGCGAAAACTGAACCTGTATTCGGGTTTCACGCCCGAGGGCGATCGCTTCGACTGGAACGGGCTGACAGCCGCGTTGAACGGCGCCATGAATGTGGACGCGCAAGTGGAACCGCAAGGCAATCACGCGATCCTGACCTTGCAGGGTGACCCGGAAGTCGTGAAGACCTGGTTGCGGGCCACGCATCCGAAGGTGTATCTGCTTTCCACTGGACGTTCCATCGATCTGTACAAGGACATTGGCACGCCGGCGCAGGTGGCCGCGCGCTACGACTTCGCGAACCTGAAGGGCTCGCATCTCGTCGGCCATACGCGCATGGCGACCGAGTCGGCGGTGACGCCCGATCGCGCGCATCCGTTCACGGCCGGCGAGGATTTTTGCCTGGTGCACAACGGCTCGCTGTCGAATCCCTACGGCGTGCGCCGCATGCTCGAACCGCAAGGCATTCACTTCGACACCGACAACGACACCGAAGCCGCCTGCCGTTTTCTCGAATGGCGGCTGCGCGAAGGCGACGAATTGCCGGTAGCGCTGCAAAAAGGCTTCGAGGAACTCGACGGTTTCTACACCTTCCTGATGGGCACATCGACGGAACTTGCGTTGATTCGCGATCCCTTTGCGTGCAAGCCGGCAGTGGTGGCCGAGACCGACGACTACGTCGCGATCGCATCGGAATTCCGGTCGCTTGCGCACTTGCCCGATATCAAGCATGCCAAAGTGTTTGAACCTGCACCCGAGGAGATGTATGTATGGAAAGCGTGATCTTTGATCTGGAGAAAGCGTCGGTCCGCGAGGTCAACCAGTTTCTTCACGGCGCGCCTGAGACGCTCGAAGGCCGGCAGGTGACTGTGGTGTCGCCCAACGGCGCGCACAATCTGGCGGTCGGCGTGGACGCGCCGGTGCAGATCCTGATCGACGGACATGCCGGTTATTACGCGGGTGGCATGAACAAACACGCGACGATCATCGTGGAAGGCAGCGCGGGCACCGGCGTTGCGGAGAAC
This sequence comes from Caballeronia sp. SEWSISQ10-4 2, assembly GCF_030464885.1. Taxonomy (GTDB): domain Bacteria; phylum Pseudomonadota; class Gammaproteobacteria; order Burkholderiales; family Burkholderiaceae; genus Caballeronia. The sequence goes on along the minus strand of NZ_JALPRJ010000042.1, from coordinate 3,258 downwards.
ATGATGAGTGGCAAGGTTCACGTGAAGGGTTTCGCGTCGAATGGCGCGGGGGCATCGGCGCATGGCGGCCTGCTCGTGATCGACGGCGACGCCGGCCTGCGCTGCGGCATCTCGCTCAAGGGCGGCGATATCGTGGTCGGCGGTTCGGTTGGCAGCTTCTCGGCCTTCATGGCGCAGGCGGGGCGCATGGTGATCTGCGGCGACGCGGGGGACGCCCTTGGAGACTCTCTCTACGAAGCCGTGCTGTATGTACGCGGTTCGGTGAAGTCGCTGGGCGCCGACGCACAGTATGAAGAGATGACCGACGCCGATGTATCGGCCGTTCGCGACCTGCTGAAAGCCGCGGGACTGAGTCACGATCCGATGTCGTTCAAACGCATTGCTTCGGCGCGCACCCTCTACCACTGGAACGCCGACGCGAACCAGGAATATTGACATCCGTTCTTCTGAGAAGGTCCCCATGGAAGCCAAACCGGTTCATTTCGCCCGCCTGCAGCAAGAAGAATCAGCAGGTTATGACCGCAGCACGATCGACTATATCCACACCGCGGCACAGCGCGGCCTGTATGAAATTCGCGGCCTTGGCGCCAAGCGTAAGGTGCCGCATTTCGACGACCTGCTGTTTCTCGGGGCGTCGCTCTCGCGTTATCCGCTTGAAGGCTATCGCGAGAAATGCGTGACGAAGACCGTGCTCGGCACGCGCTTTGCGAAGAAGCCTATCGTTCTGGATATCCCGATCACCATTGCCGGGATGAGCTTCGGTGCGTTGTCGGCGAATGTGAAGGAAGCGCTCGGGCAGGCTGCGACTGCGGCGGGAACGTCGACCACGACCGGCGATGGCGGCATGACGCAGGAGGAACGGCGCTCGTCGAAGACGCTGGTGTATCAGTGTTTGCCGTCGCGTTATGGCTGGAATCCCGACGACGTGCGCCGTGCCGATGCGATCGAAGTGGTGATCGGGCAGGGTGCGAAGCCGGGCGGCGGCGGCATGTTGCTAGGGCAGAAGGTCAACCCGCGCGTTGCCGCGATGCGAACGCTGCCGGCCGGTATCGACCAGCGTTCGGCGAGCCGTCATCCTGACTGGACCGGTCCTGACGATCTCGCGATCAAGATCCAGGAACTGCGCGAGATCACGGATTGGGAGACGCCGATTTATGTGAAGGTCGGTGCAACGCGTACGTTCAACGACGTGAAGCTTGCCGTTCATGCCGGCGCCGATGTAGTCGTGATCGACGGCATGCAGGGCGGGACGGCCGCGACACAGACATGTTTTATCGAGAACGTCGGCATCCCGACACTGGCGGCTGTTCGTCAGGCGGTGGACGCGCTTGAGGACCTGAACATGAAGGGGCAGGTGCAGTTGATCGTGTCGGGCGGGATTCGCACGGGTGCTGACATTGCGAAGGCCTTGGCGATGGGTGCTGATGCGGTGGCGATTGGGCAAGGCATGTTGATGGCGCTTGGATGCAACAGCGATACGTATTACCAGAACGGTGGTTTGCATTCGGCCGCGGCCGATTATGCGGCGCTGGGAACATCGGCGGGTTTTTGCCATCACTGTCATACGGGCAAATGCCCGGTCGGTGTCACGACCCAGGATACGTTGCTGGAACAGCGCGTGCAGCCAGAAGAAGGGTCGCGCCGGGTGCGTAATTACCTGAAGACGCTGAACATGGAACTGACGACGATTGCACGGGCTTGCGGCAAGCAGAATGTTCATCATTTGGAGCCAGAGGATCTGGTTGCCCTTACGGTCGAAGCAGCCGCCATGGCGCGTGTGCCGCTGGCGGGTACTTCGTGGATTCCGGGTTTGACCTGAGCAGGGTTTTTTCGTTCGCACTCGGGGTTCTGGTTGGGCGGGGGCGGTGGTCAGGGGGCTGGGTTGCTGCTGCTTAGGCCCGCGGTCGTTATATGTTGGATGTTCTCTTTATCACCATTAGCCACTGTGCGTGGCGGCACTTCATTTCTTTGTCGGGGAAAGCGACAAAGAAACGAAGCAAAGAAAGCGCTTTCCAACCAAGGGCGAGTTAGTGTCCCTAGTGGTCTGCGTCAAACAGATTGCATCTTATTCAGTTTGGCCCTGGCACGCGTGACTTTCGCGAGGATGTCGGAGGCTTTTGCTGTCCAGATGAATGGTTTCGGATGACGATTGTGCTTCTGCACGTACTGTTCGATTGTGCTGACCAATTCGGGTACCGAGCGGAACGCCGCACGTCGCAACTGGTTCACTGATAAGTCACGAAAGAAGCGTTCGACCATGTTGAGCCAAGAGGCACTGGTGGGCGTGAAATGCATGTGGAATCGCGGGTGCTTGGCAATCCATGCCTGTACTTCGGGATGCTTATGGGTTGCATAGTTGTCAGCGATCAAATGCAGCTCGCGGTCCTTGGGCGTGTTGCGATCGATCTTGCGCAAGAAGCTCAGCCACTCCTGGTGACGATGTTTAGTCTGGCACTGGCCAATGACACTGCCATCGAGCGTGTTCATCGCGGCAAACAGCGTCGTCACACCATGGCGCTTGTAATCGTGCGTCATCGTTTGAGCGCGACCTCGCTTGAGCGGCAAGCCCGGCTGGGTCCGATCAAGCGCCTGGATCTGACACTTCTCATCGCAGCACAGGACCAAGGCGTGCTCCGGGGGATCGAGATACAGCCCGACGATGTCCTCGAGCTTCTCGGCAAAGTGCTTGTCGTTCGATACCTTGAAGCTCTCTAACCGATGCGGCTTGAGGCCATGCGCCTGCCAGATGCGCCGCACGCTCGCCTCACTTATGCCGGCCACCGCTGCCATGCTGCGTGTGCTCCAATGCGTCGCGTTATCCGGACGCTGCTGCGTCGTCAGTGCCACAACGGTCTTGACCTTGCGCGCGGCGATCTTCGGCTTGCGCCCGGGTCGTGTCTCATCGCGCTCGATCCCCGTCACACCGTCAGCTATAAAGCGAGCGCGCCAGCGTGCTACTGTGCCTCGCCAGATAGCCAGGTCCGCACCGATCTCTTTGTCTGTCTTGCCCTGCGCTGCAAGCAAAATCATCTTGGCGCGCTCAGCCAGTCGAACCGGAATCGTTCGGCCAGTAGCCCACGTCTTTAACTGTTTGCGCTGTGCTTCACTTAGCTCAACTTTCGCCGCGATTCGCATGAGTTCTCCCTCCGTATCAAGGAGACTCGTAAATCGCGATTAAGTTGCATTATTTGTGACGCACTACACTAGCGTGCAGGCCCAGTTTTTGGCACCTGATAGCACGGTGCTCGCCAGACTGAA
>NZ_JALPRJ010000041.1 GCF_030464885.1 Caballeronia sp. SEWSISQ10-4 2 | reverse complement strand
ACGAGCTTTCTCGCTGTCGTCGCGCGACAGCGACGTTGTGTATAACGACATGCCTCTACACCCTTGGAAGCCTTTCCCCCATTGGGTGTTCTGATTTTGTGGGCACTTGCATGTAAAATTTGTGCTTGCAACACAAATTTTTTTATAAAAGTATCTGGCCTTGATCAACTGGTCCGGACGCCAAGCAGCTCGAATTGCCATAAGATCAATTAATTTTCTAACCGGGGAAAATATGTATAACAAAAAAGCAGTTTACTTGCTTGGCGCTATAGCCGCATCGCTTATTCCATTCCCCGTACAGGCACAAAGTAGCGTAACGCTGTATGGCCGGCTAGATGCTGGAATAACATATGTATCGAATTATGCGGGAAGCAATGCTTATCGATTTGAAGATGGCATCTGGTACGGCAACCGCTGGGGATTTAAAGGGGTCGAGGATTTAGGCGGCGGCTTGAGTGCAATCTTTACTCTCGAGAATGGCTTTTCACTGGGAACCGGGAAAGCATTCCAAAATGGTGCGTTATTCGGGCGGCAATCTTATGTTGGATTGAAAAACGAATGGGGAGCGTTTACTTTCGGTAATCAATACGATTTCGTATGGGATTATTTGAATTTGGGTGGATTTAACCTCGCATCGGAGGGAACGGGATATAGCAGCCACCAAGGGGATTTCGACGGGTACTCGGGGGCTGACCGGCTCAGTAATGCGGTCAAATTTTCGAGTGCCAATTTTGGTGGCGCCCGATTTGGCGGCATGTATGAATTTGGTAATGTCGCGGGGAATTTTCATCAAGGTAGTGCCTGGAGTGTCGGGGGCGCCTTTAAACGCAGCGCGTTCAGCACTGCAATTGTTTATACGAAAATCAACAACCCGACTGGCAGACAGGGATTCGATCCCTATGCCCAGCTTGGCGTAACAACGTTTTTGGGCCAGAAAGTCGCCGCCATCAATCCTGCGACGGGCGTCGCCACCGATTTGTTTCCAGGCGGCATACGGGTCGACAGCAAAGGCGTTTTCGGCGCCGGCGCCATTTACACAATCGGCAATCTTCAATTAAATATTCTTTACAACAATATCAACGTCAAGGGATTCGGAACCAGTTCGACCATGCAGGTTTACCAGGGCGGTACGCAATACTATTTCGCACCCGATCTCTTCGCTATTTTCGATTATCAACGCACGCGATTTGAAGAATCGAGATGGAGTCGATTTTCGACCGGAATTGATTATTTGCTTTCCAAGCGTACCTCGGTCTACGCCGGTGCAGATTATCTGCATGCGAACTCGGGTACGCGTGCCGCTATCGGCTACGCATTTTCTCCGTCCACGACTAACAAACAGGTTGATGTCCGGATCGGCATGACTCAAAGCTTCTGAACACAAGCTCGCGTTGCACGGCTGAGCGCGTAACCGGTTTTTTATAAATCAGATGCCGAAAATAAGCGGCACTAATCGAGAGGGCCTAAACATAAACCTGCGGAAGGCATCATATGAGCGGTGGAACCGAATACGTCAATCGTGTCGACTTTTTCCTGAACGGAGAACCCGTCAGCATCGAAAATCCCAGTCCGGACTTTCTGTTGATCGACTTTCTGCGATCCTCCGATATCAGCCTCGCCGGCCCCAAGAAGGCGTGCGGACAAGGCGGATGCGGCTCGTGCACTGTGATCCTGTCCAGTTGGAAAGACGGTCGCGAGGAACACCGCGCCATCAACGCTTGTCTTCGGCCGGTTTGCTTGCTGAGCGGGCTCGTCGTCACGACAGTGGAAGGAACGGGCACATCAGGCGTCTTGCCCGCACGCTACCCAATGCACGCGCCCACTTCGGGCTTCGCCCCTCTCGACTGGACGCCACCGCCAGCGGTACGGCAAGCCGCAGCGCGATCGCGCATGACGAGGATCGCATCCGGTACGACGGAGTTAGCGGATTTTTCGTCCACGGCCGACCTGCTCGGCGATAGCGATGCGGATCTGCATGGCGCCGGCAACCTGCCCGGCATCAACCCTGTCGCGCAGCGGCTGGCGGCAAATAATGGCAGTCAGTGTGGCTACTGCACGGTCGGATTCGTGATGAACATGTCCGAATTCATCGTCAATAACCCGCATCCGACAAAGCAGCAGATCGAAGATATCTTCGATGGAAATATCTGCCGGTGCACGGGCTATCGTCCGATCCTGACCGGCATGAAGACCTTCGCGTCCGACTACAGCCGCGAGGACGAGAAGGACCGGATGAAGTGCCTGCTGGAGCGCGGCCAGGCTGAGCAATTGCCGGCGGCCAGCGTCACGATTCCGTTTCCGGAGGCGGCCCGGTCCGTGCCGCGGCCGGTCACCATCGGCGGGCCTCATAACGCGGGCAAGCAATGGTACACGGCGACCTCGTTGAACGAAGCACGCGACTATGCGTTCCAGTGCCTGGCCCAAGCGATTCCCTACCAGTTTGTTCACGGCAACACATCATTCGGCATCTACAAGGACGAATACCTCGCTTCGCGCGCTTATATCGATGTGCGCCGGGTACCGGAATTAAACCGGCCGCATGGCGTGGACGCCGAATGGCTTACGGTCGGCGCGGGCATTACCTACAGCGACCTGATCGGCCTGCTCGACTCCGTGATGGCGCAATATGGCCAGTCCGCGGTCAGTCCTGCGGCCGCCCTGCGCTATATGGCTCGCAGGACGGCTGGCCGCATTGTCCGGAATGCCGCGACCTTGGGCGGCAATACGATGCTGGTGATGAAGCACGTCTTCGAGCGGAATCAGACATCGCCGGGATACGGCGGTGAGCCGTTCCCGTCCGACACGCTGACGGCACTGGCCGCGATCGGCGCGGAAATCACCTTCGTCATATTGCGGCCGTCTCCCATCGACCAGCCACCGGGCACCACCACCTACGTCATGTCTGCGCAACAGGCGATCGCGTTCTTTCAGGATCTCGGCGGGAAGACTGGCGAAGCCGCGCTTATCGTGTCCTACAGAATTCCGCTCGAAAAGGCCGATCAGATTGTCCTGTCTCAAAAGATCGCACTGAGAGAGGTGAACGCTCACGCGATCATCAACATGACGAGCAATACGGTGTGGGCGGCGGCCGGCGGAGAACCTTCCGATAGCTATATCCAGTTGGCAAGCCTCGTATTCGGCGGGATCGCGGATGCGCCGTGGCCGGCCAGCCGGACGGAAACATTCTTGAATGGTCTGGGCCGGCCGCTGACTGCGGCGGATCTTGCGGAAAGCCTGACCATACTGGAGCGGGAAGTCAGACAAGAGCTCGGCAAATGGACGTCGTATCGGGCAAGGCTGCCTGACGAAGGATTCTCCGACGACTACCGGGTAGCCCTGGCCTTGTCCCTGTTCTACAAGGCATTGATCAACGCGCTGGTGCAGCGTGGCGTGCCCGTTGACCCGGCTGTAGCCTCGGCAGGCGAGATCCCATGGGGTAACTGGGGCGTCAGTTCAGGACGCCAGTCATACGCCGCTCCGCCGGTCGACCGCCATCCAGTCGGCCTGCCGTATATCAAGAATACGGCTATCTACCAGGCTATCGGCGAAATCCACTATACGCACGAGCTGGCGGTTCCTCCACGGACGACGCATGGCGCCTTCGTTCAGAGCCTGCGTGCATTGGCCGAATTCTATTTCTGCCTGCCGGATTCTCCGGGCACGGAAATCACGCGCGAACGGCTCAAGGCCCATCTCGCCGCAATGTTTCCCGATCAATTTACCGATGTCCTGACCTGCGACAGTGTTCCGCCTCACGGCCTCAATTTTCAGGGAAAAGCGCTGGACCAGCCGCTGTTTGCGAAGCGCAGCGTTCATTACCCGGGCCAGACGATTGCGATGGTGATGGCACGCGACGAACAGGCGGCAAATGACATAGCGGAGTACGCGAGCCGATGCTGCATTGGTTATCGAACGATCGCATGGGACGGAAGCTGGCCGGCGACGTGGAATGAACCGGTGCTGAGTATCGAGGATGCCATCGCGAGAAACAGCATTTTCCCCGATGCCCCCCGCACGGCGAACTACGTGACGCATATCTGGAGGGTCACGCGGCCCGAAAGCCGCTTCGACTGGATTGATTCGGATCGCGAACCGCTTGATCGACGCATTGAGGTAACCGACCTGTCCGGCGTGCCGGACCCGGCCTTTGCTAACTGTATTCGGCTCGCGAACAGCCAGCGCAACGGCGGTCAGGTCCATTTCTATATGGAAACCCAGGCTTGCCTGGTCGTACCGCAGGATGAAGGCCGGTTTATCGTCCATCCGTCCTCGCAGAGCCCGATGGAGATGCATCAAACGGCAGCGATGGCGATCGGGGTTCCCTACAATCGCCTGGATGTCCGCGTAGCACCGCTTGGCGGCGGTTTTGGCGGAAAAACAGAACAGGCGCGATTCGTAACCGGACCGGCTGTCGTGGCCGCTTACCGGCTCAACCGTCCGGTACGGGTTGTACTGCCAAGAGACGTCGATACCCGGATGATCGGCAAGCGGCACGCATTTTTTGGCCAGTGCCAGATCGCCGTCGACCGCACAACTCTTCAGATCAAGGGCTTCTGGACCCAGATGTGGGGAGACGGCGGCGCCTATTACGACTGTTCGTTCATCGTTTCAAACTGCATCCAGCTACGTGCCGACAACGTTTATAACGTGCCGAATTACCAGAGCCAGATCGACGTGTGCCGAACGAACACGGCGCCCAGCACGGCGATGCGCGCATTCGGCGACCTGCAGGGAAAAAACATCATCGAGAATGTGATCGACGATGCGGCCGTCGCACTCGGCATACCGTCCGAGCAGCTCAGGGAAGCAAACTTTTATAACCCTGGCGACACAACTCCGTTTGGACAGGTGCTGGACGGCTGCTACATCAGGCAAGTGTGGAACTGGCTTAAATCCACCTGCGCTTTCGACGACAAATCCCGTGCAGTTGAGCAGTTCAACCGCAACAACACATGGCGCAAACGCGGTATCGCGATGATCCCGGTGAAATACGGCTCCGGATATAACCTGCTGCAACTGGAGCAGGCCGCGGGAATCGCGGTGGTCAATCAGGCAGACGGAACGGTAACGATTCATCAAAGCGGTGTGGAGATGGGACAGGGCCTGATCACCCAGGTCCTGCAAGTCGCCGCTTATGTTCTCAATATCCCGATGGAAATGATCCGTATCGAAAGCCCGAAGACCAGCATTACGCCGAACCCGACCAGCTCTGGCGCCTCGACCGGAACGCAATACAACTGCGAAGTGGCCAAAACCATCTGCGAAGACCTCGCGAGCCGTCTCCGGGATTTTGGACAGCAACTGAGAGCCGACAAAGGCGAACAATGGTGCAAAGACAATGGCATCAACTACTGGGATTACAAAGAAAACGGCTGGGCGCAAGAAGTCTTCGCACACGGGCAAACCGCACTGATCTGGCAGAACCTGATCCACTATGCCTATGTAGCAAGGCTGAATCTGATATCGAGTTTTACCGTACAGGTCGCCGGTGGTGAGGAGTCCGTGCCGTGGAAGACGTTCAAGCCGCTGGACCAGCAACCCCGGATTCCGGGCATCGACGTCGACGAAAGTAAGCAACCCGGTGGCACCGTCGACTGTTTCGTCGGCTTCACCTACTCCGCCGCATGCTCGGTCGTGGAAGTGGATATCCTGACCGGCGAAGTCAAGATCATCAGTTCGGATATTGCCTACGATATGGGATGGAGCATGAATCCAGCCATCGATATCGGCCAGGTCGAAGGAGCGTTTGTGCAGGGCATCGGCTATCTGATATCTGAAGACCTTGTGTTCGAACCGGACGGCGATGAAAAGGGCCGCCTGAACACCGTCAATACCTGGCGCTATAAAGTCCCCGCGCATGCATCCATTCCGCTGGAAATGAATGTGCACCTGTTCCCGCGAAACGACCCGTCAGTCGCGGGTGTGCCGACCGCCGGAGAGCACGGGATCTACTCGTCGAAAGAGGTGGGTGAACCGCCGATGGTGCTTGCCAACAGCGTTTTCTTTGCCATCAAGGCAGCGATCCGTGCGTCGCGCGTCGAGCGCAAGCTCACGCCGCTGTTCTTCCTGGATGCGCCCGCGACGGTGCAGGAGGTGCGGCGCGCGTGCGAGGTGGCGAGTGACGCGCTAGTCCTGCATGCCTGAAAAAACCACGGGGTTCCGGTTGGGAAACGCCCGTGGTTCAAGCGGGTTTCAAGCGCGGTTCAAGCGGGTTTCAAGCAGATCCGCCGATCGCTTCGATCAATGCCTCGTTCGTCACCTGAATCGGGTTGACCTTGATTTCCCCGCTATACAACGGCGGCAGCTTCTTGCAGAACGCCGCCAGCGTGGCGGCGTTCATCCGCGGGCGTACGTATTGATAAGGCGATGGGTTGACCGCATCGAGCGCGCCTTCCATCGTCGAACCGTAGGCGCCCAGCTCCATGAAGCTCTGCGTCTGGCTGTCCGGGCCGATGTCGTGGCGCGCCGGGTGGGAATCGTCCAGCATCGGTCCCAGGCCGAAAACGAAGGTGCAGTACTTCGGATGGGGCAGGTATTTGCGGGTGTCCTTGTTCCCATCCAACTGAAGTTGCCGGCGCAATCCGGCATAGGTGCGGGTCACTTCCATGAACGCAGTGCGGATCGATGACGTGGCCTCCGACCCTGACATGCAAAGCAGCAGATTGCCATGGTGGTCGAGCAGCGCCACTGCCTGGCCTTTGCCGCCCAGGGCGGAGTCGTGCTGCATCATGGCCTTCAGGTACGGCGCGAGCCCCTCGTCCGGTGTAAACGGTACCCGCGACCGGTACTGCAGGGCCTGGGGATACTTGCGGGACAGCGCAACGCGGATCGGATCCGACGCAGGCAGCGAATCGATATCCCCGAGTTGATTGAACGGCAGGTCATTGTTGATCTGGTTGCGCACGTCCATCAGCGTCGCCTGGAAAATGCTTTCGCACAGTGCGACAGTACGGCCCTCGATGGTCTTCGCGGTGAATGCGGGGACATTATTCTCTGGCCCCTTCGCCGGGCGGTTGTAGCAAACGCCGTCGACGACTTCGGGATAGCCGAATCGCTCTTTCGCCCGGCTCGCCATGCCAGTCGTCAACGAAGGAAAATCGGACTTCGTGTCATAGTTGATGCCGGAGTATGTATCGTAGGCAGCGGTCAAGACCTTGAATCCAGCCGTCAGGATCGCGCCCGTGCACATGCAGCACGGATCGAGAGAGGTGACGACCGTGACCTGGTTCGGTGGGGGAAGGCCCGCCCTGTTCGCGTAGTACCAGTCGGTAAGCTGCCGCTCTCCATGCGCCGTGGGGTCGGACGTATAGCCGTCCTTGATCACCTGATTCGGCATGGCGTGCAGGACGTTGCCCGCGTCGTCGACCAGCAGGCCGCCGACCGAAAAGGTCTTCGCGCAGCTAGCGATGAGGGTTTGATCCGCGGCGATTTCCATCGCCTGCTCCACGGTTGTTACTTTTGCCATTTCGACCACCCATATGGAAAATATGATTCTGGAAACGAAAATCTCTCAATCGATGTGACTGTCGATGCGCATCCGATGCGCATCCGATGTACATCCGAAGCACATCCCGATAGTCACGAAAATTGAAAGTCACCTTCCTGCTCCATCAAACTCTTGTGAGAATGTGATCCACGGTCATCGACGTGATCGCAAGCATTGTCAGCGTCGGATTCTGCGAACTGATAGTGGGCATTGATCCGCAGCCCACGATGTACAGGTTCGAATGGTCCCAGCTCTGCTGGTAATAGTTGACCACCGCGGCCTGGTGCATCGAACCCATCACATGAGTCCCGCACACATGCCCGGCGCCGTAATAGTTGAATGAGTGCTTCTCGTAGGTAAATTGCTTGGCATTGTTCGCATCGAATTTCGTGTATTCCTCGGCGCCTACCCGGTGCATGAATTCGGTGGTGGCAAGCCTGGCCGAGACAAAGCCTTTGCGCACATAGTCCGACAGGTTGTACGTGATGAGCGGCCTGGGGATGCCCAGATTGTCGGTCTCGGTTGGCGACAGTTGCACCCGATTTGTCTGCTCGGCGTCCTGTTCGACCAGGAAGGCAATCCTGAATTGCCGTGTCAGATAACCATTCAGTGTCTTCAGCAGGTTCTTGTTGCCGAGCACCTGCGCGCCCCGGTTCAGCCCGCCTTTGTTCGTGCCGTACAGAAAATCCGGGCCGATCGTGTAGGGCTCGCCCTTCGCCCAGTTCCATCCTTCATTGCCGAGCTCCAGTCGCCAGGACGCGCGCGTGCTCCTGAACGGTCCGTCACGCAGCGATTCGATGCCGCCGGTTGCAAGCGGGCCGCGATAGCTATACGCCGGCGCGTTGACAGGCATCAGCCCCCAGGCTAGATACGTGGCGTGGTCCATCAGGTTCCTGCCAACCTGGTCGCTGCTATTTGCAACGGTCGTGCCCGTTTTCCACGGCGAGTTGAGCAAGATCCTGGCGTTTTCGATCGCACTGGCTGCCAGCACGTACAAGGTGCCGACCGCGGTGCCTTGCCCGGTCTGTCCTGACTTGGCCGGCACTGAAATATCGTCGTAGGTCAGGTAATGCAGGCCGCTGATTTTTCCGTCCTCGCCGACGGTGATCTTGTCCACCACGGCCTGATACTTGACGGTGACGAATCCGGTAGCCAGCGCCTTTCCCAGCGCATACGCCGCGTCGTATTTCGCCTGGATCGGGCAAATTGGCACGCAGTTGGTGTTGCCATGACATACCCTGCGATTGTCATAGGGCACGGAATTTCGTGCTTGCGGTGTTTTCGTGACAACCGTCTTCTGGCCTATAAAGTAATCCTCACCAGTTAATGGCTCACCATCCACACGCGCTTTTATGTACTTGTCGGTCAGCGACAGCGGGATCGCGGGCATCGGATATTGGTAGTTCGGCGGAATGTCGTCGCGGGCCGCGAGCTGTTCCGCCGTGCTGCCGGCAACGCCCATGAACGCTTCGACTTTTGCGTAATGGGTATCGAGTTCCTCCTGGGTGATCGGCCAGTCGAGTCCATGCTGGTATTTCTGCCGCAGCATGAGATCGTTCTTGTTCATCCGAAGCGTTGTGCCCTGCCAGTGATTGCCGGTACCGCCCGCAAGCTTCAGATAGGTACTGCCGAACGGCAGGGAACCCGGGGTGTAGGTCAGATAGGAAATCTCCGGATTGTTCCAGCCAAAGACCAGTTGCTGGATCGTCGGATGCGGCGCGTTCGTCTTGCGCGGCTGATTGTTATTGGCATCAGGCGGATACGGCGATTCCGGCGACTTGAATCCGGCCAGATAGAAGGATTCCATATAGTCTTCCCGACGCCTCGGCGTGGCGGGACCCGCCTCCAGCATCAGCACCTTCTTTCCCCTGCTTCCCAATTCGCAGGCCATGAAGGCACCTGCATGACCGGTCCCAACGATTACCACATCGTACTCAGGCATCTTCGATTTCCCATGTTTGGAGACGGCGCCGCGATTACGCCAGACTGATTCCGTAATCGGCGAGCGACGGCGGGGCACTTGCCCAGCTACCGAAGTTGAACTGGCTGAAGCCCATCGGATGCGTCTGGGCGATGCGCCAGATCCAGCCGCTTTTGTACGCGCGGCTGGAAATAACGAAGTCCTTTTGGTAATCGGCAGCGATCCCGGCTGCCGACGTGGGGATATTGCTTATTTCTGTGTGGCCGTTCCAGGTACCGTATAGCCACATCAGCGTGATCAGGCGGGAAAATGCACCATTCAGGCTGGTATTGGGCCCATTCCCGGAGACCAGCAATGCTTGCGCGATTTGATCGGGCCTGAGGTGCTGGCTCTCCATCGCGTCATAGGTGGCGAGCAGGTTTGAAACGCTTCGCGGTCCGGCCAGCATGGCAAGGCCATAGAACACGTCCGCCATCGATATATCATCTGGCCGGATCGCCGGATTCAGGACGCCCGCTTCGATACCAAGCAACGCCGATGACAAATTAACGAAACTGGCGGGCGCCCGCTCGCGCGGCGCGGCCTCGGCGAGACTCCAGAGCGGCAACCCTGGCGCCAGCAGCGCGCCGCCGATCGTACCCGCGGTTTTCAATACGTCCCTGCGACTGATTTTTATCATGCCTGGTCTCGCGACATTCTTGCTGTTGTTCAAAATTCGCCTGAAATTTTCGCCCGCTCGCCCGCTCTATTTCCCCGCCTGCTGCTCCGGTTTCCCCGCTCCCATCACGTATTCGACGACTGACGATGCATCGTGCCTGGTGAGTACCTTGCCGCCGGCGTCACCGCCCGACTTCACGCCGGGCGTGCGCAGATTGGTCATGCCTTTGCTTTGCGCGCGGCTCAGCGAGAACACGAAATCGCTGGACGAGCCGGTTGTCATGGCGGCATCCGAGTGGCAACTGACGCAACTCGATGTCGTACGATCAGCGCCGCCCGATACGGTATGAGGCCCTGTTGAGGAGAACGGCATAACCGCACCGGTTGGCGGCAGGGTCTGCATCTGGTCATCCGGAGGAATCGGGTTGCCGCTGGGTGTGATCTGACCGTGGAAAAACCCCGGGATATAGGTTTCCATCGTCGAGTTCGACAGGAAGGAAGTGGCCGGCAGGCCGTCCGGATAAGCGGGATTCGGTACAGCGGCACCCTGCTCGCCGCCCGAGGTCTTTACGTTTGTCGGGAACTGGACATCTACCAGGAAGTAGTTAGCCCAGACGCTATTCGGGTAGGCCGTCTTGATCCGATTGTTGTATTGCTCGTTGACTGTCAGCGCCAGCTTGCCGGGGGCAGCCAGGCGCACGAGCTGCGTCGGCGTCTGGCCGGAGCGTTGCGGATTCCACGGCGCGGCCGGTACGGTATCGAACGCGCAGCTCGGCAGTCCGCCCGACGCCGGGCATTTAGTGGCATCAAAAAAAGTGTATGTACGCTTGAGCAGGAAGGTGAAATCGTTGAGCCAAGGCCCGTTGTCGACATGCTCGAATGTGCTCCATACCCATTGCGGCGCCGAGTTGGTCAGATGAACGATATGGAAGCCAACCAGCCCGATCGGTTTCAGCGAACACTGCTCCTTTACCGTGGGTTCATCGGCGAACGTTCCGCCGGCCTGATCGTAGACATAGGCCTGGGTCCGGTAAAAGCTCGACTTGTTGTCTGACGCGTCCAGTATCTTCCAGGACGATTTGACAAAGATGGATCCGGTCATTGCCGGGTTGTCGTTTTCGGAATATTGGCCCGCCGGGAACTGGATCGTCTTCTTGTCGTGGTCAGGGTTGTTCACATCCATCGCGGCCTGCCCCTGGGTGGAATAGAGCTGGTGAGCGGCGATGTACTCGAATATCGATTGATTGAAGTTCAGGCCATACCTGACGTAATGCCCCTGCTTGTCGATCACCGGTCCCATCCGCTCGGCCTGCACGTACTCATCGAGCACGATCTTGTCAGTCAGCTCGATCCGCCCCGATGCATCTTTTCTGAGACAGTCTCTCGGGGTCTGGTGACCCGTGCCGAACGCAGCAGGCGCCGCCGCACCGGCCAAGAAAATGTCCCGTGCCTCCGGCCAGGTTTGCCAGACAGCGGTGTAATCCCCGGCGTGATAGTCCAGTCCATGCGCCTTGCTTGGCTTCGGTTCCGGCTTTCCCTGCGGATTCGTTTCGGCCGGAAAGTTCAACGCGATGAAGTCGCGCCAGGCCAACTCGGCGTAAGCCCTATATTTGGCCTCGTAAGTGGCGGCGGTGGATGGGTTGATGTCGCCGCCCGGGTTACAGCTATACGGTGCAGTCCAGCAACCTGCGGCGTTCGCCAGCTCCGGTCTGAAAACAGAAAGCAGGCCAAAGGCCAGCAGCAAAATGACGTGACGCCTCACGATCGCAAGCACTTATTTTTCTCTCCACCTCAAAGACTCGCCCACGCTGGTCCCCGGATCCGATCTGGACCGGATCTTCCCGAGCGAGAGACTTTAACCGGATTCAACGATGCACAATCACATCCGGGATTGCCGTACCAGACGCTATTACCACATCAATCATTGTGTTTGCCACCGTAATCGATAAAAACGCCGCACCGGCATCGAGTGAGTCGGAAAGCACGATGCCGGCACGTGCGTGTGCAGGATATCGAATAGCTGGTGAGTTAAATGTCCTCGTAAGGGGCCGACCTCTTTTCTCTGGGTACCGTGCGGTATTCATGAAAGATGGTCAGATCGATCGGCAGCTTTACGTTCAAGCTAACTCGTCGATCCCCTCATTTTTTTATAGAAAGATTTGCGCCGCAAGGACAATTATTGCGAGAGGGTGTACTAAAAAATAGATCATCCCCGAATCCCTAGGGGTGGAACCACCTATGCAAAGTGACCGAGGTGGACGAGAATTTAGCTATGTACTCTAATAGGCTAGTCGTGAGACTGGAGGGAAGATGGTCGTCGCGTAGCATGATCAACCGCCGTCGCATTGTTCCGCGCCTCATTCTCTGCTGACGTCGCAGCCGCGTTTGCATTCTGACCCAGCGCTCCCGCTACACCACCACCGGCGATCATCGCAATAGCGGTCACTAGCGCGGTCTGTCCCGAGGTCAGCGGCGCCCCGCTCGGATCGATCGCCTTGATTACATCTGGCGAGAGAGCGGTACTGACTGCCCTGCCGATGGCACCGTCTACAGCACCCGACACATCCTATGTTGGTGACACCTCGCGAACCGAGACGCCACCTGGCTTGGGAGTAGTAACGCCGCGACGCGCTTTTTCAGTCCGCACGAGCAGTTCTCTAAAAAGCGATGCACGCAGTTTTTTGCGCGTGAGTGCGCCGATTCTAGACGCCCATTGATCCATTGTTGAAAGGCCCGGCGTAATCGGTGATCGTATTTGCACCCGGATATGCTCCTACACTCAGACCAATTGACCCGTTACCGCCGACTCCGAAGCCCGGTATTGCCTTGTTGTTACCAACGGTGTACCAACCGAGGTTTCCTTGATCGTCGAAAACAAGCCCTGCTCCGACCGCAAAGGTAATCGGTGTTCCGGGAAGCGTAAAGCTGAGACTCAGTCCAACGTGGGCCGCCCAATTATTCAGCGTCTCATTCTGCGCAGCCGTGGCCGCACCCTGAACGTTGAAGCCGAGTGCTCCGGCCACACTGCCGCCAACAAGAGTTTCGATGCCAGCCAGCAACGCAGGAGGGATATTTCCGTTGCTGTCGATCAGCGTTGATGAGCGCACTTGTAGCCCCGCCAATGGCACCATCTACAGCACCCGACGCGTCCTTTGTTGGCAACACCTCGCAAACCTAGACGCCATGCGGCTTTGCGAGCGCCGATACCCCGACGCGGTCCTACAATCCAAGTTTTTTGCCCGGACGCGCTTTTTCAGTCCGCGCGAACAGTTCTCTAAAGAGCGATGAACGCAGTTTCCCGCGCGCGACTGCGCCGATTCTAGGCGCGTTGCTGCGCACTGATTGTCAGTTTTTGTGAACGTGGAAACGCGTCTTCGCAGCCGGTTTGTTCGATGTATCTCCCACTCAGGGAGATACGAGGATGCGCGTGCGGTTAGGAGGTCAACGGTAGATCTCGCGCCGGTTGCCCAGCCGTACCACCGTAATCGTGATGTGCGCGTCCTCGATCTGGCAGATCAGCCGCCAGTCACCAACGCGATACTTCCAGAATTCACCCAGTTCGCTGCCCTTGAGCGCCTCGCCGATCGCGCGCGGGTCGTCCATCACCGACACCCGATCCCGCAGAAACGCGACGATGCGCCGGGCGACCACGCGGTCCAGTTTTGCAAGCTGCTTTTCAGCGGTCTGTGAGACCTCAATCCGCCAGACCAAGCCGTGCCTCCACCTCATCCAGCCCAGCCGTCCGTTCCTTGCCCGCGTGGATGCGCTTGGCCACCCGCTCAGCCAAATACAGGTCTTCCAGATCGTCCAGGTGTTGCAGGATGGCCTCGCGCGCATAGAACGTCTTGCTGCGCCCGGTGCGCTTGGCCAGTGTGTCCAGTCGGGCTTCAATTTCTTCGGGCAGGCGGATGGCGAGCATGGTTAGCCTCCAACGGATGTGTCGTGGGATTCGTGTTATACACGTATAGCACATATTATACGCACTTCACTCAAGGTCCGCCTCGTCATCGAGCGCGGCCAGCAAGTCGGCCGCCGTGACGGCGGAGCCGCTTTCGTCGAGGGTTGGATTGTTGACGCTGCGCACGACCTCGGGTGCGTCGCCGTGTGAATGTCCTTCAGCGCCCGGATGCTCACGCGCGTGTAGACCTGCGTTGTTTTAATATCGGCATGGCCCAGCATCGCCTGTATATATCGCACGTCCGCACCGTTCTCCAGCATCAGCGTCGCCATCGCGTGACGAAACAGGTGGCAACTGCCGATGTTGCCCAGCCCCGCCGCTCGAACGTAATTGCGCACCATCTGTGTCATCCGGTTATCCGAGAACGGCATCCCTGCGTTCGTCAGGAACAAGGTGTCGTCCTCGCCAGCGAGCGCCAGTTCAGGCCGCACCTCGTCACGGTATTTCGCGATCCACGCCAGCGCCCGATCCCCCACCGGCACCATCCGGTCTTTCTTGCCTTTGCCCTGCCGGATCATGAGCGTGCCGCGATCGTCATCGATGCCGCGCTGTTGCAGCCCGACGATCTCCATGCGACGAATGCCTGTGCTGTACAGCGTCTCGAGCATCGCCCGGTCGCGAATGCCCAGCGCCGTCGCCGTATCCGGCATGTTCAGCACTCGCTCAACCTCCTCGACCGTCAGCACGTGCTTGGGCAGACGTTCTTCGACTTTAGGAAGGTCCAGATCAGCGGCCGGGTTGTACAGAATCCGGTTATTGCGCGTGAGCCACCGGAACCACTTGCGCAGCGGCGTGATGCGCGAGGCCTGCGTCGTGGCCGACAGCGGCGCACCATTCTTTTTACGCTTCAGGAACAGGTGCCGTTGATACCGCTCGATGATCGGCCGCGTAATTTCAGCGGGGCGCGTGAGACCGCGCTCGTCGCACCACTGCACGAAGTAGCGCAGGTATAGCTCCCAGTGCTTGAGCGTGTGCGATGAGGTGTTCTTCTCTTCCAGCCACAGCAGGAAGTCCTTCATCTGCCGGTACAGGCTCAGCGGATCGTGGGCTGGGCCGATCGGCGGATACGGTTCGCGACGCCCAAGGTTCGGCACGACTAACCCCGAACACCGGCAGCTAACGAAGAGGCTCCGTTTGCATGGTTTACCTCTCGACGCGCGAACCCGACCGGCTCCGGCGCTTCACCTTTCTCCATCTGGCTTGGTGGGGAATTTTCAGCACCCGACCACCCGCCGACCACGGCCCGACCAGACCCCGACCGCTCATCATCCAACCCCGGCCGGGATTCTGCAATGGTGAGCTTTTCCGGGTCCAACAACCCGCACAGGTGCATTTGTTCATCGTCGTGACCGCCGCACAGCAGTTCATAATCGAACGTGCCGTTGCGCCCGCGATGCGCAATCACGTATTCCAGTTCGACCAGGCGTGACAGGTGGATTTTCAACTGCGTGTCGCCCCAGCTCGTCGCGGCACGAACGTCACGCCGCGTAAAACGGAACGCCTCGCGCGGCTCGTCACGGGTGACGCACTGATTCGCTACCCAGTCGGCCAACAACGACAGCAGTCGCCGCGTTTGCGGCGGCAATTCATCGAGCGTGCGCCCCAGCACGTCATGCGCGATACGGTTGCCCGAGGCCAAACAGCAGTTCGTCTCGCAAGTGCTCGATTCGGTTCTGGCGCAAGCCCAGCACGGATCGGTCACACCCCGGCTTTTAGCAGCTAGAGACACCCCACCGCTCCGCTGGGGTTGGGGGCGGTTTTCTTCTATTAAAAACATAACAACATCGGCAACAGCACCAGGGATGAAGCCATATTTCCGGCAGCATCGCCTTCGACCCATTCAGTCAGTATGCACGCCACCCAGCATTGATCCGCTTAAACGGGGCTGAGGGAAACAGGCGTACTGGCCTCGTCGAGCTTCCCCTTGTCCCAGGCCTCATCGATCTCCTTTCCGTATTTCACCGCCCGTTTGATGTGCGCGCGCAAACGCTGCTTTTCCACTTCATCATCCACACCCTGCCAGACAGGCGACATGGCCGACGATGCCACCGCACTGGCCGCTAGAGCACCCGTCTTGTGCAGCAGATCCGTCAACGCCTCGATGCGGTACAGCAACGCCTCATGCTTGCGATCAACCGGGCCAATACCTTGCAACACCAGCACACGAGCCGCCGCGCTCGGCGTCATTTTCATCGCACCGGCCAACTTCACCAGTTGCTCATAATCGTCGTGTTCAAGACGGATGTGGATCGACTTGTCTCGCATCAATGCCTCTTCGGTCAACGGGATTCACAACACCTCCGGTTGCAAATAGTACCACCCGCAAACCGTTGCCCCGTCTTGGTTACACGCGATTCCCCATTTTCGGCACAGCCTGCTATGCTTTTCCCGTTAACGCCGCCAACCCAATACCGGCAAGCCTTCGCGACGGTTTTGCAAGCGCTTTGGCGCGTGCGTAATGTGTGTAGCTTAAACAGGGGAGATTTTGAGGTTGAACAACGGCGAACAATCCGCAATTAACCCGGCCCGCGACGGCGCGGCACCGCGCAACAATTCGGCGATTTCCACGGCACAGTCACCCGACCCGCAGCCGGACACAAAGCGGGATTTCGCCTCCGAATGGATACAGCGCGCGATGCAGACTTCGAAGGAAATGCACCGCAACGAAGACTTCCGCCGCGAAGTCGCCAAGCGGCTTTTCTAGCCAACCGGGGCCGCACCCACAACCACCGCGAATTGCACAAACCGGATCACAGCGCCGTGATGCTCGCGGACGCCATAAAGCACGAACCCGGCACTCGGCCGGGTTCGTCTCACTGCGGCTGGCCGGTCAATAAATAACCATACACGTCCCATCCTACCCCCTCGGCATGCTTCACAGTATCTGTTCCACCCTCCCGTACCTTCGGCGCACATCAGTCACGACGAGAGTTGCTTTCACCGGAACGTTTATCGAATCGCCTCAGATCCAACACCCTAACGCTTTTGCTGTATCCCCCACCAAAGACCATCGCTATCACTAGCACAAATAGTCCGATTACAAAAAAACTGTCGATGTTGGATACTTGCGCACCATGAGCACACAGTAGAAGACGACAGCCAGTGCCGAATAGGAGACCCAACGGTAAACCGTTCGCTCAAATGGCGTTAAATCATCCTTCCACTTTTTGTTGTCCATGGTGTCGCGTATTGAACTGTGTAATGTTGATTGTGCTACGGAGCGATGTAAGGTTGCGCCGCAGTCGTACCCAACGTGAACAGAGTTTGAACCAAGGGTCCCTGCGGAAGTAACGCACCGCCAATCGTGCTCATCGTGCTGTATAAGATCGACGCGCGACTCGGTGGACTATAAAGATAGTTTAGTGACTGCAGTCCCGCTGAGCCAACGAGAGCGGCAACATCAAACGGAGGCGGAAGCCATGGAGATGCGAGTGCCAATGCAGTCGAGCCCTTGTCCGTGAGAGTAGCGGGCGGGGGCATCGATACTGATTGATATGCAATCCCGCAGTTCCCATTCGGGCATATCGATCCCGCGTTCGTCCCCATCGAAACGCCTTGTGGCCCAAGGTTAGACTGTGCGCCGGATGGCGACGCGGTGTAACTCTGCGCGAGCGGCACGTCCGCGCCGTTCGTCTTCTGCAGAATGAACGTCTGCAATGTCGGATTGGCTGCCCCCGGCACCTGCGCCCAGATCGTCTGGCCGGTGCTTGCATCTACGCCCGCCTTCGCCCACGTCGTGCCGTCGCTCGGCGGCGTCGCCCCCTCCACCGTAGCCGCGCTCCGCTTTCTGACACGCCGCTCTGACTATAGCCCATCTGTGCCAACTGGTTAGCGATGTTGCTCGCCGTCACCGGCGATCCGTCCGGGTTCGTAATGCCCTTCGCATTCGCAGCCGCCGCAAGCACGCCGGAGTGTGTCTCGGCTTGCCATACAACAATCCCGTCGCTTTCGCACTCACGGGGCTCTCAGGTAATTTTTGCCGTTGCGCGAGTCCATTATTTACATTGGAGATTCGCTTTCGTAATACGAATGACGGCAACCCCGAGGAAATCTTTAGTAAGTCAGTGAAACATAGTTCTTTCTAATTCATTACACCTATCGAAAAATCACTCTCGTTGATCCTGGAAGTCGGATAACCATTAGCCCGCCTGCCGCTGGAAGCAGGAAGCATCACCTGCAGCAAGGCGGACGTTCCTTGCTACGCCATTCGAATAACCCACTACGCTTTCCCACCGCATGAGCGCTCAGACGGGCGTATAGATCGCCAGCTTCAGCGCCGGATCATCGTTCGCCTGAAACGTAGCGTATTCGTAGCGCTGCGTGCCCCGCTCCGGGTGCGTGAGCAACTTCTGTCCGGCAGCGCTGCTGCGGATGTCATGCGCGTTCCACCACCTCGCGAACTCCGGGCTATCTGTACGCACGCGCTCGACCAGTTCGACGAACGCTGAATCGTCGGCATGGAGATCGTAGGTCGCGCGAAAGAGCGCGATCATACGGCGGGCTTCGTCGGACCAGGCGGCCCCGAACAGTCGCCGCGATCCCGGTTCGATGAACATGAATACCAGGATGTTGCGATCCGCTTCGACGAGGCGGTCAAAGCCGAGGATATCCGCGGCGGCGGCGTTCCACGTCAGGATGTCCCAGCGCCGGCCGGTCACGTAAGCCGGCAAATCGAGGCTTGCGACCAGACGCTCAATGGCTGCCGGCACGCTCTCGCGGACAAACGCGCGGCGATCGCCATTGCGCGCGAGCGCTCGCAAATGCGCCGCGTCGACCTTGCCGAGATGCAGGGCGCGCGCGAGGGCGTCGAGGGTGGCATCGGATGGACGGATCGTTCTGCCTTGCTCGAGCCGGATATACCAGTCCACGCCGATGCCCGCCAGTTCCGCCACTTCTTCGCGTCGCAGGCCCGGTGTACGACGGCGACGGCCGCCGTTGAGACCCACCGCATCCGGGCTTAATTTCTCCCGTCGCGAGCGCAGGAAATCGCCAAATTCGCTTCGACTCGATGTCGCCATGATCGTCCCTTTCCACCGATGGAAGCACGCATGAATCCTAGGATAGTGCTAGGCCTTGTTGTTCATTCTAGGACTGCCAGAATGCCCTGGTCTAATCACGCATAACGGAGAACGACCATGAAAGCTGCGATTTTGAAGACGCTCGGCCAGCCGCTCGCGATCAACCAGATCCCAGATCCGGCGATCGGCACCGGCGAAGTCGTTGTCGATGTCGCAGCCGCGCCGGTGCTTTCCTACGCGAGCGAAGTATTTAGCGGCGAGCGCCAATACCCGATCGATCTCCCGATGGTTCCCGGCTGCGGCGCGATCGGCCGCGTGCGTGCGAGCGGCCCGGACGCCACGCATCTGAAGCCGGGCGACTGGGTGTTCTGCGACCCGACCGTGCGTTCGCGCGACGACGCTCTTAAGCCCGACATCGTGCTGCAGGGCTGGAGCGCACGCGGCGACGGCGCCATGCGCCTGCAACGGTATTTTCACGATGGCCCCTTCGCCGAACAGGTGCGGGTGCCGACTGAAAACGCGATTCGAATCGGCGAGATCGAGCCTGACGATGCCGCCCACTGGTCCGCGCTCAACGTCATGCTCGTACCCTATGGCGGACTGCTTGCGGCCAATCTGCAAGCCGGCAAGACGCTGCTTGTGAGCGGAGCGACGGGTAATTTCGGGAGCGCAGGCGTAGCCGTCGCGCTCGCGATGGGCGCGCGCTGCGTCGTCGCTCCGGGGCGTAATGAACGCGCGCTCGCGGATCTGGAGCGCCGCTTCGGCGAGCGCGTGCGGACCGTGAAGCTCTCAGGCAACGAAGACGAGGACCGCGAACGGATGCGGCAGGCGTCCCCCGGTCCGATCGATTGCGTGCTGGATCTGCTGCCGCCCTCCGCCACGACTACAACAGTGCGCGCGGCGGTCATGGCTGTGCGCCCCTATGGGCGCGTCGTGCTGATGGGCGGCGTCGGCATGCTCGGCGGCAAGGGGCTCGATCTGCCGTATCCGTGGATCATGCGCAACGACATCACGGTGTGCGGCAAATGGATGTATCCGCCCGAAGCGGTGACGCGCATGACGGGCCTGATCCGAGCCGGCTTGCTGGATCTCGGCCACTTCGACGTGACGACGTTCCCGCTCGATAACGCCAATGGCGCGGTAACCCACGCAGCCGCGAACGGCGGCCCATTCAGGATCACTGTGATCCAGCCTTAGACGGCGCGGGCTCGAACCTCGTGCTAAAGCTGCACGATAACGAATGCCGCAAGCCTGCGAAGTGCGGCGAAGAACGCTTCCGCAATTTGCTCAGGCAGTCGAAGCTATACCTTAGCCTGCACGGTCCGCGAATCCGCCGAAGTGCGCTCGCCCTGCTGCGGGCGCAGCGCGATGACGAGAAGCGCCGCCGTGAGACCGCTCGCCGCGAGCACGTAAAGCCCGGCCGCGGGCGAGTGGAACGACGTTTCCACCGCGTTTTTCACGTTCGGCGCGAAGAAGCCACCGAGGTTGCCGATTGCATTGATCACGGCGAATCCACCCGCCGCCGCCGTGCCACCCAGATAGGCAGTCGGGAAGGTCCAGAAGATCGGCTGTATTGTCATGATCCCCATTGTCACGAAGGACAACGCCACGATTGCTATCACAGGCCCCGTGTGTGCGGACACCACCAGACCAACGGCAATCGCAAGCGCCGAGAGCACCGCGAAGCCGCGACGGTGTCCGGTGCGCACCGCAAACGCGGGATAAAACGCGCCGGCCACAATCGCACAGACCCACGGAATCGCCGATATCAGTCCGACGTGCAGGCCTATCTTCATTTGCAGCAGCGCACTCACCTGCGTCGGCAGATAGAAAGCGACGCCGTAGCCTGCGATCTGGATCGAAAAGTACAGGAGGGCAAAATGCAGGAGTTGCGGGTCGGCCAGCGCGGCCCGAAAGCTCGTCTTGCCCGATACCTCCTTTCCGCGCTCCTCTGCCGCGAGCGCACGGGCAAGCGCTTGCGCTTCGTCGGGCGGCATCCATCTCGCGTTTTCCGGGCGATTGCACAGATAGAAATAGGCCCATACACCGACTGCGGACGCGAGCAGTCCCTCGACGAGAAACATGAGTTGCCAGCCGTGCAAGCCGAACAGGCCGTCGTGTTCCAGCAGCAACCCCGAGAGTGGGCCACCCAGCATCAGCGCGAGTGGCGATCCGAAATAAAAGATCCCCAGGATCTGCCCGCGCGCGCGTGCGGGAAACCAGTACGTCATGTAAAGGACCGCACCAGGGAACAATCCGGCCTCGGCTGCGCCGAGAAAGAAACGGATGAAGGAGAAAAGAAAATCGCTTTTCGCATAGATCATGGCGGCCGAGATCAAGCCCCACGTGACCATGATTCGGGCGAGCCATGTCCGCGCGCCCACGCGATGCATGATCAGGTTGCTCGGCACTTCGAAGAGCGCGTAAGCGATAAAGAAAATGCCGGCGCCGAACGCGAATGCCGCGTTGCTCACCCCCGTCGATGCCTGGTACGCCTGCTTCGCAAACCCGATGTTGGCACGGTCAAGGTAAGCCAGCATGTACATCAGGATGAGAAACGGCACGATCCGCCACTTCGCGCGGCTGATCGCGCTTTCCAGCAATGCCTCTTCCGTCCACACGCCGGCCTGTCGGTTATTCAACATCTCGTCTCCTTTGTCTTCCCCACATAGGGATGGAGCGTCCCCGGTCTGTTGCCGGTGATCGCTGGTGCTTGAGTTAAACCGTCAGACCACCTTGCCCGGGTTGAGCAGGTTCCGCGGATCAAGTGCGTCCTTCACGCGACGCATCAGGACTAGTTCGGGTTCGCTGCGCGTATAAGATAGCCACGGCTTTTTAGAAATGCCGATGCCATGTTCGGCCGAGATCGTTCCGCCAAACTGTTGCACAAGCGCGTATACGATTGCGGCAATCTCCTCTTTCGGCTGGATTTGCGCGCCGGGTACACAGGCAACGATGTGCAGGTTGCCATCGCCGATGTGGCCATAGAAAAGCGCGACCGCGTTTGCATATTTGTCTCTCAGCGCCGCGAGGCAGGCGCTCACGTACTGGTCCATCACCGCGACCGGCAGGCCGATGTCAAATGCCTCGTGCGTCCCAAGTACCTGCGGAAATTCGGCGCAGGCATCGCGCACGCCCCAAAACGCGTGGACGTCAGCCATCGATTGCGCGACCGCCGCGTCGGCCAGGATCCCCTCTTCCATCTGGCGCTCAAGCCACGCATCGAAACGCGGCACATCGAACGCTTCATCCATCCCCTGAACCTCGATCAACACGTAACATGCGTGTTCACCGGACAGTGGACTGCTGACCCCGGGCACTTGCTGTGTGACTGTGCGCCAGTAGTCCGGCCACATCACTTCGAATGCAGACAGCAGCGGCCCCAGGCCGCGCCGCGCCGCATTCAGTAACGCCACCACCTTCTCGTAACTTCCGAGTGCGCACAACGCCGCCATCGTGCACCCAGGCTTCGGCGACAGGCGCAGGACAATACGCGTGATGATCCCGAGCGTGCCTTCACTACCGATGAAAAGATGCTTCAGGTCGTAGCCGGCGTTGTTCTTCAACATCTTGTTCAAGCTGGTCACTACGGTCCCATCGGGCAGCACGACTTCGATCCCAAGCACCATCTCGCGCGCCATGCCATAGCGGATCACGCGATTACCGCCGGCGTTGGTCGACAGATTGCCGCCGATCGCGCACGAGCCGCGGGAGCCGAGATCCAGCGGCATGAAGAAGCCGGCTTCATCGGCTGCCTGCTGCACAATCTGCAAGGGCGTACCCGCCTTCACCGTCATGGTCGCCGACGCGGTATCGATCTCCTCGACCCCCACCATGCGCTCAAGCGATAACGCAACCGCTCCCTCTATAGGCCGCGCCCCCCCACAGAGACCGGTCAGCCCCCCTTGTGGCACGACCGGCACGCCGTACTGCGCGCAAATGCGCATCGCTGCAGCAACACCCTCGGTGTTCGTCGGGCGCACGACCGCAAGCGGCTGAACCGGCCCGAGCGTACTCCAGTCCTTTTCGTTACGCGCCGGGATATCCACGCCACTTAGCACCGTTGAGGTACCCAGCGCTTCGCGCAGCGCCGCGAACAGCGCCTGAGCGGAACCGTCGACCCGTTCAGGCATGCAGAGCTCGTCATCCATGTTGTCTTCCTCCTTATTGTTGCGTCGCACGCAGGCTCGCCGCAGATCCAGTCCCGCCCCGCGTAGCCGTGGCTTGACCGCCTTTGAGCGAAGGTCCGCGCGCAATCATGTCAAACAGTTTCCCGAGGCGATTACCCCTTTGCTTCCATCGCCGCCGTGACGAGTGCTCGCGGCAGCGAGGCGGCTGCATTTGCGGCGGCGGCAACAAGCGGTGCCCGCACCCGGCGCCAGCCGTCGTTCCGGTGGCGCGCAGCGAGCCATGCCTTGAGAAGCGGCACGAAAGCCATTCCGCCAACCGCCCGCAGAAGTTCCGCAATGACGTCAGGGGATTCGCCTTCGGAACCTTCGTAACAGGCTCGAACCTGATCCGGCGCGATGTTCGCAAGCCCGCAGATCGACCCGGCACCACCAGCCGCACGCGCCTCCCGAATCGTGTCCTCGGCACCCACATAGACCTTCAGGCCTGGGTGATTGGAGATCAACCCTAGCGAATTCGCCAGACTTCCACTGCTGTCCTTGATGCCCTCGATCACTGCGCCATAACGTTGACGCAACGAAGCGATGGCCTCGTCGGTAAAGCCGACGCCAGCCACCTGAGGGATGTGGTAGAGGATGACTCGCAGTTCC
Organism: Caballeronia sp. SEWSISQ10-4 2; assembly: GCF_030464885.1. Classification (GTDB taxonomy): domain Bacteria; phylum Pseudomonadota; class Gammaproteobacteria; order Burkholderiales; family Burkholderiaceae; genus Caballeronia. The sequence goes on along the minus strand of NZ_JALPRJ010000041.1, from coordinate 54,725 downwards.
GGATCGCCGACCTCGTCGATCACCGACCCGATCGCATCAACCACGCCGGCACTGCTGACGCCCTTGAAAAAGAAGGGCGGCAGGAGCAACACGCGCCGGCAGCCCTGCGCACATGCATGCCGCGTCAGATGAACTGTGTCGCCAAGCGCCGCGGCACCGGTTGAAACGATCATCTGGCTGCATTCCACGCCCCGCGCAAGCAGCGCTTCCAGTGTCCCGCTGCGCTCGGCTACAGTGAACGACGGGCCCTCCCCGGTCGTGCCAAAGAGGGCGATCCCGTTCAGCCCGCTTCGCAGGAGACCTATCGAATGCTGCGCCAGCAATGGCAAATCCACTCGATTTTCCGCGTCGAGCGGCGTAGCGACGGCCGCAAAAATCCCTTGTCCCTCGGAAGGCATAGTCAGTTCTCTCAGTCATGCGCCATGGCGGCGCGACATCCGCCCGCCTGTTCGTCATGACGTGGGCGGGAACCAATTGCACACCAAACTGTGACTGACATGTTAGTTGAGAACTGGCAGGACGTCAAAGGAGAGTTCTGAAGTTGCGCTCCGGGCGCGGCGGTCAGCCCGGGTCTTGCAAGCGTGCCTTATATGCCGGAGTCTTATACGCCGAAGTCTTATACGCCGAAGGTGCCCATCGTGCGTTGCCGGGCATTCGCAATATGCGTGCTGAGGAGGTCGACCGCTTTTTGCACATCGCGCTCCTTGAGTGCAGCAATCAGTTCGAGATGCTCGTACATGGTCGGAAGCACGACGGCGGGGTTCAACACCACGTGTTCGAGTCGGATCAAGCGGATGCGCAGACTGTTGACCCGATAGATATTCGAAATGATCTCGTTGTCCATGGCATCGATCATCATGTCGTGCAGCCCCCAGTCGACGGTCTGCGCGTCAGTGAGAAGACGGCCGTCGATCTTCTTCGCCAACGCGCGCCGAACGATGTCCCTGTGCGCCCGCTCGATCTTCTCCAGATCGGCGTCGGACGCGCTGCGGGCGAAATTTGCGACTGCCTCTCGTTCGAGCACGAGTCGCACCTGGAAGGCGTTGCGGATCAACCGCAGGTCGACATGGCACACCTGCAGGCCACGATTCGGTACCGTCTTGATCAGCCCCTCGGCCTCGAGGCGCGGCACCATTTCGCGAATCGCACCGAGCGGCATATCCGTCAACGACATCAGTTCGCGCTGGGACACGAATTGCCCAGGACGGATATTGGCGTTCAGGATTTGCTGCGTGAAATTTTCATAAGCGACGAGCCGAAGCGATTTGCCTTGGCGATCATCAAGCTCATTCACTGCCGGCGGCGACGTATTCATAGCCAATTTCAAGTGCCTGCTGATTACACGGCAACATGTTAGCACGCACGGTTCTATCGGAATGAGACGATGGATATGGTTTCCGCCGATACGGGTGTGAAGCAGGTCTGCGCAAATACGCCGGGGAAGCCTTTCTGCGACAGACTCACGCTCTTCATGCGCGGCGACGAACTCGACGGCGTGCTCCGCTAGTCGACGGTATCGGGTTCAACCTCGAGCGTGCGGCACACGGCGCTCACAATCGCGCTTGCGGTAATACCGAGCTCCTCGTACAACACTTCAGCCGAAGCGGATTCACCGAAGTGCGACAACCCGATCACTGCACCACTCAGACCAACGTACTTGCGCCAGAAATCACTGGCGGCGGCTTCGACCGCGACGCGCCGGATCTTCGGCGGCAGGACGGAAAGCTGGTACGCCAGCGGCTGCTTGTCAAAAGTCGTGGTCGATGGCATCGACACAACTCGCGCAGCGATGCCCTGATTGGCAAGCTCTGCCTGTGCCTTCAGCGCGAGTTCAACCTCGGAGCCGGTCGCGATCAGAACGATATCCGGCTTGCCACCGCTGGCTTCCGACAGCACGTACCCGCCCTGACGAATTTGTTCCCTCGCCTGTGAGGTGCGGGAGAGCGGCGGCAGATTCTGGCGCGAAAGCAGCAGCGCGGTCGGCGAGTCCGTCGTCTCGAGTGCCGCAGCCCATGAGACCGCCGTTTCAACCGCGTCTGCCGGGCGCCATACGTTCATCCCGGGAATCATGCGCAGCATTGCCGCATGCTCGACCGGCTGATGGGTTGGCCCATCCTCGCCCAGTCCGATCGAATCATGGGTGAAGACGTAAACGCATTGCAGTCGCATCAATGCCGCCATGCGAAGCGCATTCTTTGCGTAGTCGGAGAAAACGAGGAAGGTACCGCCGTACGGAAGAAAACCGCCATGAAGCGCAAGGCCGTTCATGATCGCAGCCATGCCGAACTCGCGAACACCGTAATGAATATAGTTTGCATGGCCCGACCGGTCGTCTGCTGCGACTGCCCGGGAGGTGGGCACCATGGTGAGGTTTGACGGCGCAAGATCCGCCGAGCCTCCCAGCAATTCAGGTATTTGCTCGACCAGAAGTTCAAGGCACTTCTGAGACGCCTTGCGAGTTGCCATTTTCTGTTCGAACCAGTCGCTACCTTCCAGCAGGCGCCCGATCACGTCGGCTGATCGCTTGCTGCAGCCGCTATGCATGCGCAACTCGAAGCGGCTGGCTTTTTCGGGAAAGCACGTGCGATAGGCCTCGAACAGCGTACGCCAGATCATGTGGTAGTCGCGACCTGCAGCTCGCGCATCCCATGCGCCGCGAATCGCATCGGGAATCTCGAACGGTGCGTGACTCCAGCCGAGATATTCGCGTGTCGCCGCGACTTCGGAGGCACCCAGAGGCGCACCATGCACATCGTGACTGCCCGCCCGATTGGGCGATCCGTGCCCGATCACCGTCTTGCAGCAGATCAGCGACGGCCGGTCACGTTCGGCACGCGCCTCATCGATCGCGTGCTCGACTGACAGAGGATCGTGGCCGTCGACGCTCTCGACGACATGCCATCCGTAGGCACGAAAACGCATCGCCGTCTGGTCGGTGAACCGGCCCTCGACATGTCCATCTATCGAAATGCCATTGTCGTCGTAAAAGGCAATGAGCTTGCCGATGCCCCAGGTGCCAGCCAGCGAACACGCTTCGTGCGAGACGCCCTCCATCAGACAGCCGTCGCCGAGAAATACATACGTGTAGTGGTCGACGATGTCGAATCCCGGCTCGTTGAACTGGGCGGCGAGCAGCCGCTCGGCCAACGCCATGCCTACGGCATTGGCCAAGCCCTGCCCCAACGGACCGGTGGTGGTCTCCACACCCGGAGTCAAACCCCGCTCGGGATGCCCGGGCGTAATGGACTGCCACTTGCGAAACCCCTTCAGGTCGTTAATCGAAAGCTCATAGCCCGTCAGATGCAACACGGCATACAGCAACATCGAGCCGTGCCCGTTCGACAGCACGAAACGATCGCGGTTAACCCAATCGGGCGCCGACGGATTGTGCATCATATACTTACGCCACAGCACTTCGGCGATATCGGCCATGCCCATTGGCATGCCGGGATGTCCGGAATTAGCAGCCTGAACCGCATCGATTGCCAAAAAGCGGATAGCGTTGGCAAGCTCAAGCCGAGTCGGATTAACGTAAGACATGCATCACCTATAATTTGGATACCTAATAGTTCTGGCAGAAGACTCACTTCGTTGAGCGAGTCTTCCGTTGCTAGTCTGTCTGCACGCTCACTGCTGCCCCGCCAGATGCGGAGATGGCGCTATTCAGCAAACGGGTGATCGACTCACCCATGCTGCGCAGAATCAGGAAGCAGGAACAGGCGCCGGCGTCGAGCGCGCCAATCGAACGATCGCCAAGCCGAGCTGCGCGGCCGACGCGCGCGCGCAGGTCCCGCGTCGAGTTCATACCGGCCTCTGCGGCGGCCACCATCGTGCTGAGGCAATCGCGAAAGCTCTTGTCCGCCTTCAATGCGGACTCGTACGCAATACGTGCTGGAACCAGCGTATCGATCAACGTCTTGTCACCGACCTTCGCTTCGCCAATTTCCTGAATGGAGGCAATACCGTCGGTGAGCGCGCGGTAGAACAATGCCTTGTCGAGTTCGATGTGGTCCGCGAATGCGTCGCTCATGCCGAGAAAGAATGTGCCGTAAAGCGGACCCATCGAGCCACCGATGCCTTCCATGAGCGCCGTGGATAAATCACCCAGTGCCACCGGCAGCGACGGCATGGCGCCGCGTGCCGCCAAATGTTCACCGCATTGGGTGAAGCCCTTGCTCATGTTGATTCCATGATCGCCGTCACCAATGGCGCCATCGACTTCACTCAGGTACTGACGATTCGCGTTGATGGTATGAACAAGGTCGACAACGACTTCGCCTGCGTCAGCCAGTTTGATTGTTTCGGTCATCATGCATCTCCCACGGTAAGTCCGATGCTGCGACACGGATGTGCGAGGCAAGCACTCAGTTCGGTGTCGAGTTTCGTCAGCGTAAGCGTTACCCCCATCATCTCCAGGGACGTGAACAGATTGCCCACGAAGGAAAACTCGATGTCGATGCCTGCTTCGCGCAGACAGTCGGCCACCTCGGCGTACAAAATATACTGCTCCATCAAAGGCGTCGCGCCGAGGCCGGAGAGCAGCACCGATACCTTGTCGCCCCGGGCAAAGGGCAGGTCCGGCAACAGCTTGTCGAGCATCAGCTTCGCCATGTCTTTCGCGGGCACGGTGCGCTGGACCAGGATGCCCGGCTCGCCATGATGGCCGATGCCGACTTCCATTTCCCCATCTTTGATCACGAAGTTGGCCTTGCCGACCGCCGGAATCGTGCATGCGGACAGTCCGATACCGATTGAGCGGGTCGCCTCCACGGCTTTGCGCGCAGAGGCGACCACTTCATCGAGCGATGCACCTTGAGCGGCTCGTGCTCCGCCGACCTTCCACATGACAATTTCACCGGCAACACCGCGCCTCTTTTCGATCTCGTCTTTCGGTGCCGACGCGGCGTCATCGTTAGCGACGACCGTGCGCACGCGAATCCCTTCGCGCTCGGCCAGCTTGATCGCCATCTTCACATTCATGTTGTCGCCGGCATAGTTGCCGTAAAGGCATGCAACGCCGGCCCCGCTATCAGCCGCCTTGAAGGCGTCAAAGAACGACTTGGCGGTCGGCGACGAGAAGATTTCGCCGATAGCCGCGGCGTCCACAAGGTTGCGCCCGACATAACCGATGAACGCCGGTTCATGCCCCGATCCTCCGCCGGTCACAATGCCCACGCGCCCCTCCTGGCGCGCTTGCACATGCGAAACCACGCGAGGATTCTCCGGCGCCGCGCGCAGTTCGGGGTGTGCGGCAAGGATGCCTCGCAGCATGTCCTCGACAACGAGATCAGGGTTGTTAATGACGCGATTCATACCGTTCCTTTGCATCTTGAGTGTTGTTACTGGGCGGTGTAACCGCCATCGATCACGATATTCTCGCCATTGATCATGGCGGCCGCGTCGCTGACCAGATACAGGATCAACGCAGCGATTTCGTCAGGGCGTGCGAATCGGCCAGTGGGTATTTTCGCCTTCATCGCTTCGCCCACCTCGCCGGCCCATGCCTTCCTGCCGAGCTCGGTGTCGACGACCGTTGGTGAAACGGCGTTGACCGTAATGCCGTGTTTCGCCCATTCGAGTGCAAGCACCTTGGTCATGCCGACGATCGCAGCTTTGCTTGCACAGTACGCCACGTGACGCTCCAGCGCGACGACACTCGCCTGGGAGGCAAGATTGATGATCCGGCCGGAGCCGCGGCTCAACATCTGCTTGCCTACCGCCTGCGAGAGAAGAAACGGGGCCTTGAGGTTGATCTCCATTGTCCTGTCCCATGCCTCCTCGGACAATGTCTGCGCGTTGTCGAGCAAAGCGACGCCGGCATTGTTGACCAGTATGTCGATCGCGCCCAGCGTCTCGGTTACGCGCCGAACCAGGGCGTCCGACGCTCCGGCGACGGTGATATCAGTGGCGATACCCACATGCCGGTCCGGGCCGCCAGGAAGCGACCGGGCGACGGCGTTGACTGCCGGGTTGATATCGAGCAGCGCAACACGCGCACCCGCTGCGGCAAGGCACTCGGCAACGGCAAGCCCAATACCGCTCGCCGCACCTGTCACGACCGCGACGCGATCCGTGATATCGAAAAGGGTCGTTGTATTGACCGGCATCGCTCAACTCCTTAATTAATTACTCTTGGGGATCTTGTTGAGAATCTCTTGCGCATTTGCCGGCGTGACCTCTGTCCATGGCACCGTATAGGATTTTTCCGTGCCGTCGGCCCAAGGCATTTTCGCCCCATATCCGGCCCAGATTTCCGAGCGCGGTTTGTACGACGGGCCCATCACCGTATGCAGCGCGACATCCAGCGCGCCTTGCGCTTGAGCCTGAGAGTCCTGGAAGAAGCTTGTCATTTCGCCGCGTTTCACCGCCGAGATGCCATCGACAATGCCGTCGATACCGGCCACGGGCACTTTCTTCGGATCAATACCCTTGGACTTCAATGCCTGAATGGCGCCAAGTGCCATATCGTCATTCTCCGCAATGATCCCGTTGATCTGGTCTGGATGTGCGGTCAGCCAATTCTCCACGAGACCCAGCGACTCGGCACGCGACCAGTTCGCCGTTTTGTGCTCGATGACCTTGACTGCAGGGGTCTTCGACAGCGCATCCTGGATCCCCTTCGAGCGGTCGATCTGCGCGGACTGACCGATCGGGCCCTCGAGAATCACCACGTTCCCTTTTCCGCCAATTGCCTTGACGATGGCCTCTGCTTCCATCCGTCCGGCGACGACGTCGTCGCTTCCGACATACGACGTAAGCTTGTCACCTGAAACACGCGTATTCGACCCGATGACCGGAATGTGAGCCGCAGCGGCCTTTGCCACAGCAGCCGCACCCGCCGCCTTGTCGATCGGCACAAAAATGATTGCATCGTATTTCTGCGTGATCATCGTGTCGAACTGGTTGCTCTGGGTCAGCGCGTCGTAATTCCCGTCGAAGACTGTCAGCTGCACGGTACCGTCCTTCACTGCCGGGTGCGCCTTCAGTGCATTGGTCCACATCTGCATGAATTCGCCTTTGAGACCGTACACGGCCGCGCCGACGCGGATGGGTTTCGCCTGCGCCGCGGTACAGGTCAGGCCCATCACTGCGCAGGCCAGAACGGCTTTTTTCCACGAAATCATTTAAGTCTCCTGAGTTTCCGGATTGTTTCTTTTTGGGTTGACGTTATTGCTTCTTGCGCGAAGCATCGAGAAGGACGGCGCCGACGATAATGACGCCCTTTACAACTTGCTGGTAATACGACGACACGCCCAGCAGATTCAAGCCGTTATTGATAACGCCGATCAGCAGCGCGCCGACGACCGTACCGCCGAGTGACCCCGAGCCGCCTGAAAGACTCGTCCCGCCGATCACTACAGCCGCGATCGCGTCCAGCTCATAGGATAGGCCGGCCTGCGGCAAAGCCGACGTCGTGCGGGCGGCGAGGATGATCCCGGCGAGGCCCGCCAGCAGTCCGCCGATCACATAAACGGAAAAGATGATCTTTCCGGTCGAGATGCCGCTCGTCTTGGCGCTCCTTGCGTTGCCGCCCACCGCATAGATGTATCGGCCGTAAGTCGTATAGCGCAGGACAAACCAGAACATCACGACGACGAGGGCAAAAATGATGATCGGTACGGGCACCCCGGCGATCGCACCCGTGCCGATGTTCAGGTATCCATCCGGCAGATCCGTCACAGGCATGCCGTCGTTATAGATAAAAGTGAGACCCCGCGCCGCACTCAGCATGCCGAGCGTCGCGACAAAGGGCGGCACGGAGAGCCGGGCAACGAGCACTCCGTTGATTGCGCCAACGGCCACACCAACGACGAGTCCGGCCATCAGCCCGAACATCACGCTGTGCGGATGCGCGCCGGTCACAAGACTCGCACTGACGATGCCCGCAAGCGCGAGCGTCGAGCCGACAGACAGGTCAATGCCGGCCGTGAGGACGATGTAGGTCATTCCAACAGCAAGGATGCCGTTGATCGACGTCTGCCGAAGGATGTCCGCGATGTTGCCAACCGTCAAAAAGTACTGGTTCGCAAAAGACAGCACGATGCACAAGGCGATGAGCACCGCGACAATCCCGTAGCGACGATAGACTTCGCGCATATGCGCCGCGCGGCTTTGAACCACGGGGACTTTCAGGGAAGTAGTTTCAGTATTCATGATGCGAGGTGAAGAAGATCTTCCTGAGTGGTGGTATGGCCGTCGATCACGGTGACCAGCAGCCCCGACTTGAAAATGGCGACGCGGTCGCTGACATCCAGAATTTCCTGAGCCTCCGAAGACACCACGATGGCGGCGCCCCCTTTCGAGACGAAGTCGTCGAGAAGCTTGTACACCTCGCGCTTGGCGCCCTCGTCGATGCCTCGGGTTGGTTCGTCGCACAACAGGCACGTCGGCTCGGTTGAAAGACAACGCGCGAGCACGACCTTCTGCTGGTTCCCCCCGCTCATCGACGACACCGGCAGCGATACCGAACTGATCTTGATCCGCATGCGCTCGACCATCGTCTCGACGAGGGTTCTCACCTTTCGCCGGTTGATGAAGGACAGGCGAGACAGTCGCTTGTAGGCGGAAAGCGAGATGTTGTCCCGTACGGAAGCGGACAGCACGAGGCCAGTCTCCTTGCGGTCCTCGGTCACCAGCGACAGTCCCGCCTGAATTGCCTTGCGCGGATGGCCAACCGGTAACGCGCGGCCATTGAGCGTGACTTGACCGCTGTCGGGGCGGGTCAGCCCATACACGCAGTTGAGATACTCGCTCCGGCCCGCACCCATGAGTCCGTATATGCCGAGGACTTCCCCTTGGTGAACAGTGAGCGAAATATTGTTGAATTCCGAGTCCCGCGAGAGCCTTGTCGACTCAAGTACGGGCTTGCCGACAGGCCTGCGTGTTTTTTCGGCTGAATTGAGCTTGCGTCCAACGATCGTGCTCACCAGGTAGGAGCGGTCGATGTCGGCGATGCGCCCGCTGTCGACGTATCGTCCGTCGCGAAAGACCGTGTAGTCATCGGCGATCTGGAATATTTCGGAGAGGCGATGCGAGACGTAGATGATCCCGGCCCCATGCGCCGTCAGGTTGCGAATCGCACTGAACAGCACCTCGGTCTCGCGCTCGCCGATGGCAGAGGTCGGCTCGTCCATGATCATCACGTCGCAGTCGTGGCTGAACGCCTTGGCGATCTCGACGAGTTGAATCTGCGCCAGGCTCAACGACGACATTCTCGCGCGAGCGTCGACTGGAAAGCGAAGCCGGTCCAGCAGCTCCTGCGCCTGCTTGATGAGCGCTGCATACCTGACCAGGACACCTGCCCTGCGGGGCTCGCGACCGAGATACAGGTTTTCGGCGACAGTCATGCCGGGAATCGGCGACAGCTCCTGGGTAATGATCGCGATACGGTTAGCCAGCGCTTCGGCCGGTGACTGGAAATTGACACTCCGCCCCTTGAAGAGGATTTCTCCGGCGTCGCGCTGGGTAATACCCATGACGATGCTGAGGAAGGTCGATTTACCTGCGCCGTTTCCGCCACATAGCGCATGGACGCTTCCGCGCCGCAAGCTCAGACGGCCGTCATCGATTGCCCGAACGCCATTAAATGCCTTCTGCACATCTGTGGCTTCAACAAGAAGGTCGTTCACTTTGTCTCCTAACATTTGCTCGTTATTGAACAATTGAGCAGTTAGATGGCATCCTAGATTGGGACCCTATGCGTGTCAATCTCTGTGCTTATGTGGTTAACCCGTACGCACTAAATACGCAATACCATCCTGCCTTTCAGGCGCTTACCCGCGATCTGTTCCGCGTGGGCAATCGCAAAAACCACCCTCACTGCGATCTTGACATTCCGGCAAACTGAATTGAGAATTTGTTCATTGACGAACATTTGATCAATACCTGTCGAATGAAACTGGAAGATCGGAGTGAAATATGAAACTGGCAATCGGATGTGATGAAGCTGCGCTTGACCTGAAGGAGTTGATCAAGCGATATTTGGTCGACAAGGGCGTGGATGTTGTTGACTTCGGCACACACGGCACAGAGCCTGTGAACTATCCGAACATCGCGTTCGCGGTGGCTGAAAGCGTCGCGCGAGGTGAATTCGAACGGGCCGTTCTGCTGTGCGGCACTGGGATTGGGATGGCGATCGCAGCCAACAAGGTGCACGGAATTCGCGCCGCCCAATGTCACGATACCTATTCGGCGGAGCGGGCAAGCAAGAGCAACGACGCGCAAATCATTACAATCGGCGCTCGCGTCGTGGGCCCCGAACTGGCGAAAGCGATAGTCGACACCTGGCTTGGAGCGCGCTTTGACGGAGGGCGCTCTGTCCCGAAGGTAAACCGCATCAAGGAATACGAGGATAGTCATCAATTACCGCGCGGCGACGAAACTGTGTGATCCGGTCGGTCAGCTCATCGACCCACCAGGACACCGGCACGTGCCAGGTCACGTTGCATCCAGCCGAATGGGAATGAGATAACCATATGACCACTGACGAACTGACTCGTCTGGCGACGCTTTACTACGTCGACGGACTCACACAGGAAGATCTGTCCAAACAGTTCTCGCTTTCGCGCGCCAAGATAGGCCGCCTGCTGAAACGTGCGCAGGAGGAAGGCATCGTCGAGATTCGCGTGAAGCACCATCCGCGCGATACGCGCGACCTCGAGCGTGAATTGATCGCACGATTCGGCATCGAGAAAGCGATCGTGTCGATCAATCACAAGGATCAGGACAAGCAGCGCGAACTTCTCGCTGGCCTCGTCGCGAGTCATCTCGACCGCATTCTCGCCAACGACATGATTGTCGCTGTCGGCATGGGGCGTAATATCAACGCGATCTCGGAGCACGCGATCTCGTCGACGCAGCGCTCTTCCACCTTCGTCTGCGCGATCGGCGGCTTCTATCGCGGCGGCGAGATCATGAATGCCGATCACATCAGTCGACGGCTCGCGGCCCGTTTTGGGGGTGACAGCGAAACGCTTTACGCGCCTGCGCTGGTCGGTGACCCGGAGGTCCGCAAGGGACTGCTCAACAATGACGCCGTCAAACCCACGCTTGATAAGGCACGCAGGGCGCACGTCGCGCTCGTCGGCGTCGGTGACATCAATGAAGACAGCAATATGGTTCGCACCGGCTGGTTTTCGACAGACGAGATCGCCGAGCTGAGGCAGTGCGGGGCAGTCGGAGACCTGATGGGTTACCACTTCATCGACATGGCGGGCCGTCCAGTTATCACTCCCGTGCGCGACCGGGTCATCGGCCTCAGCCTGGAAGATCTGAAGCACATTCCAAATGTCATTGCCGTAGCCAGCGAAAATACGAAAACGACTGCCGTTCTGGGAGCGTTACGAACGGGCGTGATCACCACGCTCGCCACTACCGAAGCTATCGCTCAATCGATTGTCAGTCTGGAAGACGCTACGCGCGGTCAGTTTTTTTCACAGCAGTCCGATGTGGCAACCCAATAAGAGGCACCGTCTTAATCGGGCATATAAGGCCTACCTCCCGACTTGGTCGAGAACCGCGAGCTTGCTGCCCCGTATTCCGACGACCTGCATTGCGGTGTGGGAATGATTGTGCTCATCCATGGCAAAAGTGCCGCCAAGCATGGAGGGCATCTGCGTCGATCGCAGCGCCTGCTGTACTGCGGCGGGATCGTCTGACTTCGCGCGGCGGATCGCGTCGATGACCAGCTCTGTCGCCTCAAACGCGAAGATCGAACGTTGGCTGGGAGCAAGTCCGTATTTAGCTCGATAAGACGTCACGAACGCTTGCACGGCGGGCGTGGAAGCCGAAGGCGTAAACACTGAAATCCCCGTCGCTTGATCGAGCCCTCCGGCCGCCACGAATTGGGGGGAAGAGTTCGCAATGGCCGCCGCGAAATCAATGCGGCCAGCGAGAAGGATACCCGCGCCGCTTTGCTCGTAAGCACGGAAAAACGCCGCACTGGACACGCTGAGAAGAGTAACGATGCGATCTGGATGCAGGGCCGTCAATCGCTCAAGAGCCGGCGCAAGATTCGTCGTTCCCTTCGCAACTATCTCGCTGTACAACGTCCTTATATTCGCGGCCGCCGCGGCTGTTTCCATCGCCGTCGCGTTGGCGCGGTTGAAGTCGTTGTCGTCAGAAAGGATAACTAATCGCTGGACGTTTCTGGCCTTCAGCCACTGGATCATCGCTGCCGCAACGTCACCATCGGAGGGACTGGTCTTGAACACGTAGCTATACCCGCCGGAACCAGCGGCGTCGACGAACTCCTGGCCGGCCGAGATGTCGATCACAAGCGGCACCTTCGCCGCATTTGCTACCGGCATCACAGCCCGCGTCACCGGAGTCGCCAGCGCGCCCAATAACACGGAAACATGTTGCTGCTCAATAAGTTGCTTCGCCGCCGCAATACCTGTCGCCGGGTCGGCGGCGTTATCGGCGTAAAACGCCTCGACAGGCCTGCCGAGCACGCCGCCGGACTCGTTGATGCGCTGTAACGCCAACTCGACGCCGTACTGCTCGCTCTGTCCACGATCGGCATTTGGGCCGCTCAGGATGGTTGTGACGCCGATCCGAACCGGGTCCGCGGCGAATGCCGAGCTAACAGTAATGACATACCCCACCGCCAACAATGCTGACATTAATCTCATACACGACTCCTTTGCTGTGGGCCTCAGTGACGATCACAGCCGAACCAATGGCGGGGAAGGCGATCCGTTTTGCCAGAACGAAAGAACAACATCGCGCTATGCGCGGATGTCGATCACCACCTTGCCGAAATGCCGCCCTCCCTCGAGATACTCATAGGCGGACGAAGCCTCGTCGAACGAGAGGACTTTGTCGACGGTAGGGGTGATCTCATTGACGTCGACGAAGCGGACGAGCTGCACGAGCATCGCGCGGCTACCGGCCGTAATGCCGACCAGGCGTTTGGCTCCGCCTATAAGCGCGCCCGGCTCGATCGAGACGCCGCCCCCGCCGCTGACCCGGCCGATAACGACGATGGTCCCGCCTGCCCCCGCGGCCTTCAGTGATCGCGCCAATGTGCCTTCGCCACCGACTTCGACCACGACATCGACTCCACCGGTGAGCCGCAACACTTCGTCCTGCCATTCCGGCGTCGTCCGGTAATTGATTGTCGCGTCAGCCCCGAGTGAGCGCACTCGCTCGAGCTTTTCGTCTTGCGATGACGTTACGATCGTGAAAAGGCCAGCGGCTTTGGCAAGCTGCAGTGCCCATAGCGATACGCCGCCGGTGCCCAAGAGAAGCACACTTGCGCCGGGCTTGACCGCGCCGGCAACGAACAGGGCATTCCACGCCGTCACGCCGGCGCAAGGGAGCGTCGCGGCCGCGATTGAATCGAGGCTGCGCGGCGCCAGAACGAACGCATCCTCGCTGGCGACGAGTTCTTCCGCAAGTGTGCCGTCGAGCTGGGCACCAAAGGAGACGGCCGTCTTGGCGGGCGACAATGCACCGTCGATCCATCGGGGGTAGTAGCTCGTGATGACGCGATCGCCTTCCTTGAAACGCGTTACCGCCGAACCTACGGCAACGACGTCCCCACATCCGTCCACGAGCGGCACGAGCGGATAGCCGGGCGGATTGTAGAACTGTCCCTTCGCGAAACTGAGATCGCGATAGTTGAGTGCTGCGGCGCTGACGCGGACTCTAATCTCACCAGCTTCGAGCGCACGGCTCATGCGCTCAACACGTTTAAGCCCGGCGATTCCGGTGCCAGCCTGGATTTGATAAGCCTTCATCATTTTTTCCTGAAAATCTCTCGGCAGACTGTTCGAGCAAACTGCCCGATCTCATCGACTCACTTTGTTGCATGCACCATCGGCGCGCGACTCGGCGATACGGATGCCAGGCGTGGAATTTACAGTTTCACCGAATAAGCGATAATCCCCTGACGAAGCGATTCAGTTTTTACCGCAAGTGAGAAATTGCAATGCTTGATCGCATTACAGGAATGCAGGTGTTTTCTCGTGCCGCTAATGCGGGAAGCCTTTCCGCCGCCGCGCGACAACTCGGCCTGTCGCCAGCCATGGCGACAAAGCATCTGGATGCGGTGGAACAGCGTTTGGGCGTGCGCCTGTTTCATCGAAGCACGCGCAAGCTCACCCTCACCGAGGCGGGCCAACAGTATCTGGAAGCGTGCACGCGGCTCCTTCCCGACCTGGAGGAAGCCGAGGCGTCGATCGCTTCACAACGCGTGGAAGCGACCGGACTGCTCCGGCTGAATTCCCCGCTTTCGTTTGGTGTCCGCTACGTGGCGCCGCTCATTCCGGCTTTTAGCAAGCAACATCCCAAGGTCACCGTCGATCTCGGGTTGAATGATCGTGTGATCGACCTCACGGAAGAAGGCTGGGATCTGACGATCCGCGTCGGACACCTGAAGGACAGCCGTCTCGTGTCCCGCAGGTTGACCGAAAGCGCCATGATCGTCTGTGCTGCTCCCGGCTACTGGGCACAGCACGGACGTCCCAAGCTCTGGTCCGATTTGCGGAATCACAATTGCCTGAGCGTCTGCTTTTCCAACATCTCACGACCCGAAGAATGGCGGTTCGGCAAGGACGGGGACAAGCGCGTTGCCGTAAAGGGAACCCTGCGGGCCAATAACGGCGACGCCCTCGTCGCAGTTGCCGTGGCCGGTCTCGGGGTTCTTTACGAGCCCGAGTTCATCGTTGCCGACGCAATCCGGCGAGGCGAACTGGAGAGAGTCACACTCGACGCCAGCACTGCGAATCTGGGCGGCATACACCTGGTTCGCTCGCCAGATCGAGCACCCCCGGCGAAGGTCCGGGTCATGATCGACTTCCTTGTCGCCGCGTTCAATCCACGGCCGCCGTGGGCACTTTAATTAGGTATCGGCGATAACACCCCTGGCAGCGGGGTTGCTGCGCCGTCGGTGGCAGGGATGAATCGACCGTATTCCGCGGTCGCAACAAGATGTGCATCTTTCAGGAAGAGATCTTCGGCCTCGTCGTCTCGGTCACGACGTTCAGCGGGTGCTGAAGACCGGCTAGCGGAACGGAGCGGAGCCAAGCCTGGCAGCACGTGGCGTCTTGACGAGATGTTCGCTTGTACACGCGGCGCGGGACACGCCAGGCCAAGGGTCACCGCCAGCGCGTGACCCACTGCGTTCGCCGCCTTACGTTTCGCGCCACCGTGGCGTGCGTTTCTGAATGAACGCCTCGGTTCCCTCGAGAGCTGCGTCGTCCAGCATGTTGCGCGCCATCGTGTCTCCGGCCAGTTGGAACGCCGTATCGATGCCTGCCTCCAACTGCCGGTAGAAGAGACTCTTGCCGGCGGCGATCGCTACACGGGGCTTCTCACTGATACTCGCCACGAGTTCACGAATCGCATCGTCCAGCCGTTCAGGCGTGGTGACTCGATTCACAAGGCCGCGCTCACACGCGGTTTGTGCGTCGATATAGTCGCCCGTCACAAGCATTTCGAATGCGGCCTTGCGAGACAGATTGCGCGACAGCGGCACACTTGGCGTCGAGCAGAACAATCCCAGATTGACCCCGGACACGGCGAAGCGAGCATCGTTTGCGGCTACCGCCAGATCGCACATCGCGACCAGTTGGCAACCCGCCGCAGTCGCGACTCCGTGCACGCGCGCGATCACGGGCTGCGGCATACGCTGGATGGTCAACATCATCTGCGAGCAGCGGGCAAACAGAGCCTGGTAGTACTCGAACGACGGATTGGCGCGCATCTCTTTCAGATCGTGGCCCGCGCAAAACGCCCGGCCCGCGCCCGCAAGCACAACGACGCGCGCATCCGATGCAGCCACTTCGTCCAAGCTGCTTTGCAGCGCGTCGATCAATGCTTCGGACAACGCGTTAAACGCGTCGGGCCGGTTCAGCGTCATCCGCACTGCGCCGGGCACTCCGTAGATATCCCGATCGATGACCACCAACGGCTCTGGACTTGCGTTTTCGTTCATGTTCGCCTCCGTCATACGTCGATGGCCGCGACCGATCCAGCGCGCTTACGCAGTTCGAACTTCTGTATCTTGCCGGTCGATGTCTTCGGCAACTCGCAGAACTCCACCGCGCGCGGCACCTTGAAACTCGCGAGATGGGCTTTGCAATGCGCGACGAGCTCTGCGGCGCTTACCGTTGCACCCGCCTTTAACTCGACGAAAGCGCAAGGCGTCTCACCCCAACGAAGGTCCGGCTTCGCAACGACGGCGGCCGCGAGTACCGCTGGATGGCGATACAGCACATCTTCAATTTCAATGCTTGAAATATTCTCGCCGCCCGAAATGATGATGTCCTTACTGCGGTCCTTGATCCGGACATAGCCGTCCGGATTGGCGACCGCCAGGTCCCCGGTGTGAAACCAGCCACCGCGAAACGCTTCCTGCGTTGCGTCCGGGTTCTTCAGGTAACCCTTCATCATGATGTTGCCGCGAAACATGATCTCTCCGATTGTCTCGCCATCCGCCGGCACTTGCTGCATCGTCAGGGGATCGCGTACCGTCACGGCATCCTGCAAGTGATAGCGCACGCCCTGCCGCGCATTCAGGCGCGCGCGTTCACCTATGTCGAGCGTGCTCCATTGAGCTTGCTGCGCACACACGGCCGCCGGGCCATAAACCTCAGTCAAGCCGTACACATGCGTCAGCTCGAAGCCGAGCCGCTCCATTCCTTCGATCATTGCCGCAGGCGGCGCCGCGCCGGCGACCATTGCGTGGACACGGTGCGTTATCCCGGCTTTCATCTCGTCGGGAGCATTGACCAGCAGGTTCTGTACGATCGGCGCGCCGCAATAGTGCGTCACTCGCTCGCGGCGAATCAGATCGAAGATCGTTTTCGCATCGACCTTGCGCAAGCATACGTTGACGCCCGCCCGCGCGGCCACAGTCCAAGGGAAGCACCAGCCGTTGCAATGGAACATCGGCAGCGTCCACAGGTACACCGCGTGCTTTGGCATATCCCATTCGAGGATGTTGCTGACCGCGTTGGTGTACGCCCCCCGATGGTGATAGACGACGCCCTTCGGATGTCCTGTTGTCCCTGATGTGTAGTTCAGGCAGATCGCATTCCACTCATCGGATGGAGGTGCCCATTCAAATGCAGGATCGCCGCTCGCCAGCAGCGCTTCATAATCAAGTTCGCCGATACGCTCGCCCGGTCCGGCATATTCGGAATCGTCGACGTCGATGACGAGAATCGGCTGATCTACACGTGCGACCGCCTCGCGCATCACGGTGGAGAATTCCCGGTCGACCAGCACCACTTTCGCTTCGCCATGATTCAGCATAAACGCGAGCGTGTTGGCATCGAGTCGAGTGTTGAGCGTATTGAGGACTGCGCCGATCATCGGGATACCGAAATGAGCCTCGATCATCTCGGGAATATTGGGCAGCATCGCGGCGACCGTATCGCCAACGCCGATGCCTCTGGCGCTCAACGCGGAGGCCAGACGCCGTGTGCGAGCATAGGTCTGCGCCCAGTCACGTCGCACCGCGCCGTGCGAAATGGCGGGCAACGTCGGATATACCGACGCCGCACGTTCGATGAAGCTCAAAGGCGTCAGGGCCGCGAAGTTGGCAGCGGTTTTGTTCAATCCCTCTTCGTATATGTCGTTGCTCATCGCATCTCCCTTATCTCATTTGGCCTTCGTCTTTTAGCAGGACTGTTCGGAAGATGAAGTTCCGCCCTCCACCCTTCGTACTCGATATTACGCGCGATTGACGCAGACATCGGTCTAGCGCATGCGCATGCGCAAGCCAAGACATGAACGACGGATGCATGCCTTCCGGGGGAGTACAAGGACGCACAGCCGCGCGAATCCTCAAAACACCGGGTGGCGCTCGAGGTGCGTGATTTCGTCTGCAACCCGTTGCGCCTCGATTCCGATTTCGCGCAACATACCGGTCGGCGAGACGATAAACCCACAGTAATGCAGCCCGGATTTTTTCTCCCCGTCGCTCGGCGGCAGCTGTTGCTCCACGTCGAGGATATCGTTCTGTGGCTCCAGGAAACACTCGCTTCGCGGGCGAAACCCCGTCGCGGCAACGATTGCATCAAAGCCCCGCACACGCCCGTCATCAAACGTCACGTCAGTCTTGCCCATCTCGCGGATGTCTCCGAGCACCTCAATGTGGCCCTCGCGGACCAGTTTGACTGTACCGACGTCGATGAGCGGGATTCTTGCCCTCGCCTTGATTTGCGTAAAGGGACCCATCGGAAGCTTGCGGAAACCCAGCTTGGTGATGTCTCCGATGGTGAGCCGCACGAGTGGTGCAGCCAGCGCGTCAGCGAATCGGGTAGGAAGGCGGTTCAACGCGATAGAGATAGCGAGTACGGGGACACCGAGGATCTCGCGAGGGACAATGTTCACCGGCCCACGCACTGCCATTGCCACTCGCGCGCCATGTTCGTGGAGATCGATCGCCATCTCTCCGCCACTGTTGCCCATGCCGACGACCAGAACGCTCTGGCCGCGGAATGACTCGCCACTGCGGTACTCGCTGCTGTGCAAGATGCGGCCGCCGAAGCGCTCCTGGCCACGCCACCGTGGCAGGTAGGGAACGGCGTTGTAGCCGGTGGCCACGACCACACGCCGCGAATGATAGACGCTGGCTGTTGTGGTCGCAATCCATCCGGGGTTGCGTGGCCGTACAGTCCTGACCTCCTCGTTGAAGTGCGGTACGAGCTCGAAATGCCGCGCATACAGTTCGAGATACTCAATCACCTGCTCGCGCGACGGATAACGTGGCGTTCCAGCGGGAAACGAAAGATAAGGCAGGGCCGAACGGTCCCGGTCGGAGTGAAGGTGCAGCCGGTCGTAGTGACGGCGCCAGCTCGAACCGACCTCGGTCGCCCGGTCCACAATGATGCAGGAGGCTCCCCGCTTCTTTAGACACGCAGCAACCGCGAGGCCTGCAGGCCCAGCGCCTATCACGAGCGTATCTACCTGCTGTTCCATCTGCGCCCTCACGAAGCCTGATTCTCGCAACGCAATGAACTCGACGCGCTGAATTCTGCATTAGCTGACGCGATAAGGCCGCGTCTCGACCCACAAAACCAAGCGTATCAGCCAGCAGACGAGGACGCCAGGGCACATGGGCTGTCAAGCGCCCCAGTCGAACGGGGGAGCGTCCTTCAGCCATTCAACGAGTTCAGGGCGTACCGTATAACGAGGCGCGGCCATCCACGCGACCAGATCCGCGTGCAGTTGATTGAATGTGCGCTCGTCGAAGTCGAAATCTCCATCTAGCCGCCCGCTCTTGTCGTGCCGCAGATGAACGCCCCTAACCTCGTAGCCGTCCCAGTATGCAACCGTCTGCTTATTAATGTCGGCAGTGGTGCCCGGCGGCCGATTGCGCAACAGGGTGGTCAACGCAGGTTGAATCGATGCGTAGTCCATTTCCGTATTCCGCTTGCTACCACTTAGAGGTGTGCAGCGCGGAAAAATTCTCATCATATGATTGTGTAGCTAATAGCCCTCCGCCAGGCCGGGTTTTATCAAAGGTAAATCATGCGGCAGCACACCTACCGACCAGACCGACTGGCGCTTTGATAAGGGGATCGCGCCGGAGAATTGTCCGTACCGATCTTCTTCTAGCTTCGCGAAAACCGCAGAGAACGTCAGCAACGAAGGCATCCCGCACTACTTACGACGCGGCAGGCGCACGGCGAACACCGTTTCTGCCGCGTCGGACCGCGCTTCGATGTCGCCGCCATGGGCCTTGGCGACCTCGCGCGCGATATAGAGCCCGAGCCCCAGGTTGCCATCCGTGTCGTATTTGTTCTGCTGATCCGGGCCTCGCCTGAGAGGATCAAAGATCCGATCCAAAGTCTGTTGTTCAATGGCGGCCCCGATATTCTTCACCTCGAAACGGACTTCCTCCTCCTCACCAGTCACGATCACCTGTACCGGTGCGTCCGGCGCTCCGTACTTGATCGCATTCAGGACCAGGTTGCCGAGCAACTGCTGCAAACGTCGGCCGTCCCAAACGCCCTGAGAGTCGCCCACCACCTCCAGATCGACATGGCGGTCCGGATGAACCGCTCGTACCAGGTTCAGTTCATCGGCAAACAGATTGGCCAAGTCGACGTTGGTCGGAGCGATATTGATACCCAGTCCCAGTTTAGTTCGATTGAAATCAAGCAAATCGTCCAGTAGCGCTTGCATGCGAGCGCCGCTGTGGATCAAACGAGACGCGGCTCCCGACACTTTGTCTCCCGCGTTCAGCGCCGCCAAATAGACCGCTGTCATCTGGATGGTCTGGAGCGGACTGCGCATGTCGTGCCCAAGCATTCCAAGTAAGAGATTACGGGCTTGATCTACCTGAGCGCTGAAATAGCTGACCGATTCGGCAAGCGCCTGGTCGATGGCCTCGTTAAATCGGATGATGTCATCCGGATGAGGCGCCTCGGGCTGACACACCTCCATCCACAGGCGAAGAACGCTTGCACGCAGTGCGCGGTATTCAGCGGCAAGCTGGTTGATATCGAAACCGCCTCGCGCGCGCAGAAGGGCATGCGTTTGTGCAGCGGTCTCCGGGGCTCCGATCAGTTGTGGTGCTCGACCCATTGATTTTTCGCGTTGAGCTTCCTTGGTCTGGGAAGTCGACAAATCCTTGGCCACGGCCTCCAGGATCTGTTGCGCATGGTCTCGCAACGCCAGCGATTTCATGTTTGCCGCTGCCGGTAACAGGGTGAGAGCGAACGCCTCCCATTGCCCCAGGATTGTTTCCATGTCACGCAAAATGAAGTCGGCTAGTCGCATGGCTGCCCCGAAGAAAGAAAAAAGGTCTTATGAAGTATTTATTGAACGCATATTACGCATAAGTCGTTCTCATAATTCTATTAGTTCTTCGAATTTCTGCGCATAGGGGGCAATGCGGAGAAACTATCTTGCCGGGCTCCTCCCGCCCGGCGCGATTGACAAATACAAGTCAACAACTAATATTGGATTAAATTTGCGGACACTCCCCGGCCATTCAACATGACTCCGAGAAGGCTCGCCAAATGAAGGAACCGTCATTTCAGACTCGACCGCTTCGCGCTATTCGGGCGCCGCGCTCACTATCTTTGGAAAGCAAGCGTATGGCACGCCGAGCGTAAGTTGTCACTTCAATCCAGCCCCTGTAGTTAGCAATCCTTTTGATATAAATCCCCTGCCGTCAGCGTACAATTCATTGCCGGAACGCGACGGTAATTTTGTCACCGGCCGCTCCCGTTCCTACGTAAGGGGACGGCCTGGGTGCGCCGGTATTTCTCAGCTAATGTGCTCCCCCAAGAGCGGATGTAATCCGTTCCTACCCCAGACGTCATCGAGGCTCTACACTGATTACGCGTTATCCGCGGTCAGACACATGATGGTCATTCTTCGCCCTGCGAGTACACATGCTTGATTGACTGCAACCCAAGGACAAAAATCGTGTTCGTGCCGAAGGATGAAGACGCGGTTCCGGACACGCAGTTGTAACGGGCGTCGCCTGGCCGCCGGAACATATACCCGGCGGTTTCAACGTTTGCCAAAATCGCGTGAATTACAAAAAGCCGCTGTATAGCCTATCCGGTGCGGTCTACGGTGTGCCGTAGCCGACGAACAACTGGCACACGGCCTGTGCGTCGACACAGGTATGGAGCCGCTCCCGGAAGTGGTGGTCGCAGAAGCGTTGCGCTACGTCAGCCAGCAGATGCAGATGCGTGGTGTTGGCCCATTCCGGGACCAATAGCACGACCACGTCGGTCACGGGGTTTCCGTCGGGCGCATCAAAGGGAATGGGTGTCGCCGGACGAACATACAACGCCATGGCCCGACGCAGACCCTTGATTTGACCGTGTGGAACGGCGACCCCTTGGCCCAGCCCGGTTGAGCCTAACGCTTCGCGCGCTTCAAGGCCCGCGATCACGGTCGCCGCCGGCAGCCCGAAGCGTTGTTCGCAGACGCAGCCAAGCTGCACGAAAAGCGAGGCACGGTTAGCGACATCGAGACCGAGCAGGACATGATCCCGAGAGAGGAGTTGCGCAATACTGTTGCCTCCAGCCGCCATCTCGTCTGGCTGAGCGACCGGGTCGGCACACGGAGGGGACGCCGGGTTCATCAAATCCCGCCAAGCGTCGGTGGGGGTGTCGGGGACTTCAAACAGTTGCCCTAGTTCGGCGGTCGGAGCCAGATGCACTACCCGCTGGATCGCCCCGCTCACTGCGTCCCTGGGCAGATAAAGCGAAAGCCGCATGCGGTCCGTTCCGGGCAGCGGTGCGAGGCGAATTGTCCACGTCTGACCGGTGCAATCGCGGATCAGAGCCTGACGTAGTGGGGTGGCGTGTTGCGCGTCGAGGGTGACGTGCATCATCACATTGCGACCAGGCGCGGGACGTGACCGCCGGTGGACACGGGTCTTGCCAGATGCGAGGAGAGCCCGCAGGCCCGCCAGTGGGTGCGTCATATCGCCCCCCCCTTTTCAGTTGCTTACTCTAAGGGTATCCAGACCGGCATAAAGTTTGCGTAAAAAATCACTGGTTCAACGGCCTGTCGGCCTGTCCATGGGTCAAACAGCGAAGCGTCAGGGATTTACCTCCCTAAGCACGTCTATGAACGCCCGCAGACCAGCAGGCACGTGGCGATGTCCAGGATAGTACAGGCAGAGCCCCGGAATAAACGGGCACCAATCTTCCAGCACGGTAACCAGCCGGCCATCGTCCAGCCAGTCGCGGGCCGTGGACTCCGGCACATAGGCGAGGCCCAAACCATCGGACGCGGCCTCAACCATCAGCCCGTTGTGATCCAGCGTGAGTACGCCCGGAACATCGATCGCCACTTCCTGCCCGTGCTTGCGGAACTCCCAGCGGTAGCGCTTGCCGCTCGGCAGCCGTTGGCGAATGCAGTCGTGGCTACGAAGGTCGTCGGGCGTGATGAGCGGTGTTCGTCCCGCGAGATACGAAGGCGCTGCAACGACTACGAAGCGAAGATCGTCGCTGATGCGCACCGCCACCATGTCGCGCGGGATTGACTCGCCAAGCCGTACTCCGGCATCGAAACCTTGCTCGACGATATCGACGAGCCGTCCCTCCGCGACCAGATCGAGCGCCATGCAGGGGAAGCGCTTCAGAAAACGCGGCACCACCGTTTTCAACAACAGCCGCGCCGCAGTCTCATTGGCATTGATCCTGAGCGTGCCGCTCGGATTGCCGCGCGCATCGGCAACAGCATCCAGTGCCTCGTCAAGATCGCGGAGCACGGGCGCAAGCCGCGCGAGCAACGCTTCGCCGGCTTCTGTCGGCGCTACGCTACGCGTCGTGCGATTGAGCAGGCGCACGCCCAATTCACGCTCCAATGCGAGCATGGCGTGACTTAGAGAGGAGCGCGAAACGCCGAGTGCGTCGGCGGCACGGCGGAAACTCCGATGTGTTGCGACAGCGGAAAACGCGGTGAGATCGGCAAGTGTCGGCTTGGTCATTGGTGGCGAATTTTCACGGGGTCATACGCACTATAGAGACTTCTCTGACCAATGACGGGAACCTAGACTGGTAATCAGGCAATGCCATTCCATCCACTTTATAGAGACGCACATCATGATGAAGACCTGGCTTATCACCGGCACGTCGTCAGGTCTCGGCCGGCTACTCGCCGAGCGCCTGCTGCAACGCGGCGATCGGGTCGTCGCGACGCTGCGGCGCGAGGGAGCGCTCGATGATCTGAAAAAACAGTACGACAACCGGTTGCAGGTGCTGACACTCGATATCACCGACATCCGCGCGGTGCACACCAATATTGCTGCCGCGTTCGAAGCGATGGGCCGTATCGACGTAGTCGTGAACAACGCGGGCTACGGGTTATTCGGCGCGGCCGAGGAAGTGACCGATGAACAGATCGACCGGCAGATCGCCACCAATCTCACCGGATCGATTCAGGTCATCCGTGCCGCGCTGCCTCACCTGCGCCGCCAGGGCGGCGGCCGGATCGTCCAGGTCTCGTCTGAAGGCGGACAGATCGCTTACCCGAATTTCAGCCTCTATCACGCTACGAAATGGGGCATCGAAGGTTTCGTCGAGTCAGTGGCGAAGGAGGTGGCGTCATTCGGCATCGACTTCGTGATCGTGGAGCCGGGGCCGACGAGCACGCAGTTCGGTGCCGGTCTCGATCATGCGGTGCCGATGCCCGAGTACGACGACACCCCGGCGGGCGACGTCAGGCGGGCGATCGCGTCCAGCAGCTTTGCCATTCGGGGCGATGCCGGCAAGACGGTCGCCGCGATGATCGTCGCGGCGGACTCAGCACATCCGCCGTTACGCCTGACGCTTGGCGGCGGTGCCTACGACTCGATCAACGCTGCGTTGGCTGAGCGCCTGAGGATGCTCGAAGCACAGAAGGACATCGCGTTTTCAGCCGACTCGATCAGCTAAGCGGACCGGCGCAGAGGGGCGCTGATGCAATAGCTGCATCTGGGACGAGCGATTGTTCATAAATAACGGCGTGTTGTTGACCGTCCGGTCTGGGCCGGGACTTTGTCGTTCAGGTTGCGCGCTCGCTAATCGGCGCGCCCACTTGTCACGTTCGGCCTTTCCGACCAAGCGCGGCAGAGACGATCGTGACCTGCACGCCAATCATTCGCCGCATGTCTGCACCATCGCGAGCGATTTCCTTAAACCCCTTGATAGCAAACACGATCGTCTCGGCCAGATCCCCGGCTGCTATACCGAGTCCCGATTCAGCGAGTGGTGCGCTGATGATCTCCGTCAGCAAGTCTCCGAACGCGG
Organism: Caballeronia sp. SEWSISQ10-4 2; assembly: GCF_030464885.1. Classification (GTDB taxonomy): domain Bacteria; phylum Pseudomonadota; class Gammaproteobacteria; order Burkholderiales; family Burkholderiaceae; genus Caballeronia. The sequence continues at coordinate 30,006 of NZ_JALPRJ010000041.1, read as the reverse complement.
AAAATCCATTGCAGACGGACGCGAAACCCAGATCAAACATGTCTTTTGCGTCCGGGTGTGCCTGTACCAACTCGAACCCCTCTGCTCCCCACGCCTCACAGGCATAACGCAGCTTTTTTTCGAACCCGCGATAACGAGGCAGTCGCTGGCGAATCTCGCTCAGCTTGTCAACCACCATCGCGTCCACGACTGCATGAAAGATCGCGTCCTTGTCGGGAAACGCCAGATACAGCGTCGGACGAGACAGACCCGCCGCTTGCGCGATGTCGGCCATTGTCGTGCGCGCGTAGCCATATCGTAGAAATACGCCTATCGCCGCCTGGACCACCTGGTCACGGCGCGTTGAATTTGCTTCGCTCATGACGTCGATTATGACACGTCGACGGCACGACACTTTGACGAAAACCGTCAGATGAACTAGACTTAAATTTACACTTTTACCAAAAATGTCAATTCGTATCGATCATCAATTAATTCGGAAGATACACATGGCCAGTCCCAAAGTGTGGTTCATCACCGGTGCGTCGCGTGGCTTTGGCCGTCGATGGGCAGAAGCAGCGCTGGCACGCGGAGACAAGGTCGCGGCTACCGCTCGTGACCTGCAATCACTCGTTGCCCTTCAACAACAATACGACGAGGCCCTGTTGCTGCTCCCGCTCGACGTCACCGACCACAACGAGGTTGTCCGTACCGTCAATCGCGCGCACCAGCACTTCGGACGCCTCGATGTGATCTTGAGTGTTGCCGGTTATGGCTATATGGGGGCCATCGAGGAGGTCAGCATTCAGGACGCCCGCGCCAACTTCGAGACCAACGTGTTCGGCACGCTGTCTGTGATTCAGGCTGCCCTCCCTCTCCTTCGAGCGCAGGGATCGGGACATATTCTGCCGGTATCGAGTGCGGGGGGAATCGTTGCCTTCCCGACGGGCGGTATCTACGAAGCGACAAAGTTTGCCGTGGAGGGTATGGCCGAAGCACTTGCCAGCGAGGTTGCCGGATTTGGGATCAAGGTCACAATCATCGAGCCGGGACCGTTCGCCACGGATTTCATGAATGAATCGTCCATCAGGCAGGCACCGCCGATGCCGGCTTACGAGTCTGTACGCCAGCATCTGGCATCGATGTTGTCAGCCGACACCTTTGGCGATCCTTCCGCAACCGGAGAAGCGATTCTGAAGGTGGTCGATGCGCCCGAGCCTCCCCTTCGTCTCATCCTCGGCAGCGCAATGCTTCCGTTGATCAAACAGGTCTACGCGGAACGCCTGAAGGTTTGGGAAAGCTGGGAGAACGTTTCGAAGGCCGCGCAGGGCGGCCGCAACTAAAGGGATTCACCATGTCTGATACTTCAAAAATCTGGTTGGTAACCGGCGCTGCGCGAGGCCTTGGGCGCCTCGTCAGCGAGGCGGTCCTGGCCGCCGGCGATCGTCTTGTTGCTGGCGCACGCGATCCCGAACGCCTGGTAGATCTAGTCGAGCGCTATAAAGACCGGATTCATCCCGTCGCACTCGATGTCACCGATGAGGTTGCAGCGCAGCGCGCAGTCGACCAGGCGCTTAATGCCTTTGGCCGCCTCGACGTGCTGGTTAATAACGCTGGTTACGGCCACACCGCTCCGTTCGAGCAAATGACGTCGCAAGATTTCCGCGATCAGGTGGAAACCAACCTGTTCGGTGTGGTCAACCTGACCCGTGCGGTGCTGCCAGTGATGCGTGAACAACGCGCTGGTCATATTTTCCAGGTGTCATCGGCGGGCGGCCGCACGTCGACGCCAGGGTTGTCCGCCTATCAGGCAGCGAAGTGGGCCGTCGGCGGCTTCAGCGATGTTGTGGCGAAGGAGGTCGCTCACATGGGCATCCGCGTATGCACGCTGGAACCTGGAGGGATGCGCACCGACTGGGCCAGCGAAGCACGTAGCGGCATTGATGACATGTTGCCCGACTACGAACAGTCAGTCGGCAAGATGCTCAGGCTTCTGGAAGCGTACGGCGGTCACGAAATCAGTGATCCCGCAAAGATTGCGACATTAATCGTCCAACTGTCACGTCGCGACGAGCTTCCGTTGCGTCTGTTGCTCGGTGGCGATGCGCTGCACGTCTGCAGTCTCGCAGACGCTGAGCGCGCCGAGGCACTGGAGCAGTGGCGCGAAACCACGCTTTCCACGCATTTCCCGGGTGCGCAGCTACCGGAAGGGCTCGATGTGCTGAAGAAGCCGAAATGAAACCGGCCTCCACGCAGAATTAACGAACTTCAACACCCGCTGAATCACGCACTCATTGGGGCGCCATTCGCCTTGATGGACAGCGAGTCGACGGGATTCTTCGAAACCTTGGGCGCAGCGTCGAACGATACCGAGAAGTAGTCTAGAACGAGCTCTGCAGGACTCGCCGTGATTCGGAGAAAGCCCGAATTCTTGTCATCGGCAAACTGGAGATCGACCCCTCATACTGTCGTCCCATAGGGCAGCGCCACTTTCTCCAGGCCGGCTTGGAGCTTGTGCATCGCTCGTAAGTTGTTTGCATAGCCTCCGGCGCCCGCGATGACGTACGGGATGGTTTTGCTGCCATTGAAATCGCGCGAAAAGCGCTGAGTGTTATGCACGTGCCCGGACAGCACCGCGTCCGGCGCACGGCCGCTCATTTCGAACGCCCTATCCATCGCGTCCAGTGTTTCCTGATAGCCACCATGAACCGAGTCGAGCGAATAACACGGGTGATGGACCGTCAGAATGACCCATTTGTCCTGTGGCACGGACTTGAGTCGCTGGGCGAGCCAGGTGAGTTGAGCATTGGTCCCGCGAGCATCCGGCAGCCCGTCGACATTCGAGTAGGTACCAATGATGTGGACAAACGGTGCTTCCAGCGTCCAGTAGCAATACGGTTGTGTCATCGTCGAGCGATACTTGAAGAAGGGCTCCGACGTCACACTACAGAAGTTCTTCATGAACCCGTAAAGCGAAGACTCACTGTCGCTCTCATCGCCGGGACGGGTCTGTGTATCGCCGTCGTGATTGCCAGGAATGGCGAAAATCGGGGCGTCGTAGTACTGGTACGGCTCGTAGAACTGTTCGACGTAGTGCGTGCTCATGCCGTTGAAATACACAACGTCACCAAGATGATAGAAGAAGCTCGGTGTGCTGCCGTCGGCAGCATTTTTGATCTGGGCCTCCATCGCATCTGAAATCGCGGACTGTGTTTCCGTACCGTGAATGCCACCAGTGTCACCGACCGAATGGAAAACGAGTTTCCCTGCTTCAGCCGCCTTCGCCGTGATACCGGGCAAGATCGATTCGAGCATCAGCACCAGGTCACTCCCGGTTCCGGTATAGGGTGGTAGTGCTTCGAAGCGCGGATGCGGAGCAACCGGCGAAATCGGGTTGCCGACATCTCGGCGTGCCTTGGCGAATGTCGCGCCTTTGAATCCTGCTGCCATGATGGAATCTCCTGTCGAGCGAACAATCGGGAATCACGGCGGTCCGCACGAACGCGCCAATGACATTGCTGTGACAACGGGAAAGACACTGCTGGACAAAAATCAGGACCGCGTTGCTGCCCCTATGTTCTAGGTGACAATGGAAGAAACGTCAAAACTGAATGAATAACGCGCATCTCGGACGTAACGGCATTATTGAATCGGCCTAGGTAAGCACTCTCCGGTTCTCGAAATGGCCGCACGCTCGTACCGCCTCTTTTCATTTTCCGTTCGCCTGATTTGCAGTCGTGGCAATTGTGGCCTAACTTAATAAAGTTAATAAGTTGCTCGCCCACGATACCGAAGGAATCCCCATGCTATTTGTGACCTTTCACGGCGGCAAACCCACGACAGACATTCCTTGCCCCGTCAATAATGTCTATGCCTACGACGAAACCGTGCCGCAGGATCCGCCGCCCTACCTGAACGTGCTGTGCGTTCCGGCGAACGTCGCTCTTTCGGAGTTGCGGGACCTGTGCTTTGCGAACGGCTTTCTCTATGTCTCCAATGGGGCGAAGAAGACCAGCAACGTCCTTTGCTTCGCGAAGGCGCCCGCCTCGGCGTTGCCTAACGAAAACTGGTTTTATGTCGGCGCATTCGCTTCGGGCGGTCAGGGCGACGGCAACGTGTTGGCGATCGATCATCCATTCGCCATCGAACTGACGGCGGACGGGCGCAGTTGCTTTGTGTCCAGTCAGGACACTAACGTCGTGACCTTGCTGAACGTGTCGACCGACGGCAAGACAGGAAGCGTGCAACAAGGCGCGGCGGCGGCATGGCTCAAACAGTTTCTCGATCCCACTCAAAATCCCCAATTTCTTGACGGCACGTTCGTGGCCTCGGCCATGCCGGCTCTGCCTCCCGTGCCCGCCACACCGCCCGTGCCGCCGGATCAGGGAGGCCTTACGTACAGTATGTCAACGCCTGAGCCGGACGCGGCCGGCAAGGGAGGGCAAGAGAAGATCCAGCATTCCGTGCGCGATGTCGTGCTGTGCAATGGGGTGCTGTGCGTAAGCGATGAGGCTGCGGGAGTCATCAGGCTGTACGACCCGGTATCGGGCACCTACTGGGGCTCGAGCAACGCGATCGGCAGTGCGACCCATCTGCTCGTGCAGGGCAGTACGTTACTCGTGTGCGCCGGCAAGCAGATTTTGGCAGGCAATCCTGTCGCGCAGAGCGGGCAGACCCTGGCGCTCACCGGGAAGATACAGCTGCCGCATACCGGATCGGGGATGACGTTCGACAGTGCGGGCAATCTTTATGTCGCTCTCCGAACGAAGCAGCAAATCTACCGGTACGACACGGACGACAAAGGCACCCTGTTCCTGGACAATCTTCCGGACCAGCCCGAGTTCGTGGTGTACGGTGCGAACACCTGATGCGTCGCGCGTGCCAAGCGTGCATCTCACCGTTTCATGCCGGCAGGTGGTCAAACTGCGTTCCCACGCGGGGCTTCACGTCCTTGCAGATCGCTTTAACGGCTGACGAGATGCATATTCAGCGGACTCGTCCGAAGGCCAAGCGAAAGGTTCCCTCAGTAATTGCTCCAACTCGCGCGGCGTAACCGGCTTGCTGTAGTGATAGCCCTGGATTTCGTGGCAGTCGTTGTCACGCAGGAAATTAAGTTGCTTCTCCGTTTCGACGCCTTCGGCAATGACCTTGAGATTTAATTGCCGTCCGAGCGAGATAACAGCACGCGCGATGGCGCGGTTATCCTCGCCGTCAGGAAGTTCGCGCACAAACGACTGATCTATTTTCAGGCGCACGATCGGGAAGTGTTTCAACGCGCTCAAGCTGGAATAGCCAGTGCCGAAGTCATCGATAGACAGCTGCACGCCCATGGCCTGCAACTGCGTCATGACAGCAATGGCCCCATCGAGATCCTGCATGATGAGACTCTCGGTGAGTTCGAGCTCGAGATACTGTGCATCGAGCCCGCTCACGGCCAGCGCATGCGCCACCCGTCCCACCCATTCCTTCTGCAGGAACTGCCGTGCCGAGACGTTGACAGAAATGGTCATGGGCGGCATACCTGCGTCCTGCCAGGCCTTGTTCTGGCAGCAGGCCGTATGCAGCACCCAGTCACCGATCGGCACAATTAGCCCCGTTTCCTCCGCAAGCGGAATGAACGTGACTGGGGAGACCAGCCCTTCCGTCGGGTGATCCCAGCGTAACAGCGCCTCCACGCCAAAGATCTTCTCGGTTTGCAAATCGACCTGCGGCTGATACACCAAACGAAATTCGTCGTTCGCGAGCGCGTGCCGCAACTGTTCCTGAAGTCGCAGTTTCACGTGCACCTTGATGTTCATCTCGGACGTGTACAACTGATAGTTGTTGCGGCCCATCTCTTTTGCGCGATACATCGCAGCATCAGCGTTCATCAGCAGCGTTTCAGCATCAGCGCCGTCGTTCGGATAGCTCGCGAGCCCCATGCTGCACGTCACCTGAAAATTCTGATCGTTCAGCTCGACCGGCGCGCGAATCGTATCGCGAATCTTTTCGATGGTCTCCGTAATGCCTCCTCCGTCCTGTGCCTGATCAAACAGAACGACCACAAACTCGTCGCCACCGAGCCGCACCACGGTATCGGTGCGCCGTACGCACCGCACCATGCGGTCAGCCACAATCTTCAACAGGCTATCGCCGGCGCGATGACCGAGGCTGTCGTTGATCAGCTTGAAATTGTCGAGATCGATAAAGACCACAGTCACGCCGCGCTGATAGCGTTGCGCGTGCAGCAAGACCTGATTCAGACGATCGGAGAGCAAAGTACGATTGGGAAGGCCTGTTAGCGCGTCGTGATTCGCCATGTGTCGGATGCGTTGCTCCGCCTGGCTGCGCTCGATCGCGATGCCGGAAATGCGCGTCGCCATTGCGATGGCCTGCCCCTCGTCCGAGGTCGGCTCATGAGGATGCCGTACAAACAGCGTAAGTACTCCTAGCGCGCTGCCGTCATGCGACAGAATGGGCTGCGCCCAGCATGCGCCGTAGCCGTGTACGCCGCAGCTTTCCATCCGAAAACCAAGGTGCGCATCCTGCCTCACATCGAGTACGTACACCGGCTTGCGCCAATGGATCGCGCGACCGCTCGGTCCCGCATCGGGACCAATCAGCGAGCCGCGCATCTGCTTGCTATAGCGTTCGGGTAAGCTGGGCGCAGCGCCCAATTTCAAGTGCCGACCGTCGTCATCACACAGCAAGGCAGCACACACCACCCCTGTGATCTGTGACTCGAGGAGCCGGATCATGGATGACAGCACTTCTGCCAGTGGTGTACTGGTGGCGATCATTTCCAGCACCCGATTCTGCTCCTCACGCCGGACTTCGGCGTGTTTTCGGGAACTGATGTCGCGCATCATCACTACCACGCCGTCTTCCACGCGCACGACCTGCCGATGCAGCCATGCCGACGATGCGTCGCGCCGCTCGTGGACCCACTCCCGCTCCTCGATCACCCCCGTCCTCGCGACACTCGCAAACTCATTAAGCATGCCGTCGTCGCGGGATCGCGGAAACGCGACGTCGAGTGACCGGCCGATCAAGCAGTCGCGCGGTAGTCCAGACACGTCGGCACCGCGCCGGTTGGTATCTTGCACCATGAAGCCGATAATCTTACCGTTCGGGCCAAGTTCAGTGCGAAGGACAAAAAAGGCGTCGAGACTCGCTTCTGATGCAGCGTAGTAGGTCTGCTGTGCCCGCCGTGCTCGCTGCCGGCTTACCGCGAGCAGCCAGCTCGAGCGGCTAAGCGCGGCTGCCAGCAGGACCAGCACCACACTGCCGAAGCTTGCCCATAGCAGGTAAGCACGCCGGTGACTTCGGAACTGCGCGAGTTGTTCTTCCTGACCAAGACCGACTATCGCGATGAGCGGGAAGCCCTGCAACTGGCGCAGGTTCGTATAGCGGCGCACGCCGTGATCCCACGGCTGCACGGCGGACAGGTCGGACGATGCTTCTGCGGCTCGCATAGCCGTCTCCGGGAGGACCGCGCCCCACGAGGACCGTTCGCCCACTTGCTCTGCGCGCATCACGCCATCTGTACCGAGCAGCGCCAATACGCCTTCGTTGCCCATGCGCGCGTGGTCGTAGCTGCTCGTGAAATAGCCAGGGTTCACAGAGAGCATTACGATCCCGGCAAATTCTCCGGCTGCGTTCTTCAATCGCCGGCTGAAGATAATTTCCGGGACGCCAGTCGTGGCGTTGCGAGTAACCCCGCTTACGAACGGCACTGGACTGTCGTTGGTGCGATCGCGCTGCACGGTGAAATACGGCTGGTCTACCAGGGTCGCGGGTGCCTGCACCCGTGTCGCGTCGCGAAGACGGCCGTCGCTGCCAGCGATCGCTACCTTGAACACGATCGCGAAGGGCAGCAGGCCCTGCTCCTGCAGCTCTGACAACCGCACACTGCCCCTCGTCTCGTACACATACTTGACCGTCTTGAGCGCTCGGTCTATGGCGACGAGATCGCGCACCATCTGCGCTTCATAGGTATCAGCGAGTTCGCGACTCAATTCCACCGCGGCACCCCGGGCAACGGCGTGTTCGACGGTGACTAGATGAATGACGGCCGTCCACGCGAACACGAGCAGCATCGCCGCAAATAGCGGGAACAGTACGTAGGCTTCGAGCAAACGCCGAAGCGCGGAGCGCACTTTCGCACCCAGCCGACGCATGCGGATGATCTGAGCGCTCACTACACCCTGAGCCATCAATCCGATGCGACTGCCCGTGCTATCCAGGTTTCGTGTGTCGTGACGCATGATGCCTGCTCCGATTCTGCATGGCTGCCGTTCCTTCCTGTTCAAGTCACTAGCGCGCGGGACCTCGGAATTAGTCAACGAAGGCGCCCGGCTAGTGAACTCAGCATCACTTTGACGCTTGCAGCCGCCCCAACTTCGTCGATATAACCGAGTGAATCGAGCATGGAGACGAGTGCTCTCCTCGCGGCGGTGGGTTCCGCACGTCGAGCGGAAGTTTGCCGCATCTCTTGAAGAGCAGTTTCGACCCGTACTCGTTCAACCGGCGAGGCAATGGCCCGTGTTTGTCTTTTAGAATTCGCCGCGGTCCGCTGCATCGTCTTGCGAGGCCGAGGCTACGGTGTCGCGGTGCCCACCAAAAAGCTATGCGGCCGAGGTGATGTTCGCCAACGAGGCTTTCTTTCAGCATTGCAAGCCAATTGCTGAGGACACGACGACAAACTCAGTGATCGCCGCCTGGTGAGCAAAGTGCGTTGTTCAAAGCGCCAATCGCACTGAGCCCGATAGTGATCCTCAACCTGATAACGGCCTTTGCAGAGAAAAGTTTAATGGCCGGGCAAAAAAATCCAATCTCGTTAGTAAAATTTGTAATAGCAACGAGTAAGCAAAATGTCCTGTGTGTCTTCCAGAAAACAGTCTGCATCACAAAGTATTCATTCTTGGATTGAGAGGGTAAAACCGTATTTTTCTATCGAAGTTGCGAACGGGGTGTTGCCACGTTGAGGTGTTTGTGTCGCAATGGCGGGGAGACCGCACATTTGCTTAGAAAGCGGACAGTTTTTTGAATGAGATCAACAAAGCGATGCCGAGCGGCAAAGCGTGCGGGAAGCTGTTTTCCTTCACTTGCGTCCAATGCTTGCAAGGAAGCCGGAAACCTCCGCCAGCCCCTGTTGAAGGACATCGAGCGGGTTGCCGAATCCGATCCGGATATACCCTTCCATATCGAACGCGCTGCCGGGTGTAAACATGACGCCGGTGGCCTCGATCAAGGCAGTGCAAAATTCAGCCGATGACAGTTCGACGTCGACCTTGACGAGACAAACCGTCGCAGCCTTGGGCTTGATGTACGAAACCAGTGGCTCCTTGCTGATCCAGTTGTCGAGGACCGCCAGGTTGGTCCGCGTAATGGCGTGGTTGCGCGCCAGGATCTTGTCCTTCGCCTCGAGCGCAATGGACGCAAGATAATCGTCGATCATCCCTACGCTGATGGTGTTGTAGTCGCGATGAATACACACCGCGCGGATCAGTTCGACCGGTCCGGCGATCCACCCCAGGCGCAAGCCGGCCAGCGACCACGTCTTCGACATACTGCCGGTGCTGATACCCCGCTCGTAAAGGTCCGCGACAGATGCGGTGAACCCCGAGCCTTGCTGATCGGTGCCGCGATAAACCTCATCGCACAAGAGATATGCGCCGCACGATTGGGCGATTGCAACCACCACCTTGAGGAAAGCTTCATCCATCAGTGAGCCCGTCGGGTTGCTCGGGTTGTTGATGGCAATGAGCTTCGTTTTTTGGCTGGCCAGTTTGCGAAGCTCGTCGAGATCGGGCAGGAAACCGTTCTCTTCGCGCAGCGTCATGGTCTGCACATTCGCGCCGTAGCTTTCAGGAATCGAATAATGCTGCTGGTAGGTCGGCAACACGGCGATCACGCAGTCACCGGGTTCAACCAGCGTCTCGTACACCAGCGCATTGCCGCCAATAGCACCGTGCGTCACGACAATATTCTTCGGCGTCTGCCGCTCATATAAAGCCGCGATATTGGCCCGCAGCCGGTCCGATCCTTCGATCGCTCCGTAGGTCAGCTTCATGGGTCGGAGCTCGTCGAGCAGGCTGTCCTGCTTGCCGGTCAATTCGAGCAGTTGCGCAACAGTCAGCGATTCGACGCAGGTTTCAGCGAGGTTATAGCGCGCCTCATGCTCGTACCGGTCCATCCAGCGTTCGACAAGAAAGTCCTTGATCTTCATTGAAATCTCCGTGAATCGGCTGCCCTGATACGACCTTTACCTGAATCTGCAGCACACCGGTTCGTTCAAGTCTTGCGCCGCTAAGCAAGCAATGCCTCGTACCGCCATCAACTCGCCATTCCGAAACTCGTTCCGTAATACGGCTGCGATAGTGTTCTAGCCGAGCCTATGAGGTCTTCCAGCATGGCCGCCCGCTTGTTCGGGTCTGTGTCGCGGCTGGTCATGAAGCACAGCGCGGCAACGGCTTGCCCGTTCTTGTCCCTGACGGGTGCCGCCATGCAATATCGAAACGTGTGGGACAGACCCTCCGTGCAGAAAAACCCTTGCCGCGCGGCCCGTTCGACATCGCCCAGAAATTCCGATACCTCGATCCGCTTGCCGTTGTCGAGGATAAAGTCTTCCTCTGGAATCAACGAACGAATGTCGTCTGCCCTCAAATGTCCCAGCAATAAACGGCCGGACGCGGTCCAGGGAATCGGCACTTTCACGCCTATGTCCGAGCTGATGTTGAACGGGCGAGAACTGTTTTCCGACAGGACCACGGTGTACTTATTGCCCTCCAGCATACATAGCTGGGCAGTTTCATCGTGGCGCCGGACAAGCCCGAGAATGACCTGGTGAGCCCGGCTGATCAGGTCGTTGTGCACGGCATAGTCGGAGCCGTAGTAGTGCATCTCGCGGCCGAAAAACACACTGCCGTCCGCCCCCGCTTCCAGCCACCCTGCCTCGGTCAGGATCGTCACGAGTTCGTAGATGCTGGAGCGCGGCGCGCCGGTCGCCTCGATCAATTCGCGCATTGTCATCGGACGCCGCACGCTATGCAATTGCTTGAGGATGGAGACGACCCGGTCGACTCCCCTCGCCCTTGAAGATTCCGCTACAGACATGACTCGAACTCCGTCGGCAATATGATTTGCTTTTTCGATCTTGGACTGACGCGAGTTTAGCGCGTGAACAGTTGCATACCGGTTGCGCTCAATGGTCGAGGACCCGGTGCAGGAACTGCTGCGTGCGCACGTTCTGCGGATTCACGAAGATCTGCTCGGGTGCGCCCTGCTCTGCAATCACGCCCTTGTCCATGAACACCACGCGGTCGGCGGTCTTGCGCGCAAACCCCATCTCATGGGTGACGACCACCATCGTCATACCGTCGCGTGCAAGGCCTCGCATGACCTCGGTGACTTCGCCGACCAACTCGGGATCGAGCGCCGAGGTGGCTTCATCGAAGAACATGATGCCCGGCTCCACGGCCAGTGCGCGCGCAATCGCGACCCGTTGCTGCTGGCCGCCTGACAACTGGCTTGGATAGTGATCGGCACGATCGGCGAGACCCACGCGATCAAGCGCGTCCATCGCACGCTTGCGGGCATCGGCGGGATTCATCTTGCGTGCCTTGATCAAGGCCAGTGAAACATTGCCCAACGCGTTCTTGTGCGGGAACAGGTTGAACTGCTGGAACACCATGCCCACGTGCCCGCGAATCTCGCGTGCGCGGCGTGCGTCGTGAAGCGGCACTTCGTTGACCCAGACCTCGCCGGCATCCGCGGTTTCAAGACCGCTCATGATGCGTAGTACGGTGCTCTTGCCTGAACCGGAGGCGCCTATGAGGACGAGCACTTCGCCCTGGCGCACGTCGAGGTTGATCTCCTTGAGCACCTGGGTCGTACCGAACGACTTGGTGACGCCACTCAGGTTGATGATGGGTTTAGGCGCGATGGCAGTGTTCATGACAACAGGCTCCTTCTTCGATCATGGCGGCGCACCCACCGCGACAGGGGAAAGCAGACAACGAAATACAGCACGGCGACGAGACCATAAATCTCCACCGGCTTGCCGATCCGGTCGACAATCGCCTGGCCCTGGTGCATCAGCTCGGACATGCCGATCATGCTGACAATCGACGTGTCCTTGATAAGGGACAAATACTGGCCGATCAACGGCGGCAGCACGATCTTGCCAGTCTGCGGCAGGATCACCGAAAAGAACGCCTGCGTCTTGCTTAGTCCAAGGATTTGCGAGACTTCCCACTGCCCCTTCTGGACCGATTCAATCCCCGAGCGGAAAACCTCTGCAATATAGGCACCTTGATAGACGCTGAGCCCTATCACACCGGCTGCGAAGACATCGATGGCGTAACCGAAATACGACACGCCGAAATAGATGAACATCAGCGTGATCAGGACCGGCGTGCCGCGAAACAGCTCGGTGTAGAGCCGGGCGAGTCGTGGCGTTCCCCACGGCCCGAAGGTCCGTAATACCGCTGCTAGCAGCCCCACGAGCGTCCCGCCCACGATTGCTGCTACCGAGAGAATGAGCGTCGTCAGCAGGCCCTGAAGCAGGATGGGCAGGCTGCTCATCAAGAGATCGCTTGTCATGTTCACTCTCCGGTTCCAGGACTCACGCGCCGCCTGATCAGGAACGGCATACGCGTGCGCTTCGGCAACACGAGCGGCGGATGAAACAAGCGCGCCCCAATCACCCCGGCGATCCACGACAAAAAGTTGCTCAGCACAAGATAGGCAATCAACGTCACGGTAAACGTCTGGATATACAGCAACGTGCGCGAGTTTATGACGGTCGCCATGCCGGTCAGTTCCGGCAACGCGATAGCCGACAGCAGCGAAGTCCCGAGCAGAAGCTGGATCAGGTTGTTGACGATCGCGGGATACACGGCGCGCGCAGCCTGCGGCATAACCACTTCAATGAAGATCTGCGAACGCTCCAGGCCGAGGATGGAAGCCGCCTCCAGTTGACCGCGCGGCACCGACTGAATCCCCGCCCTGAACACTTCGGCCAAATACGCGCCGACATTCACGCCAAGTGCGATGACACCCGCGGTATATGCATTGAGCGTGATGCCCATCGACGGCAAGCCGAAGAAAACAATGAAGATCTGCAGCAGCACAGGCGTGTTGCGGATCACCTCGATATAACAACTGGCGATCGCACGCAGCACCGCGACCCGCGACGTGCTCGCCAGTGCGGCCAGCAAGCCGAGCAGCATCGCGACGACGAAGGCCAGCAACGTGACCTGGAGCGTTAGCCAGGCCGCTCGCACGAAATCGTTCAGATAGCCCGACAGGGTCACCCATTGATAGCTCATTGCTCCTCCATCTTCAGACTCGCGCGATGCAACCGGCGCTGGCGCTTCAGCACTTCAGTACTGCGGATTCAACGGGAAACGCGGGTCGGCTCCGAACCACTTCTTATAGAGCTGGGCGTTCATCTTCGACGCGTTGATCTGGAACAGAAACAGGTTGAGGTAATCGAGCCAGACCTGATCGCCCGCCTTCACGCCGAACGCGTTGTATTCCAGCGGAACGAGCGCTTCGTCGGTCACGGTCAACTCGGGATCGAGCGACGCCTGATAAGCGAGGAAGTTGTTGTCTTCGATCATCGCGTCGGCCTGGCCTTGCTTGACTGCGAGGATGGCGGCCTGCGAACTGTCGAATTCCTGGATCTTCACCTGCATGTTCAGTGCGCGCACTTCGTCGCCGTTCGTGGATCCCTTTACCGTCGCGATCGTGCGGCTGGACATGTCCTTGACGGACTTGATGCCGCTGCTCTTCTTGACGAGCAGCGCTTCGCTGGCCACGACGTAGGGATTGGTGAAGCCGATTTCCTTGGCCCGCTCAAGATTGCGCGTGAAATTACAGAAGACCACATCGACCTTGCTGGTTTGCAGGTTCGGAATACGGTTGGCGCTCGTTGTATTGACAACCTCGAGCTTCACACCCATTTGCTTCGCCAGTTCTTTCGCGAGGTCGACGTCGTAACCGTCGGGCGCACCATCCTTGTTATAGAAACCGAAGGGAGCGAAGCTCAGACAGTCGCCGACGCGCAGCGTACCGCGCTGCAAGACCGTCTTCAGAGTGGACTCTGTCGCCCCGTCCTGGGCCGGTGCGGCAACCTTCGTGCAGCCGGCCAGCGTCACCAGACCAGCCACCGCGAATAGACAGGCAATACGTGCGCTTTCTTTGACAAATCTCATTTGGGTCTCAGCCTTGAAAGTGAAAATGTCCGCTTGGGGATTGCTCAGGGATTGCTTATGGGCAGACGGCGGCGGCCAGAGAAGCCCCTGGGTTCAACGCCCTTCCCATGCCCCGGCATGGGCCTGCATAAATCGATGTCGCGGTCCGGCCCTCTTTGCATGAACGATCGCCGATGCCTGATAGAGCACCTGAACCAGTTGTCTGATATACCGGAATGATGTCCGGCACAGCAGATGAACGAAGTCTTTCACAGAAAAAAACACGTGGCAATGGGGGGTGCCGCTGATGCGAACGGCTGGTTTGGCGTTGCGAATTCGATCTCGCGTTTTCACTCACGGCGGCGAACGATGCAGATAATCTAGAGGGCATTGCGCGTCGCGAGCCTGTCAGAGCTCGCAAAGACGCTTCGCGGGTCGAGACCCAATCTGAGTTTTCCACGAGGATCATTTATGCGTTTTCCCTTACGACAGGCTGTCGGCGCCGCCCTTCTTCTCGTCGTCGCGCAAATCGCCCTGGCGGTTCCGCCCAAGACTGTCGAGCTCGAGGACCTGACGTGGACCGAGCTGCGCGACGAGATCCATGCGGGCAAGACAACCATCCTCGTCCCGATCGGCGGGACCGAGCAGACCGGTCCTTATGTCGCGCTCGGCAAGCACAACGTGCGGGTCAAGATCCTGTCGCAACGCATTGCCGAAGGACTGGGCAATGCAATCGTTGCGCCGGTGATCGCGTATGTGCCCGAAGGCAACACCGCGCCCCCGACTTCGCACATGCGTTTCCCCGGCACCATCACCGTACCGGACGATGTATTCGAAAAGACGCTTGAATCGGCGGCTAACGGCTTCAAGGTCCACGGCTTTCGCAACATCGTTTTCCTCGGCGATCACGGTGGTTATCAGGACGACGTCCGGCGCGTCGTTGCACGGCTCAACAAGAGCTGGGCGGGTTCGGATGCGCGCGCGTTCGTCCCGGCCGAGTACTACGGCACCAGTTCCACGGGGTATGACCAGATCCTTCGTGAGCACGGCGTTCGGGACGACGAGATCGGCACGCACGCCGGGCTCGCCGATACCTCCCTGTTGCTCGCAGTGGCACCGCAAATGGTACGGCTCGACGACATGAAGAATGCGCCCAAGCCGGGATCTTCCGTTGGCGTTTATGGCGGCGATCCGCGGCACTCGACCGCGCAACTCGGACAAGCCGGCATAGACGCGATCGTGTCGCGAACCATCGATGCGATCAAAAAAGAAACTGCCGGACGCTGACACTATCTTCCTCGCCGGCGTCGAGCTGGTGCTTCAATCAATCACAGGATCTGCCATGCATTCGTGTGCCCGCCGCCTCTTGCGTCTCGTCTCTTCGATCAGCTTTGCGGCCGCCGGTTTATGGTCAACGAGCGCTGCCTTCGCCGCGCCCGCCGTTGCGACTGTGCCCGGCATGCCGCCCGTGGTCGACACCAGCAATCTTTATAGCGAAGCGGGTGCGGGCCATCTCAGTGCATCGGTAGCCGATGCTCTGCCTCGGGTCTACGTGCCCAATCTGCGCTCAAACGATGTGTATGTGATCGACCCGGCCACGCTCAAGGTTGTCGATAAATATCGCGTCGGGTTGAGCCCGCAGCACGTGGTTCCGTCA
The DNA here is from genome assembly GCF_030464885.1 of Caballeronia sp. SEWSISQ10-4 2. Taxonomy (GTDB): domain Bacteria; phylum Pseudomonadota; class Gammaproteobacteria; order Burkholderiales; family Burkholderiaceae; genus Caballeronia. Next base: position 14,190 of record NZ_JALPRJ010000041.1, on the reverse strand, counting down.
TGGGATCTGAAAACCCTATGGGTAGCTAACAATGCCGAGGGCCGCACCGACGGCAGCCTGACGCCGATCGACCCGAAGACGGGCAAGCCCGGCCACGCTGTGATGGTCGACGACCCGTACAACATGTATTTCACGCCGGATGGCAAGGAGGCCATTGTCGTCGCGGAAGCGCATGCGCGGCTCGACTTTCGCGACCCGCATACCATGGCGCTGACCTCCAGCCTGTCCGTGCCGCAGTGCAAGGGGATCAATCATGCGGACTTTTCCATCGACGGAAAATACGCGCTTTTTACCTGTGAGTTCGGCGGACGTCTTGCGAAGATCGATATGGTGAATAGGACGGTGGTGGGCTATCTGCAACTCGACAAGAAGGGCATGCCGCAGGACATCCGCGTAGCGCCCGACGGCCGTGTGTTTTACGTCGCCGACATGATGGCCGATGGCGTCTACCTGATCGATGGCGACAGCTTCACGAAGATCGGTTTCATCCCGACGGGCGTCGGCACGCACGGCCTCTATCCGAGCCGCGACGGTAAGCACTTGTATGTTTCGAATCGCGGATCGAACCGCGTTCACGGAGCGCCTCATGGCAAAGGCAGTGTGTCGGTCATCGACTTTGCCACGCGAAAAGTCCTGACGACCTGGCCGATTCCAGGCGGCGGCAGCCCGGACATGGGCAACGTCAGCGCTGACGGCACCATGCTGTGGCTCTCGGGCCGCTACGACGATGTGGTGTACGCCATCAACACATCGACCGGTGCGGTCACGTCTATTGCCGTCGGCATGGAACCGCATGGCCTGACCGTCTGGCCGCAACCCGGGCGTTATTCGCTGGGGCACACGGGCAACATGCGTTGACGCGTGAGAGGAAGCGACGCAAGCCGCGCTCACTGTTTCGATAAAACCAGCGCGGCCTGCTTCGATCCGGTCTGGTCCGCGATATCTTTCGCCGTCAAGCCGCGATCGTCACGCATGTCACGCTTTGCCCCTCGTGCAAGCAGTAGCGACACCGTCTGTATCTGATCGTAGCCGGCCGCCCACATGAGTGCCGTCAGATGGTTGTGATAAACCGTGTTCACATCCACACCCGCATCCAGCAGTTGCTGGACCACGGCGGTGTGTCCAAGTCCGGCCGCATATTCGATCGCGGTCTTGCCCACACGATCCGTGCTGGCCACGTCTGCATGATGAGCAAGCAACCACGCAACGATCTCCTTGTATCCGCCGAACGCCGCAGCCATCAGCGGCGTCACGCCCTGCACGTCGGCCTGGCTGACGTTCGCGCCATGATCGATCAGGACGCGCGCCATCGGCGCCAGGCCCTTCTTGCAGGCGCTGATCAACGCCGTATCGCCGATACGGTTACGCGAATCAACAGCGGCGCCTGCGTCGAGCGCTCGCGTCACGCCCGTTTCATCATTGCTGCGCGCCGCCGCGAGCAATTGTTCATTGACGCTCAAGTCGGCCGCCCGAACGACGCCGCTGAAAGCGGCGAGCGCAAGAACAATCGTGCGCCAGCCAGACGTTCTCTTCATCTCACACACTCGCAAAAGAAGCTTGCTCGGCTTATTGAGTCAAATTACCAAGTCAGCCTACTGAAGATTGACAATGCAATTAGCGAGGTTCTCGATATCCGCTTCGGACAGGCCGGTTGTCACGCTTGTCATGCTGCCAGCGTCGTTGGTACGCCTGCGCGCGCGGGAATCCTCGAGCTGCTTGACGATGTATTGATAGTGCTGCCCAGCCACCCGCGGCATCTCGTTCTGCCCGATGAAACCACCGAGATGGCACATCGTGCACAAGACTTCGGCGGCCTTCTTGCGGCCGGCGTCGACCTTGATGGGATCGGCCTTGAAAACAACCGGCACCGGCTGTTGCGCCGCGAAATAGTCGGCGAGGTCATGCATGTCCTCGGGCGAGAGGTTAGCCGCCATCGGGCTCATACGCGGATCACTGCGACGTCCAGCCTTGAAATCACGGAGCTCAAGATAGAGGTAACGCGCCGTCTGACCGGCCAGAACCGGATAGTCCGGACTGGTCGAATTTCCCATCGGACCGTGGCACGCAACGCAGACCGCCGCCTTGGTTTTGCCAGCATCGGCGTCGGCATGAACGGCGGCAGGAAGCGCCCAGAAACTCACGCACACACTCAACGCAAGCGCATGCCGTTGTCCAGCTCGAAGACGCTGCCTGGGACCCCGCATCCCCGCGTCCCCGCGTCCTAAGGCAACGCGAACACAAGCACGCTGTTGCCGCGCTTGAAGTCGAGTTGCGTATTGCCGCCTGCCGCGACCGCGATGTATTGCTTGCCGCGAACGGTGTAGGAGACAGCCGGAGCGTTGACACCCGCACCGCACTGGAACTCCCAGAGTTTCTTGCCTGTGGCTGCGTCGAAGGCTCGGAACAGCCCGTTGCCTTCGCCGTTGAAGACGAGACCGCCAGCGGTTGCCAGCACACCGCCGATCAACGGCTGCGCGGTCTTATAGGACCACGCGATCTTGCCGGTATCGATATTGACTGCGACCAGCTTGCCCCATTGCTCTTCCGAAGGAATGGTCTTGAAGGCGCCGCCAAGCCACAGCTTGCCGCCCGGATAAGCTACACTTCAACCTGGTACGTCATCGGCTGATGCAGGTTTGCCGCGTATGCCATGCGGGTTTTCGGATCGAAGGCCATGGGCGACCATTCCACGCCGCCATTCGCGCCCGGCAGCATGCGTGCACCGGTTGGCGTCGGCAGCGTCCATACACCCTCTTGCGGAATCATGACCTCGGAGAAGCGGATCAGGTGTCCATCACGACGGTCATGCACATAGATAAACCCGGTCTTGCCGCCGTGGATGATGCCCGGAATCATCCGGCCGCTCTTGTCCCGCACGTCGACGAGGATCGGCGGACTCGCGGCGTCGAGATCCCATAGATCATGGGCGATGTATTGGTAGTGCCACTTGTATTTGCCGGTATCGAGATCGATTGCAACGAGCGAATCCGTATAAAGATTGTCTCCTGGACGCACCGCGCCATACAGGTCAGGCGAAGGATTGCCGACCACGAAATACACCGTATGTTCTTTCCGGTCGATGGCCGGCGTCATCCAGACACCGCCGCCGAGCGTCTTGTAGAAGTCCCCGCCCTTCGCCGCCAGTTGCTGCTTTTCGTTAGCGACGTCGCGCTTCATGTTGCGGCCGACTGCATCGTTTTCCGCCCAGATGCCTTCCTGCCCTGTATCGGGGATGGTGTAGAAGGTCCACAAAAGTTGACCCGAGTCGGCATCGAACGCTTTCACAAAACCGCGAATGCCGTATTCGCCGCCGTTCGTGCCAATCAGCACCTTACCGTCGACCACGACTGGCGCCATGGTTTCCGAGTAGCCAAGTTCAGGATCCGCAATCTGGGTTTCCCACAGGAGCTTGCCGGTCTTGGTATCGAGTGCGACGAGTTTGGAGTCGAGCGTGCCCATGTACAAGCGATCGCCGAAGATCGCGACACCGCGGTTATTCGGCCCGCAGCAATAGGTCGTGACGGAGCCCATCTTGTGTTTGTAATGCCAGTATTCCTTGCCGGTCACGGCGTCGATGGCATAGACGTGGTTATACGACGTGGTGAGGAACATCACGCCGTTCGACACGATGGGCGCCGTTTCCATCGATTCCATCACGGCCGTCTGAAACACGAATGCCGGCCTCAGTTTCGACACGTTTGCCGGAGTGATTTGCGTGGCGGGCGCGAACCGCGTTTCGGTGTAGGAGCCGTTGGGCTGCAACCACGCAGCCTGGTTACCACCGGCCGAATCGAGTTGCTGATGTGTCACGGGTCGCAGTGCGTCGGGCATGGATGCCGCTTGAGTGGTCGCGGCGCCTTGTATCTCGTCGGCGGCAAGCGCTGTTACGCCCGGTGCGAGCATGCCAAGTGCGGAGCAGGTAAACAGGGAGAAAAGCGGCGTACGGGATCTGGACATGCGTGTCTCCCGATAGTTCTTTTTTGTTGTGTGGCGCACTAATTATTCAGTCATCCGCATCGATTAAGAATAGGTGAGCCGGAATGGCTTTTCCAGATTTTATGAATGCGGCTTAAACCGATCAAAACATGGTGCGACGTTATCGATTCACTTCTTTCAATAACCCTGTGAACGCTATTCCACTCCGCCTTTCAGTTGACGATAAGCGCTCGGGCTCATTCCCATGATTCGCCGGAAGTGGTTATTGAATGTCGACACGTCATTGAAGCCGGTCTCCAGCGCCACGCTCAAGACGCTCTCGTTGGACCCGCGAAGACGCACGGCCGCCTCGTGCAATCGCGTACGCATGAGGTACTGGTGAGGCGTCACGCCTACGACCTGCAAAAACAGACGCAGAAAGTGATATTGACTGGTTGCGGCTTCACTCGCGAGATCCGCCAGCGCAAGCGGCTGATGCGACTCTCGCTCGATCCTGTGCAAAACGGCGGCGACCCGTCGTTCATCGCGTGGGCTGGGTGTGCGCCTGAGCCGCTTTGCGCCGGCCAACGCTGTCGACACCGTGCCGGCCAGACACAACGCCAACTCTTCAAACGCGGCAAAGTCGCCGTCGGCACGCGCAGCCTCCGCTGCCGCGACGGTGGGTATCAACGCCGGTAATGGCGGCAGATTGGGCACATCGAATGAAACGCGCCGCGCACCCGGCACGGCGGAGATTATTTGCTCGAAGAACTCAGGTGTGAAATGAAAGGAGAGGCAGCGGTCCCCGGCGCTGTGCTCATGGCTGCATTCATAACAGTTTTGTTCATTGCCGAGCAGCACTGCCCCCGGCGCAAGCGTGGCCGACCCTTGAGTTGAACGATAGCGGAACGTGCCCGACATCACTGCTGCAATGCACAGGGCCTCGTGCTGCTCTTCGAAAGGCCGGTCGTGCGAACTGGCGGTGCAGACGACGTCATGGACGCGCCATCCGGAACCTGCTGCAAGGAGATGGGGAGTGGGAGCCATATCCAAAGATATAGCAATTTTCCCCAAGCCGTGCGAGCCGTTGCCGCTTAGGATAGGAAATCCAATGCCTGACGGAGTTCTTATCATGCTGACATCGCAATCCTTGATTGCTGCTCTTCATACCAATCAACCCGCTGCCGATCGCACCGAAAAAATGAAACTTTACGGCTGGTTGATTGACCGCGGCGGCCGCTGGGAGATGGACACGATCGTCTACGGCGATGACGGCACGCCGCAAACCGGTCGCGGCGAAATTCATTTCGGTTGGGTTCTCGATGGCCGCGCGATCCAGGATGTATGGATTCTTCCGGGGATCTTCCACGGCACGACGCTGCGAGTCTACGACCCTGCTCTGGACGCCTGGCACATCCTGTGGAGCGACCCGCTCCGCCAGTATTATTCGCGGCAGTTGGGCCGCGCTTCGGGTAACGACATCGTCCAGGAAGGCCACAACAGCGCAGGCGACGCCGTGCGTTGGAGCTTCACGGAAATCACGCCTGACTCCTTTCGCTGGATTGGCGAACGTTCCCAGGATCAGGGGAAGACGTGGCGCATCGACGCAGATTTTTCTGCGCGCCGCTTACAGATCGAGACCTAGTTGGGCTCTACCCAGCGGCGTCAGGTCGTCGGTGGTAGCCCGTCCGACGAAATCGACTTCGAAGTGGTCAGACGGGAAGTCGGGCGGACTTTTCCCTTCAAGAAAGGCGGGTAATTGACGCTCCAGATACTCATTGTTCTTGGCACACGCCGGCGCCGACGCGATATACATCACGTTGCTGTACCCAGTGCCACGGTGTGCGTCTTCTACCGCGTGGATCACATCGCTGTGCCAGAACACTGTGTCGCCGGCTTCCATCTTCGGTATAGGTGACAGTGCGTCGAATAAGGGTCCATGCCATTCCGGCTTGATCGACAACGCGCGTCCGGGCATTGCGCCACAAAGGTCATCTTCGGCGACATCGTCCTGAAGGGCGCGCAGCAGGATATAAACCATCGAGTTGGCAATCGGAACGAGTTGCAACGTGCCGTCGCCTGGCCCTTGGGGAGTCAGCGCCGTCCAGCCCTGGAATGTACGAAACATGGAACACACCGCCGGCGACGCAATCTCCAGCACGTCCGGCCGGAACGCGGCGTCGAACGCATCGTAGCGTCGCCAGTTGCCGTCGAACACATGTCGGTACACCTTACGAAAGTTGCTTTCGATCCAGCGTTCGACGGAGCCACCATCGCAGTGCGCGGACAGACCGAGCGATGCCGAGCCGGGCGGCCGGCGACGCAGACGGTCGGCATAGACCGGCACGCGGTCAGGATCGAAGTGCACGCGACCCTCGCTTTCGTTGCGCCACAGCCGGTTCAGGAACACGCGCGCGGCCGTGAGCGATGGTGCCTGCCGGGCCAGCACCTGCGGCCTGGACCAGTAGATGCCGTAGATCTGTGGTTTGCTCGACTGGAGTTCGCCGAAATATTTGTCCTCCGCGCGATGCTGCAGACGCCTGTCGAGATCGTTATGCTCTACATAGTCGGCAATCTCCCGGTCCCAACCTTCGACGAGCTTACGGTCGAATACATTGCGGATCACGCATGCCCCGCGCGCCTTCACGAGTTCGATCTGCGCCGGCCCGACGCGCTGTTCGGCGATGTCGGAAAACTGGATCTCGGGAATGACGGCTTCGCCTCGATCGCGTCTCCCAGCGATAAGCCGCGCTTCTTCACTGATCGCTTTTTCGACTTCAGCGAATACCTCGCGATAGTTAGGCAATCTCTCGCGGAGCTCGCGTTTTGCCTGCCGGATAGCGGCGGGCAGATCATCAATTTGCAGTGCTGCCATGTCTGTCTCCGTTTGCGTTTTACTACCACAGCAGCATAGGCCGTGTGTACGCGGAGCAGTGATACTATACAGACAACTATTTCGCAATTTCGGCCATGAAACCCATCTATGAATACGTCGAGTTCGGCGACAAATGTTCAGTCCGCATCTATCACAGGCGCCTGCCACGCATTCCGTTTGAGTGGCATCATCACCGGGAATATGAGTTGACCCTGACCATGAACAGTCAGGGAAAGCGGTACATCGGCGATTCGGTCGTGGACTACGAGGTAGAGGATCTCGTACTGGTTCCGCCAGATCTTCCGCATACGTGGGCGTCGAACCGCTCGATCGATTCATCGTCACCACAGGTGGCGATCGTGATCTGGTTTGATGGCGACTGGGCGCGTCGGCTCGCGGATTGTTGTCCGGAATATGAAGCGCTGCACCGGCTGCTGCGCAGGGCGGCCTGTGGTCTGGCATTCGGACAGGACGCGGGAGCGGCCATGCGATTGCGCGCGGGCGACCTGCTTTCGAGCGAGCCGCGTGAGCGTCTTGCCGCGACGCTCGATATCCTGTGCCTCCTCGCCGATGCGCCCGGAGTTCCACTTGCATCGCCCAGCGCATTCAATGCAAGGACCGAGGGGCCATCGGGGCATGAACCTGAACGGATCAACCGTGTGCTGTCGATGATCGACGCACGGTTCGCCGAGCCGCTGCGGCTGCCTGAGCTTTGCGCGGCCGCAAACCTGTCGGAGCGTACACTCACGCGTTATTTTGCTCAGCACATCGGCGAGAGCGTGGGCCGATACATCACCCGTGTCAGGATGGGCCACGCGTGCCGGATGCTTGCCGATACGGCATTACCCGTTTCTATAATCGCGGCGCGGTCCGGTTTTGGAAACATTGCAAACTTCAATCGGCAGTTCAAGGCAATGAAGGGGACGACGCCCGCCGCGTATCGCAGGCAGTTCGCGTCGGGAAGCGCACCGGATGAGGTCTTCTCTCCACCACTGACTGAACGTTCACCATCGCTTCGACGTGGAGCTGGAAGGCTAATGCGTTCTGAGGCTGAAGACTGAACCCGGCGAACCGCGGCAGAAAGAAGGTGGCCTGATTTTTCACGTCTGCACTGCAACTTGTTCCACTGCGTAATTAGCCCTCCAACCGGAACACCCCCACCGTCGCGCGCAGCCTTCCAGCCTGTTCGTCCAGCGAAGCCGCGGCTGCCGCCGCCTCTTCGACAAGTGCCGCATTCTGTTGCGTGGTTTCGTCCATCTGCGACACCGCGCGGTTGACCTGTTCTATGCCGGTGCTCTGCTCGATCGATGCCGCTGCAATCTCCCCCATGATGTCGCTGACGCGCTTGATCGACTGCACAATCTCTCGCATCCGTTCGCCAGCAACCGCGACCTGACCCGTGCCGTCGTCGACGCGTGCTACCGACGATCCGATCAGTTCCTTGATGTCCTTCGCCGCAGACGCGCTGCGCTGCGCCAGTGTCCGCACTTCACCGGCGACGACCGCGAAGCCGCGACCCTCGTCGCCGGCGCGCGCCGCTTCGACCGCTGCGTTCAGCGCAAGAATATTGGTCTGAAATGCGATGCCTTCGATCACGCTGATAATCTGGCCGATCTTCCGCGACTCCTCAGCAATGTTTTGCATCGTGCCGATCACTTCATCCACCGCGCTACCGCCGCGTTCGGTTGCATCCGATGCAAGCGTGGCGAGCTGGCTCGCCTGACGCGCGCTGTCCGCGTTCTGCTTCACCGTCGCGGTCAATTGCTCCATGCTCGCAGCGGTCTCCTGCAAAGATGCCGCCTGTTCTTCCGTGCGTTGCGACAGGTCGATGTTGCCTTGCGCAATTTCACCGGAGCCGGTCGCAATCGAATCGCTCGAACGCTGAATACCCTGCACAAGATCGCGCAGCTTCAGACGCATTTCGCTCAACGCAAACAGCAGGCTCGAGCGGTCCGACGGCGCGAGCTTGATATTAGCGCCCAGGTTGCCCGCCGCGATTTGCGCGGCAAATGCTGCTGCGTCCGCCGGCTCGCCACCCAGCGCACGAGTTACGCTGCGCGTCATGAACCAGGCCATGGCGCCGACGGCCAGGAAGATCGCAATTGCGATACCGACCAGTGTCTTGGCGAGCTTCCAGTAGGCGGTATTGATGTCGTCGTAGAAGAAGCCTGTGCCAATCCACCAACCCCACACCGGAATCGCGACCACGCCTTGCAACTTCGCTTCGAGCGGACCGTCTTGCGAACGCTTGATCAGCACATCCACCAGCGCGATATGGTTGTTCGCGAGACCTTGCTGATACGCCTGCGTATCGGTCAGATTGCCGTCCTTGGTCTTGTTGCCACCCGCCTTGGTACCGATCAGCTTTGCGTTCGGATGAACGAGGTTAATACTGTCGGTGTTGGTTACCCAATAGTAACTTTTGCTATTTGCATTCAACTGGCTGAGTGCCATTTTAGCGGCGGACTGCGCGTCGTCGCGACTCATCTTGCCGCTGGCTTCGAGCGACTGGTAGTACAACGTAAGATGTTCTGCCTTGTCCAGCAGTATGAAAATTTGCGCTTGACGGCTTTCGATGAGCGTACGGTCGAGTTGCGACAGCGCGATCGCAGCTATGCAGACGACGCCCGCCAGCGCTGTAATAACAAGTAAGAGCAGTTTGGTCGATACTTTCATGGGTGTTGAAGCGCGCACGGCGCATCCTTGTCGAAGTGAACGCAACAACTCATATATCGGCCCGCCGAAATTAACCGTTAGGTTTCCTTTTCGTCTGACTGATTAAAAAACAGGCCTCCCGTTTCAGCCCTTCTTTAACAATTACGACCGCTTACGTAGCCTGCGACACCTGCACGAGCGCATCGATGGCAAGGGCATAACCCTTGACGCCCAGGCCGACGATAATCCCGCGCGCCACCGGCGAAATATACGAGTGGTGACGAAACGATTCCCGCGCGTGAACGTTGGAGATATGGAGCTCGATCAGCGTGACGCTCGCGCCCTTGATGGCGTCGTGAAGGGCAATCGATGTGTGCGTGAAGGCACCCGGGTTCATCACAACACCCAGCATGTTACCCGCTGCCATCTCCCGGCCAGCCTCGTGAATCCAGTCGATGAGTACACCCTCATGATTCGACTGCCGGCACTCCACCTCCACACCTAGCCGCTCGCCGGCTTCCTTGCACAGCGTCTCGACGGTGGCGAGCGTGTCGGTGCCATACTGCGCGGGCTCGCGCTGGCCTAGCAGGTTGAGATTGGGTCCGTTGAGAACGAGCACCTTTTTCATGGCATCACCTCATCAATATTTGATCTGCGCAACCGCGCGCAATTGCTCGGGCGTAGCCGTGCCGAAACCAAAGAACTCGAGGTACGCCGGAATCATTTCGAAGAGCATGTCGGTGCCGACCTGCACCGCACAGCCCTTCTCCCTGGCCGCGCGCAACAACGGGGTGTATTCGGCTTTCATGACGACTTCGCCAACGAACGTGGCAGGCGAAATACGGTCGATGTCGAACGGCAGCGGATCACCGTCGTTCATGCCGAGCGGCGTGGCGTTGACGACCACGTCGTAGCCTGCCGGATCCCTGGAGCCCGTCGTGACCACAAGCTGCGGATAATGCTCACGCAAGCGGCCGGCAAGCGCCTCGACCGCTGCGGTGTTGGTATCGAAGAGTGCGAGCCCTGCTACGCCCGCTGCCGCAAGCGACGCCGCGATCGCAGAGCCCACGCCACCGCTGCCGAGCACGAACGCACGCGCACCCTTGAGCGGCCTGCCCTTGCGTTCGACGCCTCGCGTGAAACCCGCGCCGTCGAACTGATCGCCGAGCAGCGTGCCGTCGGGGCGCAGGAGAATCGCATTGCACGCACCGGCAATGCGGGCCGTGGGCGTCAGTTCATCGACGAGACTCGTGGTCATCACCTTATGCGGCATGGTCACCAGCGCGCCGCGAATGTTGGTGAGCCTGAACAGGGACGGCAAGACGCTCGCGTAGTCCTCGGCCTTCACGCCCATCGGCATCACTACCGCGTCGATACCGTTCTGTTCGAACCAGGGGTTGTAGATCATGGGCGCTTTGAATGCCTCCGTCGGATAACCGATGTGGGCAATCAGCGTGGTTTTTCCGCTAATCATGGCTGCGTGCCTCAAAAAGTTCGGCGCTCAGTCCGCCAACTCGACGCGACGTACATCGCCGACGATAAACACATACGACAACGCACCCACCAGCGCAGCCGCTCCGACGTAGGCCAGCGCGTAGAAAAACGAGCCGGTCTTCGCCACGATGACGCCGATCACCAGCGGCGTCACAATGCCGGCCAGGTTCGCGCAAAAGTTGAAGATACCGCCGGTGAGCCCCATCAGGTTCTTCGGCGCGATGTCCGAGATCAGCGTCCAGCCGAGCCCGACCATGCCTTGTCCGAAGAACGCGAACGAGAGAATGGCGATGACCATGACGTCGCTGCTGACGAAGTTCGCGGAGATGATGGTAGACGCCCCCAGCAAGCCGAAGATGATCGGCAGCTTGCGCGCAATGTTGGCCGAGCCGGTCCGCTTGAGCAGGAGATCGGACACCCAGCCGCCGAACATCACGCCGATCGCCGCCGCCAGAAACGGCATCACGGCGAAGAAACCAACCTTGATCCAGCCCATGTGGCGCTCGGTTGCAAGATAGGTCGGAAACCAGGTGAGGAAGAAGACCAGCGTGGTATTGCCTGCAAACTGGCCGAGACATGCGCCTGCGATCTGGCGGCGCTTGAGCAACTTGCCGACGCTGCTCCACGAGAACGCCAGCGTCTGCTGGCCGCCGGGCGGCTCGAGCCCGCCGCCTGCGGAGATGTAATCGAGCTCCGCCTGATTAACCGTCTTCGAGTCATGCGGTTCGCGATAGAAGATCCACCACACAAGCCCGAACACAATGCCGACAACACCGACCACCAGGAACAACGCACGCCAGCCGAAGTTCCCCATGATCCAGAACAGCGCCGGCGCAAAACACGCGAGGCCGAGGTATTCGCCCACCGTATAGATACCTGTCGCCCGGGCGCGCTCGTGTTGCGGAAACCACGTGGCGACCACACGGCTGTTGACCGGGAAACAGGGCGCCTCGCTGACACCCAGGCCAAAGCGAAACAGCAGCAATGACTTGAGGCCTACGGCGAAACCCTGAAACAACGTAAAGAGCGACCAGAACGTCAATGCAAGGAAGTACGTAACCTTGCTGCCGAAACGATCGAGAAAGATGCCGCCTGGAATCTGGGCCAGCGCATAGGTCCATGAGAACGCCGAGAAGACGATCCCCATCACGGCCGCGTCGATGCCGAGTTCCTTGGTCATCGTCGGTGCCGCGATGCCCAGGACCGTGCGGTCCAGATAGTTGATCATTGTGCCCACGGCGAGCAGCGCGAGGATCACGAACCGCGTACGCGAGCGCGTGCGGACCGCCGCGCCGGTGTGCACCGCCGGGGAGTTATGAACTTCTTGCATGAGGCGTCTCCTGACTCAAAGTGATGATATTCCCGCCCTGCGAACCTGGTCAGCGAGCGATGTTATTGGGGGTGGCGATCCTAGCGTATAACCGACGGTCTACGCTGAATTGTGCTGCGGCCAACCCGGGTATTCACCCAGGCGGGCCGTGTATGCGCTACCACTGCAACGCTACGTGTGGCGAGCGGCGAGCCCGCCGTACACCCGGTCCTCAGAACCGGTGGATGATGCCAACGCCGGCTGCGAACTGGCTTTGCGACGACGACGGAGCCGACTGGAAGCCGTCGCCCAATGTAGCGGTCGCATTGATGATGCTCGATGAGCCCGCCGTGCCGAGCGTCTTGCCCTTCGCGCGCTGGAACGCCTGCAACGCATACAGGCCGGTTCGTTTCGATAACGAGTAATACTGGGACAAGTTGAACTGATGATACTGAGCGACGCTGTCGATGCCGTTTGCTTTCGTCGCGCGGGTATAGCTATATCCCGTCGCAAGATCGAGCGTGCTCAAAGCGTGCCAGTGAAGCACCGCGCCGGCCGTGTTGAAGATCGCGGTGTCGCGGTACAGCGAGTGAATACCGGGGATGTACTGCACGTTCGAGTAGGTCGCCGACACGTCCCACGAACTATTGAACGCATAACCCGTGCCGATGGCGAAACGCTGTTGTGCCTGCGCCGTCTGGTAGCCGTTGGTCACGGCCGACACCCCCGACTGTCCGGCTGAGTTCGTGGTCGAATCCGTGCCGAATGCGCCGCCGCCCGGAGTCGAGTTGTTGAGGCGCGTGATGCCCGCCGCGATCCCGAACGGACCGTTGGTGTACTGGACTGCGCCACTCCACGTCGAACCCTGGTTCACGCTGCCCGGCACGCCCGCGAACGAATACGAGCCACTGAACGTGATGCCATACAGCTTGGGCGACGTATATACCAGTGAGTTATTCGCGCGATAGATGGTGTCCAGTCCGTCGACGTCGCCCGGATGCGCGCCGTAGAAGCCGGTGAGCCAGGTGGTCGGGCTATACGGCGAGAGCAGCGAATAGTAAGACGTGTACTGGCGTCCGGCCGTAAACGTTCCGTATGTGGGGTTCGTCATACCCACCCATGCTTGCCGGCCGAATTCCGCATTGGTGTACTGCTGTGCGCCGGTAGCGCTGTTGAAGCCCGACTCCAGTTGGAAGATCGCCTTGGTGCCGCCGCCGAGATCCTCGGCGCCCTTCAGGCCGAAGCGGCTGCCTGCCCATACGCCCGACGACATCTTGATGTTCGAACGACCACCCTTGGTAGAACCGAGGGTCGTCTGGCTGCTTTGATAAGTCAGCGAGTTATCGACGATGCCGTACAACGTTACGCTGGTCTGCGCATGCGCGGACGTAGCCATTGCTACCGTGATGACGACCGCGGCTCCTGCCTGTCTGGACTGCTTCATCTGCATCTCCTCCTTCGATTTTTCGTGGGGTCGTTGTTACAGCCGGTTACCTGGATGAACCCGGGAAACACTTGCAACATTCATTAATCAGCTTTCCTAACCTGTTACGCTACTTCTTGATGACGGTCGGAACGGTTCTGCTACTGCCGGAATTTTTCAGCCGAAAATAAAGCTTCGTACTGACGGAGCATGCCGCGCTTGGCTTATTGGATCAGCATATCCACACAATAATGTCATGTTCGATCAAGGGCAATGTCTTGCTACTGAAAGAAATCGATTATCGAACGCATTCGTTCGATAATCGCGCATTATTGGGGTTTGCACTTATCTGGACATGCTGCCTTTGTCGGTGTGGCGCTACACCGGGCGAACGCGATCGACTGGTCGTGTAGCTGGGGGATGCTGGGTTCGTGCTTTCAGGGTTAGTGGTCGGGGTTGATGCCGGGTTGCTGCTTTCGGCCTTAGTGGTCTGCGTGAGTTAGCTGTATTTTTTATCAC
>NZ_JALPRJ010000040.1 GCF_030464885.1 Caballeronia sp. SEWSISQ10-4 2 | reverse complement strand
AGGCGCAAGTGCCGCGCCTTCAGGTTGATCTGCAGGTACCAGTCAAGCGCTGACACGTCGTGTGCCTCCTCGGGGTTTTACCAATTCGTTAAGTCTAAGGCAATTTTACTCAATCGACCGGAGGGTAACGCGTAGGCAAACTCTGGATGCGCGCGTCGAGCGATGAGCCGAAACCTGCGCCGGTGCGGTTTCGACCTGACAGTTTCGAGCCTTGCACGCACGCAATTGGCACTTGCCTCGCTCAGCATCTGGAAACCGCCTCAGCGGGCCGCTCCCGCCGCAACGCGTAAACCCTGGCAAGGGCGCCGTCCCCGCTCGGCTGCGCGCGATCCCGCCGTCATTTAGCACTCCGGCGCGCAACTACCTCCTGATCAGCCGCGCGGGGCCACTCGCTGCGAAGGCTTTCAAACAGGACTTTTGCATTCACTACAACTTGCCGGTTCGACCGGCGTACGGAGACAGCCGATGACCCACACCTTCGAGCGCCGCCGCTTCCTGTGCAGCGCCGGGCTTCTCGGGCTGAGTGTTGCTGCGGGTGGACTCGCCGCGCCGTATCTCGCGCGAGCCGCCGCCGCCCAGATTCGGATCGTCAGCAACCCGGGGCTGGAGAACGCCACGCTGAACGCGCTCATGGACGAGCAGGGCTATTTCAAGCAATTCGGCGTTGATGCGGTGATTGTCCAGGTGCCCGGTGCCACTGGCCCTTTCGATGCCATCTGCGCCGGAGCCGCGGATGTCTGCATGGTATCGGGTTACAACATGGTGTTATCGCGAATTGCGCAAGGCGCCGAGGTCAAGATCGTCGGCGCCGGTATGAAAAAGTGCGCGCTGACGGTCTTTGCAAGGCCCGATGGGATGAAGACGCTTGCCGATCTGAAGGGCAAGACGGTCGCGGTCGGCCCGAGTCTGGGTTTGCTCCATACACTGATGCTGCAGCTCATGAAAGAAAAAGCCATCGACGCTTCGCAGGTGACTTTCGTCGACAAGGGAAGCAACGATCAATGCCATGAGGCGGTCGTAAAGGGCGAGGCCGACGCCTGCTGCTCAAGCATCTCGCATCTGGACGACAAAGACGGGCTTGTAGTAATCAGCGAGGCCAACGTGTGGCAGGCCTTACCAAAATGCATCTTCCAGACCGCCTATGCCTCCGATTCCGCGATCAGGGACAAGCATGAGGGGATGGTCGCGGTGATGGCCGCATATGGCGCACTCTACGACTACCTGATGTCGCCCGCAGCGCACGACGCCTTCTTCGAAGCACGCAGTCGGGTCCAGAAGAAATTCGACAAGGCTTCGGCTCAGGCAACCTGGGATTTCAATCAGGTGCAGCGGCCCTATTCCAGGGACCTGTCGCTCACCGGTGGTGACATCGGCTATCTGCAAGATATGTTCATTGGTCTCGGTAGCCTGAAGCAGAAACAACCCTTCGCCGCGGTGGCCGACATGTCGGCGGCGAAAGCCGCGGCGAAGCTGACCATCTGAGCGCTCGCCCGGGAATCAGAATGTATGCCTGATACCGGCAATGATGGATATCTGCGAGCCGCCGGCAGTGGGGGTCGGGACGGGCGTAATGGTCGTCGCTGAAAGAGCGAGATTGCCGTAGTTGTGGATGTGCTCACCCGTCAGGTAGAGAAGCGTACGCTTGGACAGCAGGTATTCGCCGCGCAATACGACAATCAACGCCTTGTTGGGCGAATGGTCGTATTTGAGCTGCGCCAGCATGCTGTCGAAATAGATGAACGGGGTCACGGGCACGGTGCTCGTTAGCCAGAACAGGTTGCTCTTCGGTGTCGAGATGCCTTCGTCATCGCGCCTGATCCAACCCACGCCGACCTTGGCTTTGTTTATATTGAAGTAGCCGCCCAAGGTGAACCGGCTGTCAGTGAGCTTCGGTGAGGTGAGACCGCCAAATGTTGCGGAGGTGCCGCCATAATTGCGCTCGTAGGAGCTGGCCACGCCCCAGGTGTGTCCCTCGTACTTGACCATTGCAGAATATTCCCGGCATTGGTTCGAGGGTGACGTTTCGCCTGGGCAATTCGAGGCGGCGGCGCTATTTCCATTGACGGCATCGCGGCCGAAACTATAGTTCACTCCAGTTTCGAAATCGCCAAGGAAATAGCGGTAGCTGACGGAATTATCAGCCCGAGCATTAGCAATTCCGTTATCGAGCGTGGTGAGACCTTGCGCGCCCGTCCCGAATGGATTAATGAACGAGATGGCAAAAAACCGCATGGTGTATTGGCGGCCGAACGTCAGACGACCGAATGTTCCATCGAGACCGACGTAGGATTGCCGCCCAAACAGACGCCCGCCTTGCCTCAAGGTTCCGTTGTTTGGCATAAAGCCGCCTTGCAAGTCAAATATGGCCTTCGTGCCCCCGCCAAGATCCTCGCTACCGCGAATTCCGAAATAGGAGGTTGCAGTCCCGTCCCCCGTGCGAAAAACGTTGGTGGTAGCGGTTTTACCCTTGGCCACGTTGTTGACGTACTCCACCCCTTGATCGATCAAGCCATATATAGTGACCATGCTGGCATCTGCGGCCTTACTGGGGGCCGTGCCCTCGTCTTCATCCTGCGCCCGCGCTGGTGCAATGCATATCAACGCGGCGCAGGCACAAACTGCGGTCTTGTAATTCATGATCGTCGCTGTCTCCTGTAGTGCGTCCACGATTTGCCCTGGTAGCGAGCTCGAGACAGTCACCGTCCCCGTGTGAACCACGTTTTCGTTTATTTGTAACGCACTGAAATTTTGACAGCACGTCGGCGCCGGTCTATTGAATAAAACTGCGTTTGGCTTGAGCGAATGGTTAAGGCTCGCTCGGCGCACGGGTATCTGAATCTGACTGGTCCGAGGATGAGCCTCTATCTTGTGCGGCCGCACCTTCGCCGACGACCGCCGCCAGGCTGCGAGGACCCACGATGCCAGAAACTTTCGAAATAAAGTCCCTCGCCAGACACCCCAATAAAAAAACGGCCCGCTAACGCGGGCCGTGGTCATTTGCAGCGCGACAACCTAATCCGCCGCCCGCAGCTTCGCCACTTCCGCATCGGACGGCTGGACACTCGCGCCATCGATGTATCGATAGTTCGACATGATGCCCTTGCCGTCCTTCAGCGCAGTCGTGCCGACATACGCGCCCATCGTCGATTGATTATCCTGCGCGCGATACGTGATCGAACCAAAAGGCGTGTCGACAGAGAGCCCCTTGAAGGCTGCTGCGAGTTTGTCCGGATCGGTCGACTTAGCCTTCTTCAAACCATTGGCAATCGACATCAACGCCGAATACCCCACCACCGATCCGACGCGCGGATAGTCGTGATACTTCGTCTCGTAGGCAGCGACGAATTTACGGTTAGCGGGCGTATCGATCGAATACCACGGATACCCCGTCACGATCCAGCCAACCGGCGCCTCGGCTCCCAGCGGATCGAGGTATTCCGGTTCGCCCGTCAGCAACGACACTACCGAACGATCCTTGAACAAGCCACGCGTATTGCCTTCACGCACGAACTTGCCGAGATCCGCACCGAACTCGACGCTGAAAATTGCATCGGGCTTTGCATCGGCGAGCGCTTGCGTAACCGCGCCGGCGTCGAGCTTGCCGAGCGGCGCAGCCTGGTCGGCAACGAACTCAACGTCAGGCTGGGCCGCCTTCAGTAAACGCTTGAACGTAGCCACAGCCGACTGACCGTATTCGTAGTTCGGATACACCACCGCCCAGCGTTTCTTGTTCAGCTTGGCGGCTTCGGGCACGAGCATCGCGACCTGCATATACGTCGATGGACGCAGACGGTACGTGTATTTGTTGCCATCCTGCCAGACGATCTTGTCGGTCAGCGGTTCGGCCGCGAGGAAGAAAACCTTCCGTTGCTTGGCGTAGTCGGCAAGCGCCAGACCGGTGTTCGACAAGAAGCCGCCGAACAACATCGACACCTGTTCGCCCGTCATCAACTCCTGCGCCACGCGAACCGTATCGCCCGGATTCCCGTTGTCGTCGCGCGAGACTACTTCGAGCTTCTTGCCATTGATACCGCCCGCCGCGTTGACTTCGTCGAGCGCCATGTTCCAGCCGTTCTTGTACGGGCCGAGGAACGCCGGCTGCGCTTTATAACTGTTGATCTCGCCTATCTTGATGGTCTGTGCAGCAGCGCCCATCGACACTAAGGCTGCGGCCAGGGGCGTAACCATGAAGACGGTTAAGCGCAGCAACGATCCAACACGCGTGGTCATAGTTTTTCTCTCCGGATAAAGCGGCTAGGTTGAATGCAAATGGGCATGGCTAAGGTTGATGGAAGGATACCCCTGGTCGATCTTCGCTGACTGAACGCGCTCAAACACTCAGGTAGGCCCGTCTCACCGCTTCGTCGCGGGAAAGCTCGTCTATGGTGCCGCTAAAACGGATCTGCCCTTTTTCAAGCACATAGGCGCGGTCGCTGACGAGCTCGGCGAAATGCATGTTCTGCTCGGACAACAGGATCGACAGCCCTTCACGCTTTAACTCAAGGATCATGTTCGCCATCTGTTCAACGATGATCGGCGCCACGCCCTCCGACGGTTCATCGAGCAGAACGAGCGTAGGGTTCCCCATCAGCGTACGCGACACGGTCAGCATCTGCTGCTCGCCACCGCTCATCTGACTGCCTGGGCGATTCGGCATCTCGCCAAGATTCGGGAACAAGCGGAACAGTTTTTCAGGTGTCCATCGGGGCGCGTTCTCACGCGGCGGCTGGCGGCCGGTATCGAGATTTTCCATCACCGACAGATCGCCGAACACGCGCCGGTCCTCCGGCACGAATCCCATACCGAGTCGCGCGATACGGTACGGCGGCAGCTTGGCAATGTCATGTCCGCAGAAATTGATCGCTCCGTGCCGCGATGGCAGCATGCCCATCAGCGCTTTCATCGTGGTCGATTTGCCCGCGCCGTTGCGCCCCATCAACGCGACGACTTCGCCACGCCCTACTTCAATTTCAACGTCGTAGAGGATCTGCGCGCGGCCGTAGAACGCGTTCAGGCCGGAGACTTTCAGCATCGTTTTGTCGAGCGTCATGGGGCGACTCCATCGGCGGCAAGCGATGCACGCGGCGTGAAAGATTTCCCCGTGCCGAAATACACTTCGCGCACACGCGGATCGTTGCGAACCGTTTCCGCATCACCCTCGCCGATCAGCTTGCCGCGCGCGAGCACGATCAGCTTGTCGGCATACGCGAACACCACGTCCATGCTGTGCTCGGTGAACAGCACGCCAAGCTTGTGGTCGACCACCAGTTGTTTTGTCAGCGCCATCAGGTCGTTGCGTTCCTTGGGCGCCATGCCCGCCGTCGGTTCGTCCATCAGCAGCAGTTTCGGTTTGTTGGCCAGTGCAATAGCCAGTTCGACGCGCTTCACATCGCCATAAGCCAGCACGCCGCAAGCGCGCTTTGCATGCGCCGCCATGCCGACCTGTTCGAGCAGCGCGATCGCTTCATCGGCGTGAATGGACGATGCCGGTTTCCACAAGTTGAATAGCTGACGATCCCGCGAAACGAGCGCCATCTGCACGTTTTCGATCACCGTCATCGAGTTGAAAGTCGCGGCAATCTGGAAAGTACGGCCGACGCCAAGACGCCAGATATCGCGCGGACGTTTGCCGGCGATCTCGTGGCCGTCGAAAAGAATCGAGCCGGAGCTGGGTTTCAACTGCCCGTTGAGCATGTTGAAGCAGGTCGACTTGCCGGCGCCGTTCGGGCCGATCAGCGCCAGCAACTGGCCCGCGTTCAGGTCGAAGGAAACGTCGTCGACTGCCTTGACGCCGCCGAACGACTTCGCAAGATGGGATACACGCAGAAGAGTCACAGGGCCTCCTTCGCAGGCTGTGAGGCCACGCCTGTATCCGCGGTTTTATGCGACCCGAACTTGTCCTGCACGAACCCTACAATCCCCTGCGGGAACGCAATCACCAGCAGCAGAATCGCCGCACCCAGCAGGGCCTCCCAGTAGTCGGTCTGACGCGCGACCGTATCTTGCAGCCACGTGAACACCGCAGCGCCGACTATCGGCCCGGTGAGCGTCTGCAAGCCGCCGAGCAGCACCATCACGAGACCATCGACCGAGCGCCCTACGCTGATCACTTCAGGCGATATCGACCCCTTCGAGAACGCATACAGCGATCCGGCAAGGCCGCAGAACAATGACGCGATGATGAAAGCGACCCACTGGACGCGCTTCACATCGATACCGATTGCCTCGGCGCGCAGGGTCGAATCCCTCGAGGCACGCATGGCATAACCGAGTGGCGAGAACAACATTCGCCGCAAGAGCCAGACGCCCGTGACCGCGAACAACAAGGTCACGTAGTAGTAAGCAACGGTCGAACTAAGCCACGTCGATGGCCACAAGTTGAGAATGCCGTTGCTGCCGCCGGTTACGGCGTCCCACTGGAACACGATCGACCAGACGATCTGCGCGAAGGCCAGCGTCAGCATGGCGAGATAGACGCCTGACAAGCGCACGCAAAACCATCCGAACACGAGCGCGCCCACGCCCGCAAGCAAGGGGCCAAGCACGAGTGCGGCTTCCATCGGCAGGTTCAGGACCTTCAGGAACAGCGCTGCGCCATAGGCGCCCAATCCGAAATACGCGGCGTGACCAAACGAATGCATGCCGCCCGGACCCATGATGAAATGCAGGCTCGTTGCGAACAAAACCGCGATCAGGATTTCGACTAGCAGCACGGGCATGTACGGGAACACGCCTGACAGCAGCGGCGCGAGCACAAGCACGGCGAGAACAACGCCCGCGAATATCTTCAACCGGGTATCGGCGGGACGCAGTGGCGTCTCAGCGGCTGCCATCGTGCGAACGGCAGCCTGGGCACGGCCAAGCAATCCCCAAGGTCGCACGACGAGCACGATCGCCATCACCACAAACTCAGCCACCAGCGTGAACTTGCTCAGCGAAAACACCATGCCGCCAATGGTTACATCGCCTATGCCGATGCACAGCGCCTTGATCTCCGCGATCAGCAACGCCGCCACGAATGCACCTGGAATCGAGCCCATGCCGCCAACCACCACCACGACAAACGCATTGCCGATGGTGTCTATATCCAGCGACAGGTTCGCCGACATACGCGGCACCTGCAGCGCGCCGCCGAGACCCGCGAGGAACGCGCCGATAAAAAACACGCCGGTGAATAGCCACGCCTGGTTGATGCCGAGCGCACCGAGCATTTCACGATCGCCGGTCGCCGCGCGCACGAGCGTGCCCCAGCGCGTTTTTGTCAGACCGAACCAGAGCACGGCCAGGACCACGGGACCGATCACGATCAATGCAATGTCATAGGTGGGCAACGCATGACCGAGCAGATTGACTGCACCGCCGAGAAGCGGAGCACGCGGCCCGAACAGGTCTTCCGGGCCCCAGATGTACAGCGCGGCATCGCGGAAAATCAGCACCAGCGCAAAGGTTGCCAGCAAGTGGAATAACTCGGGCGCCTGATAGATCCGCCTGAGCACGATCACTTCGACCAGCGCACCAAGCACGGCGACGATGAGCGCTGCTGCAAGCATCGAAAGCCAGAAACCCGCGACGGTCGAACCGAACCGGCTGGCGATGCTGTAGGCCACATACACGCCAAACATGTAGAACGAGCCGTGCGCGAAGTTGACGATCCGCGTCACGCCGAAGATCAGCGACAAGCCGGAGGCGACAAGAAACATCGCGCTTGCGTCCGCTAGTCCGTTGATGAGTTGTACAGCCAGATTCGAAAGCATCGATACCTCTATAGCTCGGGTTTCATCAAGGTGTTCGCGCTGACAATGCTTCTGTTCGCCGCGCCGTCTCTGTCTACCGAGACAAAATGTACACACTCTAATTCTAGTCTTCTATGCAATGACCATGCCCACTTTCAAGGTAGAGACTTATACTAGGTATCTTGGTATTTAACCCTTGTTTTATTGAGTTTTTCTGCCTACTCAAAGCTAACGATCGTGCAATAAGGCTTGGTCGGTTGCACCTTATAAAATCAGCGTACACGCCATAATCGCTTTTCCGGTGCGATGGTCCCGCTATTGGTGCAATGCAATCAGGTGCGGCAGACGAAGCGGCTAATTAACAAGAAACCCACCGCACGAACCGCGCTTATTCGGACTCGGTCGCACTTAGCTTACGCAGCAAATACAGCACGGCCACGCGCTCCGCTTCGTTCAGCTCACCCATGGTCAACTCGCTGATGCGCAAGGCGGTCGGCGTCACTTGTTCGACCAGGCTTCCACCCGCTTGCGTCAGTTGAACCGTCACCTTTCTGCGGTCGTCGGGATTGGTCTGCAACTCGATCAACTCGCGCGCTCGCAAGCGTTCAATTATGCCGCGTACCGTCGCCGCATCTATCGCGGTCGCTTTGCCCAGATCGCTCATGGAAGACGGCCCGAGCCGTCGGCTGGCGCTCAATACCGCAAACTGCACGGCGGTCAATTGAGGGTCCGCTATGGTCTGACTGAAGATGGCGAGATGGCGCTGATAAGCCTTGCGAAGAAGATGCCCGATCTGCTCCGACACCTCATAGCGGGACACGGCGTCCTGTGCAGCTTGCGATGGATCGGAAGAAAGCTTCGAAGGCGCCATGATAGTTCGAATGTTGGTGTTGGTGGAATGGGAGCGGGCGCCGCCCGGACCGGGCAGCGCCCACTCGTCAACGCAGCCGATGCAACAGTCTGCCAGCCGCTAATGCGCATGTTTCCGAATTCGCGCCGATGCATGCTCAAGGTCTTTCCACGGCGCTTCGTTCGGTGCGAAGTTCGAGCGGATATACGACACGAGGTCGGCAATCTGACGGTCGTCGAACGCATCCTTGAAGCCCGGCATGTAGCCGAGCGCATCGGTGGCCGGGGCGTCGATACCGTTCTGGATCACCTTCAGCAGATTATCCGGCGTGGCCTCGCTCACGCTCGTGTTCAGCGCGAGCAGTGGACGCACCCCGAAGTTGCCGACACCGCCGGTCGCGGCATGACACACCGCGCATGCCCCTTCGAAAATCCGACGGCCACTGTCGAGTCCTTGCAGCGTCACCGCGTCATGTTCATGCGCCTGCGCCGGCTCGACCGCCTCGGCCGGCTTGACCACCGAAGGCTGCCGTGACAGCGACGCCACATAGTGCGCCATCGCGCGCACATCCTCTTCCGGCAGCCTCGACAAGCTTGCGACGACCGGCGCCATCGGACCGGCCGCGACGCCATGCTCATGCGAGAAACCAGTCTTGAGATAATCGAACAACGCCTGTTCGGTCCACCTCACCGGCGCTTTCGAATTGGCGACGAGCGACGGCGCCACCCACCCCTCCGCGCTTCCACCAGTCAGGTACAAGCGCCCGCCCTTCTCCGCCCCGAGTGCATTGCGCGGCGAATGACAGGCGCTGCAATGTCCCGTGCCATCTACGAGATACGCGCCGCGATTCCACAACGCCGAGCGCGTCGGGTCCGGCTTGAACTCACCCTGCTTCAGATACAGCGCGTTCCATCCCGCCACCAGCGCGCGCTGATTCAGCGGAAACGGCAGGCGCGTGGCCGGTGGCGTATTCTCGACCGCCGGTTGCGACATCAGATAGGCGTACAGCGCGGTCATGTCAGCGTCGCTCATCTTCGTGAACGCGGTGTACGGGAACGCGGGATACAGATGATGGCCGTCGCGCGAGATGCCCTGACGCATGGCCCGATCGAATGCAGCGAACGACCAGTTGCCGATGCCGGTCTTCGGATCAGGCGTGAGATTGGTCGTGTAGACCATTCCGAAAGGCGTTTCAAGGCCGAGGCCACCGGCATTGATCACGCCGCCAGGCGCGGTATGGCAGACTGCGCAATCGCCGAACTCGGCAATCTGGCGGCCGCGCGCGATGGTGGCGTCGGACCACGTCGATGCAGCCGGCCGGGCGATCGGTTCAATCGGGGCAGGCATGGGCCACAGCGAGCACGCCAGCCCGATCAGGCTGAGTGCGCCGCCAGCGGCGAGCGCGGTCCGCAGAGAACGTTTTGAGCGCCTTGGCGCGCCGCCAGTCGCCCCCGTCGTCCCTTCGAGCGCCGCAAGCACGCGCTCCGGCGTGAACGGCGGCGCTCGAAAACGCACGCCGGTCGCATCGTAAAGCGCATTGGCGATAGCTGCAGCGGCCGGAGAGACGTCGATTTCCAAACGCTCCGTAGCCGCGCCTTGTGTAGCGACTTCGCTAGTCGCGGCCGTCGTGGGTGCAAGCTCATGAGACGCCGCCTGTGCGTCAGGCGTCTCGTCGTGCGAGGGTCGCGCGGTGAGCGGCAAGCCCAAGGCACGCGAAGCCGCAGCGGCAATCTGCCGGGCCGACACTCCACTGATGCGCCCAATCCTGCGCCGTCCGCTTGCTCGCCCCGCTACCACGCGCTTGAGCGCAACGTCGCCGGTCAGGCGGTTCACATCGAGATCGACGATCCACGCCGAATAGTCGGGCGTCGGGTTATCGCCGGATGATGTGTCGTGTTTGTCGAACGCAAAACCGCGGCCGTGGGCGACGTCTTCGCTCGCGCGGCGCGTCTTGCGAGTCTGCTGATGCGAGTCCCACGCTGCCCGCTCTGCCACCGTGCCGATCAGTTCCCTCGCTCCGCCGTACTCCACCGGGTCGAGATGATCGAGACGAAATGAAACCGGATCGCGATGGTTCTGGCGTGCAATTTCATCGACGAAAGATTCGCGTGCGAACGTATGCGCCGCACCGGGAATCAACGCGGCGGCATCGTCGATCAGCGACGTCGAACGGGATGACGAATAGGGACTCGGATCTTGAGTGATCGCTTCGCCGCTTGTTAAGCCTGGCGTTCGCGCGACGTAGCGCCAGTCGAGCAACGCGCCTTCGTCGTCCAACGATGCCGCGACGGAAACGGTCGCCTCTTTAACCGGCGATACCGCCATATAACCGTCAACGCACACAGCACGGCCGGTCTCCGTCATCAACGCGACCGCAGCGAGCGCGGCGTGTGTGGTGATCAATGGATCGGTGGGGTCATCGAGTGAATGCAGCGTGAAACGGTCGGCCGTAAGGCCCGTCATGCTAACGAGCTTCGCAAGCAGATCGGCAGTCGCAGGAGCACCGCTCCATATCGCGACACCACCGTTGTCATCACGCGCAATAGCCTCGCATGGCAAGAACCTTTCCGCCGGAATAGGCCATACGTATTGCGCTTCCTGCTGCAAACCGGAGGGCTGTACGGGTAACGCAAGTATGTCGCCGGAGGACTCCACGCGGGCCGACAACATCAGCCGGCAAGCTGCGCTACGTGCAAGCTCGAAGCGCTCGGCAACAAACGCGGCCACGTTCCCCGCGATCACCCAGCGCACGCCTGCCTCGACCTCAAGCGCATGCCCGTGCGCGAGCAACGCCGCGTCGGCGCCCCCCAGCACGCACGCGTGAAGCATCGACTCGGGCATCAGCACGGGTCCGTCGGAACTTCCTTCGCGCATGGAGTCCATTGAATCAGCGTTATTGTTCGCGTTTCAGATAGTCGGCAGCGCGATGCACCGCCTTCATGATTTCAATGTGCGTGCCGCAACGGCACAAGTTGAAGCGCAGCGCGTCGCGGATATCGGTGTCATCGGGCGTAGGATTGCAATCGAGCAACGCCTTCGTGCTCATGATCATGCCGTTGAGACAGTAGCCGCATTGCGCCGCTTGTTCGTCGATAAAAGCCCGCTGGATAGGATGCGGCGCGTCCAGTGTTCCAAGCCCTTCCAGCGTAAGCGTTTCTCGCCCTACCGCCGCCGCAACCGGTACGACGCACGAACGCGCGGGACCGCCATCCAGCAGCACGGTGCAGGCACCGCACTGGCCCAGGCCGCAGCCGTACTTCGGCCCATTCAGCTCGAAGTCGTTGCGCAACACGTATAGCAGAGGGGTGTCGCGGGTCACGCCCGTGATCGTGCGCGTGCAGCCGTTGACGGTCAGTGTCAATGGTTCGGAAGCCTGTGCTGCGGATGCGGACACGCTCATTTTTCAGTCATCGAATCAAGACCGCACGGGGCAATCATCCCGGCACTGCCGCGTGCGATCGGGTCGAAATATCAGGCCGCAGTTGCCGAAGCCCGCTTCGCCGACGGCGACTTCAACGGCTCGTTGAATACGTCGTAAGCGAACACCCACGCCGGATCTTCGTTGGTGCGCAGCCACGTGTTGTTATGCGAGACCAGTTGCACCTTCGAAGCACGTTCAGCGCGGTTCGCTTCGTACAGCGCGAACGCGTTGGTGTAATCGTTCGCGCCGACCTCGTCCAGGCAACGCGTAAGCATGGCTGCATCTTCAATCGCCATGGCCGCACCCTGCGCCATGTGCGGTTTCATCGGATGACAGGCATCGCCGAGCAGGACCAAGCGGCCGCGGCTCCACAACGGCAGCGGATCGCGCTCCAGCAACGGCCACTTCGTGACTTCGGGCGTGGCGTCGATCAGCTTCTGCACCGACGGATGATAGCCCGCGAACACCTCGCGCATTTCGTCGCGGCTGCTCGGCGCAACCGACTGCCCGGCCGGCCACTCAGCCTGCGGAACGCCGGTCACGTAGTAGATTTCATCGCGCTTGGAGGTCACGTAATACACCATCATGTGGCGGTCTTCCGACCACCACTTTACACACAGATCGAAAGGATCGGCGCCGAGCAGCGACGCGGGAAACACCGCGCGATGCGCAACATAACCCGTGTAACGCGGCGGTTCCGCGCCGAGCAGATGGTCGCGGATCTTCGAGTTCACGCCATCCGCGCCGATCACGATATCCGCGGTCTCGACGCTGCCGTCGGCAAACGTCAGTCGCACTTCGCTGTCAACCTCTTCAATCCCGCTCAGGCACTTGTTGAACTCGATCGTGCCGGGCGCGACCGCCTCGGTCATCAGCGCATGGAAGTCCCCGCGATGCACGGTCAGGTACGACGCGCCATATTCTTTCAAAGCGAAATCCCCGAACGGAATCTGCGCAATAGCTTCGCCCGTTTTCCAGTCGCGGCTGTACCAGTAGTCCGGGTGCGAGCCCATGACATTCAGCGCGTCTTCGCAGCCCATGCGGCGCATGATCTTCATCACGTTGGGACCGAGGTGAATCCCCGCGCCGAGACGCGAAAACGCGGGAGCCTGCTCATACAAACGAACCGAATAACCGGCGCGCTGCATCAGCGCCGCCGCTGCCGTTCCTCCAAGGCCCGCGCCAACGATCGCGATACGGGGTTTGCTCATGATGATCTCTCCATGTCTGGCGCTCGCCGAAAGTCGTTCAGCCGAGCCTGTTAAATAAACTTATATTGAGTGTACACATTGAATTTTTTTGAGTAAAGAAAATTTGCGTAGGGTCGAACACCGGGCGTTTAATCCCTTTATATGTGCATTTTATAAGGGTTTTCACCAATCTAAAGCACGCTTGCACCATTAAAAAATTTTTTCGGAATCTTGTTAAATTCAAACGTGTACACTAGACTTTATCGAATCAATCTGCCACTGCATTTGCCACCCAATTTGTCACACCAACCAGGCCGCCGCGGGTGGCCGACGAAATACGGAGTCGACTAGATGACGAAGACCTTGCGCATCGGCCAGATCGTGCCGAGTTCGAACACGACGATGGAAACCGAAATTCCGGCCATGCTGCTCGCCCGCCAGACCATCCGCCCGGAGCGCTTCACGTTCCATTCCAGCCGTATGCGCATGAAAAAAGTGGTCAAGGAGGAACTGGCCGCCATGGATGCGGAATCGGATCGCTGCGCACTGGAACTCAGCGACGCGCGCGTCGACGTGCTCGGTTATGCGTGCCTGGTGGCAATCATGGCGATGGGGCATGGTTATCACCGCGTGTCGCAGAAACGGCTGCACGAGCGCACCGTCGAAAACGGCGGCGCAGCGCCGGTCATCACCAGCGCGGGCGCGCTTGTCGATGCGCTGAAGGTCATCAAGGCCAAGCGCATCGTGGTGGTCGCGCCTTACATGTTGCCGCTGACCGAACTGGTCGTGGACTACATCCGCCACGAAGGGTTTGAAGTCGTCGACTACCGGGCGCTCGAGATTCCCGACAATCTGGATGTAGGGCGCCACAATCCGCGCCTGTTGCCAGATATCGTGAAAACCCTGCCCTATCAGGACGTGGATGCGATTGTATTGTCGGCCTGCGTGCAGATGCCATCGCTTGCTGTGGTGCCGCAAGTCGAGGCGATGACGGGCAAGCCGGTGATCACGGCGGCGATCGCCACGACCTACGCGATGCTGCGCGAACTCGATCTCGAACGTGTCGTGCCGGGCGCGGGTGCGCTGCTGTCCGGCGCTTACTAAAAGCTTTACTGATAGCTTTCGACTCATCCACGGACTCCGCGATGAACTCAACTTTTCTCTATGGCGCGAACGTCAACGCCAACGGCATCCGCCAGCATTACCTGCGTTATGGCGGCACGGATGGCGTGCGCGCCGGCCGCCCCGCCGTGATCCTGATTCCGGGCATCACCAGCCCGGCGGCCACGTGGGGATTTGTCGGCGAGACGCTCGGCCGCCAGTTTGATACCTACGTGCTCGACGTCCGCGGGCGCGGTTTATCGGAAGCATCGGCCACGCTCGACTACAGCCTCGACGCCCAAGCCGCCGATGTCATCGCGCTCGCTGAAGCACTCGGCCTCGAACACTATGCGCTTGTCGGCCATTCGATGGGCGCTCGAATCGCGATCCGTGCTGCACGCAGCGCACCGAACGGCCTGACGCGCACGGTGCTGGTCGACCCGCCGGTGTCCGGTCCGGGCCGCCGTGCGTATCCGGCAAAGCTGCCGTGGTACGTCGATTCGATTCGCCTGGCTTTGAAAGGTATCGACGCCGACGGCATGCGCGCTTTCTGTCCGACCTGGACCGAAGACCAGTTACGTTTGCGCGCGCAATGGCTGCATACCTGCGATGAACGCGGCATGCTGACATCGTTCGAAGGCTTCCATACTGACGACATCCACGCCGACCTGCCTCTGCTTCGCGTGCCTTCGCTGCTCATCACAGCCGCGCGCGGCGACGTGGTGCTGGACGAAGACGTGCAGGAAATGCAGACGCTTAGCCCCGGCATGCTGCATACGCGCGTGCCCGATGCCGGCCACATGATTCCGTGGGACAACGAAGCCGGCTTCTATGAAGCATTCGGCGATTTCCTCGGCGCAAAGCTCGTCTAACGCCGAGCACGAGCCGACCCTCACTCTTCAGGAGTCAACATGCCAATCAGCGATTACGAAATGATCGCCGCATGGAAGCAGGTACTGACGTTGTCGAAGCTGCAGGCCGGCCAGACCGTCACCATCCTCACCAGCGCGTCCACGCATCCGCAAACGCTTTCAAGCGCACTGATCGCCACACAGTCGATGGGCGCGATCGTCAACCGGCTCGACCTGTTGCCGGTGAACGGCGAAAAGGCGCTGAGCCGCGACTCGCTCGCGTACCTCGGCACCACGCCGCTGACCGGCAACCTGGCCGCTATCGCCGCGTTGAAAGCGAGCGATCTCGTGCTCGACCTGATGACCCTGTTGTTCTCACCCGAGCAGCACGAGATCCTCGCGACCGGCACGAAGATCCTGCTGGCTGTCGAACCGCCCGAAGTGCTCGCGCGGCTCGTGCCGACCGAAGCCGATCGCGCCCGCGTGCGGGCGGCGGCTGCGCGGATAGTGACGTCGCGGGAGATGCGCGTGACATCGAAGGCGGGCACGGAACTCGTGTGTCCGCTGGGCGAGTTTCCGGCTATCTCCGAGTACGGTTTCGTCGATGAACCCGGCCGCTGGGATCACTGGCCGAGCGGCTTCGTGCTGACATTCCCGAACGAGGGACAAGCAAGCGGCCAGATCGTGATCGACCGCGGCGACATCTTGCTGCCGCAGAAAAAGTACGTGAACGATCCGATCACGCTGACGGTAGAAAACGGTTATGCAACACGCATCGATGGCGGCGTCGACGCGGCCTTGCTGAGCGACTACATGGCCTCGTTCAACGATCCCGAAGGTTATGCGATCTCGCACATCGGCTGGGGTCTGCAACCTCGCGCGCGCTGGTCGACGCTCGGCCTGTATGACCGCGAGGCGACCATCGGCATGGATGCCCGCGCGTTCGAAGGCAACTTCCTGTTCTCGCTTGGGCCCAACAACGAAGCAGGCGGCAAGCGCACGACTACGTGTCATATCGACATCCCGCTGCGCCATTGCGACGTGATGCTCGACGGCGAAGCGGTCGTCCGCGACGGCGTGGTGATGGACCGATAGAAATCGACCCCTTGGAGCAATCTGAATGAGCGACATCCAGAGTCACGCCGAATCGGGCGTGTACAAACAGCAGGGATTCGGCACGCCGTTGCCGGTGCAAGGCAATATCGGCTTGCTGATTGTCGACTTCGTTGTCGGCTTCGCGGACCCCAAGACCTTCGGCGGCGGCAACATTGCGCCGGCTATTGAACGCACGGTGCATCTGCTTGCCGCCGCGCGCCAGCATGGCTGGCCGGTTGCACATAGCCGCATTGTGTATGCAGCCGATGGCAGCGACGACAACGTGTTCTCGCTGAAAGTGCCGGGCATGGCGACACTCACCGAAGACCATCCGAACAGCGCGATCGTGCCTGAGCTGACACCTGCACGCGGCGAGCTCGTTGTGCGCAAGACCGTGCCTTCGGCGTTCTTCGGCACGCAACTCGCGCCGTGGTTATCGCAGCGTGCGGTGCAGACGTTGATTGTGGCGGGCGCGGTCACGAGCGGATGCGTGCGTGCAAGCGTGGTCGATGCGATGTCGCATGGCTTTCGTCCGCTGGTTGTTTCGGATTGCGTCGGCGATCGGGCGATCGGTCCGCACGATGCAAATCTCTTCGACATGGAACAGAAATACGCAGCCGTCATGACGCTCGACGAAGCGCTTTCGACGATCGAAAAACGCCAGGGCTAATCACCTTCGGCCTCTGCATGCTGGCGGGCTGCCTCTTGGTATTTGCGATGCCGAAGCGTATCGTCAATCGTTGAAGCGGTTTAGTCGAACAAAGCGGCATTTTCAGGAATCGTCATGCCCACTGCAGCAGCGCTCACCCGAGGTGAACTGCTCGCGCGCAACGGCTGCCTGACCATCGTCAGGCAGCCACTCGCGCCGGTAAAACCCGCGCCCGGTCAACCAGGTAGCGGGTCTTCTTACGTTCAGGACACGCCGGAGATTTTCGTCGCGGTGCTGGACGACGGCCGCATCCTGGCGTTCAACGGCCACGTCGATCTCGGCACGGGCATCCGCACCTCGCTCGCGCAGATCGTGGCCGAGGAACTCGACGTACCGGCCGCGAGCGTCCAGATGATCCTCGGCAACTCGGCCGATGTGCCCAACCAGGGGCCGACCATCGCGAGCGCGACCATCCAGATTTCGGCCGTGCCGCTCAGGTTCGCCGCGGCGCAAGCGCGGCTTGCATTGATGGGGCTCGCTGCAGAAATTTGGGGGCTGGAGGCCTCTCGCCTCACGACCGACGACGGATATGTCATCGCCCCCGACAACACCCGGCTCACCTTCGGCAGCCTGCTTAAAGAGCGTCGTCTCTCGCTTCCTATCGACCATTCCGTCGCAGTGAAGGACGCGTCGACGTACCGCATCGTCGGCCGGGCGACACCGCGCGTCGATCTGCCGGCCAAGGCGACCGGCACGCTGACCTTCGTTCACGACATGCGCGTGCCCGGCATGCTGCACGGTCGTGTCGTGCGGCCGCCGTATGCCGGGCACGATTGCGGCGCGTTCGTCGGCAAGACACTGATCGACGTGGACCGTTCGTCGGTCGAGACGCTGCCGGGCGTGTGCGGCGTGGTTGTTATCGGCGACTTCGTTGGCGTGGTGGCCGAGCGTGAGGAACAGGCGATCCGCGCGGCGCGTGCGCTACGCGTCCGGTGGCGTCCCCTGCCGCCGCTGCCGTCCCTCGATAACCCCGCCGAAGCCATTTCCAACGCGCCGGCTCAGCGCCGCCTTCTGCTGGAGGAAGGCGACGTCGAGAGCGTGCAGGGACAGTTGGGCACGACCACGCTGACACGCAGCTATGTCTGGCCGTATCAGATGCATGGATCGATCGGGCCGTCCTGCGCCCTCGCGGACTATCAGGACGGGCGCATTACCGTATGGTCCGGCACGCAGAACCCGCAGACCTTGCGCTACGACTTGTCGCGTCTGGTCGAGCGTGCTGAAGCGGATATCGATGTCGTCCGCATGGAAGCCTCCGGATGCTATGGCCGCAATTGCGCCGACGATGTCGCCGGCGACGCACTCCTGCTCTCGCGTGCAATGAGACAGCCGGTGCGGGTCCAGCTATCGCGCGCCGACGAACATCAATGGGAGCCTAAGGGCACCGCACAGGTCGTCGACGTGACCGGCACCGTGTCCAGCAGCGGCGACACGCTGGGTTATACGTTCGCTTCCCGCTATCCATCGAACGACGCGCCCATGCTTGCCCTTCTGCTCACCGGCGCGGCGCCGGCCGAGCCGCGCGTCTTCGAAATGGGCGACCGGACCGCCATCACGCCCTACACATTCGCGAATCGCCGCTTCGTCTGCCACGACCTTGCACCGCTGGTCCGGGCGTCGTGGTTCAGAGGCGTGTCGGCGCTGCCGAACTCGTTCGCCCATGACGTATTCATCGATGAACTCGCGGTCGAGACCGGCACCGATCCGCTCGCATTCCGGTTGCGGCATCTCAAGGACGAGCGCGCGGTGGAGTTGCTACAGGCGGTAGCGGAACGCGCAGGCTGGCAAGCCCGCGCTGCTGGCAGCCGCGCGGCTCGCGACACCGGCGAACGCGTACTTCAAGGGCGCGGCGTTGCGTACGCACGATATGTGCATAGCCGCTTCCCTGGTTTCGGCGCGGCATGGTCGGCGTGGATCGTCGATCTTGACCTCGATAAAGTCAGTGGAGAAATCCGCATCAGGCGAGTGACGGTCGGCCAGGACACCGGCACCGTGATCAATCCTGACGGCGTGCGCCATCAGATCCACGGCAATGTCATCCAGACCCTGAGCCGCACGTTGAAAGAGCGTGTGCGCTTTACTGACGGCCTGGTGGCAAGCAGGGAATGGGGCAGCTATCCGATCCTGACGTTCCCCGAATTGCCCCCGGTGGATGTAGTGCTGGTGGACCGGCAAGGAGAACCGCCACTCGGCTCCGGCGAGTCCGCGTCGCTTCCCGGCGCGGCTGCCATCGCCAATGCGTTATTCGATGCAACCGGTGTGCGATTCCGCGCGCCGCCATTCACGCCGGACGCGATCAGGGCCACGCTACAGGCCGTTGCAACGTTGGCTCCCGCCGAGCACCGATGACCGCGTAGCAGCGGCGACGTCGGCCTATACGCGTCTTTGGATCAGTTATCTTCCGCGCGTGTCATTGCGCGCAGGAGATAAACGATGGCGACGCGCTCGGCCGGGTTCAGCCCCGCGTACGTCTGCTCGCTGACCTGCCGCGCAAACGGCACGGTCTGGTCGATCAACGCCAGGCCTTCCGGTGTTGTGCGTACCAGTAGCTTGCGGCCGTCGAGCGGGTCGGGCGAGACCACGATCAAAGAGCGCGCTTTCAAGCGCTCGACCACGCCGCGGATGGTGGCCTGGTCGATTGCCGTGGCCTTGACGATGTCGTTGAGCGAGCAGGACTGCTGCTCCTTTACCGCGCACAGCGTGACGAATTGCGCCGCGGTCAGATCCGAATCCGGTATGGCCGCCTGGAAGATCGCGACGTGGCGCTGATAGGCCCGCCGCAGCAGATGGCCGATCTGTTCGGAGAAGTGATACTCCTCGCTGCCGGGAATAACCGGAGGGTGGGATGGTTTTTTGGGCATGGGAAGAATTGTAGGGTACACGTTCTATTATGCTTCGATTACGGTCACGCACCGCGTTCTTCAGTCCTGCCGTGCTTCCCTTTTTATCATAGTCGGCGGCATGGTTTCGGCGGGTTTTTCGGAGCACCGGGCACCACGCGTGATCAGGCATGCCTACTAAAATCTGAACCGCCTCATCCCCTCAACCCCAGCGCCGGATCAAGCACCGTCGCCAGCTTCTCAAACGCCGGCCCGATCTCCTCCTCCGGCACGCATCCATAACCAATCAGCAAGCCCGACATGTCTCCACCCGGCCGCAGGAAATAGCCCGACAGCGGCCGCACGACAATATTGACGCCAAGCGCCGCCTTCGCCACTTCCCGGTCATCCACGCCATCGGGCAAACGCAACACAAGATGCAACCCGGCATCGCCGCCGACAATCTCCAGTGCATCGCCATAACGCTTCCTGATCGTGTCCAGCAGTATCTGGCGACGCTGCCCGTAGATCCCGCGCATGCGCCGGATGTGAGACGTGAAATGCCCCTCGGCGATGAACTCCGACAGCACCGCCTGCTGCAATAGCTGCCCCTCTCGATACAACTCGGCGGAAGCCGTTGCAAAGCTCGCCGACAGTCCTTCCGGCACAACGATGTAGCCAATCCGCAGCCCCGGAAAAAGCGTTTTCCCGAAACTTCCGACGTAGATCACCTGACCGGCTGTATCGAGCCCTTGCAGCGACGCGAGCGGCCGGCTGCCGTATCGAAACTCGCTGTCGTAATCGTCTTCGATGATCCAGCAGCCGTTTTGCCGCGCGAACTCGAGCAGCATCCGCCGCCGCGCGAGACTCATCACCATGCCCAGCGGGTATTGATGCGACGGCGTGACCAGCATCAGCTTGGGCGGGTCTGCCAGATCGTCGGCGGACGGATTGATGCCCTCTTCATCCACGGGGATGGCCTTGAGCGAAAGCCCGGACACTTGCAACACGCTGCGCACGCCCCAGTAGCACGGGTCTTCTGTCCAGATGACATCGCCGGAATCCGACAGCAGGCGCACCGCGAGATCTATAGACTGATGAATCCCCGTCGTCACGATAATCTGCTCCGGCGTGCAATGCACCGAGCGCGAAGTCCGCAGATAATCGGCAAGCACCTGACGCAGCTTCGGCAACCCGCCTCCGGGTGCATAGGTCAGCAGATCCGGCCTCAGGCGGCGCCAGTATTTGGACTGCAAGCGGTTCCAGACAGCCGCGGGAAACTTCGACACATCGGGTACGCCCGGCATGAACGCGCCGCCTTGCCGCTGTGAAACCCCCGCGCCCTGCAACAACCGTGCACCGCGCGCGGACAGCACACGTGGCTCCGCAGGTGCCGCGTTGTGCGCCTCCGATTCCGCCCCCACGATCTCATCCGGCGCGCTGTCCGACACGAACGTGCCCTGTCCCGTCGCCGACCACACATACCCTTCCAGCGCCAATTGCTCGTAAACCTGCGTGACAGTATTGCGGCCGAGCCCCAGCTCGCTCGCGAGCAACCGGGACGACGGCACCTTGGTTCCGGCCGGCAATTCCCGCGACAGGATGGCCTGCTGCAACAAACCATATAACTGCCGGTAAATCGGCTGGCCGCCCGTGCGTTCAATCCGCTGAGCCAGCCAGTCGGACAACATACTTGCACGCATCGCTGAAATGGCTCCTATAAAAATACGGAAATGGCTCTGATTGAAAGAGCCAAATCTTACTATAGTCGAGGTACCGCCTAAGAACCGCTAAAACCCGACCACCCTCCCAGGAGCGATGCCGTGAGCCAGACCCTCAAGAATGCCGACCTCAAGACCCGCAAAGATGCCGCGACCCCGCGCGGTGTCGGCGTGATGTGCGATTTTTACGCCGAACGCGCTGAAAACGCCGAGTTGTGGGACGTGGAAGGCCGCCGCTTCATCGACTTCGCGGCGGGTATTGCGGTATGTAACACGGGGCACCGGCACCCGAAAATTGTCGCGGCAATGCGCGCACAACTCGAGCGCTTCACGCATACCGCCTATCAGATCGTCCCTTACGAATCGTATGTCTCGCTCGCCGAAAAGATCATCGAGCGTGCGCCCGGCGACTATGCAAAGAAGGCCGCGTTCTTCACGACCGGCGCGGAAGCCGTCGAGAACGCCATCAAGATCGCGCGCGCCGCGACCGGCCGGCCGGGCGTGATCGCGTTCACCGGCGGGTTCCACGGCCGTACGTTCATGGGCATGGCGCTGACCGGCAAGGTCGCGCCGTACAAGATCGGCTTCGGGCCGTTCCCGTCCGACGTGTTCCATGCCCCGTTCCCGAACCCGCTGCGCGGCATCACCACCGAGGATTCGCTGCGGGCCATCGAACATCTTTTCGCGGCGGATATTGAAGCGAAACGGGTTGCGGCGATCATCTTCGAACCCGTCCAGGGCGAAGGCGGTTTCTATCAGGCGCCCGTGGAATTCGTGCGCGCCTTGCGCAAGCTCTGCGACACGCACGGCATCCTGCTGATCGCCGATGAAGTCCAGACCGGCTTCGCGCGCACCGGCAAGATGTTCGCAATGCAGCACTACGACGTCGCGCCGGACCTGATGACCATGGCCAAAAGCCTGGCGGGCGGCATGCCGCTGTCAGGCGTGGTCGGCCGCGCCGAGGTGATGGACGCGGTCGCGCCCGGCGGGCTCGGCGGCACGTATGCCGGCAATCCGATGGCGGTGGCGTCAGCGCATGCGGTGCTTGAGATCATCGATGAAGAGAAGCTTTGCGAGCGTGCCGTCTTGCTTGGCGACAAGCTGAAGTCGCTGCTGACAACACTTAAAGCAGA
This sequence comes from Caballeronia sp. SEWSISQ10-4 2, assembly GCF_030464885.1. Taxonomy (GTDB): domain Bacteria; phylum Pseudomonadota; class Gammaproteobacteria; order Burkholderiales; family Burkholderiaceae; genus Caballeronia. Next base: position 61,209 of record NZ_JALPRJ010000040.1, on the reverse strand, counting down.
CGTGCCGCAGATCGCTGATGTGCGCGGCCCCGGCGGCATGGTCGCAGTCGAATTCTCCAAGCCCGGGACCGGCGAAGCCGACGCCGCTTTCGCCAAGCGCGTCCAGACCGCGGCGCTTGAACGCGGCCTGCTTTTGCTGATCTGCGGTGTGCATGGCAACGTAATCCGCTTCCTGTTCCCGCTGACCATCCAGGACGCCGTGTTCGATGAAGCGCTCGGCATTCTCGAACACGTCCTGACAGCAGAAGTGGGGGCGACAGCATGAGCACGCAGCGTTCGTCAATGCAGTTGAAAGACGCGACACTGCTGCGTCACGAAGCGTTCATCGACGGTGAGTGGCAAGCCGCCGACGATGCCTCGAGCTTCGAAGTCATCGATCCCGCAAACGGTCAGTCGCTCGGCCACGTGCCGAATATGGGCGCGGCGGAAACGCATCGTGCGATCGATGCGGCCAACAAAGCGTGGCCCCTCTGGCGCAAGAAAACCGCGAAGGAACGTGCGGCCATCATGCGTCGCTGGTATGAACTGATGCTGGAAAACGCCGACGATCTCGCGATGATCCTTACCCGTGAGCAAGGCAAGCCGCTCGCCGAAGCCAAGGGTGAGATCGTCTACGCGGCGTCGTTCATCGAGTGGTTCGCGGAGGAAGGCAAACGCGTCGCCGGTGACACGCTTGCCTCGCCTGCCGCCGATAAACGCATTGTGGTGACGAAGGAACCTATCGGCGTCTGCGCGGCCATTACGCCGTGGAATTTTCCTGCCGCGATGATCACGCGCAAGGCCGGTCCGGCGTTGGCTGCAGGTTGCCCGATTGTGGTAAAACCCGCCGAGGCGACGCCATTTTCAGCGTTCGCGATGGCCGTGCTGGCTGAGCGTGCCGGGCTGCCCAAGGGCGTGCTGAATATCGTGACCGGCGACCCGAAGGCGATCGGCGCGGAGTTGACGAGTAATCCTGTCGTCCGGAAACTGTCGTTCACGGGGTCGACGCAAGTCGGCCGCCTGCTGATGGCGCAAAGCGCGCCGACGGTCAAGAAAGTGTCGCTGGAACTGGGCGGCAATGCGCCGTTCATCGTTTTCGACGATGCCGATATTGATGCCGCGGTTGAAGGCGCTATTGCGTCGAAGTATCGGAACAGCGGGCAGACTTGTGTCTGTACAAACCGGTTCTATGTTCATGACCGTGTGTATGACGAGTTTGCCCGGAAACTGGGTGCGGCCGTCGCGAAGCTCAAGGTCGGCAATGGGCTGGAGAGCGGCGTTTTGCTCGGGCCGCTGATCAACGACGCCGCCGTGCAAAAGGTCGAATCGCATATTCACGATGCGCTCGAGAAAGGCGCTCAGGTTGTGATCGGCGGTAAGCGGCACGCGCTTGGTTTTGGCTTCTTCGAACCGACGGTGTTATCAGGCGTGACGCCTGAGATGAAGATCTCGAAGGAAGAAACATTCGGGCCGCTCGCGCCGTTATTCCGGTTCTCATCCGATGAAGAAGTCATACGGATGGCTAACGATACGGAATTTGGCCTTGCCGCGTATTTTTATAGCCGCGATATCGGGCGTGTCTGGCGCGTGGCTGAAGCGCTGGAATACGGCATGGTCGGGATCAATACCGGGCTTATCTCGAACGAGGTGGCGCCGTTCGGCGGGGTCAAGCAGTCGGGTCTTGGGCGCGAAGGTTCACGGTATGGAATCGATGATTATCTGGTGATCAAGTATTTGTGCATGGCGGTTTGAGGGTCGTTCGCACTCGGTTGGGGGGTGGGCGTGTCGTTGCGGGCGGTCGGGGGTGATGCCGGGTTGGTGCTTTCGCTGTTAGTGGTCTGCGGGAGTTGGCTGTTCTCTTTATCACTGTTACTGCACATTAACGGACGGTGTTTTGTACGCCGCGCGCCGCGCACGCTCGACCCGCTAGCCGGTCCTGCTTTGCCGTCATCGGGCGCTGGTGTGACGAAAACATACTGCTTTAGTTCGGGATGCGATACAACCAGCGCGGCGATAAGACTAGCGCCCAACCGTCGCGCGAACTCGTCATCGAGACGATGGTTAAATTCATCCAAAAAAATCGGGAACGTAAGCTTTTTTATATCCAGCGCCTCGATTGGGGCGCTCTCCATATTCTGAATTTCGATCGCTTCGTCGTCTGGCGAATAGGACACAACAAGCGAAGTTGCTGCCAATGTGGTCATACTAAAATCCCCTGCACGTTTGATAATCTTGAAAAGCATTTTGCTTGCACAATGCTAGGCCGCGCATTCCGCTGCCCATCATGCCCGCGATACCCACACGCTTCGCCACCAGTGACTGAGCCTGCCACTGGTTCACCCCGCGCTATCCGCGTATAACCACCCACCAAACATCTGATGGTATTTCCGCGGGGGTCGGTTGCTGCCTGCAGAAAGCGGAGCCAGCTCGCATGTTGTAAAACCATTCTTAAATCAAGACGGGAACAAAGACGGAGGAGATCGTCGCGCAGTTGCTACGGCACCGATTTATGCCAATCATCACAGGTCTCGGCAGAGCCCGCCCCGTTTGGAAAAGCACGCTCAATGACACTTAAATGAATAATCATTGCGGAGTACCAAAAAAATAAATGCGGGTTCGTGAGTAGGGCCAGGGTCGGAACTCTAATATTTCAGGCAGCTTCAGACCTTCTAATCAAACTCTGTGAGCGCGCCATGAAAAAAATCCTGCATCTATCTTTGGCTTCCCTCGGCTTTGCAGCGGTCTCGGCAGCTCACGCACAAAGTTCCGTGACGCTGTACGGCATCATCGACGCGGGCCTCATGTACACGAACAACGTATCGAAGAGCGGCACGAGCGGCCCATTGTTCCAGGCCACGAGCGGAAATATCAACGGTAGCCGCTTTGGCTTTCGCGGAGCGGAGGATCTCGGTGGCGGCCTGAAGGCTGTCTTCGTGCTCGAAAACGGTTTCAACGTCCAGTCAGGCAAGCTCGGCCAGGACGGCCGCGAGTTCGGTCGCCAAGCCTATGTCGGCCTGGCAAGCAGTCAATATGGCGCTGTCACGCTCGGTCGGCAGTACGACTCACTGGTTGACTTCGTAGCGCCATTGTCGGGAACGGCGGGTACGTTCGGCGACACCGGTTTTGCACACCCGTTCGACAACGACAACTTGAACCACTCGGTGCGCATGAGCAACGCGGTCAAGTATATGAGCAACAACTATGCGGGCTTCAAGTTCGGTACGTTGTACGCATTCTCCGACTTCACCAACTTTTCACAGAATCGCGCATACAGCTTCGGTGCAAGCTACAGCTACGGCCCATTGAATTTCGCTGCGGGCTATTTGCAGACCAACGGCTCGAACAGCACGACGAATACGGGTAGCGCGATCGACACAGCCGAATCAACGGCCAACGGCACCGGTGGTTTTCTGGTCGGATCTGACCGAACGCGCATATTTGGCGGTGCCGTGAACTATGCATTCGGTCCGGCACTGGTCGGTTTCGTCTTTACGCACAGCCAATACGCGGGCACTAACTCGTTCGGCCTGAAGAATGGCACGATGCGTTTCGACAATTTCGAATTGAACGGCAAATACGCTTTGACTTCGGCGCTTAGCCTCGGGATCACGGATACGTACACAGACGGGCATCTTTCCGGTGCAACGACGTTTGGTGCCGACCCGAAGTTCAATCAGATTAACGGACAGGTTGTGTATTCGTTCTCAAAGCGCACGGACGTTTATGCGGAAGCGATGTATCAGCACGCGATTGGAAACAACTTCGTTGCTTTCATCAATACGTCCGGTGGCGCCTCGTCGACCGCGAATCAAGTTGTTGGTACTGTTGGGATTCGTACCCGCTTCTAAGAAGTCCCGCGAACGCCATATCTAATCGGACGTTAGGGAAGCGTCGTCGACGCCAATGACATGGCACCGCGCACATGCTCACGCGTTCGCATTTCGAGGTGACAGGGTCTTCGGTGACAACGTGGGCTCGTGCGAGGGCCCGAGCGCTTCACTTCAGGGCTGGGCGTACGTCAGGGTCCACCCTCGCGCATCACCCGACTCCCTTCCCACCCCCCGCACTATCCATATCATTTTTGATCATTTGCATTTCACATGGTAGACAGGCAAGAATGCGTTTTATGCATTCATCGATCTGATCGATCAGGCCCGCGTACCCATGGAAATCCGCCAATTGGAAGCGTTTGCCGCCGTCATGTCCGCCGGGAGCGTCACCGCCGCCGGGCGTTTGCTCGGGCGCTCACAACCCGCGGTATCGCGTTCGATCCAGGAACTGGAAGCTGAAATCGGTTATCCGCTGTTCCAGCGTTTCGGGCCGCGCGTCGCGCCCACGCGTGAGGCGTCCGAGCTTTACCAGGACGTCGAACGCACGCTCGCCAGCCTGCGCCAGGTCAAATCCCGCGCCGAACAAATCGCGCGGCAGGCGCCGCCGCCGCTCACCATCGCTGCAACCTCGGCGCTTGCCGCCGGCCTCGTGCCCCGCGCGCTGGCCTTGCTCGATCAGGACCATCCGCTCGAATCCGTCCATTTGCGCAGTGCAGCTCCCGAACAAGTAGTCGATGCCGTGCTGAACGGCATCGTCGATATGGGCGTTTCAAGCCTGCCGCTCGAACATCGCGGCGTGCTTGTGCACTGGATCGGCGAAGCGGCATGTGTCGCCGCCGTGCGCGCCGACGACCCGCTGGCGCAAGCGCCGCGCATCGCGTTGAGCGACTTTGCAAACCGTCGCCTTGTCACGATGCAAAACCCCTACCGGCTGCGACCCCGGCTCGATTCGGCGTTCGCGCAAACGGGCGTGCACACCGCCGGCGTGATCGAAACCAACTCGTCGCTGAACGCGCTCGGCGCAGTGCGCGAAGGACTCGGGCTCGCCGTGCTGGAGCCGGTGACGGCGTTTGGACTGCCCGTCGAAGGCGTGGTGATCCGTCCGCTCGATATCCGCATCGCGTTCCTGTTCGGCGTCATCACGCCCGAGTTTCGTCCGCCTAGCGCTGCGACCCTCGCCGCGGCACAAGCGCTGGCGCTTGCAGCCGCGGAGATCCTTCCCGACTTTATCCTGCACGACGCCAGCCAGCACGGCGCGATCCTTCAGGCGCTCTACGGCCTATCCGACGACATCCTCAATCCGACCGAAGAGCACGCCACGTGAGCCTCGACAACATCACTTCATCGAATCAACCGACCGGCCTCGCGGCGCTCGAAGCGCGCCTCGCCGAAGACCTGTCCCTGCTCGAATTGCCCGCGCGCGAATGGGTGATCGGCAAGACGCATGACGCTCAGGAAGTGCTGGATGTGGCGGTGATCGGCGGCGGCATGGCGGGGCTGGCGGCATCGGCTGCGCTGAAAATGCTGGGCGTGCGCGCGCGCATCTTCGACCGCTCACCACAGGGGTTGGAAGGCCCTTGGGCCACGACCGCTCGCATGGAAACGCTGCGCTCGCCGAAGCAACTGACGGGTCCTGCGTTGGGATTGCCCGCGCTGACATTTCGCGCGTGGTTCGAGGCTCAGTTCGGCACGGACGCATGGCAAGTGCTCGACAAGATCGACCGCCTGCAATGGATGGACTATCTGATCTGGTATCGCCGCGTGCTTGCACTCGATGTTCGCAACGGCCACACGATCGAAGCCGTCACGCCGCGTGCCGATGGTCTTGTGGTGCTAAGCGTGAGGACGCGTGAACGGCGCTTCGATGTCTACGCACGACGCGTCGTGCTCGCTACGGGTCGCGACGGATTGGGCGGACCTGCGTTGCCGGGATTCGTCGAAGGATTGCCGCGTTCGCGCTGGGCGCACTCGTCGGACACCACTGACTACTCCTCGCTCGCAGGTAAGCGCGTGGCAGTGGTAGGCGGCGGTTCGTCGGCAATGGATAGCGCGGCGACGGCGCTCGAAGCGGGCGCAGCGAGCGTCGATTTGTTGATCAGGCGTGCGGATTTGCCGCGAGTGAACAAGGGCAAAGGCGCCGGCAATCCGGGCCTGACGCACGGTCACCTGACTCTCCCCGACGAGTGGAAATGGAAGATCCGCCACTACATCAATACCGTGCAGGTGCCGCCGCCGCGTGGCAGCACGTTACGGGTATCGCGTCATCCGAACGCACGTTTCAACCTGGGATGCCCGGTGTTATCCGTGGAAAGCACCGCGGACGGTCTCTCGATCCACACACCGAAGGGTATCTTCACCGCCGACTTCCTAGTGGTCTCCACAGGCTTCAAAGTCGACTGGACGGCACGCCCGGAATTCGCTGCATTTGCGCCGGCTATCCGTACCTGGGCCGACCGCTACACACCGCCGCCCGGCGATGAGGATGCCGAGTTATCCGACTCTCCCGACGTCGGTCCCGCGTTTGAATTCCTCGAGAAATCGCCCGGCGATTGCCCTGGTTTGTCGAACATCCACTGCTTCTGCTACCCCGCAACGCTCTCGCAAGGCGCAGTCTCCGGCGACATCCCCGCGATCAGCACCGGTGCAAAGCGACTCGCCCAGGGCATAGCAAGCTTGCTGTATCGCGAGGACGTGGGGGAACATTATGCGGCGCTGCAAGCATATGCCGAGCCCGAGCTCAACGGCGATGAATGGCAACCCGCCGAGGCACCGCCACAGTACGCGGAGGATCAATGAGCGGCTGGCTCATTCGCCGCGTCGCGCAGGCGGCGTTCGTCGTGTTGCTGATGACACTGATCGTGTTCATCGGTTTGCACGCAATCGGGAATCCTATCGATATCCTTATCGGGCAGGACGTCGATCAGGTCGACCGCGCGCGCATCATTGCGCATCTGGGCCTCGACCAGCCGCTCTGGAAGCAGTACCTCGCGTTCCTCGCAGGCGCGATGCACGGCGATCTCGGCAACAGCTTCGTCTATAACGAACCCGCGATCCGCCTGATCCTGCAGCGCCTTCCCGCCACCTTCGAACTTGCCGTTTCAGCGCTGCTGCTGGCACTTGTGATCGGCATCCCGCTGGGCTTGTTCGCAGGTCTGCATCCACGCAATCCGCTGTCGAAGATGCTGATGACGGGCAGTATTGTCGGCTTCTCGCTGCCGACGTTCTGGGTCGGCCTGATGCTGATCATGCTGTTCAGCGTGAAGCTCGGCTGGCTGCCCGCCAGCGGACGAGGAGCGACCGCGAGCCTGTTCGGCGTCCAGTGGTCGTGGCTCACTCTCGACGGCCTGCGACACCTGATCCTGCCTGCGCTCAACCTCTCGCTCTTCAAGGTATCGCTTGTGCTGCGCCTGACAAGCGCCGGCGTGCGTGAAGTCATGCCAATGGAACATGTGCGCTTCGCACGCGCCAAGGGTCTGTCGCCCATGCGTGTCGTGCTCGTCCACATCTTGCGCAATACGCTGATTCCGCTCGTTACGGTGATCGGCCTGGAGTTCGGTTCCACCATCGCATTCGCGGTCGTGACCGAGACTGTGTTCTCTTGGCCCGGTGCAGGCAAACTCATTCTCGACAGCATCAACGCGCTCGATCGTCCGGTAATTTTGTCGTACCTGATCGTGGTCGTGTGCATGTTCGTCTCGCTGAACCTGCTCGTCGATATCCTCTACAAGTTCCTCGATCCGCGCGTGCGGCTGGAGGGCACGCGATGAGCACGACTCCTCTCGTTCCCGAAACACCCGTGCCTGCCGCAACGAAACGCCGTCAATCGCCATGGCGCCAACTGATCGCGGATTTCGGCCGCTCGCCTGCAGCGCTTGCTGCGTTGATCGTCGCGATACTGCTCGTGCTCGCGGCCATCTTCGCGCCCAATATCACCCCGCAAAATCCCTACGACCTGCTGCAACTCGACGTCCTCGACGCCCGCCTCCCACCCGGTTCGATGAACGGCACCGGTACGCATGCGTACTGGCTCGGAACCGACGGCCAGGGCCGCGATCTTTATTCGGCAATGCTCTACGGCCTGCGCCTGAGCTTGTCCGTCGGCCTCGGCTCGGCGGTAATCGCGGGCATAGTCGGCACCGTGTTCGGCCTGATCGCGGCCTACGCGGGCGGCAAGGTCGATAGCCTCATCATGCGGCTCGTAGACTTGCTGCTCGCCTTCCCGTCCATCCTCGTCGCCATGATGCTGCTCGCTTTCCTCGGCAAGAGCGTGACAAACGTCGTGCTTACGCTGGTGCTGATCGAGTGGGCGTATTACGCACGCACCGCTCGCGCGCAGGCGCTGGTCGAAGCGCGGCGCGAATATGTTGAAGCAGCGCGTAGTCTCGCGATTCCCAACTGGCGCATCGTGCTCGTTCACATCCTGCCGAACTGCCTGCCGCCGCTGATCGTGGTCGGCACGCTGCAGGTCGCGCGCGCGATCACGCTTGAAGCAACGCTGTCGTTTCTCGGACTCGGCGTGCCGATCACCGAACCGTCGCTCGGACTGCTGATCGCCAACGGTTACCAGACCATGCTTTCGGGCGAATACTGGACCAGCGTTTATCCCGGTCTTGGGCTGCTGGCCATGCTGGTATCGATCAATATGGTCGGCGACCGCCTGCGCGAACTGCTCAATCCGAGGTTCGTGAAATGAGCGACGCTGCTTTCCATACCGCTGACAACACGCTGGAAGTCCGCGGCCTGCGAACGCGCTTCTTCACGCGCGAAGGCGAGTTGCCTGCCGTGGAAGATGTCTCGTTGACGCTTGCCCGAGGCCGCGTGCTGGGTCTTGTAGGTGAATCGGGATCGGGTAAATCGGTGACCGGGTTCTCGATCATGGGACTCATCGATGCACCCGGCCGCGTGGTCGGCGGCGAGATATTGTTCAAGGGCAAGAACCTCGTCGGTTTGCCCGAAACGGAGATGCGGCGCCTGCGCGGCAGCCGTATCGCGATGGTGTTCCAGGACCCGATGTCCACGCTCAATCCCGTCCAGCGCGTGGATGCGCAGATGATTGAAGCGGTGCGGGCACATCGCGACGTGAGCCGGAGTGCGGCGCGCGAGCAGGCAAGCGAAGCACTGGCTGCAATGGGCATCGCAAGTCCCGATGAACGCCTGCCCGCGTATCCGCATCAGTTGTCGGGCGGCATGCGCCAGCGGGTGGCGATTGCCATAGCGATGCTGCACAAACCCGATCTGATCATTGCCGATGAACCGACCACCGCGCTCGATGTCACCATCCAGGCGCAGATTTTGTCGGAAGTGCAAACGCTTGTACGGACACAGGGCACCTCGCTGATCTGGATCACGCACGACCTGTCGGTCGTGGCCGGTCTCGCCGATGACATCGCCGTGATGTACGCGGGCAGGATCGTCGAACAAGGCACGGTAGACGCGGTGCTGGACCATCCGCAGCATCCCTACACGGCTGGTTTGATCGACAGCTTGCCGAGCCTCAATACGCGGGGCAAACGGCTGACGCAGATTGCAGGCATCACGCCCGATCTTCGGTTGTTGCCACCGGGTTGCGCGTTCGCCGCGCGCTGCACGCGGGCCACGGCGGTTTGCTCCACTCGCCCAGTGCTCGGACCCTCGCCCGCAGCGAAGGCCTCTGAACATGGCACGCATCTCGTGCGCTGCTTTCATCCCGGCCGGCAAACCAATGTGCGCACGGAGACAACCGCATGAGCCACGTCGATACGCGCGCTCTTATCGAACTCCGCGGCGTCAGTCAGCGGTTCGGCGAACGCGACGAGAACGCCGCTACACGCTGGCTGCGCGAGCGCAAGCTGCTCGCCGCGCAAGCGGTCACGCGCGCGGTCGACCATGTCGATCTCGCGATCATGCCGGGAGAAGTGGTTGGGCTCGTCGGCGAATCGGGCTGTGGAAAATCCACGCTTGGCCGCATTGTTTCAGGCCTCATCGCGCCAACTGAGGGCGACGTGCTGGTGGATAGCCAGAACCGCGCCGCCATGTCCCCCGCAGCGCTGCGCGCCGCCCGGCTGGCGATCCAGATGATCTTTCAGGACCCGTATTCGAGCCTGAATCCGAGAAGGCGGATTCGCGATATCGTCGGCGAGGCGCCGCTCGTGCATGGCATGGTCGAACGCGCCGATCTCGACGCTTATGTGGCCGCGCAGTTAAAGCGCGCCGGTCTTGATCCGTCGCTTGCGGACCGGTATCCGCATGAGTTCAGCGGCGGTCAGCGGCAGCGCATCGGCATTGCAAGAGCGCTCGCCGTCAATCCGTCGATGCTCGTTTGCGACGAAGCCGTGGCCGCACTAGATGTATCGATACAAGCGCAGATCCTGAATCTCTTCATGGACCTGCGCGAACAACTCAACCTCACGTACCTGTTCATCAGCCACGATCTGGGCGTGGTCGAACAGTTGTCGGATCGCGTGGTGATCATGTATCTCGGGCGCGTGGTGGAAAGCGCGCCTGTTGAAGAAATATTCCAGCATCCGAACCATCCTTATACGCAGACGCTGCTGGCGGAGATTCCTCGTATCGATGCACGCAAGAAGCACTTCACCGCCATTCGCGGCGAGATGCCAAGTCCGCTCGCGCCGCCGTCAGGTTGCCATTTTCATCCACGTTGTCCGCACGCCATGCCACGTTGCAAGACGGAAGTGCCCAGCTTGCGTGGCATCGCCATCGAGCATGTCAGCGCGTGTCATCTGAACGACGCCCACTAAGTTTCAATTCAAAACACACTCAATAAAAAGGAATTGCATCGTGAAACGCCTGATCCTTTCCACGCTGACGACCACCCTCGTAAGCGCGGCGTTGTTCAGTTCGGGCGCGTCGGCGCAGACGCTCAACGTTGCGTTCGCCGATCCGCTCTCGTCGCTCGATCCACAACTGAACAACTACGCGGGCGACCGCTCTGTCGATCTGCACTTCTGGGATCTGCTGGTCGAGAATCACGACAACACGCTCGCGCCCGGCCTCGCGACAAGCTGGAAGGCAACCGGCAACGACACGTGGGAATTCAAGCTGCGCCACGACGTCAAGTGGCAGGACGGCACGCCGTTCACTGCCGATGACGTGATCTATTCGTATCAACGCGCCCGCAATGTGCCGGGGACGATCGCCACCTTCGCGGGTTATCTACGCACGATCGCTTCCGTTACCGCGCCCGATCCGTACACGCTGATCATCAAGACGAGCACCCCGACGCCGGACCTGCCGCTCAATTTGACGTCAGTGCATATCGTGAGCAAACACGTGGGCGAAAAGTCGTCGACGGAAGATTACAACGCAGGCCGCGCGATGGTCGGCTCGGGACCATACAAGTTCGCCTCGTACACGCCGGGCGACCGCGTGGTCATGACGCGTAACGACGCGTACTGGGGTGCCAAGCCGATCTGGGACAAGGTGAATTACCGCTACATCAGCAACGCGGCGGCGCGTACGGCGGCGCTGCTGTCAGGCGATGTTGATGTGATCGACAAGGTTTCCGTCTCAGACCTGCCGCGTCTCAAGCAGTCGCCGCAGGTATCGGTATTCGCGTATCCGGGCCTGCGTGTACTGCTGCTTCAGCCCACTTTCCGTGAAGGCCCGAACCCCTATATCACCGACAACGCCGGCAAGCCGTTGGACAAGAATCCGCTGCTCGACGTGCGCGTGCGCCGTGCGTTGTCGCTGGCGATCAATCGTCCCGCCATCACCGACCGCATCCTGCAAGGCGCGGCGACTGTCGCCAACCAGTGGATGCCGGCGAAGACCTTCGGTTATAACCCGAGCGTGAAGGACATCCCCAACGATCCGGCCCAGGCGAAGAAACTGCTTGCCGAAGCCGGTTTTCCGGACGGCTTCCAGTTGACGCTCAGCGTGCCAAACGACCGTTATCCGCAAGCGCCCGAAACGGCGCAGGCCGTTGCGCAATTCTGGACGCGCATCGGCGTAAAGACGAAGGTTGAGGTGATGCCGTGGGCGAGTTACGCGAGCCGCGCGAACAAAAACGAGTTTGCGGTGAGCATGATTGCGTGGGGTAACGGCACGGGCGAAGCGAGCTATGCGCTCGTCAACGTGCTTGGCACCGTCGATGCGAAGAAGGGCATTGGCGCATCGAACTGGGGACGCTATAGCAACGCGGCCGTCGATCACGCGCTCGACGCGGCCACCGCCGAATTCGATACTGCGAAGCGCGAAACCATCCTGCAGCAGTCGGTGAAGGTGGTAAGCGACGACGTCGGCGTGATTCCGGTCTTTCACTACCAGAACATCTGGGCTGCGAAGAAAGGTTTGAAAGTGACACCGGCGGTCAGCGACCGGACGACCGCGATGATGGTCACGCGCAGCGGCAGCTGAGGCCAGCATGATCGACATCACGGCTACACCTGACGATGATCTGATCGACGTGGCGCGCCGCATCACGGTGAGCGGCGCGAATGCGGGTGCGTTGTTTACCCTTCGCACGCAGACCGTGCGCGGCGCAGGCACGGTCTGGACCAGTCGCGCGGTTTTCCGGGCCGATGACCATGGCGTCGTCGATCTGTCTCGCGATGCTCCGGTCGAAGGCGACTATGGCGGTGTATCGCCGATGGGACTTATCTGGTCGCAAGTGCCTGTGGAAGCGGGAAAACGCGAGGTGTTCCCCGCGGATGTCTCTAAAGCGTTGACGACCTGCATCGAGGTGATCGATGAAGACGGACAGGTGCTGACTGCTACGCTGCTGATACAGCGGCTGATGGCGCCCGGCGTGCAGCGGCGCGACATGCGCGTTGAGGGTTGTGTCGGTACGTTGTTCCTGCCCGCGACCCCGGGACCGCATCCCGTCGTGCTGGTGCTGAACGGATCGGGCGGAGGCATCAACGAACCGCGCGGGGCGCTATATGCATCGCGTGGATATGCCGCGCTCGCGCTCGGTTACTTCAAGACACCGGGGCTGTCCGACTACATCTCCAACACGCCGCTCGAATACTTCCGTCGTGCACTCGACTGGATCGCGCGCGAGTTGCAACCGGCGTCTGGTTTTATCGCGGTAAGCGGGCAATCGCGCGGCGGCGAACTCGCGCTGCTGCTCGGCGCAACCTATCCGGATTGCATCAAGGCGGTGATCGGTTATGTGCCGGGCGCCGTCATTCACAGCGCGCAGAACGCCGCCGATCCCGCAACGGGTCGCGAAGGCCCGACCTGGCTGCTCGATGGCAAACCGCTCCCGCACCTATGGGAAAACAATCGCACGGCAAGCTGGCAACCCTTCGACGATGGCCCGCCGCCGCATCGTCACGAACGCGCGATCCGAACGGCGTTGCTCGATAAGGAAGCGGTGGAGCGGGCGCGGATTCATGTCGAAAATATCGATGGCCCGGTGCTGCTGATCTCCGCGACCGCCGACGGTTCGTGGCCCTCCTCCGACTATTCGCGCATGGTGGTCGAGCGGCTCGAACGGGAAAAACATGCTTACCCCGTGCGTCATCTCGACTTCGACAACGCCGGCCACGCAATCGTTTTTCCTTACGTGCCGACTACGCAAATCGTGTACGCACATCCCGTGTCGGGACGCATCAGCACGGGCGGTGGCGAACCCTCGGCAAACGCACGCGCCGATGAATCATCGTGGCGCGAAGCGCTGGCTTTCCTCAACGCTGCCGTCCATTCCCGCACATCAAAAACCACCGGCGACTCTCTCAGGCAGGAGCAACCATGACAGACACCTATGATCTCAGCACCGATATTGTCGACCGGATTGCGGGTCTTTCGCCCGGCTCACCGACGCACGCAACAAGGCACAAACGCGAGAAGGTCGCCGCGGCAACACAGCGCAGTTACGAAGCGTTATTTGACCCTGCGCTGCCGGACTTGTCGCTGACCGAGCGGTTGCTGGTCGCGTTGTATGCATGCACGTTATCGAATGCGCCTGCATTGGCGGAACATTATGCGGAACGGCTTGCTTCCAGCAATGCGGACCGTGCCGTTATCGACCAGATCGTGCAAGGTCCGTTGAACGGGAGCGACATTCAAGGGCCACGCTTGCGCGCGATGCTGGGCTTTACGCGCACGCTGATCGAATCCCCAATCGACGGCGACAAAACCGCGCTCGAACGCCTTCCCGCCGCGGGCATATCGACACCAGTCGTGGTCGCAATCGCGCAATTGATCGCGTTTCTTTCTTATCAGATTCGCCTGACGGCCGGCTTGCGCGCGCTGCAGGTCTTGAATGCAACGGAGGCAGCATGAGCCGGGTAATCGAAGCGCATGGCTTCACGAATCGCGTGCTCGGATGGGACGCGTGGCTGGACGTGGTGCAACTCACCGACGCCTCCGCCGAGCAGATTGCCGTGCTCGAAGAGAGCCATCCGAAGGCGAAGGAATCCGACTACTACCTGTTCCTCGTGCATCAGCCGGAAATCCTGCGACAACGCTCCGCGGCCTTCAACGCGATCATGTACGCGCCGGGCGGCTTGCCGCGCGCTGAACGGGAACTGGCGTCGACAGTCGTTTCGCGAATCAACGGCTGCGTGTATTGCGCGTCGGTGCATGCGCAGCGTTTCGAGCAGCTGGCGAAACGTGATGACGTGATCGAGCAGGTTTTCAACGACTCGGCAACCGCTGGCACCTCGCCACGCGAGAAGGCAATCGTGCAGGCCTCGATCGACCTGACACTCACACCGGGTCAGGTTGAACCGGCCCAATTGCGGGCACTGCGCGAAGTGGGATTGAGCGACGACGAGATCCTCGATCTGATTCACTCCATCGCCATTTTCGCCTGGGCCAACCGCCTGATGCTCAATCTGGGTGAACCGGTGGGATGGCCCAGCGGGCACGATCAAGCAAGCAGACCGTAGCGCGGGTGCCGGCTGGATCCTGCGTCCAGCGCCGGCAAGCCTTGCGTGGCTTTCAACTTCCCCTCGTATAAACTCGGCACTGGGCCCGATTTGCTATTGCGCGCGTATGCTTTGAGCCGGGCACGCTGATCCCACTGAGCACTGCCTGAATACGGCATGATGTCATTCCTAAAAGTGTGAGGCTATTCCGACGGAGTCTCATGAAACAACATCGCCCGCATCCCCCGCGTTTTCCGCGAGACCACCACGCTCATGTGGCCTGGCGCGACCTTTCATTGACGTCCGCACCGTTCGCCCTGCTTTTTGTCATCATGGTCGGACTGATCGTGTGGCTGGCGGACCCGGCTCCGCCCAGAACCATCACGATCAGCGCGGGTCCCCAAGACAGTTCGCTTCTGCATACCGCCGACGAGTATAGAAAGATCCTGGCGCGCAATGGCGTCACGCTCAAGGTGCTGGAATCGGATGGTTCGGTGCAGAACCTGCAACGGCTGATGGACCCCAAGAGCCATGTCGATCTCGCGCTGGTGCAAGGCGGTGTTTCCGATGCGGCGGCAAGGTCATCGCTCATGTCGCTCGGCAGTGTCTTTTACGTCCCCACCGTGGTTTTTTATCGCGGCAAGGGCATGACACAGTTGTCGGAACTCGAGGGCAAGAAAATCGCGATCGGCCGCGAAGGCAGCGGCACACGCAGGCTGTCGCTCAACTTGCTCGAGGCTAATGGCATCACGCCCGGCGGCGACACGCAACTGGTGCCGCTCGATGGCATGGACGCTGCGAAGGAACTGGTTGCGGGGAACGTGGATGCGGCGTTGCTCAATGGCGACTCGACCACGCGCGGGCTGATGCTCAGGCTGCTCGGCATACCGGGAATCTCCGTCATGGATTTCGCGGAAGCCAGCGCTTATACACGACTGTTTCCCTATCTCGACGAAATCGACCTGCCGCCGGGCGTGCTCGATCTCCGGCGAAAGGTACCGCCGCAGACCTTGCATTTGATCGGACCGACTGTTGAAATCCTGGCGCGGCCGAACTTGCACCCGGCCATATCGGATCTGCTTATTGAAGCTGCGCAGGAAGTTCACGGGATGCCCGGGCTCCTGCAAAACGCCGGGCAATTCCCTAGTCCCATCGCGCGGGAATACCCCATCAGCGAAGAGGCCACGCGCTATTACAAGTCAGGGAAAAGTTTCCTCTACCGCGTCCTGCCCTTCTGGGTCGCCAGCATGGCGGACCGGATACTTGTTCTGCTGTTGCCGGTCGCGGTACTGCTGATACCGGCCTTGCGGCTGATCCCGGCGCTCTATGGCTGGCGGGTGCGATCGCGAATCTATCGGTATTACGGCTCGTTGATCGCGATAGAACGCGGCGCGCTGAATGGCGCGACGGAGGAAGAACGGAGGGTGCTCGTGGCGGAACTCGATCAGATCGAGGAGTCGCTGAATACCTTGCGCATGCCGCTCGCGCATGCGGACGCTTTTTATGTACTTCGCGAACACGTTGGATTCGTGCGCGCACATCTGGGCGAAGCGTCCCGGGAGAAGGCGCACGAGTAGGGCCTGGTTTGCGAACGGGAAGCGCCGCCCTAATACACAATTTCGGATTTAGAAATAGCGAATCGATATTGGCGCGAGTCCTGTCTCCCTGCCAATAATCCGATCGTGGAATTCGTTGCATTGCGATGTGCGCGACAGACCGGAACCGCAGCTCCGGCATGAGTCGACGCTCGACGACGAATCTCGACGCCATTCATTCTCCACGCCGGCGTGCACCGCAGAGTCCACCTGCGCTCGCACACCCCCACCTCAACTACAACGATCCCGGGGCGACGATGAGCGATACACATGCAACCACTCCAGCTTACGAAACCGAACACCGGCCCGACCGGTCCAGCAGCGGCCCTTTCAAAACGGAAGACTGGTGGGCTGTCTGGATCGGTCTGGCCATCATCGTGATCGCTTACCTGCTGTTTGCGTCCGGCACGAGCATCAAGTGGCTGGCGGTCGCGCCCGCCAAGTGGTCGAGCGGCGCACAGGCGGCCGCAGACCTTGGACATCATCTCCCGAACTACATCGCACTCTTTATTGTCTTCGCGATTCTGTTCGGGTTTGCAGTCGCGGCGCTCGGGCAGCGGGTCGTGCAGTTCGTGCCCGGCTTTCTTGTCGTGTTCGTGGTTTCAACGCTGACCTTTATTGCCGGGGCCTGGACCAGCTCGTCGACGTATAACCTCGAGCCGCCGCTGATCGCACTCGCGCTCGGGCTGCTCATCTCGAACCTGACGCGGCTTCCAGCGTGGCTCTTGCCGGCGTTGCGCGTCGAGTTCTATATCAAGGTCGGGATCGTGCTGCTCGGCGCTACGCTGCCCTTCACGCTGCTCGTGTGGGCTGGCCCCGTGGCGGTCGGCCAGGCGACTGTCGTTTCCCTCGTTACCTTCTTCGTCATCTTTCTCGTCGGCCGCACGCTCGGACTGGACAAGCGTTTTGCGGCGGTGCTGGGCGTCGGTGGCGCGGTGTGCGGGGTGTCCGCGGCCATCGCCATTGCGGGGGCAGTCAGGGCCAAGCGCGAACAAGCGTCGGTGGCGATCACGCTCGTGGTGGTCTGGGCAATCGTGATGGTGTTCGCGCTGCCGTTCGTATCGCGTGCGCTAGGCTTGCCGACCGGCGTAGCCGGCGCGTGGATCGGGACATCGGAATTCGCGGATGCCGCCGGCATTGCGGCAGCGCAAGCGTATGGCGATCTCGCGAAACATGCGGAGAACGCGATTGCCGGTGCACCGGAAGCGTCGCTGCAAGCCTTCACGCTGATGAAGGTGGTAGGACGCGACATCTGGATAGGCATCTGGGCATTCGTGCTCGCCATTGTCGCGACAACACGCTGGGATCGCGATGAACCCGGCGCTGTGAAAACGCAGACGACCGCGCGCGAAATCTGGACCCGCTTTCCCAAGTTCGTGATCGGCTTCCTGATCGCTTCGGCACTCGTTACGTGGATCGGCAGCCATTACACACTGACTGAATACCGGAGCGTCGTGACGCCCGCCTTCGTCGCGCCGATCACCGCACTGCGCACCTGGGCGTTCACCTTCTGTTTCCTGAGCATCGGCTTGACCACGCGGCTCGGCAGCCTGTCCGCAACGGGTGCGAAGCCTTTCATCGCTTTCACGGCAGGCGTTGCCGTGAATGTGGTGATCGGCTACCTGCTGTCGGTGCATGTGTTCGGGGCGTATTGGGCCTCGCTCGGACAATGAAGACGCGCGATGTCGCCAAGCTTGATGACGCTGGTGCTTCCCGCACCGTCTGCGCGGCTTGCCGGCATTGTGAACACGATCGTCATGCACTAGAAGCGACGATTCCCGGGCTGATTTCGTTCAGCTCGGGATTCGGAGCGAGTGTGGGAGAGACACGTCTTTGCCGACGCCACGATCAATTGGTATCACCGGGCGATTCGTGCATTGAATTCGAGGCCGTGCTTGAGGGTAGTGACGCCGTCACTACCCGTTAAAACTCGTTTTGCTATACACAAGGCGGAGCAGAAGAAAGGTCGAGCAATGGCCCAGTGGCAATCACGCAATAACCAAACGTGGGTCTAGCTTAGCCAGGGCATAAGTCCTGATATGTGCCACGAAGGAAGGTAGCAGGAGGGCTGGTGGCCGTTGGGAAGGAATCAAGACGGAAAAGTGCGCGGCCACACTCGAGTCAAAAGGACGAAAAACAACCCGATCCCCTCTATAAGCAAGCGCTGTAATTGCGTCGATGATCGCTACGCCAGCGCCTGCTTCAACGAACGAACAGACTACGTAGGAAACCTGCGTTTCGATCTGGACCTCCAGACTGACGCCATGAGATGCGAACAAGGCATCTAACTCAAGGCGCGACTCCAAATCACGTGGATAAGCAATGAGTTGTTCGCCGGCAAGATCCTTCGGCGCAATTTGTGAGCGCGAGGCTAAACGATGGCCGCTCGGCATCGCACACACCATCTTCGTCGAAAACAAGCGTTCACCATGCGTGCTCGGCTGGTCCATCCTTAAGATGGCAAAACCTACGTCGCACCGTTGTCCCACCACCATGTCGACCACGGTACGCGACGAATGCGCAAGAAGCGAAACGCGAGCGCCGGAATGCGTCTTCAAATAGTCTGCCGTGGCGTGAGGGAGAAACGAATACGCTAGCGCAGGTGCGGCTACGATTTGCAGCGTTCCGCGCTGCAACGCTCGTATCTCGTCCGCTGCTCGCGCGATTCGATCCATACCCGACAATGACCGTTGCACTTCTTCGAAAAGCGCTTGAGCCTCTGCCGTCGGGTGCAGACGTTTCTTTTCCCGCTTGAACAGTGGAAACCCCAAGGAAATTTCCAGGTCAGCCAGCAGGCGCGTTGTCGCCGGCTGAGAGATATGCAGCATCTCGCTAGCCCGCGTGACGGTCACACAAAGCATCACGGCGCGGAATGCCTCGAGTTGTCGTAATTTCATTCGAAATTAGTTCATAACAAAACACTATCATCAACCCAAAAAAAACGATTATCCAGTTTCTTTTTTGCGCCATATTCTGATTTCACAGCCGACATGTACCGATATTTGACGAAAAATTTCGTCATAACAGTACGTACTGAGATTAAGCAAAAAAGTCATGGGGATTTGTCGCGAATCTGAAACCGCTCGCCTTATCCATTCCGCTTGGGCTTTGCCGCGCTGCATGTCTATGCCACCCAGACGCTCCATATCGGGTCATACGGTGGGCACCGACTGACCCGCATTGCCCCGCGACAAGGGATTACCCGACCTATAACTCTTTCGAATACTCCACGCCGATACCGGACTTTGACAGCCTAATTTGAAGGCTTCACCTTAGCGTCACTCCTGAAACGACGCATCTCGATCGAGGGCTACACTTGAGCTACCGAATCTTATTCACGCTGATCGTGGCGCTGGCTACTGCGGGCTTGAGCTTCCCGGTTGCCTCGCAGGCGCAGAGCGATCCACGTCCGGTTATCCGCGTCAGTTCGGGCGCCGAAGACAACGTGACGCTGGATCCGAATCGTGCCACGTCGACCAACGATGTCGGGGTGGTCGCCGAGATCTTCAATGGTCTCGTCCGCTTCGCGCCCGGCAGCGCGGATCCCAAGTCACTCGAGGCCGACCTGGCCGAAAGCTGGGAGACCTCGAAGGACAACAACGTGTGGACGTTTCATCTGCGCCACGGCGTCAAGTTTCAAGGGGACTGGGGTGAGTTGACCGCGGCGGATGTCGTCTACTCGCTGCGGCGCGCCGCGGACTCCAAGAGGTCGAGCTTCGCGGCAAACTTCGCCGTGATCGACAAGGTCGAAGCCACGGACCCATACACCGTGCGCGTCACGTTGAAGTACCCCGATGCCACCTTCCTCGGGCGCGTATCGAACTATCACGGCGGCAATATCCTCAGCATGAAAGCGGCCGAGAAATACGGCAACCAGTTCGGTAATCATCCAGTCGGTACCGGGCCCTTCGCCTTCAGCCAGCATGTCACGCAGCAATACGTGCAACTGGTTGCGAACGATCAGTATTTCCGCGGCAAGCCGAAGCTCGCGGGCATTACCTACCGGATGATCCCGTCGGACAGCGATCGCGAACTGGCGTTCGATTCGGGCGAGCTCGACATCATTGCGGGCAAGCGCGAACAACGCTGGGTGGAACGCGCCCGCAAACGCAGCGGGACGAATGTCGATATCTTCAGACCGGGCGAATTCCGCACCTTGTACATCAATCGCACGATCAAGCCGCTGGATAACGTCAAGGTCCGGCAAGCGCTGGCCGAGTCGATCAACGTCGACGAGATCATGCATTACGTCGGCACGGATGTGGCCACCAAGGGCTGCTCGGCGGTCCCTCCAGGCTACTTGGGAGAGGACTGTTCGAGCGGCGGCTATCCATACAACGTCGCGGATGCTCGCAAGCTGCTGACCGAAGCCGGTTTTCCGAACGGCATCACCATCAAGTCGATCGTGTCGAATATCTCGGAGCAGGAACCGATCATGGAAATCGTGCAGTCGCAGTTGGCGAAGGCCGGGATCAAGCTGACCATGGAAGTGGTCGATCACTCGACCTATCAGGCACAAAGCCGGAAAGACTTGAGCGCGTTGGTGTTCTATGGCGCAGCACGCTTTCCCAACGCCGATGCCTGGCTAAGCGAGTTCTACGATTCCGCCGCGGCGGTGAATTCTCCAACAGCGATGTCGAACTTCTCCCACTGCTCGATGGCGGACGCCGACATCCGTGCGGCACGCCTGGAACCAGACCCGAACAAGCAACTGGCTTTGTGGAAAAGCGCGCAACAGAAGATTCACGATGACGTCTGCTCGGTGCCGCTGTTCGGCTTGTTGCAAGTCTGGGTTCATAGCAACAAGGTCGTGTACGGGTACGGCTTGTTGGGTTCATTGAACCTCGCGCCGCCCATCACCGAGAAGACATCGCTTACTGGTCACTGAGCAATTCGGCCGAAACCTGTGCCGCCACGAGGCGCGCGCCTTCAATAAACGTGTCGACGAGACCGGCATTGCGCGATGCAGGCATCCGGCAGAGCCGGAAATCGAAGGCCATGTCCGGCTTGAAGCGGCGCAGCACCAGCCGATCCTGTGAACCGACGGCGAACAGCGGATGAATCAACGACACACCGAGGCCCGCAGCAATGAATTCGCAAACGGTCGGCGCGGTGCCAGTTTCGAGCACCACGTTCAGTCGCACCGCATGGCGCTGAAACGCCACTTCGACCAACTGGCGGGTCTGGCTCTTGGCCGAGAAGGTCACGAACGGAACGTCATCGAGGTCCTGCGGACGGATGATTTTTTTCTTGCACAACGGATGCGTCGGCGGCAAGGCGCAAATCAGGGGATGCTCCATGAGCGACTCGCTATCGATATACGGATTGTCCATCAGGCCGCTAACCAGGCCGACATCGATCTGCCGCGTGATCAGCCAGTCGGCCACGAACTGCGAGCTGCGCGTCTCGATGGACACGCGTACGTCGGGATGGACCTTCAGGAAATTCATGACGACGCGCCGGATGAACGAACCCGACAATGCGGGCAATACACCCACCGTGAGATGCCGCTGTTCGTCGCGGCGCAGCGAGTCGACGGCCTGCTCGACCTGTCGCACGCCGGCGAAGATGCGATCGATTTCCGCGTACAGGCGCATGCCGTGGCGCGTCGGCGCCAGCTTGCCGCGGATGCGCTCGAAGAGAGCCAACCCCGTCTCGTCTTCGAGGTGGGCCAGCAGTTTGCTCACCGCCGGCTGCGAGACAAACAGGATTTCGGCGGCGCGGCTGACAGTGCCTTGTTCTATGACGGCCTTGAACGCTTCGATCTGGCGCAAATTGAGTTGCCGCTTCATGCCACACCCCTTGGAAATAGGCCGACCAACCGATACTGATGCGCGTTCGAGCATAACAAACATTGGGACGCGCGCCCGCTCATTTTCCCGGTACCGCGATGACAGTCAATAGGAGTACAGAACGGCAACTGACGAAGCAAACCTACGACGTAATCGTAGCGGGTGCCGGCATGGTCGGTACCGCGATCGCTTACGGTCTGGCCGGCCGCGGCCTGAGCGTGCTGGCGCTCGATGGCGCCGATGGCGACTTGCGCGCGGCGAAGGCGAACTTCGGACTGGTGTGGGTACAAGGCAAGGGCTTCGACGTTCCGGCCTACCAACAGCTGTCGCGCCAGAGCGTGGCATTGTGGCCCGCCTTTGCTCGTGAGTTGACCGCCGAAACCGGCATCGAACTGGACTACCGGGCCGACGGCGGTCTGCATTTCTGTCTCGGCCAGGCGCAATGGGATCAACGTGCCGAGAAGCTGGCGCGCTGGGCCGAGCAGTTGCCCGGGCAAGAACGCTGCACGGAAATGCTGGATCGCGCCGCCCTGCAGCGTCTGCTGCCCAAGGTCCAGTTCGGGCCCGAAGTCAGCGGCGCGAGTTACGGACTCGTCGATGGTCACGTCAATCCGCTCCGCCTGCTGGCCGCGCTGCAGCGCGGCCTTCAATTGCGTGGCGGACACCTGCGCGCCAACAGCGCGGTTTCGCGCATCGCGCCGCGCACCGGCGGCGGCTTCGAGGTACAGGTCGGGGCCCAGCGCTTCGAGGCGGCTCAAGTGGTCGTTGCCGCCGGACTGGGCTCGCCGGCGCTCGGCCGGATGGTCGGACTGGACGTGCCGCTGCACGCGCAACGCGGGCAGCTCCTGGTCACCGAGCGCCTGGCGCCAATACTCCCCTTGCCGGCCAGTGGCCTTCGGCAGACCGCCGAAGGAACGGTAATGGTTGGCGTCACGCACGAGGAAGTCGGCTTCGATCTGAGCACGACGACCGCCGCCGCGGCCCGCATGAGTCGTCAGGCTGGCCGTGTGTTGCCCGCGTTGGGGCAAGCGCTGCTGATGCGGCACTGGTCGTGCCTGCGCGTCATGACGCCGGACGGCTGCCCGGTCTATGCAGGTTCCGTCGACCAGCCAGGCGCATGGATCGCACTTTGTCACTCCGGCATTACGCTAGCCGCGTTTCATGCGGGCCCGCTTGCGGCCGCATTCGCGCAAGCGCTTATTCCGGCCGAACTGCAGGTTTTTCACCATGGACGCTTCGATGTTCCGCAAACTGCATGACCCCGGGGCGACAGTCCCCGCTTTGACCTTGACGATCGACGGACAAACGGTGAGCGCCGAACCGGGCGACAGCATTGCTGCGGTCCTGCTGCGGCTGGATCCGCCGTTCTCGCGCACCACCCCGGTGAGCGGCAGCCCGCGCACGCCGTATTGCATGATGGGTGTGTGCTTCGAATGCCTTGCCAGCGTCGATGGCGTGGCATCCACGCAGACCTGCCTCGTGCAGGTGCGCGGGGGCATGCGCGTGGAACGCCAGCACGGCCGGCGCGCGCTCACGATGGCGGCGCCGGAAGACGCTGTCGACCCTCGCGACGGCATGCAAGGCGGAGTTTCACCATGAACCGCGCCGTCGACTTACTGATCATCGGCGCTGGCCCAGCGGGCATGAGCGCGGCGCTGCGGGCCCGCTGCCTGGGCTTGAGCGTGTTGGTGGTGGATGATCAACACGCGCCGGGCGGCCAGATCTGGCGCGCGATCGAAACCCGGGCCGACACCAGTACCGGCAAATTACTGGGCGACGAATATGCTGCCGGCCTGCCGCTCGCGCAAGCATTCCGGGCGAGCGGCGCCGTCTACGAACCCGGCACCCAGGTGTGGCAAATCGAGCCTGGCTGGCAGGTCTACATGAGCCGCGCGCAACAGGCGGAATGCGTGCAAGCCGCCAATGTGCTGCTAGCCACCGGCGCGCAGGAACGGCCCGCTCCTTTTCCGGGCTGGACCTTGCCCGGTGTGCTGACGGTGGGCGCGGCCCAGATCCTCCTGAAGACCGCGCGCGAGATTCCACAAAACCCGCCATGGATCGCGGGCAGCGGGCCCCTCGCCCTGCTTTACATGGTGCAGTTGCTGCGCGCCGGCGGCAGCATCGCCGGTTGGCTGGACACCGCGCCCGCTGATGGTTGGCGGCGTGCCCTGCCGCATGTGGCGAGCGCACGCCACGCCTGGAAAGACATACTCAAAGGTCTGGGCTGGACACGTGAGTTGCGACGTGCCGGCTTTCCCATCATCCGCGGCGTCACGCAACTGCGTGCACAGGGCGACCAGCGCCTGGAGCATCTCGTTTATCAAACCGCCGACGGACAGTCGCAACGCGTCGCGGCCGAGCTCTTGCTGATACACGAGGGCGTGGTTCCGTCGATCCATATGACGCAAGCACTCGGTTGCGAACACGTCTGGAGCGCCGCTCAATTCTGTCTCGCGCCGACGCTCGACGAGTGGGGCCAGACGAGCAAGCCCGGGATTTTTTTGGCTGGCGATGGCGCAGGCATCGGTGGCGCGCATGCCGCCCGCACGCGCGGCGACCTGGCAGCACTCGGTATCGCGATGCGCGCCGGCAAGTTGCAGGACGATGCGGCGCGACGCCTCGCCGAGCCCATGCGCCGGCGACTGGCAACGGAACTGTCAATTCGCCCGGTGCTCGACGCCTTGTACCCGCCTCGCGCGGAACTGTTCGCACCGACGGACGACACGATGGTGTGCCGTTGCGAGGAATTGACCGCTGGCCAGATCCGCGCGGCCGCCAAAATCGGCCAGCCGGGCCCGAATCAGATCAAGGCATTTACGCGTGCGGGAATGGGACCGTGCCAGGGCCGGCAGTGCGGCTACACGGTCGCGCACATTCTCGCTGCGGCGCACGGGAAGCCGGTCGAGGAAATCGGGTTTTACCGCATCCGGCCCCCTCTCAAGCCATTGACCCTGGGCGAGTTGGCGTCCCTGGATAGTGGGAGCGATGCAGGGAGCCACGCAGCATGACCAGCGCCGTCTTCGATGTCGCCGTGATCGGTGGTGGCCTGCACGGCCTGTCGGCGGCCCTGCACCTCGGCCGAGCGGGAAAACGCGTCGTCGTGCTCGAACGGGCGTGGGTCGGGAGGCACGCGTCCGGGGCGTCCGCCGCGGGCGTGCGCACGCTCAACCGCGATCTGGGCGAACTGGATCTGGCGCTCGAATCGATGGAGATGTGGCACAACATCGGTTCACTGGTCGGCGATGACTGCGGCTTCCACGCACATGGCCAGATCTGCGTGGCGGAACAGCCCGGCATCTTGTCCAAACTCGAGGAGCGCGTTTCCAGGCTGAACGGCTTGGGCTATACGCACGAAGCAATCATCGATGCCCGAGAGCTGCGCAGGCGGGTCCCGGCGATCAGCCGGCATTGCATCGGCGCATCGATTGCACCTGACAATGGCGCGGCGGATCCGCACCGCACCCTCGCAGCCTTCCGGCGCAGCGCGCAGGCAACCGGCGTCGTGATCCGCGAAGGATGCGGCGTGCGGCGCATCGAGCGGCGTGGCCAGGATTGGTCCATCGAGATGGATGGTGCGGCAGTCACCGACGGCGAACGGGGCGGCGGCCAAGCGCTTGGTCGTGATCAGAGCCGCGATCATGGCCGCGGGCAAACCAGCACCCTCGTCGTGCCGTTCGTGATCAACGCGGCAGGCGCCTGGTCCGGACGCATCGCGGCGATGGTGGGCGATGACATTCCGCTTGATACAAAGGCTTCCATGATGATCGTCTCGGAACGGCTGGCCCCCATGATTGAACCAGTGGTATCGATCATGGGGCGCTCCCTGTCTTTCAAGCAGTCGGATCAGGGCACGCTGGTTATCGGCGGCGGCTTGCAGGGAATCCCCAATTTGGACGCCGAAACCTCGGTCGTACGAATGGGTGTCCTGTCCAAAGGCGCCCGGGCGGCAACCGATCTATTCCCCTGCGTACGCGATATTCACATCGTGCGTGTCTGGTCGGGCCTGGAGGCAAAAACAGAGGACCTGCTGCCCGTCATCGGGGCCGCGGTGAACGCGCCGGGGGTCTTCCATGCCTTCGGTTATTCGGGTCACGGATTCCAGTTGGTGCCCGTCGTGGGCGCTGCGCTGACGGATCTGATCGTCAGCGGTTCGACGCGGCGCGCCATCGGCGCCCTGAACGCGCGACGCTTGACGGCCACACCGCCAGCGGAGGTCGCAGCATGATGCGCTACACCGTTAAACGCCTCCTGCTCGCCATTCCCACGCTGCTGGCAATGCTGACCGCGGTATTCGTGCTGGTGCGGCTGGTACCGGGTGACCCCGCCGCCGCCATGCTCGGCGACCAGGCCAGTGCCGCGGCTCTGTCGGCGCTGCGCACCCACTTGGGCTTGAACCTCCCGCTTCATACGCAGTACTTGAATTTTCTGAGTGACGCGCTAACGGGCAATTTCGGTTACTCCCTGTCGAACGGCCGGAGTGTTCTGCGAGAGGTCGCCGAGGTGCTGCCATGGACCCTGCAGTTGAGCTTCGCCGCCATTGTCATCGGCATCGGCCTCGGTCTGCCGCTGGGGATCTGGGCCGCGCTGCGGCGCGATGCCTGGCCCGACTACGTGAGTCGCTTCCTGTCGCTGGCGGGCCTGTCGTTTCCCGCGTTCGTGTCCGGGATTCTGATGCTGCTGGTGTTCGCCATCGAGCTGAACTGGTTCCCGGTCATCGGCAGCACGACTTCAGGTAACCCGTGGAGCCAATGGCGTGGCCTGGTGCTGCCGGCCTTCAACCTGGGTTTGATCATGACAGCCTACGTCACCCGGGTCGCCCGCTCGTCGATGTTGAGCGTGCTCAGCGAAGACTACATCCGCACGGCACGCGCCAAAGGGCTGCGCCCGAGCCAACTGATCTTGCGCCACGGCTTACGCAACGCGCTGATTCCCATTCTCACGGTGGTCGGCCTGTATTTCGGCACCCTGATCGGCAACTCGGTTCTCACCGAAATCGTCTTCAACCGGCCCGGCCTGGGCAAGTTGATTCTGGGCGCCTTGAACGCGCGCGACTATACCCTGCTGCAAGGCCTGATGATCGTGTTCGCTGCCTGCGTGATCATCGTGAACCTGTTGACTGACCTCGCCTACGGGTGGGTCGACCCTCGAGTGAAATACAAATGAGCACGCTCTCGCCTTCGGCCCCGCCCACAGTTCCCGCCACCCCGCCCGACAGTCTATGGCGTGCACTCCTCAGCAATCGTGTCGCCTGGATAGGCGTGACCCTGTTGCTGATAATCGTCCTGGCGGCGGTATTCGCCCCCTGGCTCGCGCCCCACGATCCGCTTCAGCAGAACATTGCTTATCGGCTGGATCCGCCATCTGCTGATTTCTGGCTGGGCACCGACAGCTATGGCCGCGATGTGCTCTCGCGCCTGATCTATGGTGCCCGCATTTCGCTCCTGGTAGGCTTTCTCGCGGTCTTGATCGCCATGCTGATTGGTTCCGCGCTCGGCATACTGGCCGGCTACCTGGGCGGCTGGTTCGATCAGTTGGTGATGGGGCTGGTCGATGTACTCCTGTCGTTTCCCACGCTGTTGCTCGGACTGATGGTGGCGGCCATGCTCGGCGCCAGTCTCGAGAATCTGATCGTGGCGATCGCGATCACCGAAATCGCGCCGTTCGTGCGGATTGCGCGCGCACCGACAATCGCGCTCAAGCAGCGAGATTTTATCGAGGCAGGCCGTGCCTTAGGCTTCGGACCGATGCGCCTGATGGGGGTGCACATCCTGCCCAACATGGCCTCGGACGTGATCGTGCTGGCCTCGCTGTGGATGGCCGCGGCGATCCGCACCGAAGCCTCGCTCAGCTTCATCGGCCTCGGCGTGCCGCCGCCGATTGCGACCTGGGGCAGCATGATCCGGGAAGGCTTCAACAATATTCTCGACGCCTGGTGGCTGATCGTTTTCCCCTGCGTGGCCATCCTGCTCACGGTACTGGCCCTAAACCTGTTGGGCGATGCCTTGCGCGACGCGCTCGATCCCAAACTGCGCGGAGAGAAGCGGTGACACAGACGATGACACAGGATCCAGCCGTTCTCGAGATTCGCGAACTGCGCACTGAATTCCGCATCCGCAAACAATGGCACGCAGCTGTGCGCGGGGTATCGTTATCCGTGGCTCGCAACGAGACAGTGGCACTCGTCGGGGAGTCGGGCAGCGGCAAAAGCGTTACCGCGCTATCCATCCTGAAGTTGCTGCCGGGTGCCGGCGCGCGCCACGCCGGCGGTCACATACTGCTTGCGGGTCGCGACCTGTCGACGTTGTCGGAAGCGCAGATGTCGCACGTGCGCGGCAACGACATCGCCATGATTTTCCAGGAACCGATGACCTCGTTGAACCCGACGATGACGGTCGGCGACCAGATTGTCGAAGCCATCCGCCAGCACCATGCCACCTCTTATTCAGAAGCACGCCTGCAGGCACTGGAGGCATTGCGGGAAGTCGGTATTCCAGGTGCGGACAATCGTCTCGACGATTATCCGCACCAGTTCTCGGGTGGCATGCGCCAGCGTGTCATGATCGCCATGGCACTCGCGTCCAAGCCTAAGCTGCTCGTGGCCGACGAACCGACCACCGCCCTGGACGTCACCGTACAAGCGCAGATACTGGCGCTGCTCGCGCAGTTACAGGCGGCGCATGGCATGTCGATCCTGTTCATCACGCATAACCTGGGCGTCGTCGCACAAATCGCGGACCGCGTGGCAGTCATGTACGCCGGCGAAGTGGTCGAACTGGCCGACGTCGATGCGCTGTTCGCGCAGCCCACGCATCCCTACACGCAAGCGCTGCTGCGCGCGATGCCGCGCGTGGATCTCGACACCGACGAGTTCCTGGCTATCCCGGGCCAGGCGCCCACGCTCGCGGCGATGCCGCCCGGGTGCGCATTCGCGCCGCGCTGCCCGTCTCGCCAGGCGCAATGCGAACGCGAGCACCCTGTCTTGCAGCAGGTACTGGGCGGCGCCACCGGCCACATGGTGCGTTGTCCCGTGCGGCTGGAACAGTTGCGAATGAACCTGGAAACCTCGCTATGAGTGAACTCCTGCGCGTAGACAAACTGATCAAGCATTTCGCCAGCGGCGGTGGGCGGTTCGGCGCGCCGCATCAAGTGGTACGAGCCGTGAATGAGGTGTCGTTCACCGTGGAGCGAGGCTGCTCGATGGGCCTGGTCGGGGAATCCGGTTGTGGCAAATCGACGGTTGCGCGCACCTTGTTGCGCCTGATCGAACCCGATTCCGGTTCCATTGTGTTCGATGGTATCGATCTGCGGCGCGCCAGCGCGGCGCAAATGCGCACACTGCGCCAACGCATCCAGATCGTCTTTCAGGATCCCTACGCGTCACTCAATCCACGCCGCACGGTTCGTCAGACCCTCGAGGAACCGTTGCGTGTGCACGGCCAGGGCAACGCCCGCGCGATCGCCAAGAAGGTCGCAGACACTTTGCTCGACGTCGGCCTGCCAGTCGATGTGCTCGACCGTTACCCGCACGAATTCTCGGGCGGTCAACGCCAGCGCATCGGCATTGCCCGTGCACTGGTGCTCGACCCCGAGTTGATTATTGCCGACGAGCCCGTGTCGGCGCTCGACGTATCGGTGCAAGCGCAGATCCTTCATCTGCTCGCGAGATTGCGCAAGGAACGCGGACTGTCGTTCGTCTTCGTATCGCACGACCTGGGCGTGGTACGCCAATTCTGCGACACGGTCAGCGTCATGTATCTGGGACGTATCGTCGAGAGCGGCCCGACGCGCCCGTTATTGGACACGCCAGCGCATCCGTACAGCCGGGTCCTCAGAGACTCCTCCCCCGTACCGGATCCAGGTGCTCGCATCAGGCTGTCGAAGATCGAGGGAGAAATACCCTCGCCCACGCGCTTGCCGTCCGGTTGTGCCTTCCACCCGCGTTGCCCGCGTGCCGTCGGGGCTTGTATGACGCAGGTGCCCAAGCTCGACGAGCTCGCATCTGGACGGCGCGTTGCGTGCTACTTTCCCGTGACGACCGGAGACGCGAAAGCGATATCCGATGGGCTGCCAACCGCAACGTAGGTTCCCGTAAATCGGAGCTTGCCACTGGCCGCATCGACAGCAAAGATCGCGATTTGATCGCTGCGTTGAACTAGAAGCGACGATTCCCGGGCTGATTTCGGTATGCCGTCACGCCAGTGCGAAGCGTGACGAGCGACGGATTGCACGGCCGCCACCGGCCGCATTCACCGCACCTAGATACGCCTCCGTCAGCACGTCGAGTTGTTCGAGTTCCGCCGGCGTTCCCTGCGCCGCGACACGCCCGCCTTCGAGCACATATCCGTATGTCGCGTATCGCAGCGCGGTGGCCGCATTCTGTTCAGCCAGCAGAAAGCTCACCCCCTCCTCACGATTAAGCCCCGCGACGATCTCGAAGATCTCTTCGACAATCTGTGGTGCGAGGCCCATCGAAGGTTCGTCCAACAGGATCACCGATGGCCGCGCCATCAATGCACGGCCAATCGCGACCATCTGCTGCTCGCCGCCCGACGTCAACCCCGCGGGCAACTTGCGGCGCTCCTTCAAGCGCGGAAAAATGGCATAGATACGGTCAAGGCCTGCCTCGACTTCGCGGCAGGCCGGACGACGAACGTACGCGCCGATCCGCAGGTTCTCTTCCACCGATAAATGCGCGAAGCAACGCCGCCCCTCCAGAACCTGGACGAGGCCGGCCTCCGCGAGCGTCCAGGGGTGGGCATGCGTCACGTCCTCGCCGCGATACACGATCCGCCCGGCGGTCAACTCACCCCGCTCGGCGCCGACCAGGGCCGAAATCGCCTTCAGCGTAGTCGTCTTGCCCGCGCCGTTGCCGCCCAGCAACGCGACGACGGCTCCATCCGGAACGCTCAGCGACACCCCGTGCAGTGCCGGAAAAAGTCCGCCATAGGTGACGGCGATGCCATCCACATCGAGAACCGTGCCGGCCGCCATTGCTACAGATCCTTGCTGCAGTCGCGCGGCGTGATGCCCTTCTCTTTCGCGTACGCATTCGCCGATTTTTCGATGATCGGACGCAGCAGCGCGCGATCCGCCTGCACCCAATCGCTGATCACCTTCCAGTGCTGGCCGTCCCATTGCTGGAAGCGTACGGCACCGCCGCCCTCGTGGTCCGCGCACGACAGCTTGAGCGGCTGTACCAGCCCGAATGCGCCCAACTGTTTCAAGCGGGCGTTGTCGAGGTCCAGGTGTTCGAAACCCCAGCGTACCTGTTCGCCCGTCAGCGGCTTATTGCCGTATTTCGCCTGTGCGACTCGCAATGCTTCGACGTTGAGAATGCCGTTCACGACACCGAGGTTGTAGTACACCGTCCCGAAGCGCGCCGGGTCATTGAGGTTGCCCTTGCCGGGCTTGACGACGTATTGATCGATAGCCTGGAGCACGGGATAGTTCGTGCCCGACGGATGCGTGGTGATGGAGATGAAGCCCTTGGCAGCATCGCCGGCAGGACGCACGTCTTCCTCCGAATTACTCCAGATGTTGCCGATGATGTGATTCGCTGGAAAACCGACCTTCTGCGCGGACTTGAGCGCCACCGGATTCATCACGCCCCAGCCGCGCAGGATGACCCAGTCAGGGTTGATGCGGTGAATATTCAGCCACTGCGAACCCTGTTCGTTACCCGGATGCGGCACTTCGATCTGCGTCAGTTCGAAGCCGTACTTCTTCGCGAGGGTATCGAGTACGGGAATCGTCTCGCGACCATAGGGTGAGCCGTGATAAAGCACCACGATCTTCTTGCCCTTCAAACCCTGCAACCCGCCCGACTGCGTCCCGATATAGTTGATGATCGCGGAAACTTCGCTGTACGGGTTCAGTTGCAGCGGAAAAACGTAGGGGAAAACGGCACCATCGGTCGAGTCCGTGCGGCCATGATTGATCGTGATGAGCGGCAGCTTGTCCGCCGCCGACCGATCGAGGGTCGCATACGCTATGCCGACCGAAAGCGGATTGGTGGCCGCCGCCGGCGCGCCGTTGAGGCCAGCCTTGAGGCGCTCGTAGCACTCTACGCCCTTCTCCACCACGTACTCGGTTTCGCATTCGCTCCAGGTCAGCTTGACGCCGTTCACACCGCCATCACGGGTATTGATGAGCTGCATGTAGTCGATGAAACCGCCGAAGAAACCCGTGCCGCCGGCCGCGTACGGCCCGACCCGATAACTCTGCAAGGGGAAGTACTCTTCGCTCCCCGCGTAGGCGGCCGAAGCGGTTGCAATAACGCCGGCTGCAAGTAAAAGCAATACGCCGATGGTAGCTGTCGCACGCGACGAGGCCGCGCGAAAATAACGTGATAGTGAAAGATTCATGCTGAACGCGTCCGTGTCTGCTGTGATTGGGAAAGAGGTATGGACTATTTCTGCGCAAACGTTCAGGCCCGCAGCGGCCAGTTCCTGAGGCGCTGCCGCGCGATCTGAACAAGCCGCGCAAGCCCGTCCGGTTCCTTGATGAGGAACAAGATAATCAATGCGCCAAAGAGGATCTTCTGGAGGTTCTGGAGTTGCCCGACGTCCACGCCGATAGCGGCAAGCGCACCGGCCGCATGGGACAACCCAATGGGCAGCAACACAATGAAAGCCGCGCCGTAGAAGTTGCCCGAGATACTGCCCATCCCACCGATGATGATGATGAACAGCACCTGGAACGACAGGTTGAGGTCGAAGCCGTGCGGCTCGACCGTGCCGAGATAAGCGAACGCCCAGAGCGCGCCTGCAATCCCGATGACGAACGAACTGACGGCGAAGGCCAGCAGTTTGGTGCGGCCGATAGGAATGCCGATGACCGCAGCCGCCGTGTCCATGTCGCGTACCGCCATCCAGCGACGGCCGAGTTCGCTGCGCACGAGGCTGGCAGCCACTGCGAACAACACCGCGACAACGCCAAGAACGAACTGGTAGCGCGAAACCGGCGTGGCGATGGACCAGCCGAAGACCGATAACCGAGGGGCGCTCAGGACGCCGGACGTATCGTCATTCGAGAACCAGTTCACCTTGGTGAAAAGCCATTCGATGAAAAATTGTGCGGCCAGTGTCGAAGCAATCAGGTAGAAGCCCTTGATGCGAAGGCTTGGCAAGCCGAATAACGTGCCGATCGCCGCAGTTGTCAATCCTCCCAGAACAAGGTCCGCGAGCAACGACAAACCCGGCACGCGGACGGCGAAGTTATAGGTGGCGTAGGCGCCCACTGCCATGAAAGCCGCGGTGCCAAGCGACAGTTGACCGGCATAACCCGTCAGAAGATTTAAACCAAGCCCGGCAAGCGACAGTATCAAGAAAGGCGTCAGCACGGCGCTCAGCCAATATTCGCTGGCTACTCCCGGCACAGCGGCGAGGACGGCCAGGCTCGCGACTAAAACGAGCCCTGGAACGGCCGGCCGCGAAGCGCTCAGCCCGGCGCGGCGAATGACGATGTTCGACATAAGCGGCCTCATATCCGTTCGACGGCGGGTTCGCCGAACAAGCCCACGGGGCGTACGAGCAGGAACAGGACTGCGAGAACATACGGAAACCAGTTCTCGATGCCGCCGCCCACCAGTGAGCCGACGTACACCTCGGCCAGCTTTTCCGACGCGCCGACCAGCAGGCCGCCGGCTATCGCCCCGCCGATCGACGAGAAGCCACCGATGATCAGTACCGGAAGCGCCTTCAGCACCACCAGCGACAACGAGAACTGTACGCCGAGGCGTGCGCCCCATAGCAGGCCGGCGACGAGACTGACAAAACCCGCAAGCGACCAGACGATGGCCCAGATTCGCGGCAGCCTGATGCCGACCGCAAGTGCCGCGAGCGGATCATCAGCCACTGCGCGCAAGGACAAACCGAGTCGGGTCCGGTTCGTCATCAAAGACAACGCAATCACGAGCACGCCAGCTGTTGCCGCGGCGAACAGGTCGAACTGGCTGATCATCACGCCGCCCAACTGAAGCGGTTTATCGTCGATACCCAGATCCAGTCCATGCACCTGCGCGCCCCACAATAACTGGGCAGCGCCTTCGAGAATGAAGCTCAAGCCGAGTGTCGCCATGAAGAGCACGATAGGCGTCCGGTTCACGAGCGGCCGCAACACGGCGCGTTCTATCGCGATGGCGATCAGCACCAATACTGCAAGCGTCGCCGCGAATGCAAGCCAGGGGGCAACATGGCGTTCGACCAGGCTCACGAAGGTCAGCGCGCCGAACAACACCAGCGAACCCTGCGCAAAATTGAACACGCCCGATGCCTTGTAGATCAACACGAAGCCGATCGCGACGAGCGAGTACATCACGCCGGCCAACAAACCGCCGACCAGCACTTCGAGAAAGAAACTCATGGATGCAGCCTTTGGGTGATTCAATGAAATCGACGCGCGCCAAGGTCAGTGACGCGTGCCGAGATAAGCCGCCAGTACGCCGGGATCGACACGCACCTCGGCAGGACTACCGTCTGCAATCTTCTTGCCGTAGTCGAGCACGACAATGTGATCGGAGAGATCCATTACCACGCCGATGTCATGCTCGATCAGCACGACGGTCACGCCGAATTGTTCATTGGCATCGACGATGAAACCCGCCATCGCGCGTTTCTCGTCGGCATTCATGCCGGCCATCGGTTCATCGAGCAACAGCAAGCGCGGCTCGGCCGCCAACGCGCGAGCCAGTTCCACGCGCTTCTGAACGCCGTACGACAGCGTGCCCACGATGCTGTCACGCACACGCTGCAAATCGAGTGCTT
This sequence comes from Caballeronia sp. SEWSISQ10-4 2, assembly GCF_030464885.1. GTDB lineage: Bacteria > Pseudomonadota > Gammaproteobacteria > Burkholderiales > Burkholderiaceae > Caballeronia. Next base: position 26,435 of record NZ_JALPRJ010000040.1, on the reverse strand, counting down.
CGATCACGACTTCGGCGTAACGGCGTTGTGTTGCTTCGTCGCGTCGGGCCCGCCCAACTCGAAAGGTCTGCTCAAGCCACGTGCTGCCGCGATGCAGGTTGCGCCCGGTCAGTACGTTGTCCAACACGCTCATGCGCCGGAACAGCGCGATGTTCTGAAACGTGCGCGCGATACCGCGATGCGCCGCGTCATGCGGATTCATGCGACGGCTTCCGGTGCCATCGAAGCGCACCGTGCCCTGCTGCGGCCGGTAGACGCCATTGATGACATTGAGAAGCGAACTCTTGCCGGCGCCGTTCGGCCCGATCAATGCGCAGATCTCGCCTTGACGGACGTCGAAGCTGATGTCGGTAATGGCCTTGACACCGCCGAACGATAACGAAATCCGGTCCAGCGAAAGCAGCGGTTCAGCGGGTAAAGGCAAAGGCCGTTCTAGTGACGTCACGCGGGTTGTCCTTGTACATCGGCGATTTCTTGCAGAGGCAGACCGCGCTCCGGCAATCGGTGCCACTGATCGTCATCCGGCCATGCGCGGACATCGATTCGTAGTGCGTTGAAAAGACGCGCCGCGTTATCATCCAGAGACGCGCCGACTACTAGCGCAGCATGAGTCCGCCTGAAGCCGATCACCTCGCGCAATGGCCGCGCGACACCCCACCACGCGACGAAGCGCAGCAGCCTGGATGAACGCTCATCGCTCAGGCGATCCAGCAAGCGCCGGCGGATGGAACCCTCACCGGGCAATCTTGCATCGACGAGCCGTGCGACCCGTCCATAGGTCTCGCGTGTTCCCGCGACGAGCGTGGGCGCGAGTTCACGCCGGTCGTTGTCGCGTGTATCCAGCGATTCGGGAAAATTCAGGTGAAAGCCGGTCAGTAGCCACGGTGCAACCAGATAGCGCGCCTGCGCCGCTGTCGCGAATGCGCGGGCGGCGAACGCGTCATCGCCTGGGTGAAGATGTTCCTTTGCGACGACCTGCCGTGCCTCGCGAATCAGCGCTGCATGCGTGACGCGCTGCTCCTCGAGGCCGTGTTCAACGTCACCGCGATAGAAGATATACGCGTCATGATCAGGTCGTGTGGTGGCTTGAACACGTTTATCCGACAATAAGAGCGTCCTGTATTCAAGCACGTCCGCGTGCGGATGCGGCCGCAGTCCGCGCGGGTTTGCATCGATAACCCATTGCGATAACGCGAGCAGGCGATCGACCTGCCGATCGTCGTCGGCGAAGATGAAAAGCGGCGCAAGATGCCGCACGATTTCAGCAAGCGTCCGATCCGATACCGAAGGTTCGACCGGCACTGCAACCCCGCCGCGCCATTGGGCAGCCAGAGACAATAACAGCGCCTCCTCGCGCGGCTGACTGACAAGCAGCAGTGCGTCGCCGGGACCGAAATCATGCGCCGCCAAAGCAGCGGCCAGTGCCTCGACTTTTTTGGCAAGCGCTTGCCAGCTCAGCTGCTCCCAATGCCCCAGCCGTTTATGCCGCAACGCGGCCGCCTGAGGACGGGACTGCGCTTGTACGGCAAGCCACCCGGGCAGACTGTCAGCGAGCACGGTCTCTTTGCCCCGCGTCGGCGCCACCATCTCAAGCAGCCTTGGCTTCAAGTTGCGCAGCCTCTTCGAGTTCGCGCACGAGCGGCAAGACCCGCTGCCCGAAATACTCGACCTCTTCAATAAAGTGCAGGAAACCGGCCAGCACCAGATCCACGCCCACTGCTTTCAATTCCACGATCCGCTCTGCAATCTGCCGTGGCGTACCGATCAGATTCGTGCGAAAGCCGTCGTTGTATTGCACCAGGTCTTCGAACGTTGATTTGGCCCAATTACCCTCGCCTTCAGGCGACGCGCTGCCCGCCTGCTTCGCGGCGTCGCCGAATGCATGGACCGCTTCCACATGCGCGTGCTTGATGATGTCGGCGAGTACCGCCTTGGCTTCTTCTTCGGTGTCGCGGGCAATCACGAACGCATTCACGCCAATGCGCACCTTGTGGTTGTTGACGGCCGCCTTGGCCTGGATATCGTCGATCTGAAGCTTCAGGTTCTCAGGCGTATTGCCGTTGGTGAAGTACCAGTCGGAAACGCTCGCGGCATTGTCGCGGGCTGCACGCGAGCTACCACCCTGAAAGATTTCCGGGTGCGGCTTTTGCACCGGCTTCGGACTCAGCGTGTAGTTGTTGAATCGATAAAAATCGCCTCGGAACGTAAAGTTATCCTGAGTCCAGATGCCCTTGAGCGCTTCGATAAATTCGCGCGACCGGCGATAACGTTCGTCGTGTTCAAGCCACGGCTCGCCGATCGCCGTGAATTCGCCTTTGAACCATCCGCTTACCACGTTGATTCCAATCCGCCCCTTGGAGATATGATCGATCGTCGCAATCTGCTTGGCGACAACCGCCGGACTCCACGGTCCCGGCAAGATGGCGGCGAGTACTTTCAGCTTGGTGGTCGCATGCAGCAGAGCCTGACTGAACGACACCGACTCGTGTTGATTGTCCGCGCCATAACCCGCCGTAAAGCGGATCTGGCTAAGCGCGTATTCGAAGCCCGCTTTCTCTGCGGTCTGTGCAAGCTTCTGGTTATATTCAACGCTCCAGTCAGTGCGCTGTTCGATGGTGCTGACCACCAGGCCACCGCTGACGTTCGGAACCCAATAGGCAAACTTAAGCGCTTCCTGCTTCTCGCTCATGACAATCTCCTGATTAATTAGTATGCCGATTCACTGGTGACCGGCATCGTCGTTGCGAGTCCAACTCACGGCTTCTGAATCTATTTCAGTCAGCCGCATCCACCAATCAATTTATTCAGCTATCGATATGTCCGGCAACCGGCATAGGTAAGCATCAGCGACGGAACCTGACGCTGAAACGGTGGTATCGACGTCATGCTGTTCCGTCACGGTCGTCATCTGCCATAGCCCGATAAACAAACCGCAAAACGATCTAACGCAAATGCAGTCGATAGACTAGATTTGTGAGCCTGCGCACTCGCGCCAGCGGTGGCCAATGTCGCGCCACCGTCGCCTTCAACAAACAACACTCAAGGATTTCGACATGACACAACTGCCGCCTGTCGCGTTATCGGTTGGAGCGGATTACGAGAGTGTCGCCAGCCGCTTCAGGCCCATCTTCGAGCGCATAACCGCTGGTGCAGTCGAGCGTGACCAGCTACGCACCCTTCCCTACGACCAGATCACGGAGCTGAAACAGGCGGGTTTTGGCGCACTGCGCGTGCCGGTATCGCATGGCGGTGCGGGTGTCTCCGTCAAGCAGTTATTCCGCTTGCTAATTGAACTCGGCGCCGCGGATTCCAATCTTCCCCAGGCTTTGCGCGGCCACTTTGCGTTCGTCGAGGATGTGGTCAATGCGCCCGCGAGCCCCGAGCGGGACCAGTGGTTTGCACGCTTCGTACGCGGCGATCTGTTCGGCAATGCGTGGACTGAAGTCGGCAACGTTGCGCTGGGCAGCGTCATCACCAAGGTGGCCAAGCAAGGCGACCGCTGGGTCTTGAACGGCGAAAAGTACTACAGCACGGGCAGCATTTTCGCGGACTGGATCGACGTCTATGCTCAACGCGCTGAAGATGGCAGCGATGTAATTGTCGCGGTGGCCACGCAGCAACCCGGCGTGACGCTAAGCGACGATTGGGACGGTTTTGGACAACGCACCACGGGAAGCGGCACCACGGTGTTCAAGGACGCAGTGGTCGAGCCGGGTCATATCGCGGATTTCTCCCGGCGCTTTAAATATCAGACCGCGTTCTATCAACTGTTCCATCTCGCGACGCTTGCCGGTATCGCCCGGGCGGCTGAGCTTGATGCCGCGGCCGAAGTGCGAGCGCGCAAACGGATTTATAGCCACGGCAATGCGCCACACGTCAGTCAGGACGTTCAGATTCAGCAGGTGGTGGGCGAGATTGCGGCTTGGGCCTATGCCGCGGAAGCAGTCGCCTTACGCTCAACGGAACCGGCGCAGCGGGCGTATGAAGCGCGTTTCGCCGATGACGTCGACGCTGAAAACCGCTTCAATATCGAGGCTGAAATTGAATCCGCCAAAGGGCAGATCGTTGCAACAGAACTTGCCTTGCGCGCCTCGACCCATCTGTTCGATGCACTTGGTGCATCGGCTATTGGAGGAGGAAAAGCGCTGGATCGCCATTGGCGCAATGCGCGTGCGGTTTCGTCGCATAACCCGATTGTGTACAAGGCCAAACTCGTTGGCGACTGGTCGATCAATCAGAAGGAACCCATCTACGTCTGGCAGATAGGCGCAGGACCGGGCCCGGCTTAAGCTCTTGCGCCGGTCCCGCCGACAGTCGATAAACGCTCAGAGGCGCGAGCGCGCTTTCTGATTCGATGTATAGATGTTGTCACGCGCAGGCGCTACGCCTGTTTCGAGCACATTGAGCCATGCATCGGTGGACAGCACCGCGGCGAAACGCGACTGCATCACCACCGTGAACACGCGGTGAATATCTTCCGCACTCGCATAGCCAGCACTGTTTTCATACGGCACGGAACCGGTCGCATCGACGAGAAACTCGACTGCCAACCCGGCATGGACCGCGTGTTTGATCGTGGAGTCGTCACAGTTGTGCGTCATGTAGCCGGCTATTACGATCGTGTCTATTTCATGCGCGCTGAGCCAGTCGGCAAGACCGGTGCCGGCGAAGGCGCTCGGCAGCGACTTTTCGAAAACCACTGCGTGCGGGCGCGACGTCACCACGTCATGCAGCGCAGCGCCCGCCGAGCCGCGCGCAAACAGCGGCGACGTTGCCGGTGAGATGTTCTGGATCAACACGACCGGTACGTCGTGCCTGGCGGCAGCGTCAATCGCGCGACCTATGTTGGCGAGCGATACATTGACGTCGGGATACTCGATCGGCAGATCGCCGGTGACGTATTCGTTCTGGACATCGATGACGATCAGCGCGCGGCGGGGAGAGGACGACATGGTGAAGCTCCTGGTTGGGTGTTCTGGCCTGAACGACTAGCGACCGACTATACCGGGTCTCTTGCGAGTTGGCATACCCGAGGAACAACGCATCGGCTTAGCCCCCTTTCGTCTCGAGATGAGCCTTGAGCGCATCGATGAACACCCGCACCTTCGGCACCGGATAACGTGCCGATGGAAAGATTGCGTGAATGCCCGCGGGTGGCGATGACCACGCCGGCAGTAACCGCACCAGCCGTCCGGCCGCGACATCCTCTCCGATAGAGAAATTGGTCAGATAGGCCACGCCGGCGCCTGCTAATGTTGCGGCGCGACACGTAGGCGCGGTGTCTGCGAGAAATCCCGAACTGAACCGGACAGTCCGCCTCCCGCCACGCGTGCTTTCGAGCGGCGCCACCAGCGGCTTTTGTAACGCGGACATGCCGACGAACGGCAGCTTTGCAACCGCCTCGAGCGTAGCCGGCTTGCCCCACTGTGCGACAAACTCGGGGCTCGCCACGAGCCATTTGACGAAACTGCCGATCCTGACCGCGCGATGACTCGAATCCGCCAGACGCCCAAGCCGGATCGCTACATCAACCGCTTCTGCGACGAGATCCACCTGACGGTCAGCTGACACGAGTTCAATCTTGAGCTCTGGATGCCGTTGCTGCAGCGCGACCAGCATGGGCACCACCACGCTTGCCCCATAGTCGATCGGCGTGGCGACACGCAACGTTCCCCGCAACGCGCCCGACTCCTGTGTCAACGCCGAGATCGCTTCTTCGGTCGCGTTCAGGATCTGCCGGCTTGATTCGTAAAACGCCCTGCCGGCCTCCGTCACGCTGACCCGACGCGTGGTGCGTACAAGCAGGCTCGCGCCGACCTCGGCCTCGAGACGCTGCATGTGCGTACTGACCATTGTCTTCGCGATCCCGAGGCGATCGGCGGCGGCTGTCAGGGAACCGGCCTCGACCACAGCCGCGAAAACCACGAGCCGGTTAAGGTTGACAGCGCTCAGGCTAGTCATTGGATTGTCCACTTTAAGAGGATTGTCTAACCATCATTATCCGTCTTCCCGGGGCAAGTGAGACGTTCTATGCTCACTCTATCCATCCACCCGTTCATATCCTTACCTGAGTCATCATGCCTACTCCCACGCCTGCCAAACCCCTCCAGCCGATCCGGCTGCGTACCACGGTGCTGTCCGGACACGGACATCGCGTGAAACTTTTCCTGACGCTGCTCGACCTGCCTTTTACGACGATCGAGCTCGACATGAAGGCCGGCGACAACCGCAAGCAGGCGCATCTGGCGCTCAATCCGTTTGGCGAGGTACCGGTCATCGAAGACGGCGATATTGTTGTGAGCGATTCAAACGCGATCCTGGTCTACCTCGCCCGCAAATACGGTGACGCTTCGTGGCTCCCCGAGGATCCTGTCGATGCGGCAGCAGTGCAACGCTGGCTGTCGCTGGCTGCTGGCAAGATTGCGTACGGTCCTTGCGCCGCACGTCTGGTCACGGTGTTCGGCGCACCGCGGGACTATGCAACCGCAAAGAGGATCGCGGAAGATCTCTTTCCGATCATCGATCCCGAGTTTCGCGACAAGCCGTTCGCGGTCGGGCAGACACCGACCATCGCCGACATCGCCGCGTATACGTACATTGCTCATGCGCCAGAAGGCGGCATCTCGCTCGAGCCGTACCCGCATTTGCGCGCTTGGCTGAAACGCGTCGAGGCACTGCCGCGCTTCTTGCCAATGCCCGTAACCAAGGCGGGTCTCCTCGCCGACGCGAAGTAGCGCGTCAAACAGCACACGCTTTTATTCGAGATCGAGAACATCATGTCCACTCCCGTTGCCGCGCCTCCCTCGGGCTGGCGTGCTATCGAATCGCCATTCCATGCCGACGAACTGGCCGCGCAGGAACGTGCGGGGGTGCGCGAGCGGATGAACATTGACGCGCGCCGCGGGATTCGCGATTACATGCCTGAGCAGCACCGCCGGTTCTTTGCGGAACAACCGTTCATGGTGCTCGGTGGAGTGGATGAAAAGGGGCAACCGTGGGCGACGCTGCGTGTTGGTGCGCCGGGTTTTATCTCGACGCCCGATGAACGCACGCTGCGTATCGGCGGCCGGAGTTTGGCGGGCGATCCGCTTGCGCGTATGTGGCAAGTCGGATCGGTCTTGGGTGGGCTCGGTATCCAGCCTGCTACGCGTCGGCGCAACCGGGTCAACGGAATCATCACCGCTATCGACGATCAAGCGATTAGCGTTGCCGTGAGCCAGAGTTTTGGTAACTGCGCCAAGTACATCCAGAGCCGTACGCCTATCGAATTTAATGTTGAAGAAAGTCAGGAGTCGCCGGTTGTTTCAAACCACCTGAATGACGATGACCGCGCGCTGCTTGCACGGGCGGATACCTTCTTCGTCGCGAGCGCGAATACATCGAGCGATGCGGGCATGGGGCGTGGCGCTGATGTATCGCACCGCGGTGGCAAGCCGGGGTTTATTCGTATCGACAATGAGCACACGCTGACCACCCCGGATTTCAGCGGCAATCTGTTCTTCAATACCATCGGCAACCTGATGCACGATCCGCGTGCGGGTTTGTTGGTCATCGACTTCGACAGCGGCGACCTGCTGTATCTCGCCGTCGATGCCGAGATCATTTGGGAAGGTGCGGAACTCAAGTCATTCGATGGCGCCGAGCGGCTGATCCGCTGGCATGTGTGCGAGGTTCGACGCACCCGGCGTGCGTTGCCCTTGCGTTGGTCCGGGGTGCAATACGCCCCGCAATTGGTGAAGACCGGTAGCTGGAAAACACCGGAGACAACACCGTTAGCTGCGAGCACGTGGCGCACGCTAAAGGTCGCCGACGTTCGCGACGAGGCTCCCGGCGTGCGATCGTTCTATCTGCAAGCCGCTGATGCATCGACACTTCCCGCATTCGAACCCGGCCAGTTCCTGCCAATCCGGCTGCACGTTCCAGGGCTCGCAGCACCACTAATCAGAACCTATACCCTTTCCGATGCCCACAATGATCGACATTATCGGATCACGGTAAAGCGCGAGGGTGCGGCGTCGACGTGGCTGCATGAGAACGTTGAGGCTGGAATGGAGATCGAGGCCAAGCTGCCGGGCGGAGCGTTCGTGCTCGACCGAAAGAGCGGCCGTACGATTGTATTGCTGTCCGCTGGCATAGGCATTACGCCAATGATCGCAATGCTGAACAGCTTGCTCGCCGACAAAAGCGGACGCGAGCACATTCATTTTATCCACGGTGCGCGCCGGTCCAACGAACATCCATTCGCCGATCAACTCAGGGATGCTGAGCAAATCCACTCGCGTCTCTCGGTACATCTGCGAGACAGTCAAGCAGATTCAGGCCACGACGCTCATCCGCGTTCGTCCGTCGGGCGTGTTGATATTACGTATCTCAAGAGTGTGCTGCCCTTTGACGATTACGATTTTTATCTGTGCGGTCCAGGCTCGTTCATGCAGGATATGTACAGCAGCTTGCGTTCGCTCAACATTGCCGACAACCGGATTCGCTTTGAGGCGTTCGGGCCGGCCAGTGTCAAGCACACAGAAAACGCTTCAACTGCGGTAGCAACGCCTGTGTCTCGACGTGACCCCGAGCATTCATCGAAAGTGGTCTTCATGCGCACGCGTCGCGACGCACGGTGGTCGCCGGAAGACGGCAGCCTGCTGGATTTTGCTGAGGCGAACGGTGTGACGGTTGCGTCGAATTGCCGGTCCGGAGTGTGCGGTACGTGCGCGACGCGTGTGCTTTCCGGAGAGGTGACATATCCGGTGCCATGTGAGGCGGAAATCCCGCCGGGGCATGCGCTGATTTGCAGCGCGATACCGGCGAAGCTTGGACTGGGTGAAGAGTCGGCGGTTGTACTGGACGTTTGAGTTTCGTCCATGCTCGGATTACCACCTCTCTTCAGCGGATCGTCAGAAGAAAATGAAGTCGTCGTTGCTGTCGGGTAGTGCGCTTAATATGCGCTGGAAGCGATAACCGCCAATGAGTCCCGCAACGCCGATAATGACCACGAGCCACGCATGTTTAGGGTCGCGTGCACGCGCCGCGGACGCCGTCGGCGCATTGTGCGAAGGCCGAGGGTACGTGGCTTTTTTCCGTGTCGAGTAGCGCATTTAGCTAGCCACCATTGCGCCGTCAGGCAGCATCGAAGCCAGGACCTCAGCGAGTTCTGTCGTCCCGAAACGCCGCTCGCCCATTCCCGCTTCCACGTCGATGCGGCCCGCGTTATGCGCATCGCAGAGTTCGGTAATGAGATCGGCATGGTTCGCGCTAAGGCCGGCGCGCAGAAGCGTGGATGTCCATTCGCTACGCGGCACTTCGCGCGCGTTTATTTCGCGCCTGCTGACATCGCTTAGTGCACGCGCGACATCGAGCGCACTAACCCGTCGCGGACCTTCAACGCTCACCACACGCGGCACGCTCGCGCGCGACTCGTCGAGCAGCAGTTCGGCCGCGAGTTGGCCCACGTCCTGCGCGGCTACCGTGGGAAAGCGCTTGTTCAGAGGATCATGCAGACTTGGCAGCACACCCGTTGCCAGCGCGACCGGAATCACACGTGCCCAGTTCTGCATATGTTCCGCGGCGCGCAACAAGGTCAGGTTTTGCGCCACCGGCCGCAACTGTGATTCAAGGGTGTGAAAGAGCAATGTGATGCCCGTGCCACGATCCAGTTCCGCGCCATAGTCGGACAATGCGAGCACACGAGGGGGCGGATTAGCACGCAGCGCGACGGCCGCGACGTCGATCATGTGGCGCATCGTGCTCTCGGGTTGCGCGTCGCCATTTGGCACTGGACACAGGATCTGCACCGCCTGCGCGCCATCGATAGCCTTCGCCACCGACGCGGGATTTGTCAGATCGGCAAGCACGATTTCGCAACCGATTCTTGCAAGGTGCTCGCCCTGAGATTCGTTCCGTACGACGGCTCTTACCGCGTGCCCCGCGTTGCGAAGTGTTGCAGCGGTGACGCGCCCTACTTTGCCTGATGCTCCGAATATTACGAACACATTCGACTCCTTGTTGGCCTGGATATCGTCATCGTAGGGACGTCCGACGTTCCGGGCGCGCAGACAAGGATCATCATGCGCAGATACGGATGATTGTTTTGTGGGACTGCGGCGAGACTTACGGTGCAGGGACGTCTCTAGCCCACGGCATCGAGCAAATTAGGCCGAAACGCAGCACAATGCACGCTGTTGCCTACCTCCATGAGGAACTGCCATGAACGCCGTGACTCCATTGCCCATGTCGCCCGCCGGCTCTCGCGTTAACTTGCGCTCCAGCAAGGGCCGCGGCTGGAACGGCTTCGGAGCGGCGCTGCTCGGTATTTCTGCGGGCGTGCATCGGCTTACACCTTCGTCACATCATGTCGTCGGCGTGCATGTCGGGGCACCGGTGAAGGCGCACTGCATGTGCGACCAGCGTCGCGACGCACGCATCCAGGCGCACGGCGATGCCGACGTGATACCCGCAGGACTTGAAGGCCAATGGGTCGACGAATCGGACTGCACGATCCTGAGCGTCTGGATCAGCGAGCCATTCGCGCGCAAGACCCTGGAGCAACTCGATCTGAGGGCACGGGACGCGCAGATCCGTCCGCAACTCCAGATGCGCGATCCGCGTTTCCAGCATCTGGCATGGGCACTGCAAGCAGAGCTCGAAGCCGGCGACACGTCCGATCCGCTCTATGCGGAAAGCCTTTGCACCGCGATGGTGGTCCGTCTGATCGACGGCGCCGAACGCGTCGATGCGCTCGAAGGCCGCCGGCGCAAGCTCGCGCCGCGAATGGCGGCGAATGTAATCGACTTCATTGAAAGCAATTTGGAACAGCGCCTGACGCTCGACGAACTAGCCGCGCTGGCCCACCTTAGCGTGCCGCATTTCAAGGTGCTGTTTCGCGAGACGCTTGGCGTGCCGGTGCATCGATACGTCGTACAGCGGCGCGTCGAGCGCGCGAAGGCGTTGTTGCTGCAGGGTAAGCTGAGTACCAGCCAGGTGGCGCTGGAAACGGGCTTTGCGCATCAAAGCCACATGGCGCACTGGATGAACCGGCTGCTCGGCCTCACGCCGCGCGAGATTGTGAAAGCCAGCGGCCACGCGATTCAACTCCCCGATACAGCGGGTACGGCGAATACAACAACCCACAAGAAGCTGCTTTCACGTTGAGTCGATGACAGATATTTCAGGAACTCCGCGGGCCTCTGCGTCCGTACGATCGACCGATTATGGTTTGTGGGCGCTTACCTTCAGCTACGTTCTAAGCCAGTTTTTCCGTAGCTACATAGCAGTGATTTCCACACAGCTTATCAGCGACTTCCATTTCACTCCGCAGATGTTCGGCTGGTTCTCCGGCGCATTTTTTCTCGTCTTTGCCGCGGCGCAAATTCCGGTCGGATTCATGTTCGACCGGTATGGCGTGCGTTATCCCACGGCGGTGCTGATGAGCGTAGGCACGTTGAGCGCCGGGCTTGTGTCGGTCACTACCGATCCGCGCCTCGCCATTGTTGCCCAGGCGGGAATCGGACTGGGTTGTGCGCCGGTTTTCATGGGACTGCTCAACCACGTTCTGCGCCACGGGGCCGGTCCACGCGATGTGCGGGCTATCACGACCGCCAGCGCTATTGGCATGTCCGGCGGGCTGCTCGCAGCGTTCCCGCTAAGCTGGGCGACAGCGCGCCTCGGCTGGCGGCCGGTCATGGCGTTATCCGCCGTTTTTATGCTCCTCGCGACGATCGGCATTGTGTGCTTCGTGCGCCGGCAGGACGAAAAACCTTTGCTCAAGGCACCGCCTTCGCAACCATCGTTCAGGACGGCGGTGCCGCCGAACCGCGCGAACGGATTATGGACGTTGATGCCGGTTTGCCTGGCTATGTCCGTGGGCGCAACGTTTCGAACTTCCTGGGGTGGACCGTATCTGGCGGACGTGTTTGGTTTCGACGTGATAGCGCGTGGCAACGCGATGACCATCACCAGTATCGCCGGGATAGGCGCGTCTTTTGGCATCCCGTTCCTTGTTCGGCGATGGGCTCCCAAGACGTTATCGCTGTGCTGGCAGGCCGTGGGCGTTTTTGCGGCGCTCTTGCTGGCGATGATGCCGCAACGAAGTCCGGCAATAAGTATTGCCGCGATTTGCTTGCTGCTGTCGGTGGGCTGCATTCATCCGCTGATCATGTCGCAAGCGCGGGCGATTATTGCGCCAGCCAAGCTGGGGCTTGGATTGGGATTGCTTAACAGTCTTGTGTTTTTGGGCGTGGCGCTGGCAAGCAGCATTTTTGGCTGGATAGCCGAGGGAGCCCGCTATGCCGGTGTGTCAAACGCGGATCTTTACTCAAGGCTGTTTGTTGTGACGGCTGTACCGCTTGCGGCCGGCGCGCTCGCTTATTGGTTTAGCCCTGAGAGTGCGCGCAAGTGATGCAGGCGTACCGGCCGAGGGTGTGCCTGCAAACCGCGCTTATCCTCCGACCATTCCGCGCCCTCGTCCCAGCCCACTGGCAACAACAGTCAACCCAGTCAGCAGCACCAGCGTAATCCCATACACATCTGTCGTAAGCCGCAAGCCAACGATATGGGCCATCGTTCCCGCGATAATCGCCGGCACGCTGAACGCCAGATAACTCAACACATAAAACGCCGCCATCAGGCCCGCGCGTTCGTGCGCTTCAGCCAGTGGCAAGACCGAGCGCAATGCGCCTTGAAACGCAGAGCCAAAGCCTATGCCAGCCACTATCGTTCCGACGAAAAGGAGTCCGGCGTTACCCGTGTGGGCGCCCGTCAGCGTGACCAGCAATCCAGCGGCAAGCACCAGCGCGCCCGTCACGAGCAACCGGGGTGTGCTCAAGGCGCGCAACAGCAGCACTGCAGCAAAGCCGCCGCACGTCAAGGCAAACACGACCCAGCCGCCCGTCGTGACGGCATCGGTGCCGGTCACAGCGCGCGCAAGCGTCGGTCCCAGCGACAAATAGAACCCGCCCAATGCCCATACCGCGACGTTGACCGGTGCAATGCGCAGCATCGCACCACGCGCCGCCTGGGGCACCCGCACGCGCGGCACCAGTGAAGCCAGCGTACCCGGGCGGCGGCTCACCGTCTCCGGCAGCAGCCACACACCCACGGCCTGAAGCAGGAACACCGCGAGCATCAGGAAGTAGACGAGCCGCATGGGCGCGGGCGCATATTGAACCAGCAAGCTCGTGCCAAGCGCCCCCACCCCCATGCCAAGCAGCGGCGACAACGTATTGACCAGCGGACCGCGCGCGCGGCTGGCATCGAGAATCGCAGCACCCAGCGCACTCGTCGCCGCACCGGTCGCGAAACCCTGGAGGACACGCGCCAGGATCAGCATCCGGACACTATCGGCATCGGCGAATATCAGCATTGCCACGATTTCGAGCGCCAGTCCGCCAACAATCACCGGACGCCTGCCAATGTGGTCAGAGAGCGACCCCGTCGTCAGCAACGCGAGCAACAAGCTGAACGCATAAACGCCAAAGACCACCGTCAGCATCCCGGACGAGAACCCCCACGCCTCCTGGTACAGCCGATAAAGCGGCGTCGGCGCACTCGATGCCCCAAAGAACATCGCCGCTATGAACGCATAGAGCAGCAACGCGTAGCGAGTCCGATGAGAAGGTGAACCGGGATCGGTATCGAAGGCCATTGCACACTCCGGGAAATAAACGCAAAATAATTGCTTTAGCGGATTGTGCACGTTGCCTTTCGTTAACGCAACGTTTTAGCTTTAGTGCGTCTTATCGATGTGCGCGAACAGGGTCGGAGAGAGACAAGAAATGGCAGCAAGAGAAGGGTTGCGACCCGGCGGACGCAGCGCGCGGGTGCAGGAGTCGGTGCACCACGCAGTCAAGACATTGCTGGCGGAAATATCGCGCGAGGAACTCACCGTGCCGCAAGTAGCAGCGCGTGCCGGGGTGACACCATCCACTATCTACAGGCGTTGGGGCGACCTGCCTACCCTTCTCGCCGATGTCGCCCTGCAGCGCTTTCATCCGGATAACGGACCGGCCGACACCGGCGCTCTGCAGAGCGATCTGGAAACATGGGCGCAGGGGTATCAGGAAGAGATGTCGTCCGCGCCGGGCCGGGCCATGACACGTGACGTTCTGGCAAGCAACGATTACCGCAGCCCAGCCTGTCAGTGCGCGGCCATCACGCGCTCGCAGATCCAGATGATCCTGGACCGGGCTATCGAGCGAGGCGAAGCGCCGCCCGATGCAAATGCGATCTTGGATAACGTGGTCGCGCCGCTCATCTATCGCCTGCTTTTCGACGATGCCCCGATAGACCCCGCGTTCGCCCGCACGCGCATGACGATGCTGCTGGACGGGACACGGTAAGCATCATGAAAATCACGCTTCGTTCGGGTAAGTCCCCTCGGTATTGAAGCAGCGCGATGCTCATGCCTTTGTCGGTGTTTCGCTAACCGGTACCGCTGTTGCAGGCGAGTAGCAAGCGGTCTTACGCCGCAAGCCGATAGCTCATCATTGCAGGCCCTGAGATAGCAGGCGGAAACACACACCAGTTACCGTCATCGTGGCGAAAGAAAAAGATTGCGCGTGAGCCGGTCGGTGCCGAGGCCTCGACGCGCACGTAGCGTCTCTTGTCCAGACTCATGCGGCCGAATTGAACCACGTGGATCTGCATCGCCGGGGTAGGTGCCAGCCATTTTTCGACGAGGTAATGCAGTGACTTCTCGGCGATGTTCATCTCCGTCTCCTTCATACCGATGCTGCTAGCCGGTAACCGTACAACACGACGGCGCTCAGCCACAGAACGGAATATTCCGCGGGCCATGTACCCGGGAAAAGAGCCGGGTGCAAGCCCGTGTTCGACCTGCCGGGAGCATCTCGGCTCAACCGCCGCCGTACATTTCGTTCAGACGCTCCAGCGTGCCATCCTGCTGGGCGCGTATCAGTTCCTCGTAAACCTCTGCGCGGGTCTTGCCGACGGGCGCAGCGTTGCTCTTCATGGGTGCCGCAGGCTGTGCAGGTGCCGAATTCGCCTGCGACACCACGGCGCTGTTATCGCCCGGCGTCCCCTTGGCCGCGTCGTACTCCCCGGCATATGCCTGCGCCGCGACGGCCATCAGCGCGCCAGTGACAACTAACGTGAGGAATTTCATGAAAACCTCCAATTCATTCGTTTAGGAATACCGATCACATTCACTGTGTGAGATGCATCGGATTGTCGCGTCGGAGATATTGCAAGGATCTCAAGGTCCTGGATAAATCAGTCAGACGTGCACTCATATAACTATGGCCAAGTGCGGTTTATTCCCGATCGTCACGTTGATCCGAACGCGGCTTTCTTTTTCACGAATACCGGGAAAGTGGGAATAAAACCGCACGGTCGCGGGTCTTATTGTCAGGTTCGATAAACACAAATCGGCCACGGGAACATGGCTCTCGGCCGTTTCCGCCGTCTCAGGTCCCGCGGCAGGCATCTTGAGCACCGGTGCGCGTGAATATTTTTGCCCAATCCGTGCACGTTTGGCTGGAGTCATGTTTAATGACCCGTCCACGTTCGACATCAAGAGGAATGGAGATGCAATCGATTTTGCGTCATTTTCAGATTGGATCAGGCGTGGTGCTGCTGACGTATCTTTTCCTCCATCTGGTCAATCACGCGCTCGGAATCTGGTCGCTTGATCTCGCGGGACACGGTCTCACGCTTGCCATAAAGCTATGGCACAGCACGCCCGGCACGATCTTGCTCTATGGTTCGGCTGCGCTTCATTTTTCGCTGGCGCTGCGCACGATCTACGGGCGTCGCCGCTGGGTATTGCCCGCTACCGAATGGATCCGCATCTGGGCAGGACTCAGTTTGCCTCTCCTGCTCATCCGTCATGCGGTTGCGACCCGTCTCGCCGCCTCGCTCTACGGCTTCGAACCGAACTATGAAAAGATCGTGATCTCGCTGATCTCAAGCGGCACTCAGGGCTTGCAACTTGCGCTGCTCGCGCCGGGCTGGGTGCACGGTTGTCTCGGACTCTGGATACGTTTTCGCCACTACGATCCCTTGCGCCGTGCAAAACCCGCACTGATCGCTGTGCTCATTGGCTTGCCGCTGATGTCGGCGGCCGGCTTTCTTCACATGACCCGGGCTGTCGAGACGGCCAGTGCCGTGCTCCCGGCACCCGATCCGAAGCTGCTTGCACATCGGGTCGCGCTGGATACGTGGCGTCGTGATCTCCTGACTATCTATCTGTCCCTGGTGATTGGCGCCCTGGTCGCGGGCCAGTTGCGCAATCGAGTCGAGCGTCGAAGTCTCCATAAGGCATCGCTCGATACCTGACGCAGCCGATCCACCGCAGTTTCCGGTTGCGGGTCAAACACAGTACGATCTCAATGATTAGCTATCTTAAGTATTATTCAAGTAATTGAATTTCAAAGACTAAACGCAGTGTTCGAACGACCACAAAAATCGCGATACGCACCACCGAGATTCTCCTCCCGCCCGCGCCCGATTTCGCACAATCCCCTCTTCGCCCCTGTTCCCAGTAGTTGACGCCGGTCTTGAACACCGACATACAGAGGGAACAGAAAGATACAGCGTGGCACCAAATCGTTTTCCTCAAATCCGCTAACCGCCCCGCACACAGCTTGCCTGAGCTTAAAATCACCTATCAATACTTAGCCGATACTTAGCGCGTACTTCCATAATCATTGAAATAGCATTCCATATCTTTTAATAAATCATCCCAGGTTAATTCCGACTACACACTTGGCCTCGCCTACGCAATACAGATTCACCATTGGGTATGGTTACCATAAGTTCATTTAACTATCCTAAAAATTACGCTGCCCTCACATTTACTTCGGGACGCGTAACATTTACAAATTGATTTCAATTACATCGATGCCATTCCCATCGAGAGAAATTGGAACAACCACGCACTACCTGGATCACGCGTCCTTCGCGTGACCCGATCAATGTATCTGGCCGAGACACGCCCCTTGTAACCAATCTGATACCTGCTCCTTTGAGGAGGGCGTAGCGTTAAAAAGTAAAGAAAATATTTTAATAAGCATAACTATCAAGTGGAGACGACGATGAAAAAGAGACGAAATTCACTCATGGCGGCCGCGCCGATCATTTTCCTTGCCGCCGGCAGTGGAGGTTTATCGGAGAAGGCGCTCGCGCAGGCACTTCCCGCAGATGATCAGGCAAGACAAATCCAATTGTTGCGGCAGCAAATGGATGCGCTGACAAAAAAACTGGACGAGCTTTCCGCCAAGCAGGCGCGATCGAGCGCCGAGGCACCTCGCCCGGCAACCGTTTCAACTATTCCAAACACGGCTTCTGTATCGGCCGGCGCTACGGCCACGCCAACGAGCACTCAGACGGGATCGGCGGACGACGGATCCAGCTCGTGGGGCGCCAGCATGCCGCCGCGCCTGCGGTCCTTGCTGGCAGCGCTCGGCAACATGGAATTCTATGGAAACCTGGATCTCTCTGTGGACTACCTCACGAAGGGACTCAAAAGCGAATACACAACGCCAAGCGGCGAACGAGTTTTCCCCGCGGGTCACATGAGCTGGCAACCTGACGTCTCCTCGAACCTTTCTTACGTCGGCGTACGCGGCAAACAGCCGTTTGGATCAGATAAGAGTCTCGCGTTTGTCTATCAGTTGGAAACGCAACTGGATATCTCGGCGACGGCGGGCACTTCAAACTCGAATTCCGCGCAAGACTCGTCCGTCAAGGGCGCACTAACATCGCGCAACAGCTTTATCGGTGTCGCGTCTACGTCCTGGGGTGCGTTAAAGATCGGCAAGACCGACGCCCCATACAAGACCTCCACCGCACGCATGAATCCTTTCTCCGGGACGATCGGAGACTATTCCGCGATCATGGGCAACACGGGCGGGGATAATCGCGTCGAATTCGGCACGCGGCTTGACCATGCAATCTGGTATGAATCGCCGACGTTCCACGGCTGGAATTTTAATGCGTTGGTGTCGCCCGGACAGAACCGCGGTTATGAGAACTCGGTTCAAGCTTCGGGGGAATCGAGCTGTACGGGGGGCAATGTTCCCGGAAGCGGCGGTACACCGCTCGCCTGTAACGACGGCAGTTACGGCTCGGCATACAGCGCGAACCTAGCTTATACCAATGGACCGCTTTACTTCACCACCGCCTACGAACTGCACCAAGGCGTCAACCGTTCCAGCGATGTCACGGCGAGTCCCGCGGCATTGGCATCCCCCGACGGTACCGACCCGAACGATATTGGTAACGAATGGGCATTCAAAGTCGGCGCGCAATATACCCTGCCCACTAAAACAACTTTGAGTGCAATCTACGAAGTAATGCGCAGGAATGTTCCCGCCTATCTGCAGATCCAGAACGAGCGTAGCCGTAATGGTTTCTGGCTTGCGCTGACGCAGGAGTTCACGCCAAAGGACAGCGCCAGCATTGGATGGGGTCATGCGAACCGGACGCCGGGAGATCCTGGCCAACACAATACGGCGCCGGCGGATCCTAATGCCCTGGGTAACGCCAACCCCTCGAACGGTGCCAACATGTTCACGGCCATGTATAGGCATGCAGTGGACAAACACACCACCGTTTATGCGGATTACGCCATCACGATCAACCAGGCTCTGGCTCACTACGATCTCGGCGCTGGAGGACGCTCAGTCACCGCAGACTGCCACGACGGCAGCTCGATCTCGCAAGGCGCTCCTTTCTGCTATGCGGGCGGAAGAATCATGGGGTTTTCCGTCGGTCTGGATTATAAATTCTAGGCTATCGGTCCCTTGCGCCAACGTCTTGAATGAGGTGAGTAGCAACCTGAGGCAGGCGAAAGGACTCTTGCAGTCGTAACGACGAGGTAATCATATTGACCAATAGAAAAACACGCGTTAGCATCTTTTTCATGTTCACCGACGCCACTTCCCGTTCCCGCTTCATGCGTGCATGCTGTCACAGCCTGCCGAGGGGAGCTTGCGTCTAGCGCGTCGACACCATCACGTCCAAGTCCTCCATGGCCACCCGTTGCAAGACTGGTGGCCTTTTTGTTTTCACGGTCGCCAACAATACGGAAATCCGATGGCTCTCGCCTTGTACGACACCTGGTCGCGCGCAATACGCCCGTTCGCTCCGATACAGCCCGGACACGTGGGCATGTATTGCTGCGGCCCCACGGTGTACGACCATGCGCACATCGGCAATCTGCGTACTTACGTGTTCGAGGACGTGCTTCGACGCGTGCTCGCGTTTAACGGCTACACCGTGCAGCACGTGGTCAATATCACCGACGTCGGTCATCTGGTCTCGGATGCCGACGAAGGCGAAGACAAGATGGAAAAAGGCAGCCGGCGAACGGGAGATTCGGCATGGGCTATCGCCGAACGGTATACCGCGGCATTCATGGCGGACTGGCACGCGCTCAACTTGCTGGAGCCTTCGGTCTGGTGCCGCGCGACCGACCATATCGCGGAGCAAATTACCTTTATCGACACGCTGCAACGCAAGGGCTACGTCTACCAGACTGCCGACGGCCTGTACTTCGACACCAGCAAGCAGGACGACTACGGTTATCTGGCGCGACTCGATCATGCGGGACTGCAGGCCGGAAAGCGGGTTGCGGTCGGTGACAAACGGCACGCCACCGATTTCGCGCTCTGGAAGTTCAGCCCACCGGATTGCACCCGGCAGATGAAGTGGGACAGCCCGTGGGGCCGCGGTTTTCCGGGCTGGCAATCGAGTGCTCGGCCATGTCGGCGAAATACCTGAGTCCCTGGTTCGATATTCACTGCGGCGGCGAAGATCACATCTCCGTGCATCACAGCAACGAGATTGCGCAGACGCAGGCCTGCCACGGCACCCGGCTCGCCAATTTCTGGATGCACGGCCATTTCCTGACGCTGGACCTGGCCAAGATGTCGAAATCGGCGGGGGATTTCGTGCGCCTGCAGACGTTGATCGACCGCGGGATCGATCCGCTGGCTTACCGCTACTTGTGCCTGACGGCGCATTATCGGAGCAGCTTGCGGTTTAATCACGAGGCGCTCGACGCTGCGCAGTCCGCGCTGGACCGGCTGCGCAAAACCTGTTCGAGCTGGCCGGCGGGCGGACGTGCTGATGAGCGCTTCGAGGCCCGCTTCAACGCCGAGGTCAATCAGGACCTGAATCTGCCACGAGCGTTAGCCGTCTTGTGGGAACTGGTCAAAAGCGATCTGCCGGACGCTACCCGACGCGCGACGGTTGACCGCTTCGACTCAGTGCTAGGGCTCCGGCTAGGCGAATGGCAGACGAACAAGGTCGATATCCCGGCAGACATTGCAGCGCTCGCAGAGAAACGTGAGAAAGCTCGCGCCGATAAGAACTGGGCACAAGCCGATCGTCTGCGCGAAGTTTTGAAAGCAGCAGGCTGGCAAGTCGAGGACAGTGCGAGCGGACAACGGCTAAGCCCAACGGATCGTGCCCCTTAGCGCCGTGAGACCGGCCACGGACGCAGAAAGCAGCAACTCGGCGTTGACCCCGACCACTAACGCCGAAAGCACCAACCCGGCATCACCCCAGAACCACCGGCCCCAAAACCCCACCAACCAGAACCCCGAGTGCGAACGAAAACCAACCTCTAATCCTTCGCTCCACGAACCAGTTTACCCAGACGCTGAACCAAAGGCTCAAACAACTCAGCCGATGTATTCCCATACCCCAGCACCAGCCCGTTATCCTCGGGCGTAGGCTGCAGCGCGAAACTCGATAACGGAGTGGGTGCTATGCCGTGACGCCGTGCTGCATCGGCGATTTCACGGTCCGGGTAACACGCGGGCAGCCTTATGGTTAAGTGCAACCCGCAATAGCCACCTTCGATAACATGCATCGCCGGCATATGCCGCGTCAGCGCTTCTCTCAACGCATGTTGCCGGTCGCGATACAAGCGCCGCATGCGGCCCAGGTGCCGGCTGAACTGGCCGCTTTCAATAAATTCGGCCAGTGCGAGTTGTTCGTAGCGGTGACCCCCTCGCAGCATATCGTCCAGAGGCGCCTTCATTTGCGCTACCAAGGTCGCCGGGAGCACCAGAAAGCCAATCCGCAACGACGGAAACATCGTCTTGCTGAACGTGCCCACGTAGAGCACGGGCGCTTGCGCCACCAGACCCTGCATCGCACCGATAGGCTCGCCCGCGTGGCGGAATTCGCTGTCGTAGTCGTCTTCGATAATCCACGTGCCGTTGCGCTGCGCCATCGCGATCAACTCCAGGCGGCGCGCAACGGTCAGCACGGCGCCCGCGGGATATTGATGCGACGGCGTCGTGTAGATCAGACGGGGCGGCTGCGTCTGCCAGTCGCCGTCGGCGGCGATCAGACCATCGGCGTCAACGCGCATTGGGACCATTCGCAGGTCGCCGGCTCGCATTGCCGTCTTCGCCCCGCGATAACCGGGGTCCTCGATCCACGCCGTATCGCCGGCGTTGGTCAACAAACGCACGCATAGTGAAAGCGCTTCTTGCGCACCCTCGGTGATGACCACTTGAGCCGGCTCGCACCGCACGCCTCGGGCTATGCCGAGGTGCCGGGCAATGGACGCACGCAACGCCGGCTCGCCTAGAGGATCGCCATAACCGAGCGCCGATGGCCCCGCATGACGAATAGCGCGGTCGATCGCATGGCGCCACGCAGCCAGGGGGAAATGGGACAAGGCCGGCACGCCGGGCCGCAACGCGGCGCCCGAGTCGGCAGGCGGGGTGGTCGCTTGAAGAGGCGTCAGCCGGCGCGCGGTGGCTGGCGCCGGCGACGCGTTGCGCTTGCCGTGCGGCGCCACCGGACGCGATAACGCCGCTACCCGCGTGCCCTGCCGGTCGGGTTGCACATAACCCTCGGCGGCCAGCAGGTCGTACGCGGCAGTCACCGTGTTGCGCGAGATCGACAGTGCTTCGGCCAGCGCGCGCGATCCCGGCAGGCGGCTTCCCGGCGCCAGATGGCCACCGAGGATGGCTTCCTTGAAGCGATGGTGCAACTGGCGCTGCATGGACATCGCGCCGGGACCTTTGGCGAGCGAAGCCTCAAGCAGCGTTTGCGGTGCAAGGGATGAAGTAGCGGTCATGAGAAGGATGGGAAGTGCCCGAGATCCAATGGTTCCACGGGTTTCACGAAACGTGGAACCATGAAATATAGGGAATGTGGCACTTTTTAAGGTTCCATGATGCGCGTACGTTAGCACATGCTTCGCCTACGTCCCGCTTCAACATTCGCCTCACGCCGCAAGGAACCGCTATGCCCAGCACTTTGAACCAGTACCAGCAACCCGTTGGCGAGCCCATGCCACACTGGACCGCGCGTGTGCACCCGCCGCGCAGCCCGATCGAAGGACAGTACTGCCGGCTGGAGCCACTCGAGCTGCACCACGCCGCTGACCTCTTCAAGGCCTACAGCCAGGCGCCCGACGGCCGCGACTGGACCTACATGCCGGTTGGCCCCTTCGACAACGCCGCGAGCTATCGCGACTACGTCGAACGTGCCGCGGTCAGTCCCGATCCCCAGCACTACGCGGTCATCGACCTGAAGACGGGGGCGGCGATCGGCACCCTGGCGCTGATGCGGATCGACCTGGCCAATGGGGTTATCGAAGTGGGGAGCGTGGCGTTCTCGCCTCTGCTCAAGCGCACGCCAATATCCACCGAGGCCCAGTACCTGTTGATGAAACATGCCTTCGACGAACTCGGCTACCGGCGCTATGAATGGAAGTGCGATGCCTTGAACGCACCTTCGCGGCAAGCGGCCGCGCGGCTCGGTTTCCAGTTCGAAGGCATCTTCCGGCAGGCCGTGCTCTATAAGGGACGGACACGCGACACCGCGTGGTTTTCCATCATTGACAAGGAATGGCCCGCGGTGCGCGCTGCGTTCGAACAATGGCTTGCACCGGAGAACTTCGATGGGCAAGGGCGGCAGCGCAAGTCGTTGACCGAAATACGCGGTCCGAACCCCACAGCAGGCTAGCCGCAGTTTTTCAACTGCGGCTTTTGCGGGTTCCCACCATTAATCATTGTTGGTATCGTGCGCGTTGCTGGCGGCCCGGTCGCCCGGGTTGCCAAGTCACCGCTGCCACAAGCGCCTCTCATTCCCTCCGCAACGGACATTCAAACAATGAAATTCGATCGTCTCGCCCAGTCGCTTCTCGCGGCGGCGCTCGCCCTTTGCTACGCGGGCGCACAAGCCGCATCGCAAGCCCCGGTCGCCGCCGAGAACGGCATGGTCGTCACTGCCCAGCATCTCGCAACCCGCGTGGGTGTCGACGTGCTCAAGGACGGCGGCAACGCAGTCGATGCGGCCGTCGCTGTCGGCTATGCACTCGCGGTGGTCTATCCTGCGGCCGGCAACATTGGCGGGGGCGGATTCATGACAATCCAGCTCGCCGACGGCCGCAAGACCTTCCTCGATTTCCGCGAGAAAGCACCGCTTGCCGCGACCGCGAACATGTATCTCGACAATAACGGCAACGTGATTCCGGGCCTCAGCACCAAGGGTTATCTGGCTGTCGGCGTGCCGGGCACGGTGTCCGGCATGGAAGTGGCGCTAACGAAATACGGCACGATGAAACGTGCCCACCTCATCGAACCGGCGATCCGGTACGCTCAGGAAGGCTTCGTGCTCGACCAGGGCGACGTCGATATCCTCGGCACAGCAACGGCCGACTTCAAGAAAGATCCGGCGGGCTCGGGTTCGATCTTCCTGAACCACGGTGAGCCGTACCAAGTTGGCGAGCGGCTAATGCAGAAGGACCTTGCAAAAACCCTGCGCGAAATAAGCGTCAAGGGTCCCGATGGCTTCTATAAGGGCTGGGTCGGTCACGCCCTCGTCTCATCGACGCAAGCCGGCAAGGGCATCATCACGCAAGCCGATCTCGACCAATACCAGACACGCGAACTCGCGCCCGTCGAGTGTGATTATCGCGGTTACCACGTGGTCTCGGCGCCGCCGCCGAGCTCGGGCGGGGTCGCTATCTGCGAGATCATGAATATCCTCGAAGGGTATCCGATGCAAAGTCTCGGCTTCCGTTCAGCCCAGGCCATGCAGTATCAGATCGAGGCGATGCGCCACGCTTATGTCGACCGCAACAGCTATCTGGGCGACCCGGATTTCGTGAAGAACCCGCTGGACCGTCTGCTCGACAAGAACTACGCGGCCAAGATTCGCGCGGCGATCGATCCGCAGAAGGCGGGGGTGTCGCAGGAGATCAAGCCTGGTGTTGCACCGCATGAAGGCACCAACACGACCCATTATTCAATCGTCGATAAATGGGGCAACGCGGTTTCGGTGACCTACACGCTGAACGACTGGTTCGGCTCGGGCGTGATGGCGAACAAGACCGGCGTGTTGCTCAACGACGAGATGGACGACTTCACGTCGAAGGTCGGTGTCCCCAATATGTATGGTCTGGTGCAGGGCGAGGCGAATGCTATTGGACCGGGACGGCGTCCGCTGTCTTCCATGAGCCCGACGATTGTCACGAAGGACGGCAAGACCGTGATGGTGGTCGGCACGCCGGGAGGCAGCCGCATCATTACCGCGACGCTGCTGACCATGCTCAACGTGATCGACTACGGCATGAACATTCAGGAGGCCGTCGATGCACCGCGATTCCATCAGCAATGGCTGCCGGAAACGACGAATATCGAACGCTTCACGTTGAGTCCTGACACGCAGAAGATCCTGGAAGGGTGGGGCCAGAAGTTCTCCGGACCGCAGCCGGCCAACCACGTTGCAGCGATCCTGGTCGGAGCGCCGTCATTGGGTGGCAAGCCGGTTGGCAAGAATCGTTTCTATGGTGCGAACGATCCGCGCCGTAACTCGGGTCTTGCGCTTGGCTATTGATGGTTATTGATGGCTATTGATTGATGCATCGCAGCGGTGCTGGCGGATGGTTTTATTTATCGCCAGCACCACTAGGACATGCAGGTTCTTTCGCCTGGCAGCATAAGCCGCTGACATCATTCGCTGCTGGTCCACTCCACGTCCGCACCTACAGAGCGCAGGTTTTCCACGAAACGCGGGTGTGCGCGGCGGATCGGCAGCGCATTGATAATCTCCGAACGCCCCTCGATACTCGCCGCGACCATCAACAGCGCGATCGCCACGCGAATAATGTACGGGCTCTCGACCTTGGCCGGACTCAACGGCAAACCGCCGAACGTGATCAGCCGGTGCGGGTCGGACAAAAACACGTGCGCACCGAACTTCGACAGTTCCACGGACCATCCCATGGCGCCGTCATAGACCTTGTTCCAGAACATCGCGCTGCCTTCGGCCTTCACGCCAAGCGCAATGAAGATGGGCAGCAGGTCGACCGGCAGATAAGGCCAGGGCGCCGCTTCCACCTTGGTGAGGATGTTTTGCGTAAATGGCCTGCGTACGTGCAGCGGACCATCCTGGAACGCGCGCGACCAACCGTCTTTATGCGCTACGTTCACGCCGAACTTCGCGAAGGTCCGGTCGATCAGCGGGAATTGTTCGGGCGCGGTGTTTTTGACCGCGATGTTGCCGCCGGTGATTGCCCCGAGTGCGAGGAAGGTTGCGATTTCGTGGAAGTCCTCGCTGAAGCGAAACTCGCCGCCACCCAGCTTGCGGCCGCCCGCGACGCTCAGACGCGAGGTGCCGATCCCGTCGATTGCGACACCCAGCGTGGCGAGGAAGCGGCAAAACTCCTGCACATGCGGTTCCGATGCCGCATTGACCAGCGTTGACGTACCACCGGCCGCGACCGCGCACAGCACGAAGTTCTCGGTGGTGGTGACCGATGCATAGTCCAGCCAATGATGATTCGCGGTCATCTGCGTATCCGCGCGCACGATGAGCGAGTCGGTCGTACGCTCGACCTGCGCGCCGAAACGCTCGAACACCTCCACATGCGGATCGATCTCGCGAACGCCCAGCGTGCAGCCCTTTACGTCGTTCTCCAGCCGTGCCACGCCGAAACGCGCTAACAGGGGAGGTACCAGCATGATGGAAGAACGCATCTCCTCGGGCAGCCGGTGCACCACGGGATCGAAAGTGGTTGCGTGATGATGCAGGTTGAGAATGCCGGTGGAAAAATCCATCAACACGTTGCTGCCGAGCGTGCGGAAAATCTCGAGGATCTTTTTGACGTCGGTGATTTCAGGTACGCCGATAAGGCGCAAGGGTTGGTCGGTCAGCAGGGTGGCGCAAAGGATGGGCAGGACGGCGTTTTTGTTGGCGGACGGCGTGATCTCCCCGCGTAACGGGACGCCGCCATGTACGATCAGATTCGACATGTTCGGAAGAGGCTCGTGGAAGAAGCGAGGGGATAATCATGCCACCGCGCGACGCGCACAGGTCGTATGTGTGGCTAATTTCTGAAGTGCCGCCACGCACAGTGGCTAATAGTGATAAAGAAATCAGCTAACTCACGGGGGGTGTAATTAGTTTTGTGTAAACGGTCATTTGGCAGGAGACTGCCAGCATCT
>NZ_JALPRJ010000003.1 GCF_030464885.1 Caballeronia sp. SEWSISQ10-4 2 | reverse complement strand
AACTACCGGACAAGATGATTGTCGCTACGCCGGACTTGCTGATTGTCGCCGTCCAAAGCGCGAAGGCAGGATGGTCGGATCGTCGCCTAACTGGTGCGCGAGCGTTTCCGCTTCCTTTTCGCTTCGCCACAGCGTTGCATGCCAGGGCAGCGGCCTGTCGCACAACGCCGAGTACTTCACAAGCAGCGAAATCCGGCTTTGGTGCAAATATCGGAGATAGCCGCGGAAGGTGATTTTGTCCAGTCGCAGAGTTTTGCAACGAGTCCAATGAACAAGCTCTCGGTCTAGATACCGACAGAGCCTATGCAAGGCTGTCCAATAGAAGGAGCCGCGGTAGTTCCACCAGCCACGTATTGTGAGATTGCATTGCTCGGCTACTTCGACCAGTAGCCTGGGCGTTTGGCGAAGTAGCCATGAGTCCCGTGCTGTCTTCTGTCGCATCCGTTTCAAGGCAGCAGGACTGACGCCATTGTGGAGTGGCGAGTCGCGACGTATGTCACGAACACCAGCGAAAGCTTGTCGTGCTGTACAGAAGATGGGAGCAGGCTTCAAACCGCCCGGTGCTGCTGTGTACGGGCGGTGATCACGGTTGTTCGCTCCAAGAACGGCCAGCCAGCAATCTTGAGAGCGAGATCGAAGTAATCGTCGAGGACCCGCGATTTTCATCGCGAACACATTCCAGACTTGCCCCTGGACACCCGCCTCACGCGACTACTCTGGGTAGGATCCCTTCCGGCCGTCGAGCAACAGAACCCTCGCGCTCGCCGCCTCCTGGCGAATTTTGAGCGCCGGGGCATATTCCGGTGACGAGTACCAAGCGCGCGCGGCCTCGATATCTGGAAACTCCACGAGCACCATCCGCTTGCGGCGCCATTCCCCTTCCAACGTCTCCGGTTCACCCAGGGCCAAGATCCGGCCTTTGTGCGCGACAAGCGCGTTGGCTGCGATGGGCCGATACGACACCATCATGCCCTCGTTCTCTATGACCACGTCGGCGATGATATAGGCTGGCATCTGCGACTCCTGTTCGTGTCTGGTTAACTTAAATGATACCTAGTAGTATCATACATTTTCTCTGGAAGCGCGCAGCATGAGTGGGTGAAGCTCCGCTCGCTACGGAAGCTGACGAGGCGGCTAGGAAGTAGTGGATCTTGCGACTCTCCACCGGAACCGCAATTCGCTTTTGATAGACTTTGATGCGAGGCGCCCTCAAGTGCGCGCCGCCAGATCATCGCCCGTGGCCCATTTTTCGAGGATAACGGTGGCTCTGCCGACCCGCTGACGGTGAGCCCCAATTGACAATCCTTCGGCATTCGATATCTCGATTTAGCGGATGTCGTCTGTACTGAAGCGGCGGGCAGGCTGTTTGAGACGGTC
Organism: Caballeronia sp. SEWSISQ10-4 2; assembly: GCF_030464885.1. GTDB lineage: Bacteria > Pseudomonadota > Gammaproteobacteria > Burkholderiales > Burkholderiaceae > Caballeronia. Next base: position 205,090 of record NZ_JALPRJ010000003.1, on the reverse strand, counting down.
GCAACGAAAATAAAAACAATTGCAAACTCGAATGCGTTAGGCCGATGCCTTTCCGATTGCCGAAGTCGGACAAAACGTTTACACTACTACTTGGTAGTATTTTAAATGGAACGAAACGTCAATCGCCCGGTTCTCATTGACTGGGGCGAGCGCGATTGTGAGCAAAGAGACCGGATTCATGGCGAGCGTGGCAATTTTGGAGAATCGCTGAATTTCGTCGACTCATCGGCTCGATTTCGCTGTGAGCCGTTTCTCGGCCTTTTCGATTCATACCAGCCATGACGGGTGGTCTACCGCTGGCCGAGCATCTGTTTCTCCCGTTGTGTGCGAAACGCAGTGGGATGGAGGCGCATGAACTGACGGGCATCGGCTTCGACATGTTGCGACTTTGCCGTGGACGCGTTCGTGCAGGCTTTGTACGAACGTCGGCCCGTTCAGCAGGATGGCTTGTCGATCTTTGGGACAGGAGCGTGCAGTAGATGTCGATTCGCTCAACGGGCTCGCGTCGAAATCGGCGTCGAACCGTCGATTGGCAGTGTGGGCGCTTCGTACGATACTCCGTTGGCCGAAACGATTAGCAGCATGTATAGAAGGCGGGGATGATTCACTGGCGTGGGCCGTGGCACAACCTGCAGGGTTGTGCAGATGGCCAAGCTCGGGTGGGGTAAACGGTTCAATCACCACCGACTGCTCGAGCCGCTATACGCAATTCGCAATTCGCAATTCGCCGAGGCCGAAGCCGCCTTCTATGAGCAACTCGCTGGGCCCACCATGGGGTGCGGCTCACTTCAATAACCTCCGGAAATCCCGGTTCGGTTCAGATGGAAGAGGGCACGATCGCTTCCGGCTGGGACATCGGGCCGACCGTCGGGGGCAGCCGGTAAACCGATTGAGCAAGGACTGGATGCAATGAGTGTCAGTACAGGACGCCTGGACCGAGGCGAAGACAAGAGGGCTGAGATCCTCGACGCAGCGGCTCAATGCTTTATGCTGCGTGGCTATTATGCGACGAGCATCGATCAGATCGCCGATTTCTATGGGTCGACCAAAGGGCTCATCTACTATCATTTTCGTTCGAAAACCGAGCTGTTCTTCGAGGTTTACCGTCGCACGATCGTCCGCACGATTGAGCGTGTACGTCCAATCGCCAGTACGAACGAATCGGCCTCGGTACGCCTGCGAAACATGTGCCGGGCTCATGTCCACGGCATCATCGATAACTTGGCGAACCACCACGTTTCCAAGCAGGGCGTTGAATCCCATATCACGAGCGCTCTCACGCCCGACCAGAACAAGGATCTCCGGAGTCTCATCGCACTACGTGATGACTACGAGGCCTTCTTCCACGACGTCATTGCCGATGGTATGAAGGAGGGAGTGATGAGGTCTGGGGATCCCTCTCTAGCGGCGCGCACTATTCTAGGTGGGCTCAATGGTTTTTCGGTCTGGTATCGGCCACGCCCCAAGCAATCGCGAGCACAGCAGGACCATCTCGTTGAACAGGTCGTTGATGTTATCCTCAATGGCCTCGTTATCGACGGCGCTTAGTTCAACTGCAACCCTAGGCGCATGCAACACTCTGAAGTACTTTTGGGCCTGCGTTGCGGTCGCGCAAGCCGGGGGATTTGACAAGTGAGCATGTGACGGGGTTCGGAGAAGCCGCAGGACCAAAGTGCGTTGCTACTCGTCGTCCGACGCACCTGTAGGAATGGAAACGTGCTTACCGCCGTCGATGGGTAATACGGCGCCGGAGACATACGAACCACCGGCCCCGCACAGATAGAGCAACGCGGCAGCGATGTCGCTAGGAATTCCAAGACGTCCAAGGGGGACACTTGCTATTAGGCGTGCTCGTCGTGCGGCGTCCGACGTTGCGAAAGCCATCATCCTGCTTTCGAAGGGTCCAGGCGCTAACGCGTTGACAGTCACGTGGCTTGCGGCGAGTTCATTCGCCAGAATTCGAGTGATGTGGTGCACACCTGCCTTTGATGCAGCGTATGAATAGGCGTTGTTGCCCAAGGGCTGACTTCCCACAATCGATCCTAGATTGATTACTCGAGATGGATCCTCAGCTCTGGCTCCGGCTTTCAGAAGGGGCAACAAGCCTTGTATTAGCGTGAACATCGCGGTTAGATTCACCGAGAGCACGCGGTCCCATGCATCGTAGGGAAAGGAATCGAACGATGCACCCCAGGTCCTTCCGGCATTGTTGACCAGAATATCCAACGCTTCAAATTCCGACTTGGTCGCGGCAACCAGAGATGCGACGCCGTCCTGAGTCGAGATGTCCGCTGGAAAGCTCCGAGCATGTCCGGGAGCCCCGATCGCATTGATCTCATCGGCAGTTTGTTCGCAGGCTTCGCGTTTGCGTGAAACGATCAGGACGTGGGCGCCGGCCATCACAAGACCCTCGACGATCATTCGACCGATGCCGCTAGAGCCTCCTGTCACAAGCGCTGTCTTACCCGCGAGCGAGAACAGCTTTTCGAAATAGTTCATTGTTCAAAATCCCTCCATATCGGCAAATCTGTTCAGATGAAAATACTCGTCGCCCCAGAGCTCCGCGGCCACACGCGCGCGTTTCATGAACAGGCCAATGTCCAGTTCGTCGGTCATGCCGATGCCGCCGTGGAGCTGGACGGCTTCGGAGACCGCGAGGCGACTAACGTACACGGCCTTGGCCTTCGCGGCGCTGATCAGTAGCTTGGCGCCATGGAGATTGACCTCGCCCGCCTGTGCGGCCGCCAGAACTACGGATTTCAAGACTTCGATCTCGGAGTAGAGATGGCTCATCCGGTGCTGTAACGCCTGATTCGAGCTTAGAGGGCGGCCGAACTGCTTGCGTTGTTTCAGATAGTCGAGCGTTCGGGCGAAGACCTCCTGGGCGATGCCGCTAAGTTCGGCGGCGATCGCCAAGCGGCCAACATCCAGCACAGCATCCAACGCCGGGAAGCCTCGATTCAGCGGGCCGATGAGCTGCTCTCGTGTGACCTCGACGCCCTCGAACTGCAGAGCCGTAAGGCTTCGTGAATCCGCTGTCGTGACGCGACGCGTGATGACGCCAGCCGCCTGCGCCTCGACCAGGAAGAGCGAGATTCCATCGCTTGGATTGTCGGAGTTGCTGCTGCGAGCAGCGACGATGAATCCATCTGCGCTATCGCCATCAGGGATGGCGGATTTTATACCGTTTAGAACCCACCCCGTCGTCGTGCGGGTAGTCGACAGCGTGATGTGGTCCGGGGCATGTTTGCGGCCTTCATCGACCGCGCATACCAAAATGGCTTTGCCAGTAGCAATACGCGGTAGCCATAGCTTGGCAAGGGTGGGGACTGCTTGGCGCATTGCCACGCTGGCCATCAGTGCAGCGACTAGAGGCGCCGCTGTAAGGCACCGTCCCATTTCCTCGCAGACAACCGCTGCGCCGACTAAGCCAAAGTTGCTCCCGTCATGGATTTCGTCGATGAGGATACCCTGCCATCCTTGATCTGCTATTTTGCACCAAAGCGACTTGTCGTAGTCGAGACCGGTCGAGGCATCGCGCAAGCGTCGGAGCGCTGCGACTGGGGCCTCTACCCCTAGGAAGGCCGCAGCAGCAGATTTAAGCAAGTTCTGATCTTCAGTTAGGACTAGCAATTCACTCTCCGGCCATTTCGAGGATATTTTTGGCGATGATATTCAGCATGATTTCTGAAGTGCCGCCTTCGATCGAGGTCGCTTTCGAACGCAACCACTCTTGAGCGAACAGGTTTCTCTCCGATTGTTCGACATCTAATTCTAGGCCGTCGAAACCAGCAACGGACATCATCAACTCATAGCGACGCTTCTTCTCTTCCGTCCCGAAGTATTTGAGAATGGCCGAACGTGCGCCGATCTCGATGCCCATCGAAACTTCGTCCTTGATCCGGGCTATGGTCAGCTCGAAACAGGTCCGGTCGATCTCGGCACGGGCAATATCCGCCCGGAGTGCCGCGTTTAAAAGCCGGCCGTTTGCGTCGACACCAATGTTTTCTCGAGCCAGGTCGCCCAGCGTGATGCGGGCGAGGGGACCTTTTGCCGTACCGCCACTGCCGATCATCTGACGCTCATGGGTCAGTAGATATTTGGCGATACCCCAGCCTTCGTTCAGTTCGCCCAGCAGTTGATGCTTCGGCACTGAGACATCGTCGAAAAAGGTTTCGCAGAACGGCGACTTACCGGAGATCAGCCGGATTGGCCGTGTGGTTATACCGGGCGTCGTCATGTCGAACAACAGGAAGCTAATTCCCCGATGCTTCGGCGCCAGTTGATTCGTCCTAACGAGGCAGAAGATCCAATCGGCCTGATCGGCGTACGAGGTCCAGACTTTTTGCCCGTTGACTACGAATCGATCGCCTTCATCGACAGCGCGAGTTTGGAGGGAAGCCAGATCCGACCCGGCGTTCGGCTCTGAATAACCCTGGCACCATCGGATTTCTCCACGAGCAATCTTTGGCAGGTGCTCGCGCTTCTGGTCTTCCGTGCCGAACTCCAACAGCGCTGGACCAAGCATTGAGATGCCGAAGCTGTCGAGCGGTGAGAGGGCACCGATTCGTTGCATCTCCTCCTTAAGCACCAACGCCTCGGCGCGGGACAAGCCGCCGCCGCCATATTCATGCGGCCAAGTCGGCACGGTCCATCGCTTGGCCACCATCCGCTCAAGCCAAAGCTTTTGGGCGGGAGATTTGAACGTCCAGTTTCGGCCGCCCCAGCAAATGTCGCTTTCGTCCGGAGACACGACTCGCATTTCAGGAGGGCAGTTCTCTTCTAGCCATATGCGTGCATGACTTCTGAATTCGTCCAACGCTGACGTGTTCATCGGCTTATCTCTCATACAGGCAACTCCGTAAGACCTTTGATTTCGTTCGTGAAAACCGATCGGCCGGTCCCGTCTTTGTCGCTTTTATCGACGACAATCCTAACCAGTCTTGACAAGATGATACTTGGTAGTATCATAGGTTTATACTGCTGCACCGTCAACTCAATTAAGCGCTTGAGACGGGAGGGGAAAGAGTGTCTGTTATTGAGCTGGAACGGCGGGAAAATGTAGCGATCGTCACCATTGATAGTGCACCGGTCAACGCATTGAGCGTCACCGTCCGGACGGGTTTGATCGCACGTTTGACGGAAGCGTGGCGGGCAGCATTCGCTGCTGTCGCGCCCGTTCAATGCCTCTGGCGCAGCTAAGCGCCGCCACTCTCGCATGCTCGAACAACACATTAAAAAAACATATGAAGGGGACAATTCCAACCTTGCCTGCATCGTCGGCAGCCGTTATCAGCCCAGGCGCACGTGACGCGACACCTGCGAATCAGAAGCGATGGACGATGCCCGCGGCAGCAGCGAATTTATTGCTCAAAGTTCCGGACCTGCTCTATTGGCAGTGAACTCCGGACAACTGCTGAGCGAGCAGATCACGGCACAGCGAGCATTGATGCCTTCGTGATGCGAACCCAAGCGATGACCGATCATGGCTCATATGGGCCCATGTCCTTATAAACGCAGCAACGAGGAGAAGACGAAATGCCGAATCCGTCCGAGCAGTCAGCAGCGCGTGCAGGCGCACAGGTTGCCCCACGCTATCGATGGGTTGTGCTCGGGATAGCGTGGTTGGCGATGTTCATGACGTTTGTCGATCGCCTCGCATGGGCAAACGTCGCCGCGTCCGCGAGTACGTCCCTGCACCTTCCGGTCGCGGCGCTTGGGGGATTTGTGACCGCGTTTTACGTCGGATACGTCGCAGCCAACGCAGCTACTGGCATCATCACCGACCGGGTCGGACCGCGGATTACTCTGCCGTGTGCGCTACTGGCCTTGGGGATCCTGACCTATTGTTTCAGCATGACCACGTCCGTAGCGGCAGGCGTCGTCATTCAATGTCTGATGGGGCTGGCGGCAGGCGTCGATTACGCTGCCGTGGTCAAACTGATCGCCAGCTGGTTCGCCGTGCGCCAGCGTGCTCGTGCCGTCGGCATCGTCTTCACGTCGATTTCCGTTGCTGTCATTGCAACCAACACGGGAATCCCCGTCGAGTTGCTTCACACGTCGTGGGTAGCGATATACAAGGTGCTCGGCGTTACGACCGCAGCATCCTCATTGGCGTGCTTCGTGTTTCTTCGCAATTCTCCTGAAAGCGCTGGGGCTTTTCGCGGCAATCGCATCCCCGTACGTTCGTTCGTCCTATTGTTGCGGGACAAGAACTACTGGTTGACTACGTTAGCTGGATTTGGCGCTTGCTGGGGAGGCCTCGGGTTCATGTTCTGGACGAACGCACTGATGCAGAAGGGACTCGGCTTTTCTCCGGTCCAGTCCGGGCTCGTGGGCACGGTGTTCGGCATAGCGTCGGTGGTCGGATCACCGTTGATCGGGATCTTATCGGATTGGCTGGGCCGTCCCAGAAAATGGATTACGTCGGCGGTCATCCTCACGATCGCTGCCAGTCTGCTCGTATTCGGCAGACTGACGGCATTGGTGCCGATGCAGATGGTCGCTGCGATCCTCGGCATTGCAGCGTTCGGGTGGGGAGCGCTCGTGGCCACCATCATCACTGAAATTGTGGGGATCGAGCTCGCCGGTGGCGCTATCGGATTGAGCAATGCGGCACAGCAACTCGGCGGCGTCCTAATGCCTCTGGCCGTCGGCATGGTGTTCCAGTCCACGGGCTCCTTCCATCTTGCGTTCGTAACGCTCGCCGCAGGGCCATTGCTGGGTGGAATTGCGGTGCTTGCACTGCGAGAGGGGCCGCTGGCGGTCAACCTCGAGGCAGGCGTCCAACCGATCGAGGAGACGCCGCAGACATCAGCGCAAGCCGGCGCGTCAAACTAGCCTGGGCCGGCCATCCAGGTGCGGTCCGTTACGCATGGCCGGGGCGAACTATGACCTCTTCAGCGCGGGGATTGACGACTTTTTGTCTGTGACCACAGACGTATATGCCGCCGTGGCTGACGAAAAGGCGAGCGGGACGAACTCGCTCTAATCGAGATTTCCGTCACGGAGCGTCATTTGCCGTGCAGATTTTTGATCATCGTTTGTCACGACAACAGCGTCGCCAGCTTTCGGCAGCATTAACCGACAACTCCCTAATGATTTGATCTCGCTGGTGAAAGCCAACGGCCGTCCCGCTTTCGTCGCTTTCATCGGTGAAAAAACCGATCGGTCTTGATAAAAGTGATACTGAGTAGTATTATCGATTCATGCTGCTGCAACGTCAATCGAATTCGGCGCTTGAGATGGGAGGTCAATAGTGTCTGTTGTTAAGCTGGACCGCCGGGAAAATATAGCAATAGTCACCATTGATAATGCACCGGTCAACGCATTGGCCGTCGCCGTGCGGGCGGGTTTGATCGCAAGTTTGGCAGACGCGAACTCCGATCCCGATGTCGTTGCGATTGTTCTAATGGCGCGGGGCCACATTTTCAGCGCGGGGGCCGATATCAAGGAACTCGAGCAGACGCCACTGTCGCCGTCGCTGCCAGATGTCTTTGGGAAATTCGATAGTTCTCCTAAGCCGATCGTCGTGGCAATTGATGGCACTGCGCTCGGTGGTGGATTTGAACTGCTTCTGGCGTGCGACGCTCGTATCGGCACGCAGAAGGCGAGCGTTGGTCTCCCGGAAGTGAAACTCGGACTGATGCCGGGGGCTGGAGGGACGCAGCGACTGCCGCGACTGATCGAGCCCGCGGTGGCACTGGCGTTTATTGTCGATGGCAACCCGCGGGCCGCAGCGGCAGCGCTTGAGCTTGGGGTTTTCGACAGTATCGTATCAGACGATAAGCTGCTGTCATACGCTATCCAAGAGGCTCAAACTCTCGCTGCCATGGGTAGGCGCCGCGTTCTGGGTTTGATTGAGTTGACTGAGGACCATAAGCCTAGCTTCGAGGCCGCGGCATTAGCGGCGCTGAAAAATCACAAGGGCGAGCCGCAGGTGGAAGCGATCATCGAATGCGTCCGTGCAGCGTTCGATGCCAACTTTGCCGAGGGCGTTGCGATTGAACGGGCGCATTTCCAGCGTCTTCGCGTCGATGAGCGTTCGTTAAGTTTGCGCTACGCTTTCTTCGCCGAGCGAAGCAGCGGCCACGTTCGTGATCTCGAGCCAGGCGTTGCACAGCGCACGGTTCAAACCGCCGCAGTGATTGGTGGAGGGACAATGGGATGCGGCATCGCCATCTCTCTGCTAAATGCCGGCATCGCGTCGACAATTATCGAGAAGGACCAGGTGACGGCCGATCGAGCTATTCAGCGTGTCGCGGATACTTATACCGTAGCCGTCCGTCGGGGCAGTATGACGCCGGAGCAGAGAGCATCGCGCCTCGACCTCCTGCAAGTCCGCGTAGGCTTAGAAGAAGCGTCTAGTGCTGACCTGATAGTCGAAGCGGCTTTCGAGGACATCGATGTCAAGCGCGACATCTTCTCCAAGCTCAGCCAGATAGCGAAGACAGGCGCGGTACTGGCGACCAACACGTCCTATCTCGATGTGAACGAGATCGCGGCGGCGACCGATCGGGCTGGCGATGTGATTGGACTGCATTTCTTTAGTCCTGCGAATGTCATGAAGCTGGTCGAAGTCGTCCAAGGCGTTGCAACTTCGAGCGATACATTGAGGACCGCGCTGAGCGTGACGAGGACGATCGGCAAGCTTCCGGTGACGGTCCGTGTCTGTCACGGATTCGTTGGCAATCGCATGTTGGGTAAGCGATCCGAGCAGGTTGACCGTCTTCTGCTCGAAGGCGCCTTACCGAGCGAGATCGATGCGGCATTGATCAATTTCGGTTTCCGCATGGGCCCGTGTGCGATGAGCGATCTGGCTGGCCTGGACATAAGTTGGCGGATGCGTAAGGCGACTGGGAAAGTGGCGCCCGCGATGGACGCGATCCATGACGCCGGTCGTCTTGGTCAGAAGAACGGTCGGGGCTACTACCTTTATCCGGAGGGCGGCCGTGTGGGTGTTCCGGATCCAGATGTTGAGGCATTGCTTCATAAAGTTTCGGCAGAGCAAAGCATTCGGCGCCGGACGATTCCTGAAACGGAGATTTTGGACCGCCTCGTGTTGCCGATGATTAACGAGGGGGCTCGTATCCTCGAAGAGAGGATCGCTCAGCGAGCATCGGACATCGACGTGATCTGGCTGCATGGATATAACTGGCCGAGATGGCGGGGAGGTCCGATGTATTTCGCCGATCGGACCGGGCTGTCTGTGGTGACACAACAGTTGGAACGGCTTTGCACAGCGACGGGCGATTCGTCATTCAAGCCGGCAACGCTACTGACCAAGCTCGTGGCTGCTGGACGGAATTTCGAATCTCTGTCTGACGAAGTTTGATCACTAGACACAAAGGAATTAGGGAGAAGGAAATGGTAGAAGCCGTAATCGTCTCGACCGCACGAACGCCTATCGGCAAGGCAGCTCGGGGTGCCTTCAACGATACTCCCGGCGCAGAGCTCGCCGGCTCTGTCATCGCTGAATTGATTCGACGGACCAACGTGAGCCCTGCGGACATAGAGGAGGTCGTGCTTGGATGCGGATACCCGGAGGGCGCCACCGGCGGCAACATTGCACGACACTCGGCCATCCGCGGGGGATTACCGGTCGAATCGGCAGCGGTTACCCTCAGCCGCTTCTGCGCGTCCGGTCTTGATGCGATCGCGTATGCGGCAAAACGCGTCATCGTGGATGGCGTCACCATAACGATCGCTGGTGGTGTGGAGTCGATCAGCCTTGTGCAGCCGAATGTCAACCGATTACGTCTCAAGAACGACTGGCTGCTCGAGCATAAGCCCACAATCTACTCGACGATGATCGAGACCGCTGACACCGTGGCGGCGCGCTATGGCATCAGCCGCGAAGCCCAGGATAAGTTTTCGCTCGAAAGCCAGACGCGCACGGCGCGGGCCCAGGCTGCTGGGCTCTACGACGAAGAAATCTTTGCGATGACTGTGACGAAGACGGTGATTGACAAGGCGACCGGAGATGTTTCGAGGGAAGAAGTCACGCTCACGACGGACGAGGGTAGTCGTCCTGACAGCACGTTGGAGGGTTTGGCGAAGTTGAAGCCTGTTCGAGAAGGCCAGTTCGTGACGGCTGGCAATGCCAGCCAATTATCCGACGGCGCTTCAGCCTGCGTGCTTATGTCGTCGCGTGAAGCCGAGCGACGTGGCTTAACGCCCTTGGGGATTTTTCGCGGCTTCGCTTCTGCCGGCTGCGAGCCGGATGAAATGGGTATCGGGCCGCTCTTCGCCGTGCCCCGGCTGCTCAAGCGGTTTGGACTGAAAGTCGAGGACATTGATCTGTGGGAGTTGAACGAAGCCTTCGCCAGCCAAGCGGTGTTCTGCCGAGACCGACTTGGGCTCCCCCCGGATCGTTTGAACGTAAACGGCGGCGCAATTTCAATTGGTCACCCCTATGGTATGACCGGTGCTCGTTTGGTAGGGCATCTTCTGCTAGAGGGGCGTCGTCGCAAGGCTCGATATGGCGTCGCGACAATGTGCGTCGCCGGCGGTCTCGGCTGCGCCGGCCTGATCGAATTTATGCACTGAGTGATGACCTCTTGGGCGGTCCTCGCCGAAATCGTGTCGGGCCCGAGGGATGACTTATCGGATGTTCGCGCGAAACAGGGTAAAACCCAGACCATCCGGCGTCAGCTATGTTGGTGGTGATTCCGGTCCTTTGGCGCTCGCTAACGAGAGTCAAAATCCGCCAAGTGGATGGATGCGAGGTGACCTTAGAGGCAGCCCTGTCGTAGTTCAACCCCTAGCTTCCACATTGAGAGAGATGAAATGATTCAAGTCATCGTAGAGATTGAGACCCAGCCCGGCAAACGGGCCTCCTACTTGAAGGCATTCAAGGAAAATTTGCCGACTGTTTTGACGGAAAAAGGCTGTCTTGAATACAACGCTTTCATCGATAGCGAGGACTTCGGGCCGCTGAAAATCGCTTATGGTCCAGATGCGATCATCATCGTCGAGAAGTGGGATACCCCCGATGATCTGAACGCTCACGCGAAGGCGCCGCACATGCTCGCATATCAGGCCAAGGTCAAGGAATTCGTCTCTAAGCGAGTAATTCATCTACTGTCGTTGGCATAGGCATGGCTGCCTCACCTTTGCCGCCAGATCGGCGACATAGGCAGTCTTCAGTCGGCCTACTGACGTTAACCCTCAATCATATTCGTCGTGGATCGGCCCGCAGCGACAATTCCGTTTTCTGCCGCTTGCGGTTCAACGAGATGGATGTAGGAAACAACCTCTATTCTCTGTTGCAAGATCTGTCGAACCGATTTATCTTCCGGAATCAAGCCATGCTACTACGTAGTAGTATAAAAATTTGACGTTCTTAGTAAGGACGCACGTTTCGACGATTCAACGCCTTAGGGCTGGGTGAAGCCAGCGAATTCCTTGGAGAAGCAGGTGGTGGGACAAAAACAGTTTACTACCCGTAAGCAAATGGGGGTGGCCGTTGTGACGGGTGGTTACCGAGGCATCGGTGAGGCCACCTGTATTGAATTGCAGCGAATCGGCTACACGGCGGTCAGCCTCGATATCAATGCTGATCCGGATAACCCGCTTCACTACAAATGCGATCTCACGGACCTGAAGGCGCTATCGGACACCCTCGATGCCGTCGCGACGAGTCACGGTCCGATTATGGTGCTGGTCAACAATGCGGGCACGGTCGGTGCGATACCGTTCGTCGACGTTACGCCGGAAATCTTTGATAGGACGATTTCAATCAACCTGCGAGCGATGTATTTCGCCTGCCAGCACGTGATCAAGAAATGGCTTGCCGACAAGCGTCCCGGCCGCATCGTCAATGTTGCCTCGGCGGCGGGCCGCATGGGATCGCCGTTCGTAGAATACGGCGCCTCGAAGGCCGGCGTGATCGGACTGACCAAAGGTCTCGCCCGTGTGGTTGCAACCGATGACATCAGGGTGAATGCCGTGGCACCGGGCCAGATTATCACCGACATGCATCGACGCCTACCGCCCGAGCGGCAGAAAGCCAGCCTCGAAATCATCCCCATGAAGCGTTCCGGAACCCCGGTGGAGATCGCGACCGTAATAGCGTTCCTCGTCAGCGATGCTTCTAGCTTCATGACGGGTGCGATCCTGGACGTGAACGGCGGTAAGCACTGATTCGCATGTGACAAAGGCTGTCGAGCCAAAAAGCAATCCAACATGCGGAAGTATTCGAATTGACGGTCAGGACGTGTTCGACGCTGGACGACGGATTGTGATTGCGACCAGCGGGCGCGAGATTTCGATCATGTTTCAGATCGACAAGATTGTCGTGACGATTTGAAGTGATGCGAGGCGGAGTCACCTCGGCAGCTCGAGCACCACCGTTCGATACTCGGACAAATGATGGTCAGAAACAGATCGATTTTCGGTACCGCCAATACAAACCGCTGATCGCGGCTACTCGTCCTCAGGGGCGTGCGGCGGATTTAAAAAGCGCAGCGAGGACAGCGAGTCCTGGCAGAAAAATGTAGGAGTTAAAAATGTTCCAAAAAGATCTTTTCCAAGGCAAGCGAATCCTGGTGACGGGCGGCGGCACTGGGCTTGGCAAGTCGATGACCCGGCGGTTTCTGGAACTTGGCGCAGAGGTGTCGATCGTTGGCCGCCGAAAGGCGGTGCTGGATGAGACCGCCGAAGAGCTGATGAAAGAGACTGGGGGCACCGTCGCGACCTACACTCTGGATATTCGGTCTGCCGATGCTATCGAAGAGGTGATCAGCGAAGTCTGGTCGAAAGGTCCGCTTGATGCTCTGGTCAATAACGCGGCCGGCAACTTTGTCTCCCGCACTGAGGATCTGAGCCCGCGTGGATTCGACGCGGTCGCAAATATCGTTTTCCACGGCACGTTCTATATAACAAACGCGATCGCGAAACGCTGGATCGCTGAGGAACGCCGGGGCTCAGTCCTGTCGATCGTCGCGACCTGGGTGTGGACCGGCTCGCCGTTCGTAACGCCCTCCTCAATGTCGAAGGCGGGCGTTGCTGCGATGACCAAGGGTCTTGCCGTTGAATGGGGTCCGAAAGGCATCCGTCTCAACGCGATCGCACCGGGACCTTTCCCCGTCGAAGGCAGTGTAGCGCGCGGCTCTTGGGGCACAGCCGGCGGAACGCTGGCCACTGACCGGATCCCCGCCCGCCGAAATGGGCAACATGCCGAGCTTGCCAATTTGGCGACCTTCCTACTGGCAGACGGCTCCGACTATGTTACGGGTGAAGTGATTGCCATTGATGGCGGTCAATGGCTCAACGGGGCGGGCACGTTTGCTCGATACGCGAATCTGACCGACGAGGACTGGCGCCTCATGCGTAATCAATCGTGGAAGGGCGCGGATAAGAAGTAGGGTGCACCGACGCTAACGTCTCATCTTTGTTTTTCGGGTGCTTTCCCGGCGCGTGTCGAAATCGAAAGCCTCCGGCTTGTTGGTCGGTCGAAAGTCCGGCCGTCTAATGATCTTTGGGTGAAAACTATGTCTGGACCATTAAAGGGCGTAAGAATCATCGATTGCACGTCGGTCATTTTGGGACCTTGGGCGACGCAGCAGCTGGGCGACCTTGGCGCCGACATCATCAAGGTCGAGCCCCCGGAAGGCGACAATTCCCGCCAGGTAGGACCGACTCACAGCAAGAATATGGCTGCCCTTTTCCTGGGTTCCAACCGAAATAAGCGTAGCGTCGTGCTCGATCTGAAGAAGGACGCGGGCCTTCGTGCTCTCTTCAAAATGTGCGAGACGGCGGATGTGTTCTTGCACAATCTGCGGCCGGAACCAGCGGCGCGCCTGGGGGTCGGCTACGAAGCATTCGAGAAGCTCAACCCGCGCCTGATCTATCTCGCGACGTATGGCTACCGCGCGAAAGGCCCAAGAGGATCAAAGCCTGCCTACGACGACATCATTCAGGCAGGGTCTGGGCTAGCCCATTTGCAATCCACGATCGTCGGTGAACCTCGCTACATTCCCACGATCATCGGCGACAAGACTAGTTCAGGCACTGTGCTTTCGGCGGTGTTGGCGGCACTTTACGAGCGCGAGAAGTCTGGCTTGGGTCAGGCGATCGAGGTGCCGATGTTCGAATCCTTGGTTGCCTACGTCATGGCGGAGCACCTGTACGCCGCTACGTTTTTGCCGCAGGAGTCCGCACCGGGCTATATCCGTATTCTGAACAAAGAGCGAAAGCCATTCCCTTCGAAGGACGGCTATTTCGCGCTGGTTCCCTATACCGACGGAAATTGGAAAGAATTCTGCGATCTGGTCGGACAGCCAGAGATCCTGGACGATGACCGTTTCTCAACCTTGTCCAAACGTATCGCCAACGTCGGTGTGGTGTATGGGAAGCTTGGCGAAATCTGCCGGACACGGACTAACGCTGAATGGGTGGCGTTGCTGAGGGATTCCAATATTCCTCATGGCCCCGTTAACACTCTCGACGATCTGCTCGTAGACGAGCAACTGCTTGCGACCGGATTCTGGAAGGAATTCGACCATCCGAGTGAAGGCCGGATCCGAACGCCGGATATCCCGCAGATGTTCAGTCGGACGCCCGGCTCGATTCGACGCCTTCAGCCCCGGCTCGGTGAGCACAGCGTTGAGATACTGACTGAGGCGGGACTGAGTTCATCCGAGATCGACGAGATGCTCAACACGGGCGTGACACGTAAAGCCGACCCGCTGTAGGGCACGATTACCCCGCATTTGATGTCCGTCAGGCGTTCTGCACAAGGCAAAACGAATGACAAGCGCTACGTCCGCAACGACGGCGATTTAAAAATGATAACTCACATACATCGACTAGGACTCTCACTGTGGAACTTACTGGCGCTCAACATGACGGCCTCTCGCACGGAGGCTACAAGGAACCGATTCGTTTCTTTTTTTGCAGGCCAGGATGGAAGATTTTTGAATTGCGGCGGCGTCCTGCCAGGCCGCGAGGTACTACACTGGATTCGACGGAGGATTGATGATGGCACGCCACGAATTTTGCACCGTCAAGGACCATGACAGAATCCGCATCGTCACGATCAACCGGCCGGAAGTCTTGAACGCACTCCATCGTGCCGCGCACGATGAACTGGATAGAGTTTGGGACGAGTTCGCAGCTGACGAAGGGCTATGGATCGCTATCGTGACGGGCGCCGGAGAACGTGCGTTTTCTGCTGGCAACGATCTGAAGGCCTTGTCGGGGGGCGCAAGCATCTCAATGCCCCTATCGGGCTTCGGCGGTATTACTCATCGCTTCGATCTCGATAAGCCGGTCATTGCCGCCGTCAACGGTATCGCTATGGGCGGTGGCTTTGAAATCGCCCTGGCGTGTGATCTGATCATCGCGGCCGAAAATGGGCTGTTTGCGTTTCCTGAGCCGCGCGTGGGCTTGATTGCCTCCGCTGGCGGTATTCATCGCCTGCCGAGGGTCATCCCAGAAAAACTCGCGATGGGCATGCTTCTCACGGGGCGCCGTGTATCAGCTGCAGAGGGCAAGGAGCTTGGTTTTGTCAACGAGGTTGTCCCTCGCGGAGAAGCGCTCGCCGGCGCAGTCAGATGGGCTGAGCAGATCCTCGAGTGCTCGCCGAAGGCCATTCGGGCGACAAAGCAGACGTTTAGATTGGGCAGGAATGAGCAAACCCTGCAGGAAGCGATGGAGACGATTTATCCAGCCCACCTCGACAATCGTAAAAGCCTCGACTTTATCGAGGGGCCCAGAGCCTTCGCCGAAAAACGAAAGCCCAACTGGCAGAACAAGTAGGCGGATACAAAACCGGGGAATTGGAGCCGAGATTTCGGTACCCTCAGTCCGATGCAATTTTCAGGAGATCCGTACGTGACGTCGCGATACGACCACGGGGCAGTCCGCAACCACAGCCGTTTTGATCGGTGACGAAGCACGATCCACTAACTAGTCGATTGACCGTGCACAACGTCGAACCGCTTTTGATATTTGATCAATAGTCCTTGGCTTTGGATCTTCTTTTGGTGGCCTGTCAGCAGCAATAGAGAGGGTTCAGACTTAGGTTCATTGCCAACGCGTCATCTCTGACGGGCACCACATCATCCGTTCAAAGCACGTGGAATTAAGGGAGGTAAAATGAGGGACTCCAGTGAGCTCATCAAGATTGCTGTACTAGACGACTATCAGAATGTCGCGCTGCATATGGGCGATTGGTTTCGCTTGTGTGACAGAGCGGAGATCACAGTCTTCAACGAGCATATTTCTGATTCTCGAGTCCTTATAGAAAAACTCTCTCCATTTGACGTTCTCTGCGTCATGCGAGAGCGGACGCCATTGCCGCGCTCGATCATTGAAAATTTGCCGCGGCTTAAGCTAATTGCATCGACCGGCCCGCGAAACCGTTCAATCGATATGGCCGCTGCAAGGGAACGAGGCATCACGGTCGCGCATACCCGCATTGCCTACGATTCCACGGTCGAACTGACCTGGGGGCTCATTCTGGCAAGCACTCGCCATATCGCCGCGGAGTCTTGGTCATTACGTAACGGAGCGTGGCAGACCAAAGTGGGCAAAGATTTGCACGGCAAGACGCTGGGAATCCTGGGGCTTGGGGAAATCGGAACTCGCGTTGCTATGATTGGCCGCGCTTTTGGCATGCAGGTAATCGCGTGGAGTCAAAATCTTACGCCCGAGAAGGCGGTTGCCGCTGATGTTTGCTACGTGTCGAAGGACGAGCTCTTTCGAAGCGCGGACGTTCTCTCCATACATCTGGTCTTGAGCGATAGGACACGCGGCCTGGTCGGAGCGGAAGAAATTGCCTTGATGAAACCAACGGCACACCTGGTCAACACATCGCGAGGGCCCATCATCAGGGAAACGGACCTGATCGATGCTTTAGCCAGAAATCGCATCGCCGGCGCCGCATTGGATGTGTTCGACGAGGAACCATTGTCGAAGGCGCATTCGTATCGGTCGCTGGACAACGTGTTAGCCACTCCGCATATCGGATACGTTTCGGAGAGTCTTTACCGAACTTTCTACGGTGACATCATCGATCATCTCGATCGCTGGCTGAGCGACTCGAGATACTCAGGCGAAGACATCGTCCCATAAGGAGTCGTCTCAAGAAAAGGAAATTTACCCACGTAAAGGATTAGAAAATCTGATTGGGCCGTGTGCCACCGCGTGATTGCGGTGACGACGAGATTCAACCCGCTCGCGCGATAGCGCTGGTTTTCATACGAGCGATTGCGAGTCTCGCCGTAAGAGACCTTCAGGCCTTCTGGCATACGGCGGACATTGCGAAAGCGGCGGGTTTCAAATTCCTGACGACCACGTGAATGAATGCCATTGCGAATTTTCCGTTCCGATGTCGGCACCTGATACCGGGCGGTGCCTGATAACATGCGACGGTCGACGGGGTCCTTTGGAGAAGTGGGCCGTGCATCGCGGCACGCACTGCTACGACGCTTTCAACGCGAGCGCACGCCGTGGTCGCGCCTCGGAAAGCAGCTTCCAAATACCTGCCGCCGTGTCGAAGCTTTCATCCGCACCCTATCGGGATTTTCACGGCCGTCGGATCCGTCAAAATTCAACAGATCCGTGACGACCAAGGAAGGCTCGAAGCCGACGGTTTGGTCGCGGTGCGCAACGATCTCGGCCTCTTAAACGTCCATCCGCATTTTTTCCTCCACCCATTTCCGCAGTCAGCTCGTCATCTCAATTCAAAATGTCGTGAAAACCCGATCAACTTCACCAACGTCGGGGTAGGTCGAGGTGCGCCATTCACAAGGGAATTCACGTGGACTTCTTGTCCGCTCCCTTCCAAGACTGACTGCGAATTGATTTCCAATCCTCGCTGCTAAGGCTTGCATAGCGTGCAAAAGTGCCGGCCCCGTTCAGCCACTGGCCGCCGTCGATGGCAATGACTTCGCCGGTGACATAGTCGCAGCCATCAGCAAGCAAGAAGGTCGCCAGATTGGCAAGCTCGCTGTACCGGCCCTTACGACGCAGCGGCGTACTGTCAGTTTCAAGCGGCCCTCCGCCGTTCTGATTAGAGCCCGAAACATCCTCGTTCAGAAATACACCTGGCGCGATGGCGTTGAGACGAATGCCCTTCGGCCCCCATTCAACAGCCAAACCCTGCGTCATTGAAGCGATTGCTGCCTTCGACATAGCCGACGCCGTGACGTAGGGCGAACCAGTCCACGCCCAAGTCGCGACTATCGAAAGAACCGAGCCCTTGCTGCCTTCTGCAATCCACCGTCGTCCAACCGCGTTGGTAGCGTAAAACGTCCCGTGCAAAGCATTGTTTGCGATCTCATCGAAGCCAGTCGGACTCAACTCTTCCGTCCGAGACACGAACGGTTCATCCGCATTGTTAACCAGTGCATGGACTGATCCGCCGCTCCAGATTTCGCCGATCACGCGATCAACTTCAGTTGCGGAACTGATGTCGAGAACAAAAGTTGAGACTGGGCCAATCGACGCCAACGCCTGTGCGGCCTTCTCCAAAATCTCCGGATTGTTGTCGGTGATCGCCACTTCAGCGCCCAGTTCCAGAAACTGACGTGCCATCGCCTTTCCTATGCCGGTGCCTCCGCTGGTCACAATAATGCGCTTGTTTTTAAGCAAGTCTGCCTTGAACATTTAAGTCTCCGATTTGCATTGATGATACTAAGTAGTATCACATAGCTTTCCTGCTCTGCACAAGGGCTTTATTTCCGAGAGGAGTGAGCAGCGATATCGACCGATCGCATGTCTCGCCGAGGCTGATGGACCCGCTCTCTAGTTCAGCTTACCAGTCTGTGCGGGGACAAGACCTAATTGGATTGCGAGCAAGTAATTGTGGATTCATTGATCGGCTTGTGATGCAGACTTTCTTGTTTCTACTGGACAAAACACTTCATATCGCTTGCGCCATCGAGGCAGCAAGCGGAGCGATCCACTTCTCAGTTCAGGCGGTTGTGCATTCAGCGACCCACCGGATTTTGCCTAGGCCACTGCCGTGCGGCTCACCCCGACGAGCGATCTGGGTCGAAATACCAGCCGTGTGTAACCGTCGACGGTATTTGTCACGATCGGCCTGCACGATCGTCGGCTTCGGCAAAGGCCGACCGCTTGCCACGAATCGGTGGAATGGCCTCGATCAGCGGCAGTAGTTGCGTGACGTCATGACGGTTGATCCCGTCAGGAGACGCGCGAACGGGATGCCTTGCGCTTCGGTGATGAGAAGATGTTTTGAACCGGGTCGAGCGCGATCGGTGGAATTGGATCTTGTTCTTGACATGATCGCACAGAACGGATGGAGGTGGAGTCGACGATGACACGTGACCAGTCGATGCGATCGGCCGCGCTCAGTCCGGCCGGTAGTACTTCGTGCAACCGGTCCCAGACTCCGGCTTGCTGCCAGTCGCGCAGTCGGCGCAAGCAGCTCTTGCCCGAGCCGCAGCCCATTTCCAGCGGCAACGTCTCCCACGAGATACCGGACTGCAGCACGAACAGGATACCAGTCAGCACGGCGCGATCGTCCAACGGCTTGCGCCCGGGGTACCGGGGCCGCCGAGGTTTTGGCGGCGGCAGCAACGACTGGATCAGTGTCCATAATTCGTCATCAAGTATTGGTTTAGCCATGTCCTCTTCGCAATCTCATAGCCGCTGTGGGAACGGATGTGGTGAGTGGAGGGCGAGCGATTGTTCCGCCCGTGATCGCAAAACCAATGTCCGCGGGTCCGAACAGTAACCCGATGTTCGACGGATTAAGCGGTGCGGCCTCGACGCATACAATCACTTCATCGTCAAAAAGATCGCTCACATTGTTTTCGACCAGCGACAAAATGAATTTAGCCTGACTTGAGATACGCGGCCGCAATTCCAGGCCTCTAAGTGATCCGTTGTCGCGACGACGCGGTTCTGCAGAGTTCGATGGAGCTTTGCTCATTATGGTCATCCATTGAATTTCGACGACGAAGGCAGCCGCTGCTCGAAGCGCTTGTCGCTGCAGGCAAGAGAATAGCGTGAGGGTGAGATTTCGGCTTGCACGAGTCGATGGTTGTTCTTGTGAGCGCTTCAAGATGATCTTTCGCACATCACGTACAAGCTTAGCGATAGCGCCGACGGATGTCGGATGCCAAGAAACGCTGCGTGTGAGATTGATTGCCCGGCTTCAGCACTAGCTGCACTGCCGTATGGTAAGCGATCTATTTTTGGCACAATTGTTGTTCGCCTGAGAGAGGTTTCTGTCGACCATACGATTAACTGATGGAGGCCATTCTAGGAAATTCAACAAATGGTAAATACCGCGAGACGCAAAACAAGTCGTTTCCGAATCGAAAAAATCCCGTGCGGTTTGACCAGGAACAGGAAACGACTCGTATGCATGAAGCCCTGTCTATCAAGCAATGGCGATTATTAGCGAACAGTTTCCATATCGGAAACTGTATGTTTCCATTAATCGTCGGTGTCCTATCTCGAGATATCCCAGAAATCGGCCTGACGCGAATTCGATTGCGGAACAGGGTTCGGCATTGATCGGAACTCTAAACATCTGTGGAACAAGACGACGACGCGAGCAGTCGTCGCGACTTCGGGTCGATGGACCCTGGCGTCCGCATCTAGTGTCATGAATTGCAAATTCGTTAAATAATTCGGCTCGCTGCCTACCTTTCGCACAGTGGTCCCGCGTGGACGACAATACGAAAAGGTAGCCTCTTTCAGTGCTTGCGCCCGAAGCATGCTTCAGCGGCCTCGGCGGGCGACAGATTGAGATGGAAGTAGTCGTGAAGACGTCTTACGGTCGCGGCGTCGGGGTCGTACGGCGATCGGATAAAGTCCCTTGCGACGGCTGCGTCATACCAAGCATATATAAACGTGTCCAGCTCTCGCTCGTACTCGCGCGGTACCTGGTTCCAATCGTTAACCACAGCGAACTCCTTCTCGGCTGCGGACGTGACCGGTGTTCGGTCGCGCCCGCAGATTACTTAATCACGCCACTCGTCAACAGATACTCATCGCCGGGCGTTCGGCATCGGGTGGGGACACACACCAAGTACCGTCGCCTCGGCGAAGGACATAGGTAGCAAACGGGCCTGTCTATACCGATACCTCGACGCATACATAGCGCATCTGATGGAGGTGTGCGCGACTTCCTCTTGTTACCCGAACCGCCATCGCGGAAGCGAATAAAAGCCATTTTCCACCATAAACCGCAAGGACCTTTCAGTCTTCTCCATCGGCGTCGCCTTCAATCTCGTTCTTTTGATGCAGCCGGTTGACGTTCCCTTTTGCACCAAGCAGGTTGTGCACAAGGAGCGCGGTCCCTTTGCACGATTCGTAAAGAAATATCGGCACAACCTGTCCGTGGTTACGAGGACGCAGACCTTGTGTGCGAATTTCTAACTCATGACACTGATATGTATTTGACCTGTCCAGTGGTTTATAAAAGGTTCTGGTTCGTACAATGTGTTGGTAGCAGAACGGACGGCATGCCGACGGTTGATCAGTCTGATATGCGCGGGTTGGGTACCGCATGACAACCGATTCGTCGGGGAGCTGCCTCGCTCTAGGGTCGAGGATCATTCCATTGCTGGATGCCTCATAGTGTCCACGAGGGTTCTCCCACCGTTGTCCATTCTGCTACCGACACACTGCACGTACATGACGGTGCCCCTAGCGATTAGGCACAGGCTGTGGCAACTCCTGTCCTATTGCCCATATGAAGCCAGTCAGTTCACGCGCGACCGCGGTACATGCTTGCACTTTTAGTTTCCCTTTGCCCTCCATTAATCGATAACGCGCACACAATCGTTTCTGTGCCTTCCAAGCAATATCCTGCACCGCTTCGGAGGTTCGCTCTGCACGGCGTTGCAGATGGGCGGTTTTTCTGGCCGGATGGCGATAGGTCCAGGACGCTTCCACCAGCACTCTACGCACGTGAGCATTGCCGGTCTTGGTGATTGCGCCGCGCGATTTGGTGGCTCCGCTGGAGTGCTCGCTGGGCACCAGACCCAAGTACGCCATCAATTGCGGAGCACTGGCGAAGCGCTTCAGATCACCAATCTCGGCGACCACCGTCGTCGCGGTCAACAGGTTGACGCCGCGCAGCGCCATCAGGCCTTCGATCACCGGCCAGAACACCGATTCACTCGCCGCGCTTTCGAGTTGCGTGTCCAGTCCGTCGACACGCTTACTGAGTGCCTTGACGGTGTCAACGTATTCCTGAAACACGATCTGCTGAACTGATTGCCCGAATTGTTGCTCTTCAAGCCATCGATAATGCGCCTGAGTCCAGTTGCTCTTTCCGCTGTAGCATTTGCCATACCGAAGCAGAAAGGCACACAACCGTTGCTTGGCCTGGCGCTGAAGATGCTTCATGTCCTCGCGCGCTCGGGTCAAGTCGCGCAGCCCTTCCTGCGCGTCGTCTGGAACCCATACTGCAGTCAGTTCTCCGGCTCGATGCAAGCGCGCCAGCATAAGACTATCGCGGCGGTCAGTCTTGACCCGTTCGCCCGCTTTCCTTGGAATCAGAGACGGTGCGACAACCTGGCAATCCCAGCCGAGGTCACTGAGCTGCCGATGGATTCCATATCCGCATGGGCCTGCCTCGTAGCAAAACGAGAGATGCGCGTCACCTTTTCTCAACTGCCGAACCAGCTTTTCGATCGCCTCCGGTGTGTTGGCAATCTCCCCGATGTAACGCACGTCGCCTCTACCCGCATCGGCTACAGAAACCGCAATCGTCGCCTTGTGAACATCCATCCCAACGAACTTGCTAAACTGCTTCACGACCTGCTCTCCTCAATTGCGGCTCTGAGCCTTCGGTTCTTCGGAGCCTCAAGCTTAACCCGCGTCGCTTGAGGTACGGCAGGTCCAATACATTATGTCTAGCGCGATGTTCGTACGATCGCATATTAACCGTGCTGGCCCACATCAGCGGTTTTGTCGTTAGACATAGGGCCATAAGAATGGCGCTATATCTAGGAGTATTTCATACTTATAAAAGGTAAAATTGATCGGCAATTTTCGTTAAGATTTCGATCGAAAAAATCGAATCACGTACTTTTCTGAGCACGTCAGTACCGTCAAATTCCGACTCGATGCGTGAAACTACGCCACGGATATCGTCTTCGAGTTGACGTCCGATGTTGTCGCTTGAGCGTTCTGATAGCCGACGACCAGCTCGTTCAAAGACGCCTTAATTCTATGCAATCGAAACGACCCTTTCCCCGCGCTCAGCCAATACAGCTGCAAGACCACGACGAGACCGGTGCGGCATCCGATAATCGACGACCAGGCACGTTTGGTGTTCGACATTGACCCGCCTGTCTAATGCCGAGCTACCTGCGGATTCGGACGGTCATGCTGGCAACCCGGTCTCTCATATAGGGCGACGAGAGAATCGCGTTATGGCGCGACCTGCTTGACAGGACGAATCAGAATCTCTTGGACCAGCACACGGGGGGGCTGCGCGAAAGCGTAGACAAGTGCCTGAGCGACATCTTCCGACGTAAGCGCGTCCAACTCACTGCGGCGTGCCTGTTGGTCGATGTTGTGGCCGAATTCAGTCCACACGGCACCTGGCTCGATCACCGAAACACGGATGCCTTCCCCGCCAAGTTCCTTGCGCAAAGCGTCGTGAAAGCCGACGACGGCAAACTTGGTTGCGCAATATACCGACCAGCCTGGCACGCCATGCCGTCCGCCAACGCTCGAGACTGACGAGATCATTGCGCCGTCGCGGCCCTTCATCAGCGGAATGGCCGCTTGGGAACAATTTAGCATCCCAAACAGATTGACGTCGATTTGCTCGCGCCACTCACTCGGCTTGCTGTCGGTAAACGCCCCATGAATGCCCAGACCGGCATTGTTGAAGAGCAGGTCGAGGGCGCCATGCTTTTTGTGTACGAGATCGAACAGCTCGCGCACTTGGCCGGCTTCCCGTACATCGACGTAGGCAGCGGTTGCGAGGGCGCCGATTTCGCTTGTCAGTGCGTCGATGCGCTCCCTGCGGCGCCCGGCCAGTATGACGTGTACGCCTTCGGCGGCAAGAAGTCGGGCTGCTGCTTCGCCAATACCGCTGGATGCCCCTGTAATAACAGCGACTTTCCCTGTCAAATCCTGCATCTGCATGTTGTTTCTCCTGAACGCTGTCGATTTGTAGCTCGCAGCCAGTGCGAGCTCGAGTCCGAGGGTGATTGAAAATGACGAGTGCGATATTTGATATGCACACCGTCGTGCAGATCTACCAGACTTTCCTTGTGATCTTGCGTCTCTGCTTTGGCCTAGATGGTCCTATACAGCTTGGAAGTCTAAGCGCTCTCATTTAGCTCAACAATGGGCTAACACTTCGTGGGGTTATGAAGGGAATTCACAAATGCTTGATCGAGGATTCTTCGGCTTGAACGCTTTCGTGGCGATCGCTGACGTGTGAAGTTTCAGTGCGGCGTTCCTGGTGCGGGAGGTGTCTCCGTCGACATTGAGCCATGCGAGAAGGGGCTGGAGGCGCGGCTTTGCGCGCGGCTTTTGGATTGCGCGATCCGTCGATTGCGCTAACGAAGGCGGGAAAACGACTGCTCGTCCGTATCCACACCTCGCTTGTGGATCTCGAAGAAGCGACGGAAGAGGCGACATCTTTGCGCGGCCGCCCACCGGGACCGATCCGCGTCAGCATATCCGAATTTGGGCGCGAAGCTGCTGTGAACAAAGGAAGTGATTTCTCTGTATAACGTAGGGTGTCGAGTTGCTTCAATGATTCCGCATACCTTCTTCACTGAGATTTTTATGCAGCGCGCCGTAAAACCGATCAGAGCGAATTTCGTCGCGCAGTAGATGGACCAGGTCGCGACGCCATGGCCTTCGCCAACGCTGAAGACAGAACAGATCATCGCACCGAGGCATCCTTTCATCGCTGAAGTAGCCGCCTGCGCGCGATTCAAGACGCCGAAGATGTTAGCGTTGTTTGTGCCGGCCAGTCCTAGGGCTCCCTGTCTTTAAATAGTCGATAAATTCCCATGTCGGCGCAATTGACAAGGAAGTCGAACCCGCCGAATCATTTCCTTGACCGTCGCAGACACCACCGCAACCTACCTTGCACGTACGTCGCCGATTTCAGCGAGTGCGGCGTCTTAGAGTTCGTTTGCCAACGGATCGATATGGTCTGTTCGATGGGCTACCAGGACGACTTCGATGTCTTCCCAAAGGAATAGTCGTGCGGTCGCCTGCACAATACCGCCGGACGCGCCGTGATAGCCACTAGCTTGTTAATGAGATATTGCATCTGCTTTTCTCCGCTTCGGAGAAAAGTGTTTGATATGGCGTGCGCCACGGCTAGTGCAGTAATTGCGTCGCAGCATCTGCGATTAAGTGAACTGCAAGTCGCCGGACGATGGATGCGATCCGTGCGGTGTTCAACCGAGCTTACGGTAGGCGCGATAGCTCCTGCAAAGTTTCGGTGGTTGTTCTATTCTCAACACTCCCCTTATTTCTGCATGAGTTACTTAGGATTGTTCACATATGTCGCGAGTTAGCATACCTGAGTTGTCCGCATTTATCGCGATCGCCGAACAACGAAGTTTCAGTGCGGCGGCGCGGACTTTAGATTTGTCCCCGTCAGCGCTTAGTCATGCGATGCGGGGTCTCGAGCGAAGGCTGGGCGTACGGCTATTCAATCGGTCGACGCGGTCGGTCGCATTAACGGAAGCAGGCGAGCAATTTCTTAGCCGGGTACGGCCTGCAATAGTCAATATAGAGGACGCGATCCTTGACGTTTCCTCTGCGCACGATCGCCCCACCGGGTCAATTCGGATCAGCTCACCGGAGTCTGCGGCCAAATTGCTGATACGCCATGTTCTCCCGGATTTTCTTGCCTCATATCCTGACATTCACGTCGAATTCGTGGTGGACACACGGCTGGTGGACATCGTGGCCGATGGTTTCGATGCCGGTATTCGTGTTCTCGCCGACGTACCCCGCGATATGATTCCCGTCAGATTCGGACCCGATATGCGATTGACAGCAGTGGCATCACCTGACTATCTCGCACGACATGAGCCGCCGAAAGTGCCTCACGATCTGACGCAACATCGGTGCATTCGCTTCCGATTCGAGAGTGGCGCGCGCTTTCGTTGGGATTTTGAATATCGCGGCAAAAGCACGAGCATCGACGTCGATGGGCCGATGACACTCGGCAATATCAACCTCATGATTGAGGCAGCGCTGGCGGGCATCGGCGTTGCCTGGGTACCGGAATATTACGTTGTCGAACATCTGGCGTCAGGACGTCTTGTGCACCTGCTTCCAGAGTGGAGTCCTTTCTTTCCCGGCCTGTGTCTCTACTACGCCGCCACCCGACATCCTCCGACTGCACTGAGGTTGTTCGTACAGGCCGTGCGCGATTGGACCAACCACGTTTGAACGAGCGCCTTGTCGCCAGTCGGATATACCTCATGTTCCAGCGTGAGCGAAGGGGTATTGTCAACGGGTTGGTCATGTGCTCAATCTGTTCATGAGCGGCCTCGCCACACGTACGCGCAGCAAAAGCGAACGCCACACGCCCGGCATTTCCAGGTGCGGGAAAGCGGGACGGGCGCGGCTATGTTGGAGCGTCCTGCCGCTTAAGTGAATTACCCTTGCGGGTCACGTTTTCGATCGCACGAGGGCCAACAAGTTGGCAGTGTCCATGTTGATATCCGCCAAAAACCAAGCCGGGGTGGCTTACTTCTAGATAGAAGTCAATTGTCGGCCAAATCAAGCAACAACTGTCGACGACCGTCTTTCAATATTTCGTCCGCCAAGTCTGGATCAGCGTCGACCAATGCGCGCGACAGCACCAAAGTTCCAACCAGTCGACTTAAGACCGCAATAGCTTTCTTCCTGCGGTCTCTTCTATTCGTACCGTTAAGCGCATCTGCGAGGCATTCAAGATTCGAAGCAACGCCCTCGGCATAGGACTTGCGTGCCCCCGCGCTCAGTCGCCGGACGTCACCTGCGAAAGTGGATACCGGACAGCCAGAGTCAATCGCTTTCCGATGATCAGGGGACAGGTACCAATCGACCTGACGCTTGATCGGATCTACCCCTAACGCCTTGGACTGTTCGATGGCCGCGACAAGTCGATTTTTGCCGTCTTCCATGGCATTGGACATCACTGCTGCCACCAATGCATCCTTCGACTCGAAATGGTTGTAGAAACCACCCTGAGTAAAGCCCGCCGCCTTGGTCAACTCGGTTAGTCCCACTGCATCTACGCCGCGCTCGCGGAAGAGCTTTTCTGCAGCGGCAATGATGGACTGCCGATTTTCAATAGCTTGCTGCCTTGAGACACCCATGAATCGTTCTCCTCGCCTGTGCGTCGTTTTTCAAGATTCTCTCACAAAATACGATGGTGAATAACATTGACATCGGCAATCAGCGGCATCATGATTGGTGGTGTCGATGGTGATCACAATCGTAAACATTCACAGGTCCGGTCAACCGACCGTGCGGAACGCTCGTCTATGAGGCGGGAATTACTCTTGCGGTCCTTGGGCCAGCGGACGCCAGTGTGTCCGTCTACGTTTCGGTCCGGAGAGCTCGCATGACAGCTCAACACTCAAGCGTGCCGTTGCCTGACTTGCCACTGGGGGACATTTCATGTCAAAGACCACACCCGAACAAAACAAGGCGCTTGTGCTCGAGGCTTTCAACGCGCTCTTCAACAAGCGCGACTACGAGGCGGCCGCTCGTTTCTGGTCGGATAATTACATCCAGCACAGCGCGCATATTGAACCGGGCCGTGAGGGTCTCCTCAGATTGATTCGTGGACTCCCCGACACGCTGCGATATGAGCACGCGTTGATCGTCGCGGAAGATGACTATGTGGTCGTTCACGGGCGGTTTTCAGGTATCGGTCGCCCAACTGCGTGGATCGCCGTCGATGTCGTCAGGATCGAAGACGGTCGTTTGGTCGAACACTGGGATGTGCTTCAAGATGAAGCAACGCACGCGGAATCGAAGAGCGGACTGCCGATGTTCGGAGATCGCTTTCCTGCTTGACGCGGATAAACGATGCCACGCTGTTCGGCGGCGCGACAAGAACATTTGACTTTTAACCGGAGGAATGGCCGTGGGTAAGTTGCAAGGCAAAGTTGCTGTCATTACTGGCGGCTCCACAGGAATAGGTCTCGCGACCGCGCAACTCTTCGTGAGCGAGGGGGCTTATGTCTTTATTACGGGTCGCCGCCAAAAGGAGCTGGATGAGGCGGTAAAGACGATTGGCCGCAACGTCACGGGCGTTCAGGGCGATGTTGCCAACCTGGCCGATCTGGATCGGCTTTACGAGACCGTTGCAAAGAAAGGGCGCGTCGACATCGTTTTTGCCAACGCTGGTTTCGGCGCGTTTGCCTCGTTGGACGGCATGACCGAGGAGCACTTCGACGGGCTGTTCAACACGAATGTGAAGGGCACTCTGTTCACGGTTCAAAAAGCGTTACCGTTACTGAATGATGGTTCCTCCATTATCCTCACTGGCTCGGTTGCCAGCGTAAAGGGAACTCCGGGTTTCTGGGTCTACGGAGCAACAAAGGCCGCCATACGCAGTTTTGTCAGAGCCTGGACAGTTGAGTTGAAGGATCGGCGCATCCGTTCAAATGTGCTTAGCCCTGGGCCGACCGAAACACCAGCGGTGGATCAGCAACCTGCGGATGCGATTGCCCGGATTGTGTCTACGATCCCGATGGGTCGTATGGGCACGCCCGAAGAAATCGCGAAAGCGGCCCTGTTCCTTGCCTCCGATGACTCCAGTTTTGTCACGGGCATCGAATTGTTCGTCGATGGCGGACGGGCGCAGATCTAACCAGCGGTATACGCCAATCAAAGGATGCTCTCGGACCTCAGCCATATTCCGGACTCTTTATGCGTTTCTCGGGGCGAAGTCCGCATTGATGTCAAAACAATAGGCATCAACCGAGTCGATGCGGCGCAACGACGTGTATATGGAGCCGGTCAAATTCCCGGCGGGTCTGGGATACGAGGTTGCAGGCATCGCCGATGCCGTCGGTCCAGACGCGGCCGGTTATGCGGTGAGTGACGAGGTTAGCGTGCGCCGGCGTTCTCGATGAATCTGTACTTCACATATGGCGAGGTCATCACCGTACCGGATTACGCCTTGGTGGGGCAGCCGAAATCGCTTTCGTTCGCGCAAGCGGCGGCGGTCTGGATGATGTTCGTGACGGCTTACGGAGCGCTCATCAACGACGCCAAGGTGGGTAAGGCCGGTTTCGTCCTCGTTTCCGCAGCTTCCAGCAGCATGGGAATCGCGGCAATCCGGCTTGCCAACTACGCAGGTGCGGGGTGCATTGCACTGACACACACTTCGGCCCAGACGAAGCAATTGTTCGAAGCAGGTGCTTCGCACGTCATTGTGACGGACGAGATCGATCTAGTGCAATAAGTAGTGCGTATCATCGTAACAACGAATCTTGATATGGATACGGTGCTCGACTTCAACCGCTTGAGGAACGCGGCTGCCACTTCGGCTGGCGCGGGAGACTGAGATACGCAAAACTTGCAAGTATGTATACACATAAAACTAGGATGCGGACGATCGGGTGTGGTCTTGCAGTCCAACGTTGTTGCGATCACCGTCATGATGCCCCCTGAACGAGAGTTGCGATGTTCGCATTGGCGAAGCGACTGGCTGGTTTTCCTGCGGCCGTTTTGGAGCGGCTCGAGCTTTCAACCGGCTGTGGTCGGTGCCATGCTTTGGGGATCGGATGTTCCCCGAGATTCACCAAATTGCAATAGACGACTGCCGTAGTTTCGTATGTCTCATTCTGTGGGTGCACGCTCATGCCGCAAGATATGCTTTACGAACAGGAAGCTCCGAAAATCAAAGATCTGATTTCGCGATGTGGCTTGTCTGCTGTGTTTCAGCCGGTTGTCAGTTTCGAAAGCGGTGCAATCTGCGGCTACGAAGGTCTGATTCGGGGACCAGTGAGCACGTCGATCGAGATGCCCCACGCCCTGTTTGCGCAGGCAAGGGCTGAAGGCTGTGCTATCGAACTCGAGAGGGCTGCTGCGCGGATCTGTCTCAAAGCGTTCGCAGGGAGTGCTTGCGATGGCAAGCTACTTCTTAATTTCAGTGCGGAGGCGCTTCGGCGGATTGCGGTTGATTTCGATGATGCGCTCAATTTTCTGAAGGAGTCTCGGATAGATCCGTCGAGAATCGTACTTGAATTGACCGAGCAAAGCATAGTTGACGATGTTAGAAGTTTCATGCCAGTGATAGCAAAATTGCGAGCCACTGGTATGCAACTCGCGCTGGACGACTATGGCACTGCGCACGCAAGTATGAATCTGTGGGTAGGCTTGCGCCCTGAAGTCGTAAAAATCGATCGATTCTTTATCCATGGGATCGCTAGTGACCCTCTCAAATTCGAAGCGGTCAAGGCGATGCAGCACTTCGCAAACGCAAGCGGCGCGCGACTTGTTGCCGAAGGCATCGATAATGCCGAAGATCTAAGGGTCGTGCGCGACATGGGCATTAGCTTCGGCCAGGGATTTTATTTTGGTCAACCCTCCGCTCGGCCATTGCGCTACGTTGCCGATGAGGTAAGACAGTCAATTTGCAGTGCGCGTCTCAGGTCAACCCTGTAAACGGCCGATCGGATCATCTCTGTTGAATGTCGCTGTGGAAGCGCACACCGGCCGCTCTCCATATGGTAGTAGTGCGTCTTACCATCGCGGGGCGCGGGTAAGGCCGACGTCCTTATTGAGCGGCAGCCCGACCGCTAAACGCGCTTCGGTTTACAAATTGCTGCGCGAGCCGGTTAAGTCTGTGGTCAGCTCTGTCGTATTGTCGGAAGCGACGCTGTCACCCAACGATGGTCTGCATCATTGTTGGCGTCGGCGGGGCACATTGATCATTCCCCCGACGACGTGCGAGACGGCTGTTGATTCCATCCCATCAGGAGACGTCTGTCATCAGCAATGGTTCTAGTGATCGAAATCAACGCTATTGCTCAACCCGCACCCCGCAATTTCCGTTTGTCTGCCGCATGGTTTCTCGCGCCAGATGAGAAGTATCAACACCATTGCATTAGTGCACGCCGCGAAAGCACGCGTGAGCTGCCTCTGCAGGCGACAGGCCGGCGTTGAAGTAACCTCGCAATCGATCCACGGTCATGGTATTAGGATAATAGGAAGTGCCGACAAATCCCGCGCTTATCGATTCTATATACCAGGCGCATGCCCACATTTCTAGTTCCTCCAAGCTTTTGGGTGTTAGGTCTTTCGACTCGTCCATTAGAGTGATCCCTACTAGTTCGTCGATCGCTGCCATCTTGAGTGCGAATTCCCATCAGGCGGCACTTGCGTAGACACGTATTGCTAAGCGTCTGGGCTCTGGAGGGAACACTCGCCATGTGCCGTCATCGTGTTGGAAGAAGTAGAGCACGACTGAGCCTTCCTGCCACAGCGCTTCAACGCGCACATATCGCCTCCGATTAGGAGGTGTGCGAGTGAATCGGGTTATCCGAACCGGCGTCGTCGAAGTCGGCATCAGCCATTTTTCAACTAGCGAACGCAAGGAGTTTGCAGCGGTCATCGGCTTCTCCTTCAACTTCGTGTCCGTTGAACTCGCACCGTCCTGTTGCATCTGCCAAGACGGTATGGTTGTTGCAGAACGCGATCCGACGAAACAACGGTGGTTGCCATTGCAGTTTTTCCAGGGAACGTCCAATTCGGTTCGCAAGCTAGCGTTAGTGAGCACGGGCGTTTCGACCTTATTTCAATGACGATATCGACTCGACCGCATACTCGGAAAGAACGGACTCTAATCGTGGTTCGGCGGGTCCGCGTGACTATGCCGCCGTGCCTGTCGAACGCGCAATGTCGCCTTCGGGATCGGTGTCATTGATGAAGCAAGTGCGGTCCGATCTCTGAGATTGATGCGACCCCACACAATTGCATCGTGCGTCTGAGCTCGTCACGCAGGATATCCAGCGCGCGCATCGCTCCGGTTTCACCATCGGCGCACGCGCCATATAGCGTCGCACGCCCTATCAGCACTGCTTTGGCGCCAAGCGCAAGGGCCGTGACGATGTCGGAGCCGCGCCGGATGCCACCGTCAAGCATGACGTCGACGACCCCACCCACCGCAGCGGTGATTGCGGGCAATGCCGCAAGGGTAGGCATTCCTGCGTCGAGTTGACGTCCGCCATGATTCGACACAACCAACGCGTCCGCGCCGAGTTCCACTGCGCGACGCGCATCGTCGGGATGGACGATACCCTTGATGATCAGCTTCCCAGGCCAGCGAGCGCGGATGTGCTCCAGGTCATGCCACTTGAATGACGGGTCATAATTGCGGCCGACCGATGACGCTATCGCATTAGCGTCGCTTGCGACTGCATCGAGGCCCAGCAGATTCGGCATCTCGGGAACGCCATGCAGCAGCATCGAAAGCGCCCATCGCGGCCGCGACGCGAAATCGAGCACGTTACGCGCCGTGTAGCGAAACGGGATCGCAAAGTCGTTGCGAAAATCGCGTTCGCGCTTACCGCCGACCGGTAGGTCGACGGTAATCATCAACGCCTCGTAGGCAGCTGCTTGCGCACGGTCGATCAGCGCGTCCGTGAACGTTCGGTTGCGCAAGATGTATGCTTGGAACCATCGGCGCGAGGGGTTCGCATAGTTGGCAATGTCGTCGATCGAAGCTGTCGCGGATGTTGATAATCCGTATGGAATGGCATGCCGCGCGGCCGCGCGCGCGATTGCGATGTCGCCGCCACGCCAACCGAAGCCGACCGCGCCTGTCGGAGCGATGGCAATAGGCAGGGCGCTCGGCTCGCCGAGAAACGTCGTGCCGAGCGATACGTCGCTGACATCCCGTAGCACTCTCGGCACCAGTTGGTACTGCCTGAACGCCGTGCGGTTGCCAGACAGCGCTTGCTCGTCCTCTGCGCCGCCGTCGAAGAAATCGAATACGGCGCGTGGCAGGCGGCGCTTCGCCAAATCGCGCAGATCATCGATCGAATGCGCGCGCGCACTTGCGCTCACACTGCCTCCTCGAAAACCCGGTCAGCTATGACCTGACAACGCTTGATCAGACGGTGTTCGTCCGCGCGGTAGTCGGCCACTGCATTGTGGATCGTACCGATGTTGTCCCACATCAGTACGTCGCCTACGCTCCACTGGTGCTTGTACCGGTACCTGTTCTGGACCTGATGCTGAAAGAGAAAATCCAGGATTTGCGCGCTTTCATCCTCGGGCAACTCGTTAATTCGCATCGCGTAGCCGGGGTTCGCGTACAACACGCGGCGCTTCGTGATTGGATGCGTGAGGAAGATGGGATGCGACACGGGCGGCTTGGCCGCGCGTTGCTCCGCGGTTAGCGGTGGCCGGGCGCTGCCTTTTTCGCGCCGCATCATTTCCCAGAACTTGTTGAAATCGTGCTCGACGGTCATGCCTTCCAGATATGCCTTCAGTTCTTCTGGAAGTTCGTCATACGCAGCGTGCATGTTGCAGAACTCCGTGTTACCGCGCGAATGACCATCGCGAAATGGAATCTTGACTCCATACAGGATGTTCGTGAAAGCGATAGTGCGGCTATACGACATGTCCGTATGCCAACTCTGTCCCGCATCCGCCAGCCCAATTGGTTTGCCGTCGCGAACGATGTTCGACAACACCATTACCTCGGGAATGCCCGGCTCCTGAAAGTTGTTCGCGACATTGATCTCGAGCGTGCCGAACCGTTGGGCGAACTGCTTCAGTTGCGCCGCTTCGAGCTGCTGGTGCGGGTACCACAAGACACCATACTTTCCCAATGCATGTTTCAACTCCGCGAATGACGCGTCCGAAAGCGGCTGACTTAAGTCGACGCCTTCGACCATTGCGCCTAACGGGTGGGAGCTTCGAGTGATCTGCACGGTAGTTTCCTTCTGCGATTGGACGCGGGTCACGTGACCTCTCAAAATTGGAATACAGTTGTGGGCACCAGCTCCGAGATTTGCCAGCCCAGGTCCGCGGTATGGCGAAAGCGTGTGGCGACGCGATCGATCCGGAAGGGACGATCGATCTTCACCGGCCCATCGTGCTCGCTGCCGTCATCGAACCGGTATGCCGTCATATACGACTCCGTGCTGCATTCATCCAGGTTCGATTCGACGATGAAGGTGTTACTGATCAGGTGCGTGACCCGTTGCGTAGCCGGCCGGTCATGCATTGTCGCGAGTAAGGCATCGTGACCGACCACCCACTGACCCTGACGATGCCAGCGCAGGTCATTGCAAGTCACGGCGAGCATCCCGTTATGGTCGAAGCGATCAAGGCAACGGTAAAAGTGGTGCTGCGTTTGCGTCAGCAACGGGAGCGTGGCGGCTGTGAAATCTGAGAAATCTTTATTTGCGGGCATGGATGGTCTCCAGTGATTGAGGTCGAATCGATCATCATTTGCTACGGATTCTAGGGTTCCAACGAGGAGGGCGGGAAGGGGGGCAGGCGAGAACAGCTTGTTTCCAAAAAGGGGATAACCAGAGCGCAGAGAAGAAGTATTGTCGAACTGATAAGGGATAACCCGTGGGCCTCCGCAAGTCCGACTAGCTGCTAAAGTTTGTAATCTGAAGCGAAAGTCTGTTTCCATAACGAGAACAATTTGTTTCCCTGCATTCCCTTTGTGCCATGCAGTCCTCGCACTAGAATTAGTACCCAGAAGCGTAGGTTTCAGCACAATAAGTGCCGCTTAAAACGGCCCTGCTGGCCTCACGGAGACAGGGATGCAGGCACTGGTCTGCGCCCACCTTTTTTGTAAGAGCGTGTATGGATCGTCTGCGGTGTATCGAGGTGTTCATCGAAGTGGCTCACGCCGCGAGCTTCTCGGTCGCTGCGCAACGGCTTGCGATGTCAAAGGGAAACGTCACCAAGCACGTCGCTTGGCTCGAGCAGAACTTGGGCGTGCAGTTGCTGTCGCGCACGACAAAGAGCGTCAGCATGACCGAAGCCGGGATGGCATTGCTTGAGAGCGGACAGGCGTTGCTTGAACAGATGTCGGACATGGAGGGGAGTCTCAGACAATCAGTCGGCGGCGCGCGCGGGGTGTTGCGCGTTGGAACGCAGCCGTCGTTCGGCGCTTACCACCTTGTGCCCGTGGTGACCGCGTTCGCTGAGAGTTACCCGGACGTTCAGGTGGTTCTTTATCTGGACGACGGCAGCGCTGATCTGGTCGGGGAGCGTCTCGACCTGACAATTCGCATTGCTTCTGAACTCAAGGACACGAGCTATGTCGCGGTGAAGCTTGCCCGCGTGCCGCAATATCTGGTCGCGTCGCCGAGGTACCTGTCGCAGCGCGGAACGCCATCGAGCATCGACGATCTCGACAAGCACGATTGCTTATTGAACACTAAGAAATCGCCCAACGGGCTATGGACCTTTGAGAGTACGAACGGCGCGCGCTCGATTCGGCCCAAGGGCTCGGTTCGCGCGAACTTCGGCGAGCCGTTGCTACATGCGGCGCGTCTTGGGCACGGCATTTCGATGCATCCGCGTTACATGATAGAGGGCGATGTGGCGAGCGGCGCGCTCGTGATCGTATTGCCGGAATCCAGGCCGATCGGGCTGGACATCTATGCGATGTATCCGAGCCGCCGTCATTTGCCGTCGCGTGTGCGCGCGTTCGTCGACTTTCTGCGTGAGCATATCGGCGGGCGGCAGAACTGGTCGGAAACGCCAAAGCACGTTCAGCAAGAGGGCGTTCACTAGCAAGTCAGTTAGACCGCACATCGCTTCGCGATGAAATGCAAAATTAGGTTGTATTAATAATTCGTATAACTATGCAAATGACAAGCGACTCGCGGCTTGGACGTCGAGTCGATGAGCGCAAACCACTACTGAGGAGGAGGCGATGGAACGCAATTCACAGCAACGGACGTTAGCCATCACCGGTGCGGCCAACGGCATCGGTGAGGCGTGTGCACGACTTGCGCACGCACAGGGCTGGCGGGTCGTGATTCTCGATCGGGAAGCCGAGGCGGGACAAAAGGTCGCCGATGAACTGAACGGCGCGTTCTACCCGCTCGATCTGCTTCAGGTTGACGAATTGAGAACGCTCGCAGCACGCATTGAAGGTGAGGTTGGACAGGTGCATGGAGTCATCAACTCGGCGGGCATTTCACAGCCGACGGTTGCGCCAGACGAGTTGCCGCTCGAGATTTGGGACGCGGTGCAGCAGACCCATCTGCGCGGGACCTATCTCAGTTGCGCGGCGTTCGGCACGGCGATGGCGAAGCGAGGTGGCGGAAGCATCGTCAACATTTCATCGGTGGCAGGCATGCGCTCGTCGCCACTGTATTCATATGGACCCGCAAAGGCGGCAATCATTTCGATGACTGCATGTCTCGCCGCTGAGTGGGGAGGAGATGGCGTACGCGTCAACTGCGTATCACCAGGATTCACTCGCACGGCACGGGTAGAGCGCCGTCTCGAGCTTGGCGATCGTGACCCCAACGTGTACTCCAATTCGGCTATGGGTCGTATGGTCGAGCCCAACGAGGTAGCGGACGCTTGCTTGTTTCTGCTGTCGGATAACGCCTCAGCGATTACCGGAATTAACCTGCCGGTGGACTGCGGCTGGCTAGTCAGTAGTTCATGGGACAACTTCGGAGGGAAACGCAGTGCTGGCGAGGGTAACGCAGTGCTGGCAGGAAAGCGGACGCGCCGCAAGGCGGCGCCACCGGCGTACGCCAGCGGGTCGGTGCCTGGCAACGACTGACGCGAACTCTGTGGTTGGTGAAGCATACCTTTCCCGAGTCAGTGAGTTGCTTCAAATCTCCGGATGTAAAAGGGTACTTTCGCCCCTAGTCGGATCATCCGGAATCCAATCATGTCACGACACGTATGGAAAGAGTCAAAATGAAATATCAGAATCGAACACCCGCATCAGCGCCGGCGCTCGATGCAAAGACCCGGCGATTCGCCGTGATCGGCGCGGGCGCAGCGGGCCTTTGCTGCGCCAAATATTTGATCCAGGCCGGCTTCCAGGATGTCACGATTTTCGAAATCGGCAGTCAGATCGGCGGCGTTTGGTGTTATGGAAACGACAATAACCGGTCTTCCGCGTATCGGACCCTCCACATCAATTCGGCCCGAAATCTCACCAAGTTTAGCGATGTCCCTTTCCGTGACGGCGTACAGATGTTTCCCGATCACAGGGACATGCACCAGTATCTCGTGGACTATGCGAACCGCTTCGATCTGACGCGACGCATCCGTTTCAATACCGAGGTCCTCGATGTCCGGCCGGCCAAATGCTATCGGGCCGAAGCCCCGCTCTGGGAAGTCGAGACAGCGCACGGGGAAGTCCTGACGTTTGACCGCGTCATGGTAGCCAGCGGTCATTTGTCGCTGCCGATGCACGTCGAACAATTTCGCGACAAATTCGCTGGCGAATATATTCATTCGCATTACTATCGAGAACCGGAGCCATTCGTCGGCAAGCGCGTGTGCGTTGTCGGCGTCGGCAACAGCGCCTGCGATATCGCCAGCGACGTCTGTGTCAACGCCCAACGCACCATTATGGTCGCGCGTTCCGGCGTGATGATCGTACCGAAACTGATTTTCGGCCGTCCCTTCACCGACTTTACCATCAAGCTTGAACACAAGTGGGTTCCCGGTTGGCTGCGCAATCGCATCACGTCGACACTGGTCCGACTGTTCCACGGGCGTATGACCGATCTCGGCTTCAAGGCGCTTTCCCAGCGTGCTCACACTACTAGCAGTGCAGTCCTGGTCCAGCACATCGTCTACGACCGGATCACCGTCAAACAGGGCATTGATCGGATTGAAGGCAAACGCATCCACTTTGTCGACGGATCTAGTGAAGAGTTCGACGTACTGATCGCTGCCACCGGCTATCAGATTGAACTGCCTTTTATCTCCGATTCGATCGTCCCGATCAAGGACAACGCAGTTGACCTTTACCAGCGAATCGTGCCTCCAGGCTGGGATGGTCTGTACTTCATTGGAATGCTCAATACGACGACGTCGCTTCCCAATGCCTTTGAGCACCAGATGCGCTGGATTCTGCCGTTCGAATTGGGTCGCGCTGCGCTACCTACGGCCAAAGAGATGTATACCGCTATCGAGGCGAAGAAGGAATTCATCAAGCGGTATTACAAAGCTTCGCTGCGTCACACCATCGAGGAACCCCACCTCATTTACTTCCGGGAAATGCGCAAGGCACTCAAGGTTGCGGAGCATCGTGCGCGCCGCGTTTCTCGCCGTCATGTGAGCGGGGTGGCGGGTGCGCTGCTTCGTGAGGATGCGCTCTCGAGCAATCGCATCAGCGACCCACAGCAGCCGTGAGAGCGCAGTTTGGCCCGCATCTGCGGGACGCGCCGGCTCATATTGTCATTCAGTTTTTGATGGAGCTCAGTATATGAACAGAATCGTTGTCATCACCGGAGCGGCATCAGGCATTGGCCAGGCTGCCGCGCAACGTTTGTTTGACGCGCAGTGGACTGTCGTCATGCTCGACGTCGCGTTCGACGCGCGCATGACAACGCGCAATGAGCGTTTGTACGCGTTGCATTGCGATGTCGCGGACAGTGCGTCGATCGATTCGGCGTTCGCACAGATCACCGATCGTTTCGGCGCGCCGGACGCGCTGGTCTGTTCAGCTGGCGTGTTGCGAATTGGCGCTCTTGCTGACATGCAACCCGCCGACTTCGACGCGCTGTACACGGTGAACACCCGCGGCGCGTGGCTCTGTGCGCGTGCTGCGATCCAGTCGATGCGTGCGCAACGAAGCGACGCGCCACGCCGCATAGTGTTCGTCGGGTCGATTTCGGGGATTCGACCGAAAGTGGGAAACGGGGCGTATGGGGCGCAAAAGGCAGCGTTGCACACGTTGACAGGCGTGCTTGCGGCCGAAGTCGGCGGCGAGGGGATCCTTGTCAACGCTGTGGCGCCAGGCACGGTCGACACCCCGATGATTCAGGCGATGAGCGATCCTACCCGCACGGGCCGATACCGGCCGTCAGGCACATCGCCGCTCGGCCGGGTCGCGACACCCGACGACGTGGCCGCGGTGATCGAGTTTTATCTAGGTGAGCAGTCGAACTACGTGACGGGTACGGTGCTTCCCGTAGACGGCGGAACGCGCGGTGCTTTTATTCCGGCGTCTGCATGAAAACCAACTAACCCTGAGACGACCATGAAGATCGCACGTTACCTGCATGCCAACCGTATCGGATTCGGCATTGTCGACAACGACCGGATCGTCGCCATCACACCCAGCAAGCAAAGCCCGGCTGCGACTGATCCGGTTACCGCACTGCTTGCTGCATTGGCCAGTCAGGCCTTACCCGAAACCGCTGGTTGGGGCCGCACTGGCGAACCGACCTTGCCGATCGAACAGGTGCGCTTGCTTGCGCCTGTCGAACGGCCTGGCAAGATCATAGGCGTGGGGCGAAATTATGTTGACCACGCGAGCGAAATGGCCGTTGAAACACCCGACGTACCGAAGATCTTCTTCAAGTGGCCAGGATCGGTGATTGGACATCGTGACGAGATTCGCCACACGCCCGCGATCCGTCAACTCGATTACGAAGTCGAGATCGCAGTGGTGATCGGCAAGGCCGCGCGTAATGTGCCCCGCAGCGAGGCAGCTCGTCATATCGCTGGCCTCACAATCGTCAACGACGTCAGTGAACGATCGATTCAAATGATGCCGAAGTCCGGTTCGACGAGCCTAGCAAAGAGTCTCGACACGTTCTGCCCGATGGGACCATGGCTCGTTACGCTTGACGAAGTCGGCTCTCTGGACAACATCGTGCTCGAATGCCGCGTAAACGACGAACTCGTACAGCGTGGTCACTCCGGTCAGATGATCTTTCCGATTCCAGTACTGATCGAGTATCTGAGCCAATACATCACGTTGGAGCCGGGTGATGTCATCGCGACGGGCACGCCGGCGGGCGTTGCCATGTTCCGCGACCCGCCACTGTGGCTCAAGCCCGGTGACCGGATTCGAATGGACGTAGCGGGCATCGGAACGCTCCAGAATCGTGTGGTGGCAGCTTGACTTGACCGCTGCCGAAGTGGACAGCGGAGGCAGCTGCGTTCACGGAAGGGCAGACCGATTACCGTACTCGAGACATCCACCAGCGTTGAAGAGGGGCGCACGTTGAGGTAGCGGCGGGTGCCTAATCCGCGCTTCGAACACGCGCACGGCAGCGGGCTTTACACATGTCGACGCCTACATCATCTCAACGGGAAGTTAGTTATGCAAATGAAATAGGAAGCTACTGAAGTCTGGCATAGAAGCACTGGAGAATGGAGACGCGCCACCGAAAATGGCGCGTAGCGGCTTGAGCGCGCACGCGTATAAAACGCAGGAACAAACTGAAGTTTCTTGGTTGACGCCAGCGAACCCCAATCTAAGGAGACGTAGATGGATACACAATTAAAAGAGTTTGAGAAGCCGTCGCTGTGGCGTGTGTGCACGGCAGCGGTGGCAGGTTCCGCGATCGAAGGTTTCGACTTTATTGCGTATGGCACGGCGTCGGCGCTCGTATTCGGCAAGGTATTTTTCGCGAATCTCGATCCCGCGACGGCGACGATTGCATCCTTTGGCACGTTTGCGAGCGGACTGCTCGCACGCCCTCTCGGTGGGCTTATCTTCGGGCACTACGGAGACCGAATTGGCCGCAAGACCATGCTGTCAGTCACCCTGATCATGATGGGCCTGTCCACTGGCCTGATCGGTCTCGTACCGAGCTATGCATCGATTGGCACTTGGGCGCCGATACTCCTCGTATTGCTGCGCTTGCTCCAGGGTCTTGCTTTCGGCGGGGAATTTGGTGGGGCGATCCTGCTCGCAGTCGAGCACGCGCCTCCGAAGCTGAAGGGCTTTCTCGGCGCTTTGCCGCTCGCGGGGTCACCTGTGGGACTGTTAATGTCGGCCGTGTCGTTCGCGATCGTCACGCGGCTGCCGGAGAGCGACTTTCTTGCTTGGGGTTGGCGTCTGCCGTTTGTCGCGAGCGTGCTGCTAGTCGTCGGTGGGTACTATATCCGGCAGTCGATACCGGAGACGCCCGATTTTGTTATCGTTCAAGAGCGAAACAAGACCTCAAGAATTCCGTCGCTCGACGTTCTGCGCGAACATTGGAAGCTTCTGTTACTGAGCATCGGTCATAAGGTCGGCGAAGTCACGATCTACTACGTGGCGTCTGTGTTTCTGATTGCCTATGGGCCACAGCTCGGCTTCAGCAAGAGTGATACGCTCCAGGCGTTGATGATCGGAGCAGCATGTCAACTCGTGGGCATGCTAGCTGCCGGTTGGCTTTGTTCGACGATCGGCGCGCGCAACATCTCAAGGTTCGGTGGCGTAGCCATCGCTGTGTCCATTTGGGCTGTCATGGCACTGGCGGAGCTGCGAACGCCGCTCTATCTGACGCTTGCGATCTCGATTGCGCTTGGACTTCTGCATCCACTTATGTATGCGCCGGAAGCGGCTCTCTACAGCGCACAATTCCCCGCAGAAATACGCTACTCGGGACTTTCATTGGGTCTCCAGATCGGGGCGGCGATCGGTGGTGGCATTGTGCCAATTGTCGCGACCAAATTGACTCAGCACTATGGGAATCTGACGCCCGTAGCTGTCTACGTGGGCGCAGCTGGGTTGCTCGGGTCGCTGTGCGCTCATCTGATGCTGCCAACGGAGGTGGATATCGCCACTTCGCAGCGCCTGGCGTCTGAAAGCCGGAACGCGACGTAACACTTCGTTTCGTCATCCCGAAAAACACCTAATCAGAGGAACTATGATGAATCGAATTGACGGTTTCGTGGTGGACCCCACCCAGATCACATATATCGGTCACGACCTGAGCCGGCCCGAATGCATTATCGCCGAACGCGACGGTACACTGTGGATCGCCGACAACCGCGGCTCGATAACCCACATCGAGGCGCAAAGCGGTATCCAACGATTAATCGGCCCGAACGAAGGGGTGCCGAATGGTATTGCGATGACCGCTCGGGGCGATTTCGTCGTGGCCGATATCGGCGCGGGAAACATATACCAAATCGACCGCAGTGGGGATAAGAAAATCATTCTAGACAGCTTGGATGGCAAGCGGCTCGGCGCAGTTAACTTCGTTTACCTGGACGAAAAGGATCGGCTTTGGGTGGCGGTCTCGACTGTGACAGAGCCCCGTTCCGACGCGCTCGTCTCGGTGATACCTGACGGCTACATCTTGTTGATTGATGAGCAGGGAACGCGTCGCGTTGCCGATGGGCTCCGATTTACCAACGAGATACGAATCGACTCCCGCGGGGAATTCCTGTACGTGGCCGAGACGACGGCCGGTGGCATCACGCGCTTCCGTGTCGCCGCTGATGGTTCGCTGGACGAAAGGGAGAAATTTGGTCCGATGCCGTTCTTCGAAGGTGCGATGGTGGACGGAATTGCGTTCGATGTCGATGGCAATCTTTGGGTGACGGAGGTCACGCGCAACCAAATCGTCGTGCTGAAACCGGACGGTACGGCGCTGACGGTGTTCGACGATCCAGCCGGCACGACGATCGATTTTCCTACCAGTGTGACGTTCGGCGGAGATGACTTGCAGACGGTCTATGTCGGCTCCCTGAAAATGAGCCGAATTGCTACGTTTCGGTCACCTGTCGCCGGCGTGCCGATGCGACACTGGCAAAAAGGGACAGAAAGGACGGACTGAATTGTATGCGCGCTCTCATTCACACACTATCGTGGCGCTGAGAAGCAATCCGTCGTCGTGCGCAATCGCTCTGCAACGTAGAGCGTTTTCGACACAAACCGAAACATCTCGGCGTCCACAATATTCACCGCTTCATCTGTATGAGAGCACGCATTGAGGCTGCCATGATCGACAGGCCATTGCAGTAGTCAGTCAACAGCCCCGGTTCGAACCGTTGCTTCGAAAATGTGCTTTACGTTGTTGTAATCGAGGCGCCTCCAATGGCATCGGTGCTGAGACGGACGCCAGTGGTGCGGGCGTGAACGTGTCACATCAACCAAAAATCGATGCTTGATTGAGTGTTCGCAGACACGATCCGTGCCGCGGGACCACTGGTTCTCCATGCACAGAGCACAGAGTGCCGGTAGAAATCTGGCATGGAGATGGCGGCGAGACCGAATTTTTTGGATAGACGACGGTTTCCCGCAAGTTAATGGGTTTGGTCAGGTTTTTCCAATGGTCACTCTGTGCGCGGAGAACAAAGGAGACCCCTGATAATCGTGTCGAAACATCAAGAAAAATGAGGAAAAGCTCGTGCTGAGTGCTGGTGTCATAAAACGCGACGACGCTGAGCTCAATGGGACAGATTGATTTTGTACGTGCACCGGACCGGGCACACGGAACATTCCTTCGCTAGGTGCAATTCGTATTTGGCGATGGCGGTCCAAGAGGGACACCCTAACTACATTTTATTTTTTTGACAACGAGAGGAGACAGCAAACGACAAAGACCTTGACAAACTTCAGCGCTGTTGGTGCGCTGGCCGGCGTCGTATCTACCCAATGGGCCGCCATTTTTATATGGCCTGCTAATCAATAATTATCAGAATTCGAGATGAACAGCGAGTCATCCCTATTGGCAACTTCGCTAATCTACCGCTAGACGGAAGTGTCCGTTGACCTGATCTAAACGGCGGTGGATCTGAATTTAACTCATGCAATGCTTTCAAAACTGCGCTACGCATCGAGTTTAACACAACAAATCAATTAGGAGATCTATGTATGAATACTAAAGGAAAAGTAGCAATTACGTGCTGCGCAGCTCTTGGCACGTTTTCTACGGTCACACATGCTCAAAGTATGGTCACGTTGTATGGGCTAATCGATGAAGGGATCGTCTTTCAGAGCAACACGGGCGGTCCTAGCGGCGGAAAAAAAATCTTCCTTGACTCAACGAGTGGCCTCACCGGCAGCCGCTGGGGAATGAAAGGTGACGAGGATCTTGGTGCAGGGTTGCACACAATCTTTACGCTCGAGTCAGGGATCAATCTGAACAATGGAGCGTTTGCTCAGGGAGGTACCGCATTCGGCCGCCAGATATTCGTTGGACTGAACAGCGACCAGCATGGCAGCCTTACATTTGGGCGGCAATACGACATGGTGTTTTACTTCGTCGCACTATTGAGGAATAGCGGGGCGATTGGCACCTCTCTGTTCGCCCCACCAGGCGACCTGGCCAACACGGCCGATTCTGTTCGTGTGAACAACGCAATACGCTATATGAGCCCGGACTACAGCGGATTCTCGTTCGGTGCTGAATACAGCGTTGGTGGTGTTCCAGGAAATACCACAGCGAACAGCGGATATTCCGTAGGGGCAAAGTATTTGGTCGGACCATTATCGATCGGCACCGCATTCGAATATTTCAAAAAACCTACTTCCTCTACAGCGGGTTCGGGTTTGTTTACGGATAATTCGAACGGGGCTTCTCAGCTCGCAAATTCACTCAATGAAGGTTACGCAAGCGCGACGGCTTATCAGGTAGCGATCGTCCGCGCAACTTATGCAGTCGGTCCCGTAAACCTTGTAACGTCTTTCTCGAACATTCAGTATGCGAACCTTGGTGGGACGCTTTCGGGCGGGACGGCCCGTTTTGACAATGTTGATTTCGGAGCGATATATACTTTCAGCTCTTTCATGTTCTTTACTGTGGGCTATGACTATCTGACAGGCAAAGGCGTTACCGCCACGAACGGACAAACCGTCGGGAGTCAGCACTACCATCAAGTCACTTTCCTGGCCGACCGGTTGTTGTCTAAGCGCACAGATGTCTACGTCGAAGCCGCCTGGCAGCGTGCGTCGGGGACGTCATCGACTGGC
The DNA here is from genome assembly GCF_030464885.1 of Caballeronia sp. SEWSISQ10-4 2. GTDB lineage: Bacteria > Pseudomonadota > Gammaproteobacteria > Burkholderiales > Burkholderiaceae > Caballeronia. The sequence continues at coordinate 160,278 of NZ_JALPRJ010000003.1, read as the reverse complement.
GCCCCTGCGGTTGCCGATGTCGTGAATCTGGGCGACTCATCAAACAATCATCAATTTGTTGTCCGTGCTGTCCTGCGGCATACCTTTTGAGCTGATGTCGACCACGGCGCGCTTGAGCGGTATCGCTGCCGCGGGTCAGCTGTGAAATGCAGCACAGGTGCTTTCGGACCAGGACGTGAGCGCAATCCGAGAAAAAGGTTTAGTAGGGCTACACGTAAACCCGCGAGGATTCTGGAAGGAAGTACCCCTTGCTGGGCGACCCTCTTTGGGCAGCGTTTTTATAGATCAGGTCGCTTAACTGATGTCCGGGCGATGCTCAAATTCGGGTGAGAGCGACACTGGGCAAGAAGAATGCGATGGGGATAGGCTGGCGGCAGCGGCAGGCCGGGCGGTTGGCTGGCGTCATGATAATGATGCCAGCTTCGCTCGACCTGTTTACCTTGACGTGGGGCCGAAGTGGGCCTGTCGGATGAGAAGCCCAGCATTAGCTGAGTCGACATCCTCAGATTCTTCAGGAATTGCATGGAAAATTCCCTCACTGATTGAAAGAAAAATGTACGCATCGGGCTTATCAGTTTGGTGTCGAACTCATGCTACTGAGATTCATCGATGATTCACCTAGCGGTTGATAATTCTGAGAAATCAGGTGTCGGCCACTGTGGTCAAAACAGCCCCGACCCACGCGCAAACGAGAGCTTTGCGTGCGCGGCATTCAAGACCCAAAACGCACGCAGACGTTCTTGCTGAGCTTCGGGCCAATCCGGCAGCACTTCGCGCACGAGCGCCATCCGATACGCGCTTCGTTTTACTGCAAACAGCTTGCCGCTCGCTTCCTTGCGTGGATCCACCGAGCTGGCCAATCATCCGTGGCCTGCTTTGTGAATGCTCTTCACCTTGACTCACTCTAAGCAAGCTCACAAAGCCGCTTTCAGACATCCTGAGGGCAGGCCGGATGTGATCTTCGGAAGGGGCGGCGCCAAGTCAATGACCGGCTACGCTGCAATGAATTCGTTCCATTTCTGGACCATGTAAGTGTTCTCGTCCATGACTGCGTTCCAGCATGCGATTGCACCCATGCGTTGGTTATACGAACCGCCGTCGCGCACCGTGCCGGCTTTCTCCAGCAACTGGCCATCCGGAGCCTTGATATCTTGTGCGGCTGCCTTGCCTTCTATCCAGTAATCCCACTCGTACGGCTGCATGTGCGACTTTGCAGTGTCTAGCACGCCTGCATAGTAGCCCTGACGCATCAGGTAAGCGCCAGCCCAGCCATCCTGGAACCAGTTGATGAACTCGTACGCCGCGTCGAGCTTGCGACCCTGCAGCGAGCGCGGCAGGCCAAAGCCCGACGCCCATGACCTATAACCTTCCTTGAGCGGCTGGAACTTGCATGCCACGCCCATCGTGCGCACCTTGGTGACCGCAGGTGACCACATTGACTGGATCACGACTTCACCCGATGCCATCAGGTTCACGCTTTCGTTGAAGTCCTTCCAGAACGCGCGGAACTGTCCTGAGCGCTTGGCGTCGATCAAGATCTTCATGGTCTGGTCGATTTCAGCCTTGGTCATGTTGCCCTTGTCACCGTACTTGACATGCCCCATTGCCTCGATCGCCATCGCTGCGTCCATGATGCCGATCGCCGGAATGTTGAGAAGCGCGGTCTTGCCCTTGAACTCGGGGTTGAGCAGCTCGGCCCAACTGTCGATCGGACGATTGATCAGGTCGGGACGAATGCCGAGTGTGTCGGCGTTGTACGTTGTCGGGATCAATGTCATCCATTCGGTCGGCGTGGCCGAAAACTGGACGGACTTCGCACCCGTGAGAAACATGACCTTCTTCGGTGCAGTCCCCTGGTCGCCGATCTTCTTGCCATTGATTTCGCCGCGCGTGAGCACGGGCGTGATCTTGTCTGCGAGCTTGATCTTCTTCACGTCCATGCCTGCGAGCGTACCGGCGGGAATAAGTTTCCTGAGCGAGAAGTAAGTGTCGCTAGTAAACGGGTTTGATTTTTGTTAACTTCACAGGCATCGCCACATTGGGCTTGCTGATGAAGTGCACCGTAGAACTGACTGATGTTGAGAGGCACACCTTGCAGCAACTGTCGCTGAACCACCGTCATCGCGATTTCCGCATCCGGGCAACCGGGTTGCTGTTGCGTGCACGCGGACTGAAGGTGCAAGACGTTGCGCGCGAACTCGAAGTGAGCTGCCAGACCGTATACAACTGGGCGCACGCCTGGCGCGAATTCGGCGTGGGCGGCCTGCTGGTAGGCCATAAAGGCGGACGCCCACTCGCCTTGCCTGAAGCGATGCTCGCGACGGCGATCAAAGCGGCCAGCGCTGAATCGATGACACTCAGGCAGATCGCACAACGCATTGAGTCGGTTCATGGCGAGCCGATGCCCTGCCGTGTGGAGACTCTTGCCGTGGCGCTCAAGCGGGCAGGCTTCTCGTGCAAGCGTGCCCGGTACTCGCTCAAAAAAAGCGCGACGAGCAGGACTTCGCCATGAAGGCCATCACGCTCTCGAAACTGCAGAAGGCTGCCCGCGATGGGCAGTGCCGCCTGATCTATTTCGACGAAGCCGGCTTTTCGGCTTCGCCCTCTGTTCAGCGTGGCTGGTCACCGCGTGGCAAGCCGCATTGCGTCACGCCCAACCCGCATTGCCGACGCTCAGTCATGGGCGCGCTCGATTTCGGCGCCAATACGCTGATCCATGAAGCCACCAAGCAATCGGTCAAGCGTCCTGCGGTCGTTCAATTCCTGGATCGCGTGGCTCAACAGGCCGATCAGCGCCCCACGGTCGTTGTGCTCGACAACGCGTCGATCCACCACGACATCGATCACGAAACGCTAGAGCGCTGGCTCATCGAGCATCGCATGATGCTGTTCTATCTGCCGCCCTACAGTCCCGAGCTGAATATGATCGAGATCCTGTGGAAGCAGGCCAAATATCATTGGCGACGCTTCGTCACCTGGACGCGTGACACCATCGACTCCGAAATCGACACGCTGCTCGGTGCCTACGGATCAACTTATCAAATCCGTTTCCGCTGAACACTTACTCGGTGTCTACAATATCAAACGAGTTTGGCTGCGTGATGATGCGCTTGGCGACATCGTCGGTAGTGACCGGAATGTACTGAATCTCGATGCCGGTATCTTCCTTGAACTTCTTGGCGAGGTCCGAGCTCTGGTTCACCGCGGTGCCCAGATAGCGCAGCACGATTTTTTCTTGCGCGTGGACATACGGGAAACCAGCAATGCCGGCGACCGCGGCAACGCCTTTGATGAAGGTTCGCCGTGAAAGATGCGCCCCGGGACGCGCCTCCGCAGTTGCTACGTGCGAAGCGGAGGTATCCGTCGATGAAATCTGCGTCTCGTTCGAAATAACTGTATTGGACTTCGTTTCGTTTAGGTTATTCACTGGGATATCCTTGGTCAAAGATGTGAGTCCGTTAAACCGCGACAACGGCCAGACGTCTGATGGGGCTAAATTGGTCAACGCCTTCCCCATTTTGGTGTTCACTACGCCGAGCGTCACTATCTAAGCAGCGTCGCCGCCGCCTCCCTTCCTGGTCCGTTTATCGAAGGCCTCGCGCAAGTCAAGCACGCCGCGTGATGGTCGCTCGCGAAATTTCCATTGGACTTTCCGAAAATGGCGGGCCGCCAAGGCAGCGGTCAGAGCAGTGTCAGCGCTTGGAAGCGCCAGGCGTTGATTGCGTTACGCTGACGCTGCATGCACCATGCGAGAACATCGTTCGTCGAGACTATCTCGCTAAAACGAGTGACGGATACCGACTGTTACCGCAGTCTGCGTTCCATTAGGTAACGCGCCGTATGTGCCAGATGCGGGGTCGTCCATGTTGTACATCGCCTCGGTCGCCCCGCCATAGTTTTTCAGATATGCCACATTCGCAATGAGCTGAGTGCGCTTCGAAAGGGCGTATGACGCAAGAAGCCGGTATTCGTTGGTGTGGTTCGAAAAGCTCGGATTATTCTTATAAAGATAATCACCCGAAATAGTGAAGGCTGTCGTTGCCGGAAAATCCATTCCTGCCTCATAGACGTTTGCGCGCTGAGCCGGCTGAGAGATAATCGATTGAAATGTGCCTACGCCGGTGATGTCGGCATGGGAAAAGCCGGCGCGGGCCCTGACAATGCCAAAGTCGTATCGTGCTCCAAACGTCACCAGTTTATATTTGGCTCCGCTCGTTGAAGATGAGCTCTCCTGATCGTAAGTGCCCCCGACATATAGACTGCCAGACGAATAGCGGACTCCGACCATTTCCATGGAGCCTTGCGTAAAGGCCCCTGCGACCCCTCCGAAGGAGTACATCGCGCCTCCCTGCACTCCGTTAAAAGTGGGCGTGACGTACTTGACGGCGTTGTTATAGTATTCGCTAATCGCATCAAATTCGTGAAATTTGAAGACTGCGCCGGAGTTATATCCTCCTCCAAATACAGTCCCGACCAGCCAATCGTCGTTTAGATTCCACTGATGACCGAGCGTCAATGTCCCTTCCGGACTCTCAAAACCTACGTACGCGTTACGGTCAAACCCAGGATCATTCGGATTGTCCATCTTGCCGTTTGAAGGATCGAAACCGAATTGAAGATTAAAAATGGTTTTATAACCACCACCCAGATCCTCGCTGCCCTTTAGCCCGAAGCTCGATACTCCCAAAATACTATCCTGGGCCTTGATTACCGAATTGTCGCCATTCCCGACATGGGTGGCATACGCTAGTCCCGTGTCGATCTGACCATATAAAGTAACCGATTGCGCAAACGCAGGACAAGCCGCTGAACCCAATAGTGCAGCGATGCCCCAAATCATAGGATTTTTCATTTTTTAAGTTCAATATTTAGTTATCCGAAATATTTATCGAAGTAAAGCATAAATTTTCCTTATTTCATGTGCCTGGCAAACTTCGTCGATAGGACGATGAGCAACCATCTTTTCGGGATTGCCAAGGTTAACCGACGATAGATTGCTGAGCACCACGCGAGGGCGCATGCAGTTACAGCGAACTCGAAGCTATAGACTTGAACTACTACCTGTATTGCTCACAGCGACTCAACGTTTCACAGATAAGTTGCCAACAATCTGTTCGTCCTCAACCTCCCCGCTGTGGGCGGCGAGGAGAATAAGATTGGATCCGAGCACTCGACCAGTCAGAACTCACCGTCATCAAGCGGATGTTGGTGCTCTTGGTTGACGCTTCACATCCTAGCTAGGACATAAAGATTGTCAACGATCTGTCAAAAAAAGATTAGCAAACTTGCGTAAGCGTTGTGCCGGAGCACCCTCGTTGCCGGCGACCGACGAATGCTGCGCTGTTAGACGCAGCCGTTTGCCAAAAACTGGACGGTCAGGTTTCAGTTCTAAAATTCGTCGATAGGTTGATCGAATGAAATGCGATGTTGATAGGTTGGTGGCAGACGTCAGGCTCTAGCCCGGCATCCTCGATGCTCGCGGGAGCCAATTTGGCGCCGAGCCTGGAATCGACCGTCTTTCCTGCTTGGCATCGTTTCACTAAAACCGTGCAAAATCCTCCCGCTTTCTGAGCAATTGCGTCTTGTCCGCTAATGCGTCGCGATCGCTTTAAGATGACAGCGTCTCGAAAATCCTAAGAATAATCTCGTGAGCGTTGCAAGTTTTCATGCTCCAAAAGAGTTGGATGGACTTGAAGTTGCGAGTAAGTGTCTTTTTCCAGATCGAGAACATTCAGTTTCCCGAAATCCTGTTCGAGCCTCACGATTTCCACACTAGAATTCGTGTCAAGACGCGTGATGCGCTATGCGTCGCGAGCCATGCTCGCGGAAGTGGAATACTCGCAGCGGGATCGAAGGCCAGTGCTCCTTTCGAAGAATAAATGTTGACAATTGCTTGGCTAGATTTTTAGCGTCGCTCGACGTTGACATAACCGTAACACTTGCGGTTCCACGCATTTTGATGGATACGGTCGAACGGGATGACAGGAGTGAAACAAGTATGGCAGGAGGAAGATCGCGACCCGGTGGACGCAGCGCACGGGTGCAGGCGTCGGTCTATCAGGCGATCAACGCACTGCTCGCGGAGATGCCGCGCGACGCAATCTCGGTGCCGCAGATCGCGGCGCGCGCGGGCGTGACCCGCACCACCATCTACCGACGCTGGGGTGACTTGCGGACGCTTCTCTCCGATGTCGCCGTGCAACGGCTCTACCCGAATAACACGCCGGCCGATACGGGGGCGTTGCAAAGCGATCTGGCGACGTGGGCGCAGGAATTTCAGATGGAGATGTTGTCGCTGTCGAGCCAGATGCTGATGCGCGATCTGCTGGCAGGCGCGAACGAGGACGGCAGTGGTCCAGCCCGCCAATGCGCTGCCATCACCCGCTCCCAGGTGACGATAATCCTGGAACGTGCCATTGAACGCGGTGAATCGCCACCGGAGTTGCACGATGTGATGGACTGCGTGGTGGCGCCGATAATGTATCGGCTGCTCTTGGACGATGCACCGCTGTATCCTACATTCGCCCGCAAACGGGTGGCCTTGCTACTAGAAAATGCGCGGTGATTCGATCTCGTCACCTCATACATGCGTTTGTTCGACAAGCGACGAATTGCCGCGAGATGCCGCACCGGCGCCCGCATACGTTGTCCACCTGTAACGAGCTTTCGCAGGCAATGATTGTCTCTACCCGACGGATGTGAAAGCATGCTATTACGCGATTTGGCACCTGCCGCAGGTGCTGTGCGATATATGCACCGAAGATTCACTGATGCTGCAATTCAACACTTTTCTCTTAGCGTCGCGTTATGCCCACGGGCGAAACAAGATTGCTGCGATTGACCCGGACTGTGGGTTGTTGGCGCTGTAGAGAAATGAGACCGCGGAGTGTCCGAATTATCGTTAAGGATGAGCGAAACCGGGCAGTTCGTCATGCGCGTTCGTGCCGGATCGGACCGCGCTCGCCGCCAGGCTGCCCGAAATTCAGATTTAAATTTTACAGGTTGTGCCATGTCATCCATATCAGTAAATCCCTGTTTGGAGGTCGCCACGTGCGCGGCGCCAAACGCTTCACAGCGTCGACAGGCCATTATTGCGACGACCATCGGCAATGGTCTTGAGTGGTTTGACTTCACGGTGTATACCGCTTTCGCGGTGATCATCGCCAAGCTTTTTTTCCCGATGGACAACCCATTGAGTTCGCTCTTGTTGACCGTCGGTGTGTATGGCGCGGCGTTCATCATGCGTCCGATCGGCGCGATGGTGTTTGGCATCTACGCGGACCGCGTAGGACGCAAGCAGGCGTTGTCGCTCTCGGTTTTGATGATGGCGTTCGGCACGGCATTAATTGGGCTTGCGCCTAGCTACCTGTCGGCTGGCATGCTTGGACCAATCATGCTCGTATTCGCGCGTTTGCTGCAGGGTTTTTCGGCCGGCGGCGAAATGGGTAGTGCGAGTGCGTTCCTGATCGAATACGCGCCCGCCGGACGTCGGGCGTTCTACACGAGTTGGATTCAGTCCAGCATTGCGCTGAACATCGTGCTCGGTGCGTTGATCGGGGCGCTTGCGACAATCCTGTTAACCCACGATCAGCTATACAGTTGGGGCTGGCGCGTTCCGTTCCTCTTTGGAATCGTAGTCGGTCCGGTGGGCTTTTACATTCGTACTCGAATTGATGTGAGTCCGGTTGCGGCTCATATGACTGAGCGCTCGTCGTCTCCGCTCACCGAAGTGCTCCAGGAATTTCGTCTGCAAACCTTAGCAAGTTGCGCGCTTGTTGCATTGTGGACCACGTGTACCTACGTATACATGCACTACATGCCAACCTATGTCGTCACTGCTTTGCACCAGTCGCAGAAGCTCGCATTCATTTCGGTGACAGTAGGGGGATTTGTGTTTATGGTGTTGTCGCCACTGGTTGGCATCTTGTCAGACCGATGGGGCCACAGGCGGTTCCTGATGATATCGGCTGCCGCGATCTTCTTGACCGCCTGCCCGATGTTTGCTTACATCTCGCGCACGCCGACGCTTCTTTCTCTAACGGTCTTTTCCGTGGTCGCTGGTGTATTCAGTGCATGCTATTCAGGGCCTTTGCTGGCGGCGTTGGCGGAACTGTTTCCGTCACGGGTACTGTCGACCGGTATATCCGTATCCTACAATCTGGCGGTGACCGTATTTGGCGGATTTGCGGGGTTCTTCATCACGTTGCTAATTTCGATGACACATTCGGCACTTTCCCCAGCGTTCTACATGATGGTCGCGGCTGCAATGAGTTTCGCCGGCAGCTTCGCTGTAAAAAGCTAGTCCTGACGATGCGCATAACATGCATCCAGCGAACTATGAATTGAATCAAGAGTTTGTATGGGCCGGCCGCAGTGTATCGAAGTACTTATCGAGGCTGCCCATACCTTGAGTTCTTCAGGATCTTTTATATCGTTATGGAGATATCAGGTGCTTTACGAAATCCGAACCTATACTTTCAAGCCACTGCGCGGTGCCGATTGGCTCGCTTTGTACAGGAGAGAGGGGCTTCCGCTTCAGCAGGAATTTCTCGGCGAACTGATTGGTTTCTTTACCACTGAAATTGGCGACATCAGTCAGATTGCTCACATCTGGGCCTACAAAAGCCTTGACGATCGGCTTGAGCGCCGAGACAGGATGGCCGCCGACAGCCGCTGGCAGGAATTTGGTCGTAAGGTGAAGTCGCTGGACATCTTGGTTAGCATGGAGTCGCGGATCATGCGTCCGACAGACTTCTCACCATTGAAGTAGGCGAAAGCAGGAAGCAGCCGCATTCAATACCGCCCGTGTGAGGGCGCAGGTATCGCTGCGCGGGCAACGAACAGTTGCATCACCCTAACCGATGCGACGTCGTTGCTTCGGTTGGGATCTCAAGGCGCCGGAGCGGTAGAGACAGATCATTTCACCTTTAAACCGAATGAGGATCTCGTCCGCCTGCGAGCTTTTGCCCACCGGCCTCTTACGACGACGAAACGTCCTTTCCAAAAGCGGCACCATCTTGATCATCCGGGGTGCACTGTCGAATAGATCGACGGCAATTCGACTCTCGACCTTCATCTCCGCGAGGTTATACAAACTCAGCGAGTAGGCGACGGACTACCGCTCGCACAGCAACATCATGTCGAGGGCGTAATGTGGGTGGTTAGGCATGTATGCTACAGCCGCTTCGAGGAAGCGGCGGCGTTGCTGTTCCAATGGCCCTCCAAGATCAATGCTTGACCGGTCATCATGACCATCAGCTGCCACAACTTCTGGCCGTTCGAGGACATCGAGCAGCATTACACGGCCCCGTGATGCAATCCTGTACGGCCTCGGCATAGGTATGGCTTGCTTCCGCTCGACCCGGACGAAAGAGCGTTCGTCTACGAGAAGCATCTGCGCGTGCCGCCGACATTTGCCGTCGTGCTTGGTTATCCGGGCTTCTGGGTCAGGGATCCCCGCAGCGGGATCGACTGGGTCCGCATGCTGCACAGCGAGCAGACGTTGCACATTCACAAACCGTTGACTTCCGCGGTGACCGTAATCGGCCGTTCGCGCGTGGCGCGCACTGTCGACAAGGGGCCGGGCAAGGGCGCGCTCGTGTTGATCGAGCGCAAGGTGGCCGACAAGGGGGCAGCGTCGTACGGTTCCGGTCCAGCGTGATCTATCGCAGCGTGGTCGTGCTCAACAACGGTTACGCGGAACTGTGCGAAAGCACGGATCGATCCCATCTTTCGCTGAAGATAAACCGAAACCGCCGATGCGATCTGATATCGCATACAGCCTACCCCATTGTATCTTCGTGCGCGGCAAGGAATTACCCGAAGAGTAGCTTGGGCACAAGAATTTCGGCGATTTCGTGCTCCTGCAGCTCACCGGCAAGGGCACGACGCCGAAGCAGTTGGCCGTGTTCAACGCGATTCTCATCATGCTCGTCGAACATCCGAGGCAGCTCGATGCCACGCTTCAGCCCTCGCAAGGAGCGACGTCGAGCGTAAGTGGGCGGCGACACGCGTGATGGAAGCCGAGGACAGGCGCGGGCGCGGTGACGGCCATGGATGGCAAGATGGTCGATATGTCGGTCATTCTGAAGGAGCAGGGGATCCTCTGGACGCGATGACGCTCGAACGGGTTCGATGGATGGCCCGTTGACACAGATGTGCAAACGCTGGTCGAGAAGCTATAGAACTTAGGCACGGTGTTTTAAGCAGAACGCGGAGACAGACGAAATGACGAATTTTGTAATTGGCAGAACACGACAACACGTCGATCAAGGCCGCGACGCTGAACACGATCGCAACAGCGCAGAAGATCGGTAGCGGCATTCACGTGCTCGTGGCGGGTTACAACACACAAGCAGCTGCGGATGCAGTAGGGAGGATTGCAGGCGTGAACAAGGCGTTGCTCGCTGACGCGCCGCTGATCGGCTGCCGATTCTGAATGGTTGCTGTGTTGAGACATCCATGAACTGTTCTCCTCACCTGCGCGTCAATTTTAATATTTACCCACACCACGATGGTGGGCACTGTTGACATTCGCGGTCTGCGTCGTCATGATCTATGGAACGATGGTGATCGTCATCGATATGCGCTTGCAGCTTAAGGCAACCTAACGGTTATCGAATTGTTCGTTGATAGCAGCCGAGCGTAGATCTAACCAGCGATGTATCGATAGTCAAAAAGCTTCGAGCTCACGGCCTGGTGTTGTCTCGCCACGCGATGGTGTTGGTCCATCACTACTCTCCTTATCGAAACGGAACCGTTTGCGCCCGTTTATCCCGCAGATTCGTGCATCTCGCATCAGAGCGTGAAAACTGCGTAGGTCATCGTTTGTCGATTTCTGCGCAAGTCAGTATCTCATTCCATCCAGGAGCATCTAATGTCACGCACCATCAAATTCGCGAAGGCCGGCGGCCCTGAAGTCCTCGAATTCATCGACGAGCAAGTGGCCGCACCGGCACCACATGAAGTACGAATCAAGGTCAAGGCAATCGGGTTGAACCGCGCAGATGTGATGTGGCGCAACGATGCGTACATCGAACCGGTGAAGTTCCCGGCGGGACTCGGTTACGAGATCGCCGGCGTCATTGATGCAGTGGGCGAGGAGGTCACGGGACTCGTGGTGGGCGACGAGGTGAGCACGATCCCGGCGTTTTCAATGAACAAATACGCCGCCTACGGCGAAGTAGTGCTCATGCCGGATAACGTCGTCGTAAAGCATCCGAAGTCGCTCTCGTTCACCGATGCCGCGTCGATCTGGATGATGTATCTGACAGCTTACGGTGCGCTGATTGCAGATGCCCAGGTGACTAAAGGCGACTTCGTTATCATTCCGGCTGCATCCAGCAGTGTTGGCCTTGCTGCCATTCAACTCGCTAACTACGCTGGGGCGACGCCCATTGCATTCACGCGTACGTCGGCGAAACGGGATCGACTTATCGAGGCCGGGGCGGCCCATGTCATTGCCACAGAAGAGGATGACATGTTGCAAGAAGTGATGCGTATCACTGACGGTAAGGGTGCACGTGTCATCTTTGACCCAGTGGGTGGTCCAAACTTCCCCAAACTGATTGAGGCATTGGCTCATCGGGGCATCGCTTACCTATACGGCTTGCTTGACGAAGGTGAAACCCCGATACCGATCCTGAAGCTGCTTCGCAAGTTGCCAACGATCAAGGTTTACAGCCTTTCTGCCGTTGTCGCTGACGAAGCGCGGCGGAAAGTAGCCGTGGATTACATCCTTAAAGGTCTTGCTAGCGGTGCGCTCAAGCCTGTCATCGATCGGACGTTCAAGTTTGACGAGATGGTGGAAGTGCATCGCTATCTCGAGGGCAACAGCCAGTTCGGGAAAATCGTTGTAACGGTGTAGGCGAGCGCATGGTCACTGGCGGGTCGACGAAATGCTCCGGTTTACGACTGTCGCGCTCGCCAATGTTTGCAACCCGACGGTTTAACAAAGGCGAACAACGCTTCTGTACATCGGAAATTCGATTGAACCGCGTCATCCGAGTAATAGCGGATCCAAAGGAGAATTCAAAATGACAACCGCCGCGCCTGTGCTGTATGAATACAAGGGCTCGCCGAACGCGCGCCGTGTGCGTATCTTTGTCGCGGAGAAGGGACTAGATATCCAGACGAAGCCTGTGGACCTCGGTGCCAAAGAGCAGTTCTCGGACGCCTTTCGCGCAATTAATCCGCGCAGCCAGGTGCCGGCTTTGGCACTTTCCGACGGTTCCGTCATCGCAGAAGTGCCCGCTATCTGGCGCTATCTGGAGGAAGCGTATCCACAGATGCCATTGCTCGGCACGACGACCACGTCGAAGGCGCTCGTCACGATGTGGGAGCGGCGCGCGGAACTGGACGGTTTCGCGCCGGTGATGGAAGGCGTGCGCAACGCGGCCGCCGGGTTGAAAGGCCGCGCGCTGTCGGGTCCGCACGCTTATGATCAGATTCCCGAACTGACTGAGCGAAGCAAACAACGTGTGATCAACTTCTTCGCGGACTTCAACGAGCGGTTGGGAACGGTGCGATACGTCGCTGGGGCCGAATTCTCAGCGGCGGACATCACGACGCTGGTAACGGTCGACTTCGCGACCAACGCGTTGAAGATGCCGATACCGGCAGAACTCACCGCGTTTCAGCGATGGTACGACGTGGTATCCGCCAGGCCCAGTGCCGCCGCTTAACGCCTTGTGCCGGCGCGCCAGCACCTTGGCAGCCGTCGAAACCGTCCGAGTCGAGCGGTGCCCGTCTCGCCGGTCAAACCTGGAGATTGTGATGTTGCGCACCATTAAGTTTGCCGAAGCGGGCGGCCCTGAAGTCCTGGAATTCGTCGAGACAGCAGTGCCCGCTCCCGGTCCAGCCGAAGTCCGCATCAACGTCAAGGCCATCGGAATAAACCGCGCCGACTCGATGTGGCGCAAAGACGTGTACATGGAACCGGTCAAATTTCCGGCGGGTCTCGGATACGAGGCTGCAGGCTTCGTCGATGCCGTCGGCTCTGACGTGACCGGTTTAGCGGTGGGTGACGAGGTCAGCGTGATTCCGTCGTTCTCGTTGAATCAGTACTTCACATATGGCGAAGTCATCACCGTACCGGATTACGCTGTTGTGAAGCACCCGAAGTTACTTTCGCTCGTGCAAGCGGCGTCGGTCTGGATGATGTTCTTGACAGCTTACGGCGTGCTTATCGAGGACGCCGAGGTGGGTAAAGGTGATTTCGTCCTCATTCCCGCTGCCTCAAGCAGCGTGGGGCTCGCGGCAATTCAAATCGCCAATTATGCCGGCGCTACCTCCATCGCACTAACACGCACGTCAGCTAAGGCGAAGCAATTGCTCGATGCCGGCGCCGCGCACGTGATCGTAACAGATGAAGTTGATCTGGTGGAACAAGTGATGCACATCACCGATGGCAAGGGGGCACGCGTCGCCTTCGACGCGGTCGGCGGCCCGAACTTCCCGAAGTTGGTCTCGGCGCTGGCCGTCCAGGGCACCGTGTACATTTATGGCGCGCTCGCCGAGGGCGAGACTCCGTTACCCGTGATGGCGATGATCGCCAAAACTCCGGTTATTAAGGGGTACAACATCTGGCTGACGGTGGGTGACGAAACACGCCGGAAGGCTGCGGTGGACTACGTCCTGAAGGGCCTCCAAAGCGGCGCGCTCAAACCGGTGATCGATAGCACGTTCGCGTTCGATGAGATGGTGAAAGTGCATCACTACCTCGAGAGCAACAGCCAGTTCGGGAAAATCGTCGTAACGGTGTAAGCCAAAGCGCCCCAGACAATTGCGACCACTCCCGATTGCTAGCTGTTCTGGACGAGCAATCACTGAGTCTCAGCTTATGGAGCTAGCAAGGTCCACGCTTTCTTTCAACGGTTACGATCGGTTCGATCTCAATTGAGCATCATCCTACGGTGCCACCATTGACCAGGCCGCGCACCAATTTCGACGACAGCCTGTGCGACATAAACCAGCCTTTCCTTAGTGCTTGCCGCCGAAGCACGCGTGAGCGGCCTCTGCGGGCGACAGCCCGACTTTAAAGTAGCCCCGCAGACGGCCCACGGTCGCGGTATCTGGATGATAGGAAGTACCTATAAATTCTGCCTTGACCGCTTCCTCATACCAGGCAATCGCCCACGTTTCCAGTTCCCGCAGGTCTTCGGGGGCGAGGTATTTTGACTCATCCATCAGAGTGATCCCAGGTAGTTTTCTGAACGCGTTCGCTGATGTTCGGGCTGCCGATGTTGCATTCACCCGGCACTTGCGTAGACGCGTATTGTCCGGTGCCTTGTCTCAGGAGGGCCCGCGCGCCACGTATCGTCAGCGTGCTGGAAAGAGTAAAGCGCAACCGAGCCTTCCCGCCGCAGTGCCAACTTTCCGCGATTTGCCGGCCCCTCGTGCTCGCTACCGTCATCGAACCGGTATGCCGTCATATACGACTCCGTGCTGCATTCATCCAAGTTCGATTCGACGACGAATGGGTTGCTGATCACATGCGTAACCCGTAGCGCAGCCGGCCGGTCATGCATTGTCGCGAGCGAGGGCATCATGACCGGTCGCCGACTGCCCCTGACGATGCCAGCGCAGGCCACTGCTGGTCACTGCGAGTGGTCCGTCATGGTCGGAGCGGTCAAGGCAACGGTAAAAGCGGTGCTGTGTCTGCGTCAGCACGGGAGGGTGGCGATACCCTCTGAAATTAGCAATCGTGCTGTCGCTTGATCAACGCCGCTCCGGTGACTACCGCTACCTCTTGTTGGTGAGATATTGAATCTGCATTTTGCCCTCTTGGGAAAGCATTTGATATGAAGCGCGCTACGTGTTCCATGCAAGAAGTCTCCCGAACTAACGGAGCGGACTGTCTATGGAAACCATTCTACGAACTTAGGCAGGAGGTGGGTGTCCCGTAACGCAGAACAAGTTGTTTCCGAATCGAAAATATCCAGAACGGTTGTTCAGACGAAGAGGACGAGACGATATGTGAAATCCGGTCCTCCAAGTCAGATCGTTTCAACGACTACCGTTTCCATCCAGGGAACAGTGTGTTTCTGTTTGATCACCGCCATCTTGTTTCCGGATCACCCTAAAATAAGTCCACGTTTTATTTTAAAAGCAAGCATTCACGAATCATTCGGAAACCACAACATATGCGAAGAAGCACGATGACACGACTAGTCGTGACAACGTCGGATGGATGGAGCTTGCCGTCAGCGCTCGGTTCGAGGTCCGCACGATCGGCTCTTGAGCATGCTGGCGAACACCAAGGACACTCGTGCCCGCCCGCTCGGAAAGCGGTCGAGGGCTATTGTCAGTTCAAGGAAATTGTGCAGGAGACGCTATGAAGTACACCGAAATTCGAGAAGATTGGAAGACTGACGCGCCTGCCTTCTGGGCAAATGCGGCCAAGTACGTGACTTGGATGGATGGATGGAACGACGTGCTTGAGGAGCAGCCGGGACACCGCTTCTCGTGGTTCGATGGTGCATTCACCAATGCGAGCTATAACTGTCTTGACCGGCATGTCGAGACAGGCCGTGGCGAGCAAGTCGCGATCGCATACGAAAGTCCGGTGACCGGTGTTGCGCAGACGATCACATACGCTGAGCTCACTGATCAAGTAGGGAAATTCGCATGTGTGTTGGAAAGCCAGGGGGTGGGCTTTGGCGATATTGTTGTTATCTATATGCCCGTCATTCCGCAAGCGATCATTGCCATGCTAGCCTGCGCCCGAATCGGGGCAACGCACTGCGTCGTGTTCGGAGGGTTCGCCGCCAAAGAGCTGGCCACGCGGTTGAGCGATACTCGTCCGAAGGCAATCGTCACGGCGTCGTGCGGGTTTGAAAGCAAGCGCCGCATACCGTACAAGGAGACGGTCGACGAAGCGGCCGAACTCGCGGCGTGGGAAGGGCCAGTCATCCTGTACCAACGCGAGACCGCAACTGTCGCGCCGAAACCTGAGGATATCGACTGGGATGCGGCCATGCGCGACGCACACCCGTCAAGCGCGGTTTCCGTTCCGTCAGGTCACCCACTCTATATTCTGCACACTTCCGGCACCACCGGCGCCCCCAAGGGTATCGTACGGGACACTGGCGGCTACATGACATCGCTCATCTGGTCGATGAACAACATCTACCGGTGCCTGCCAGGTGACGTTTTCTGGGCAGCCTCGGACATCGGATGGGTGGTTGGCCATTCGTACATGGTCTATGGCCCCCTTCTCAACGGATGTACCACTGTACTGTACGAAGGGAAACCGGTCGGCACACCCGACCCGGCATCGTTCTGGCGTGTCGTCGCCAAGCACAGGGTCAATGTTCTGTTCACTGCGCCGACGGCTCTGCGTGCGATAAGGAAAGAAGATCCAGACGGCAAGTTCCTGTGGGAGCCTTGCATGGACAAGCGCGTGTGGCATCACGACGTCAGCTGTTTGAGGTCGGTCTTTCTTGCAGGAGAGCGCTGTGACACACCGACAGTGAAGTGGGCGGAAGATCTGCTGGGCGTACCGGCCATCGATCATTGGTGGCAGACCGAGAGCGGTTGGGCGATTGCCGCTTCAACAGTGGAAGAGGATGCGGGGGAGGAAAGACGTCGAGGATCGGCGGGTCGCGCGATGCCTGGGTGGGACGTGTGTTGTATCGACGACGATGGGAATGAGGTTCCTGCGGGCGTCTCCGGTAATATCGTTTGCGGACTGCCTTTGCCCCCGGGTGTCATGACGACCATCTGGAAGGCTCATTCACGTTACGAAAGCTCTTACTTCAAGCGATTCCCAGGTTGGTACGATACGGGCGACGCCGGATACATTGACGCGGATGGTTTCATCTATGTCATGGGACGTACAGACGACGTCATTAACGTTGCAGGTCACCGTTTTTCGACGGGTGCGATCGAGGAAGTCGTTGCGAGGCTTTCTCCGGTAGCTGAGTGCGCCGTCGTGGGTATGTCCCATCCGCTCAAGGGGCAGGTACCCGTGGTCTTCATGGTCCTCAAGGACCAGGCAAACATTGATTCTGCAGAGGCCGAGTCCAGAGCAATGCAGGCCGTACGGGAGCATGTCGGCGCAGTGACAGCCGTACAGGCCGCATTCGTGGTTAACCGATTGCCGAAGACGCGCTCGGGAAAAATCCTCAGGCGGTCGCTCCTCCAAATTGTTGACGGGAAAACCATATCAATTCCGCCCACAATCGACGATCCCGAAGTGCTGTCTGAGATTGAGCAGCTCCTGCGCGCGCGAGGGATAAAAGGCGAATCGTTATTCGATGAGGCGTATCTCCCGTCCGCGTAACGCTGCTCGACGACACACGACACATGGACAGCGATATCCGGGGTTCCGGTGCAAATGTGTGAGCCGGTTAAGAAGTTCCATATAGGTATGGATACCTTATCGAACGGACAAGACCGCATTCCATGCGGCAGGTGAAGCGGTATCCTTGATGCCGAGCTTCGCGAGATCGAACTGGCCCTTGCGAATTCGATGCATTATCTCGATGTCTGAAATCGTAATCGCGGCGCTCCTGAACCGTTTAAAACCGAGCATCACATTCGTTCTGGATTTGATGTGGCGATGGTCCCGCTCGATCACGTTGTTTAGATATTTCGACGATCGTACCCCCGTGTTCTCGATCATCGCTGACCTGCGGCGCCGGCGCCTGCAACGACCGTAGCACCCCGATCGCGTGCATCACCGCCCTGGCCCGCTCGATACGTTCGGCCGCAGGATGCTCGAACAGCATGGCGAGATATTTGCGGTGAAGGCTGCGAGCCACGTCGACCAGTTGGCGACGGATGCATCCCAGGATGCCACGCGCGGACTGTCCCTCGCTCACGCTCCCGGGCAAGTAACGCTTGATCGTTTCACGCGTAGGCTGGCCGACATACCAGGCGCGCAGCGCGGCTAGTGAGTCTGCATCGCGAAAGCCGTCCGGTGTCGGGACAGAATCGGAGGGGCACGCGAGGCGCGTTTTCATGAAGGCGAGTTTGGCCGGAAATCATGGCACTGAAGATAAGAAAAATTATCTTGATAGTAGGGAGTTTGGCGAAATAAGAACGACGAAGAACACACCGCAGCAACTCGATGTCGACTGATCGAGGATGCGCTGCAACAACGCGGCGGCAGCGGTTCTACTGAGGGGTTGACGACGAGCGCATTCAGCCGCTGTGAACGAGCCAGACCCCAAAGGCGACGGAATGTTTCAAGCGGAGCGTCCCGCACCAAAGCGATAACACGCGCACCTCCAGGGTGAAGAGTAAGCGAATGCTCAAGTAATCGGAAGACGCGCCGATATGACATGAGTAGGCGTGTCGTTGTCATCCAACTGTCATACGTTCGGGGCTCGTCACCGAATGCGCCTCCAACGCTTGGCCAGTACTGGCCAAGCGCCGACAGGATCGCGGCTCATCGTCGCCAACGATCGATCGTCCAACATTGAACTGGCTGCACACCATGAAGCGGACCCTATTTTTCCGGTTGCTGGCTCGCCTTCAAGTCGGCCGTAAACTTCTGCTCATCTATCTGCTTGACTTGAGTGCGGTCGTCTTTATCAGCGGCATTTTGATTCATGAGAAGTACATTGCCATCGATTTCTCCAACAAGGAAATCGTCGGAAATAATTAGTCGGCCCTGCAAAATTCAGTTTGCTTGATGCACGACGCCGATGGCGCATTTTGTCGGATCGGCAAGGCTAAGCGGCCGGAAGCGTTCCCGGTGCGCAAGTAGCGGATGCGACGGGACTTTGACGATCCAATGGAGCCAGACGAGGATAAAAAAGATGGGCCGCAGACCCAGGCGAACAATCGCACGCAACAGCCAGCGCAGGTTGTAGCCCGTGGCGCACAGCACGGCATGCAGCGCATCGCCGGTTTGCCCTTTGAGCCAGCAACGACGCATACCGTGGTCGTGCTTCACATGGCCTATGATCGGTTCGATCGCCTGCCGTCGCTTGAGCCAGCGGCGCTGCGTGCTGGTCAGCGTCCTGTGTTTTCCGCGATGAATCAAGTGTACTGATGATACCTCCGAGTCGACGCCACGAAACCCGAGATCGACCAATACGGTCTTGGGCTGCGGTGTACCGGGCAGGTCCTGCAACAGAATGGAGCTCTGTTCGAGTTGCTCGGCCAGCGTATGGCCGTCATAGGGGTTGCCGGGGAATGCCCGGGCACCGACGATCAACCCTTGTTTCTCCGTGATCGCGAGGCTCACCTTGACGCCGAACTCGTAGGGCTGGCGCGCCTTTCCTTTCCCAATGCATTCAACTTCAGGCGCATGCAGTGCGTAGAGTTTGTTCTTGTCCTTTGGACGTTGGCGGCAAATGCGCCAGGCCCGCTCAAGCCAGACGCGCAGTTGTGCCTGCCGTTCGTCCGAAGCCCCGGAGAGCTTGCGTTCGATATCGCGCAGCAACCGTCCCAAGATTGTGCGCTGACGTTTGAGTACACGACGCAGGCGCTTGAACTGCTTCGCATGGGCATAGCCGCCTGCGCGGCGCCGCAGCCGCTTGCCTTCACGCTCGTAAGTTTGCTTCAACGCCAACCCGGCGCGCTGCGCCAACTTCACGAGTCTGGCCCGCGTCACCTCAAGCAGACGGCTGTCGGTCGGATACGCAATCGCCTTCTCTTGAACCGTGGTGTCGACAATCACGCGCTCGAATTCGACGGGCGTCACCGCCTTCATCCGCACCGCAGCCGCGATCGTCGCCGCAAGTAACTCCTCGACACCGGCTTCGCCCAGCGCCTGTCGAAAGCGCACCAGGTTGGTCGGGTCACACGGCAGGCGCGGCTGAAAATACTCCTCGCCGCAAAAGAACTGGAAATACACGTCCTGCGCCCAGCGCTCGCACACCGTTTCGTCACTTTCGTTGTAGGCGTGCTTCAGGTACAGCAGACCCACCATTAGCCGCATAGGCAGGCGCGGACGTCCAGCCGCACTGACGCCACCGGCAAGTTCCAGCGAGTTCGAGCCAAACAGGTCAACCGCCTCGCTTACCCGCCCATCGCGTGAGCGTCGCTCGAACAGGGGAGAAAGTGTCGTTTCGATTGAAGCCCACGACATCTTCGTTGCCAACACGGCAAGCGGGTGACGCAGATCAATCATCGCGTCCAGACGGCTACAAAAAAAATCAGGCGTGCTCATTGGCGACCACTCCGAAACTCCCAGAATCTTTATCAGATCGATATTCGTTCTGGGAGTTCTCTTACTCGCCAACTAACCGCATCGCCAAGTTAGACGGGGCCTTACGCACTTCTGCAAGGCTGACTAATTACATCCGAACGGTGCGCGGTGTACTAGTCGATGTGGCGCTGCTGGGCGCGGGTCGACGCTTGCCGACGTCGACGCTGCGAGACGATGCAGAGAACCTCGCCAAGGCCGAGCGGGAATACGGCGCGACCATGCAAAGTGCCGCGCTTAACGAACGTGTGCGCGGCGAACTCGAAGCGCTCGCGCAACAGCCAATCACGACGTCCGCTTCGGTTGTCAGCGCACTCAACGCGTGCCGAGAACTCGTCACGCGCATAGGCAATCAGTCAAACCTCATTCTCGACCCCGACCTCGACAGCTATTATTCGATGTCTTTGTTGATCCTTCGCTATCCGGCCCTGCTCGACGCAATCAATCGCATCGGCCAGCAGTTGCACAACGGGCAGATATCACCGTCAAAAACCGAGGAGATGCGCACGCGTTATCTTGTTCTTGAAGGGCAGCTCGACAGCGTCGTGCAAGGACTGAGGTCTGACGCCACCGAGGCGACTTCGGCCAACAATGTGTTGACTGTTTCGCTTATACCGTCGATCACGCGGATGCTCGCGGCCATTGAAACGTATCGCGATGTAGCGCGCCATTTCGTCGGTAGCGGCGCGTCGGTCGACCGGTTGACGCTAGACAACGCCGCAGCGGCGCAGCAAGCGGTGATTGACTGCGTGCAGGATACCTGGCGTAGGACCGGCTCGGACCTCGACGGCCTCCTGCGCGCGCGGATACACGGCCTGTTCGCCAAAATGTGGTTGCATCTCGGCACTGCGTTGTTTTTGCTTTGTTCAATCCTCGTATTGGTGTACTTCGTGGCGCAGCAAATCTCGCGCCCTCTTCGTCACTTGGCGCGCGTGATGGACACCGTTCGGCGAACGGGTGATCACTCGTTGCGTGCAACCTGGAACAGCCAGGATGAAATCGGGAAACTTGTCACGGGGTTCAACGAGATGCTCGAGCAACTCGACCGCGAGCGCGATGTACAGAAGGAACTGGCCGCAACCGCGCGAGCGTCGGCTGCTCAATACGCCTTGGTTGAAGCGACCCCGGTGCCTATGATGGTGACAGCCATACCCGGTCATGAAATTCTGCATGCTAACGGGCCCGCGCTTTCCTGGCTAAACGACATCGAGTCCGATCCGTTTGCGCGCGGTCTGGACTCCGCCGTACGCGCCCGCTTTTTCCAGCAGCTTTCGGATCTCGACGCCGTGGATGAGTTCGAGGTGCGCTGGAGAGCAGTGGCAGAGCCGACGTGGGTGATGTTATCCGCCCGACGGTTGACGTTCCAAGGGCGGGATGCGGTTCTCACCGCATTCACGCCGATCAACCAGCTCAAGCTAATGGAGCAGCGCCTGGAACTCTGGGCGAAGGTATTCGAGGCCTCGTCCGAAGCGATTTTAATCCTCGACCACCAGCACCGCCTGCTGAGCGCGAACGCAGCATTCTATCGCGCGACTGGTTATGCGGCTGACGACGTGACGGGCAAGCAAGCCGACTTCGTTTCGGCTCAGCACTTGGGTGAAGGCGCAATCGCGAGCATTGCGGCGGCGGTCGACCGCACGAGCAACTGGCGCGGCGAGGCTCACGTGAAGCTGGCACGCGGCGGCGAATATCCCGCATGGCTGATCGTCAGCGCAGTGCGAGATAGGGGCGGAAATGTCTCGCATTACATCTGTACATTGATCGACGTGACCGAGCGCAAGCGCAGCGAAGCCCGCATCCAGTTCCTTGCCGAACATGACGTGCTTACCGAGCTTCCGAACCGGGCACTGTTTGCGAAACGTCTCGGCGGCGAACTGAACAAAGCAAGAGACGGCGAAGCCTGCGTCGCGGTGCTGTTCATCGATCTCGATCGCTTCAAAAACATCAACGATTCACTGGGCCATCATGTCGGCGATGCCTTGCTTCGGTCCGTTTCGCGCCGACTGCTCGCGGCAGTTCGCTCCGGAGATACGGTCAGCCGGTTGGGTGGCGACGAGTTCACCGTTATTCTTGGCGGTGTGGGCGATGCAGCGGATGCGGCCCGAGTCATTGATGAAAGGATCATTTCGCTCCTGCGCGAACCGCATCGGATTGGTGGAATGACGCTGCAGGTTTCATGCAGCATAGGCGTCGCCATGTACCCGACCGATGGGCAAGACATTGGCATGCTGATGCAGAACGCCGATGTGGCGATGTATCAGGCCAAGGCTGCCGGAGGCAGCCTCGTCAAATTCTTTTCACCGGAAATGGCCGCGCATGCGCGGATGCGACTCTCGCTGGAAACCAGCCTGCGTTGCGCGATCGAGCGAAACGAACTCAGCCTGGCGTTTCAGCCCTGTCTCGACGCACGGACCGGTGCGCTAGTGAGCGTCGAGGCATTGCTGCGATGGAACAATCCCGATCTCGGATGTGTCGCTCCATCTCGGTTCATTCCCATTGCAGAAGAAACGGGTCTCATCATTCCGATCGGCGCATGGGTGATCGATGAAACTTGCCGCCAGATGGCCTTGTGGCGCAATGAAGACATGATCGACATCCAAGTGTCGATCAATATATCAGCTGTCCAGTTGCGCGGCACAGAAGTGGTGACTATCCTCAGCGAAAGCCTTGCCAGGCATGACATACCAGCTTCAATGCTCGAACTCGAGATTACAGAGACGGTATTGATGGACAGCGCCGAGAATTACCTTGAGCCTATCAAGTTGCTGCGGGCTTTGGGCGTCAAGCTCTCACTCGACGATTTTGGCACAGGCTATTCAAGCCTCAGCTACCTGAATCGCTTTCCGCTCGACCGCCTCAAAATCGACCGCGCCTTTGTTCACGACATGCTTGATACGCCAGCTGATCTGGCCATCATTAAGGCGATCATCGAACTTGGCCACGAGCTGGGATTGCGCGTAGTCGCTGAAGGCGTCGAGAGCGAACGCGAGGCGCAGATTCTGCGAAGCATTGGATGCGACGAACTGCAGGGCTATCTATTCTCCAAGCCCCTTGAGCCATCCCAGCTCCGGTTTTGGGCCAACGAGCAGATGGTCGCGCGAATTGAAGCATAAACTCCTGACGGTAGAGGGTCATCTCCTCGGGAGGCGGATACAGATTTCGTTCGACGCAGTGTTTCGGGTGCTAGGAGAGAAAAGTTATCCGGCTGAGCACCTCGCCGGTGATCCAGCTGTTATCTCGGAGCGTTTGCTCGGGCGAAGCATAAATCGCACCGGTAAGAGTTGGCCGCCGATTGCCAATAGCCCATCTCGAAGATCAGGCCCACCACAAGAACGAGCGCGCTACGCAAAGAGATTCGGTTTGCTAATCCACGTATGTGCGTTAGGGTACAGACCCAGCCAAATACTGCTACGAAGCTGTACCTTATGGTGGGAGTTTTGGAAATCTCGAAATATCTTCTGCCAACTGGTTCGTGTTTTGAGAGAACCAAGGTCTGGAGCATGGTTTCTATCGGGAAAATCAACAGGGGTACAGTTGGTCGCGTTCTAGCGACCGGCGCAGCTGAAAAATTTGCAAGGCTAGCGATACCGGTGCTCGCGAAGTGCGGATGCACGATTCGGAGGCTAGTTCGCAAACCGGAGTAGGCGGACGCGTGCATCTGCTGGGAGCGGCGGAGGTTGCGATCGGTGACCTCTATGATGAGGCAAGCAACGAGCGGCGCTTGCAGGGGCTTGGTGAGGCCAACAGCGCGTTCTATATCGCTCCGGTATTGCGCCCAAATGAGGCCGCCGTCAGCATAAGTAGGAAGCGGCAAGCCACTGGTATCTAAATTCGTTTATAGACGTCTCATCCCTTGACTTAACGAAAACCGAAAGACTATAGGCGCGTGCTATGCGACACGAAAACTTGCGCACAATGAAGCATAGCCCGCGCGGTTTGCCGCCGGAACTTGTTTCGGACGATCGAGCATGAGCGGTCAGCACGATGTAGTGGTATAACGCCGCCGTCAAACAACAACGCCTGCGTGTGCTCGTTCAAAGTGAGACGTTGTCGAATGGATGGTTCGGCTATGATGCCTCTAGTCTCCCAACGGAGACGCTCGGACATTATTCGCAGAAAAACGCAATGGAGTTCATCATGTTGTTCGTTTTTTTAGGATGCCGGGTTTACCAATTTCGTGTAGCAATCCGCGCAAACTCACTTTTTTTGCAAGAAACTGTTGTTCGCCAAACATCTGTTGGATCCGCATCGCACCATGCTCCGTAGAGAAACGGTCCAATAATCTGTATTCCTCTATTTTACAGTTAGGTCGATAGAACTGGGAATCTGTATAGTCGCGAACAAAGTTAGTCACAGCGAAGACACGGTGCCCTCAAAGCAGGGACGACCTTTTGCCTAGAAAATCAGGAGCGCTCGGGGAGATCTGAACAAATTCAGCATAGCGGTGAGCGCCAGCAATTGCTTGGCAACCGGCATTGTGCAAGGCGTCGCGGCGGAAACTTTTCGTTTCATACACTGCGTAGCCCAAGTCGCCGGACGCGGACAGGATTGGCAGACGCTCGCGGCCGCCGATCTTAAACGTTTGATCTTGCACACAGGCGGTGATTCGCGCATTGATCTGTCCAACCGGAGGTTTGGGGGCGTTAGCATCTCCTCGAATTTACTCGCGGGAATAGTAAGGGCATCGGCCCGATCACAACGATCGAGACCGGCTCGGCTTGAGCCGGTGGCTGACTCATGAGCATTCCGGCAGCCGCCGCTGCTGCTGCATTAATAATCAACGATACTCTTTTAATCATTTTTCGTTTCTGGTTCATGTTCGCGTAGAAAAGACGGGACTGCGCAACGGATGTGCTTCAGGCCGTCATTGCCGCGCGCTGCGAACTGATGCGCATCACTTCGGCTTGGCGTCAGCCGGTTTGCCGCCTATCCACTGACCGGTGTAATCCGCAACAACCGCTCCACTTTGCGGATCGTAGAGCACTCCATGCCCTTGGCCCTGTGGATAGGTGCCTCGAATTTGCCCCGTATATTCAAAGATCTTTTGGCCTGCGCTGTCACGGTTGATCGTTCCCTGGCCGCCCGTCCTGCCGCTCTCTGCGTCATCGACTTCCAAACGCGTATGGACGCCGTCCAATATCACATCAACTACCGCGTGTCCGTTAAATAAGCCCTTTGTAAAGTTGCCGAAAATCACTTTGGTTCCGCTATAACCGGAATGGATCGTGGCTGTGCCGGGGCCCGTTACGAATCCGTCCTTACAAGCGCCAGTCCATTCGGCCTTGGACCCTCCCATTGCGTCGTAGATGTAAAGCCAGCAGTACTTGCCTGTCACCTGAACCCAAGTTTCGGTGTATGGGTCAATACCTGGTGGACGTGGCGCGTCCTGCGCGACGACGCATACAGGTATTGCACATGTAGCAAGTAAGGTCGCGCAAGCAAGTCTGATTTTCGGCATGGCCAATCTCCAATAAGTAGAAGTCTGTTTCTGCGGTCCCGCCATTGATCATGAGTCAGGGCTGGCACTCCGGCACGTCTCCCCAACGCGCGAGCCATTCTTTCGCAGGTGCCCACTTGCAATCCATCGCGGCAACGTTCTGCATCGCCTCGAATGCCCAGCGGCCGCGATCCGTGGCTGATAACCAGGTTTGGTAGTAAAGGGCGCGCTCGTTGTCGGGCAACGATGCACTCTCAAGCGTCGCAGGCATGCCCGGTACTTGCGTTACTGCGATGAGGCTTGTTTCTGTTTCGGCCGTGCCGTTTGCATCGACGACTGAGAGGCGGTAGCGACCGGGAAAGAGGTGCGTGCGGGGTAGCGTGACCGAGCATCGGCTCTGAATGTTCGAAATTTCTGCTACGGGGGTGCCGTTGTCCACAGGGCTCAGTCGGACCACAAATGGTGCGGCGCCGCCGTGCCACGCTACGAACAAAGCGCGATCACCGGACAGGATTTCCGACTGATCTGCCGCGAAAATCGGAACGTCAAACTTGGTTGGTTCGTCTGTCTTTCCGCCGGTGTTGTAGCAGGTCTGTTGGTCAAAGGCACCTTTGCTAGCAGTAAGCGTCAAACCGTTTTCGCTTTGATCCGCTCCCTTCAACTGAGCTTCAAACCAGGCACCCAGGGCGTGAGGCAGGCCGGACAGTGCCGGGCGCCGGACGACGTAATCAGGCGAAGCATCTGATGCGCCGTGTGAATGACTCCGCGCGCCTTCCACCAGATTATCCGCAATGTATCGCAGCGTTACGACGCCATTGGAGTCGCTCACGTAAATCTGATCGTCCGGATACAGGGGAACGCTGTCATTGGCTACATTGACCCATTGACCATCTCGCTTGATGCGTACGACATCACGGATTTTCAGGCTGTTTGGATAGACGTGTTCGATGTAGGCGACGGGTTCCGCAGCCGCTAACGCGTCGCGCGCCGCACCGAACCATACGGCCAACATAGTGAACACGAAGACTGCCAGCAATCGGATCTTTCGCATGGTTATCAGCCTGAATGGTGTGTTGCAGAGTGGTTTGCCTCGTGAGCTTGTCGCCATTTGCGGTACACAAGATATTCTTCGAAATTCGATACGATTCGGTGGACATACATAGCGAGCAGAGGCGTCGAGAATTCGAACCAGTAACCTGAGCGTAGGACCGCCAGATTCAGAAGAATCAGAAGTGGCACGAACGTGACCAGTATCAAGACCCCGCCGACCCACGAATCCGCCCGCGCGAACACCAGTCCAACAACCACAATCAGCACGATGCTGCTCAGCATTTCCAGATACTTCGGCAATTCCCTGATCGGGCCGAACGTGAGCAGCGACTGCAGTGCATTGGCGATAATCATGGAGCCAGGCATCGCGCCGAGGGGCGTGGAGTGCCAGTCGCGCGCGGAGTCGGAAGATTGACCGATTACAACGATACGTCCGCTCAAGTTTGCTGGGACGTGCGCATCGTGCTGGAGCACCTTCAACGCAGACAACACGCTAATTCCCGCGGCTTGAGGGGGATATCGCTCCTGGTAGAGAATCCGGCTGGAAGGGTCGAACCGGGGTATGCCATTAATTTTCGGTTCGTCTATTCCGGACTCAGCTTCGTTTCCAAACAAGTGCGCCGTCTCACGTCGCCAGTCGCTGTCCGGAGACTCTTCCGGTTCTTTTCCAATGCCCTCGGGAGCGGTCAGGCAAACGCCGCCCGGCTTTGTCGATGTCTGAGCGGGGCGGCCGTGCTCGAGTCGATACACGGCGAGCTGGACGGAGGGAATCACCGTCCAGCGGCCGAGCCCCGTATTGTTGCCGGCAACATCGTTCGAATCCGGCTGACAGCCTGCGCGCCATAGCAACCAGCTGCGCACCACCCCGTCTGTCGATACCTCGAAGTAGGGCGCGGCGTAGTCCAACTTGCCATGTGACGCGGACACAATTGGATCAAGGATCGACGGTTGCCACACCGGAGCAAGCCGGTCAGCGAAAACCAATGGGCGGCGAGCGGTTTTCATGAACAGAATATGCTGTTCGGGTTTCAGGCTGGGAACGAGTTGCTGGATGCCAGTCTTGAACACCTCGTCCTCGTTGTCATTCGGCGCCTCAATGGTTACGTCGACCAGGACGAGTCGCGCGCCGGAGCCCGTTGCGTAGCTGATCAGATTCAACAGCGGGGCGCGCGCCGCGCGATAAGGGCCATTGCCCCACTCTGGAGACCGCCATGTCTCTTCATCGATATCAATCATCGTTACTGGCGGGGCACCTCGCGCCACACTTGATTCGATAGCAGCATTGCCGCGCATAGCCGCATCCATCGCCCAATTTTTCATGCCAATCGCCAGACCGTGATCGCCGGCGAAGCTGAGTAAGAAGTCGATGCCAAGGCCAATCGCGATATTGACAATCCAATGCGTTTTCCAATGATCGATGGCATGCCATCGATCACGCGCATGGGAAGCCAATGAGTGAGTGGATTCTCCAAGGTGCTCTACGTGATGCTTGGACCTTCGTCTTATGTCGAGGAGCAGGTCAGCTGGTTCGCGTGGCAAACGAGCTACCAACGCGCCAAGGCGCCTGATGGTTGCTATGAACCGGGTCCAGTGGCTTGCTGTTGAAGGTTTCACCGTATGTCAGCGGGTAGCAAGCGTGAAGTCTTCGAAACCCCCTGTCGGCATGATAAACAGGGGGGCTTGACGCTGTTCGGTCATGACCGGTACACGTTTGCTCACATAACGTCCGAGATCAAGAACAGTGATGGTGCCGGACTGCTCCGGATCCGCCTTTGCGTCGACGATGCCTTCCAGAAGTGCCTTGGTAAATGCACCGTCGCCCCACTTGGCGTCCTCGTATGATGGCTGATCTGCCTTGGCGGCGGTCAATGCCACGACCCCGTACTCCGAACGGCCGAGAGTCGTGGCGAGCGATTCCCCATTCGATGCGCTGAGATGACCGCCGACCGCACCGCCCGAGTAGCAGGTATCGATCAGGAATATCGCTTTGTTTCCGGCGCCTGCGAAGGTCATCAGCGCCTGGCGAATCTGTCTGTAATCCACGCCCGTATCCCGTGGCTGATTCGGATTGAATTCGGTTGGTGCGAAGAAATAGTTCTGGTCGGGTGTTTGAAATCCATGCCCCGAGAGAAAAAGGATGCCAACGTCGTCTCCGGTCACCTGACCTTGCAGCCACGTCAAGCCCGCCTGAATCGCGGCACGCGTTGCTTCGCCGTTGACGAGGAGCTTCGTATTGACGCTCTCGTAAGCCTTGCCCTGCTGAGATTGCATCGCAGCCACGAACTGTTGAGCGTCGTGATCTGCGAAATTAAGCTGCAGGTCGGTGCGCTGATATTGTGAAATGCCAACGGCCAGAATGAACAGACGTGGTTTGTGCGCCGCCGCGGTGCCCTGCGCGCCGCTAGACAGCGAAGCCCCACCGCCCCATGAGATTGGAATAACGAGTGCCGGAGACGTGCCGTTGCGGTTGTCCGCATAGAGTTCGATTGTCGAGTCGTGCGGGGGCAAACCTGTCACGGTCAGATGATGCACGCCGTCGACAGAGTCACGTTCGGCAGCGCGTGCTCGCGGTTGCCACTGCCCGTTCACTTTCACTCTCGGCTCACCCACTATTTCTGAATTGTTCGATGCGTTCACTTTGTAGTCGAGCGAAATACGGTCCGAGTCGAATCGCTGCGGCGCTAAGACCAGTACCAGCGCTGGTGGGAGTTGAGTAGCAACAACGGCTGGCGTGACGCGTTCGTCTTTGCGATCGGATGCGGCGTTGGCGAGGCGTAGCGCCTGATCTTCGTCGAACGTTTTGAGTAACTGCGAAATGACATCAGGACGTCGCAGAGTGTCGGCGAATCGCGAGGCCGGATAGAGATCAGGTGCCTGGCTTGCGCCGCGGCTGACAAGCCATCCAATGAGATCCTCGCTGCCGGGAGCCGCGTCGTAATAGCCGGATGGCGTCCAGAGGACCCAGCGCTTGCCGTCAGGTTGGACGAACAGCGCAAGCAACTCCTGACCATCGGTGGCGCGATACCAGCGTATCGTGCCGTCCGCGTTGCCGGTCACAACCATGCGGGCATCACCCGACAGATTGGCCAGCTGGACGGAAATCGGAGAGGGGCGATTCCATATCCTCGAGCCATTCGTGTCCGAAAGACCGAAGCTAAAAGGGCTACCAAGCAGGACGCGCGTCGCCGTGACGACAGAGTAATTGCTACCCGAATAAGCGCTGCTTGAAGTCGAGGCGACTGGCGCGACAAGAGTTGAGGGTATCGTGGTCGCTTGCGTGAGCCTGCGCGTCGCCAGCGAGAAGATGACGGGGTTATTCCCGAAGCGCGCGAGCCCGAACGATACCGTCATGCCATCCGCGGAAATCCGGAAATTTTTCTGCCCGTCACGGAAGTCTGGAAGCTCGGCTGCCTTGTCGAGTGTATTCGGTCCGGCGTCTGCTACACCCCAAGCCGAACTGAGAGCGACGTAGGCAACGCCCTTGGGCAAAGCTTTCATGCCGGTAATCATCCATGGCGCCGAGACTGGCACCACTCGTTCTCGCCCGTGTCCGACGTCATCCCATGCGGAGATGTGCGCATTTTGATCGCGGTTGTAGCCGGTGGCGTACAGCGTCCGCCCGTCGGCGGACCATGCGAGCCGGCTTGTGTCTTCTGTGTTGTAGTTGGCTCCGCTTGTCGCTTCGCTGGCCTCGGCATTGATAACGAACCTCGCCGACAGATCCTTTGCGGCCACGATGTCTATCTCGCGCCCACTTTGTCGGCCAACCGCCAACTGTTTGCCGTCAGGCGAGAAACTCAACACGATACGTTGCGTCCGTCCAGGCTGAGCGCCCTGCGCGGACGCTTGAGCAAGCGGACGAAATTTCTCGTCGTACAGCTTGACCGTGTCGTGCATGTCGGCAGTCGCGAAAAGGCCGCCGCGACCGAACGCGATATCCACGATCAGGTTAGTGCGATCCTCGGGCTCGCTTCGAACCAGCTCCCACGTCGAGGTACGCCAGACGCTAAAGCCGTGGAATGTTACTGCGGCGACAAGGCTTGCGCCGTCAGGGGAGAAGGTCAGCGCTCTGGCTCGTTGCGGCATGCCGGGGATTTCTCTGATCACGGCGCCCGTCGATGTGTCGAACAGCAAAATGCCATATGTTCCGGCGCCGACGTCGTGAGTCGACGTGCCGGTGACGGCCGCGATTCTTCCATCGGGCGACAGCGCGCCTACGTCGAGGCCGGAACTCGACGGATCGTTCGAAATGACTGGCGCGCGCAACACACGAAGTAGATGCCCTTGGGGGAGCGACCAGAGACGCGCGGTGCCGTCGCTCGATGCAGTCAGCGCCAACCGACCCGCAGCGTCGGTGTCAATCGACGTTACCGGTCCCGAATGCATTTCCGTGTTAATGCGCAACATCGGCTGCACAGCGGTGGACGAGGCCGCATGGGCGAATATCAAGTCTCCGAGCATCCATACAATCAGGATTGTCGCGACCATTTTCCAACTGCCGGAATGCGTTTTCAATTCGCTACCTCATTCGATCTCGACTGCGTGCGGTGCGGGACTCATTTCGGAGTGGTGCGTGAGATATTCGAAGGCTATGTGAACAACGAAGCTGAATGGACAGCAGCGCCTGCTCGCGATCCGCCTAATCATGGCGAGAAAGGAACGTTAGGTAAATCGAGGACTACAGTTTTCAGAAGCCGTTAACCCTTCAGTAATTTGTTGCGATCGCCGGAAAGGTTGGTTCATAAGCCATGCGGTTGCTGTGCAACTTCTTCAAGCGGCGGCTGAAGCGAGGTCAAGCATATCCAGCTGCTTTTGCCACAAATGTTCGGAGCCCCACATGCAGCGTCACATGTCGACTGTAGCGAGGCGCTTTTCGAGACGATTAGTCGCGCAAACTTAGGGAAGACAGATGGTCGTTATTTAAATGTTGGTAATTCGAATGAAAACGAAAGAAATATCCTCATCCGGCCGAGATGTGCCAGAAGCGGTCGATCAACGGACTAGCTAGGCCGATTGAATGCATGCTTCCAGCGAGCGCCACGGGCCGCTTCACGCCCTGAGTCAGTCCGTAGGCTTGCAGAGGGGGGGCGTGAGGTTTGCGAGAAGGGGTGAGCCTCGTTTCCGCAATGCGTTTAGATAGACGCTTTCGTCGTATCGTGTTCCAGTCTGCCAGTAGCGGTAGAGGATGCGTATCCATTTGAATGCCAGCGCCCGAACGGCAGCCTGATAGGAGCTGCCTTTCGCGCGCTGCTGTCGGTAGAAAGCGCTGGCCCAGAACGATTTGTTGATGGTCTGACCGGCCCATTCGACGAATGTCTGACGCAGGAATTTTGGGCAATGCCGGCGCCAATGTACCCAGCATTTCTTGCCGCTGCGCTGCGTGACCGGTGCGATGCAGGAGTACTCCTGCAATTCAGCCGCATTCTGGGAGCGGTCATGCTGCTTACCGAATGCAGCAAGCAGGCGAGGCGTCAGATGCGGACCCGCACCGGGCAGAGATTCAAAGAGAGCGAAGTCGGGTAGCGTGTGCGCAACTGCCGCAATCTCCTTGTCGAATACATCGATCGCATCGAGTACTGTTCGAAGCTGTGTCACCAGCATCAGGGCGTGTAACCGGTACGGTGAGACGATACCGGGATCGTCGGTAAGTGCGATGGCACGGCGGATCGATTCCAGACGCGTTTCGATCAACCGTGGTCGCCGGCAGTTATGCGAATGGAAGAACGTCTCAAAGGTCTTCCGGTGTGCGTGCCTGACGGCTGACAGTGTCGGCCACCGGGAAATGAAGTCGCAGAACAGTACCGTGTCGATACCCGGGCTTCGTTATGGAGCCATTTGTCCGGCAGGTTTGGGATCCCCACCGCGTGGAAGTTCAAGCGCGGGGTCGACGAGATCGTCATTGATCTCGAACCGCGCTTTCTGACCGACGAAAACGAAGGTTCCGTAGCGGCGGCAGCGGCGGGCATTGGCATTACCTCCACGAGCGAGTGGGCGTGTCGCCGCGAACTGAAAGACGAATCGCTCGTCAGGTTGCTAGTGGACTGGGAGACGGTTGACATCCCGGTTCACGCTTATTTCCCCATGGGGCGTGCGACGCGGGCCGCAGGCCGCGCGGTCGTAGAACACCTCGCCGCGAGTTTTCAGCGCGACGAGCGCTTTTCTGTCTGACCGAGTACTCGGGACGCGCCGTTTCATTGGTGGCTGAGGCCTCAGCCAGGACTGCCTCGTCGTCTATGCATTTTCCGCCAGGCTCATGACTTCGGTGAAACATTCTTTCACGACATCATGTTCCAGTGGCATGCGCTCGCTACGCACCGAGTAGGACACCTGCAACAGCAGCGCACAAAGCAGCTTCTTGGGGCGATCGAGGCCCGGCCGCTATCTGCATAGGTGACGCTGAAAGTCCCCGTTGAGCTGTTTCAAGGCTTCGTTGACCAGCAGTCGGATTGGTCGCAGCGAGTGATCCGCTGAAACGAAATCCTCCAGCTTGACCGTCAAAGACAGAGGTTCTTGCATCTCATTCATTTCGCGCATCGCATCCGCACCAAGGATCATGAAAACAATATTCATATCGCCTGTCCCTCAAACCCCGTTTACACGGGATCCAAACTCAACAGCCTGCTAGACGTTCTGATTGCGCGTGCCGGATGGCGACACGTTTCGCCTCGACCTTCGAGTTCGACGTTCGACGACGACCGCTGACGGCGATCACTCACCTTCGATCTCTTCAGGACTTCGACCGCACGGGAAAACCCCTGTATCGCGCTGTATCCGTTGATACAGAGTTTTGACTCAGACTTGTCAAACTAGTCAACAGTGAGACGCGTTGCTCGGCGAATGTTGTGTCTGTGGCAGGGCACAATTTGATTTCGTTCGCATAGCGTAATGTACGGGTTCTTCTGCATGGCGACGTTAAGATTAAAAGGATAAGTCGTGGGTAAAGGGGTGCCACCTGGGAAGGTTGGCAGCAACAGCACGAAAACGGTTGGAGACGCTAGCATGACCGGGACAGGCATTGAGTTCTATGAGTTTCTCGACTACCGAAATACGTCGGCACTGGTCTTCGCCAAGGTTTCGATCCTGACTCGGTCAGCTCATCCTGGCCCGGGGTGAACACACCTCCCCAAAGCCCTCGAGTGTTTCGCCGACAAGAATCATTTCGGAGTTTCTATGTACAAGCCACTAACCATCAACGATTTTCTGGACCGTGCGCTCGCCGCGTACTCCGACCGCATTGCGATAGTCGATGAAGAGGTTCAGCCCGCCAAGTCTTGGGGCGAGATGACTTACGCGGAACTCGGGCGTAAGGCTCGCGCGCAGGCCGCAACCCTGGACGAGATGGGAGTTCCCGTGGGTGCTCGTGTTGCTATCGTTTCCCAGAATTCTGCGCGACTTATCTGTACCTTCTATGGAGTGTCAGGGTGGGGCCGCGTTCTCGTGCCGGTGAATTTCCGCCTCGCCCCTGCCGAGATCCGTCACATCATGGCCCACTCGGGTGCGGAGGTTCTTTTGCTTGACCCTGAGTTCCGGCATCTTGCGGAGCTCGTCCCATGCCAGAGAACATTTGTGCTTGGGGACGACGATGACAAAATCTGGAGCAGCGCTGCGGACCCAGTGCCGTGGGTCGAAGATGAGATGGCCACGGCCGTCATCAACTACACCTCGGGAACCACAGGGCAGCCAAAAGGTGTGCAAATGTCGCACCGGCACCTATGGCTAAATGCGGCAGTGTTCGGTTGGCAGACGTCTGTCTCTGATCGGGATGTTTATCTGCATGCTGTTCAAGCATTCCACGGAAACGGGTGGGGGCAAATCTATGCCGCTACTGCGATGGGGGTCAAGCACGTAGTTATGAGGAAGATGGATGGAACCGAGCTCCTCAGGCGTGTCCAGACGCACGGCGTGACGTATCTAGGTGCTGCCCCAGCTGTGGTGACGGCGATCCTTGATGGAGCAAAGACCTGGAATGGTCCGATTCCCGGACACGGTCGCTTGCGTATGATTTGTGGGGGCGCGCCCCCACCGACCCGAACAATCCAGCGCGTGCGTGACGAACTCGGCTGGGAGTTGATCCAGGTGTATGGCTTGACGGAGACTAGTACCTTACTTACGTTCAATCGCATGCGTGCAGAGTGGGATAATCTGGACTCGTTTGAGCAAGCCCGGTTGCTTGGACGCGCGGGCGTACCGACTCTCAATGTGAAACTGAAGATTGATCCCAGCGGAGAATTGCTTGCACGCTCTAGTCGAATTCTCGACTCATACTGGAACGACCCCGAGGCAACTGCCAAGGCGCATGATGGCGACTGGTTTCGAACGGGTGACGGTGGATTCATTTCAGACGGTTATCTCACAATTACCGATCGAATCAAAGACATTATCGTTTCAGGTGGCGAGAATGTTGACTCCGTTGAGGTAGAGAACGCGATGACGGCGCACTCTGCTGTGCGCGATGTCGCGGTCATTGGCATTCCAGACGAGAAATGGGGCGAACTTGTTACTGCGCTCGTCGTTCTTGAAGCTGGTCAAAACGTGACTGATGCGGAGCTTATTGCACACTGCCGTCAACACGTGGCTGGGTACAAGTGCCCAAAACGCGTCGAATTTCGCAATGAACTTCCGCGAACTGCTAGTGGCAAGCTACAGAAATATCTACTGCGCAAACCGTATTGGGAAAGTCTCTCGCGTCAAGTCAATTGACATCTGCGCTTCGACACTTGAAGTCTAACAGGCAGTCAAATTTCGTGCGTTTAGCGGGGCACTATTGGGCGTGATCTTAATGAGGAGAGGGCCAATGTTGCGCTCCAGTAACGTATTGCAAGAAGAGGCACTCGACACTCGAAAATGTTGGCGCTTGAAGACGCAGGCGGACATCGTAATGTTCCATGGGTACTATGATCAGGAGTTCATTCCTCACTCGCACGACGTGATGACGGCAATTCTGGTGACCGCTGGGACTGTGAAGGTGACCGTTGACAGAATGATTCAGCGCGTAGGCGCGGGGCAAATGATTCTGGTCGGCGCGCATCAAGTCCAATCGGCATATCCCGTTGATGGAAACGGTTGGAGAATTCGAAGCCTGCATTTTCCTCCTAGTTTGCTCGTCAAACATGACGATGCGTGGCGAACTGCGAAGGGCGTGGTTAGCTTTGCTAATCCCGTATGCGGGAACAGAGGTCCAGACGCTGCGTTGTTCTATGATCTCCACCGCGCTTCAGAAGCGACGGAGCCGGCGGCGCAACAAGAACGGCTGTTGCAGCCACTGATCCATTGGTTTTTAGAAAATACCGATTCGTTCGGGCCACGGATGCCGTGGGTCGGGCACCCGGATATACGCCTCGAACGAGCTAGACACATACTGGCCAGTACCCTGTTCGAAAGAACAATGCTTGACAGTGTTGCCGAGCAGGTTGGATTTTCGACGTATTCGCTTATTCGTCGCTTCACGGAACGCTATGGTTTATCCCCTCATGCTTGGCGTATGCAAGCGCGCGCCGGGGAGGCCGCAAAACTTCTTATTAAAAAGGACGCCATATCGAATGTTGCAATGAAATGCGGTTTTTCTGACCAATCACATCTGACTCGTATTTTCAAGAAAGTATATGGAGTAACTCCCGGTGAATACAGCTTGATGGATTAATTAGAGTCTGTCTGAAATTTTTACTAGACGTGATTTACGACGTGACAAATCCGCGAATCGAAGAGACCGAGTGCCGTCGTAGCACGCTCCTCGTTCCGCGGGTCGAGAACGATCAGAAACTTGCTGGGGCTGACTTTTGATTACCTCGCGACCGTATTCGCTGTTCTTGATGTAGCGAATAGATACGTTCTTAATCGGTGCCGTGTCCGTCGCCGACATCGGGGTTTCTAAGCTTCCTAAAGTTCGTCGAGATAGGCGGTTCGGCCAACGTCGGTGCCCGTTGTGGGGTCGACAGTCTGAGCCATTCAAGTTCACTTTTGAGAACAATATGTCTGACAAGAAAAAACATCTTAGCGACCTCTTTGACCTCTCAGGTCGCCTAGCCCTCATTACTGGTGGATCACGCGGGCTTGGCCTTCAAATCGCCGAAGCGCTCGGTGAGTTTGGCGCGCGCGTCGTGTTGGTTGCACGGAAACAGGCTGAGTTGGACGAGGCGGTAGCCGCTCTTGTCGCCGATGGGATTGAAGCGGACGCTATCGCGGCTGACTTAAATCTTGAAGGAACTGCCGAGACGCTCGTGGAGGAGGTCATGCGTCGCCACGGGCGAATCGACATTATTGTAAACAACGCTGGCTCTACTTGGGGGGCGCCCGCGGAAGACTATCCGACCGACGGATGGGAGCGCGTGATGCGTGTAAATGTAACTGCACCTTTCGCATTAGTACGCGCGGCGGCGAAGGAGGCCTTCTTGCCGAACGGACGCGGTGTAGTGCTAAACATCGCTTCGGCCGAAGGGCTTGGCGGTCATCATCCACAGATGATCGGCACCATTGCCTACAACACGGCGAAAGGTGCAATCGTGAACATGACGAGGGCGCTTGCTGCGGAATGGGGACCACGAGGTATCCGCGTCAACGCTTTGGCACCAGGCTACTTCCCGTCGAAAATGTCGCGGGTGACTATCAGCCAGCATGGTGACTACCTGTTAGCTCAAACACCGCTTGGTAGATTTGGCGGAGAGAACGACTTGAAGGGGGCTGCATTACTCCTTGCTTCCGACGCAGGTGGGCATATAACGGGGCAAATTCTTGTCGTCGACGGCGGTGCCATTGTGATCTAGGGGGTGTTTCGAGCATTGACTTGATTCTGGTTGATCCGCGGGATGTTACCAACGCGACCCACTAAGAACATCACTAACGATTTCCGCATTCGGGACCGATCGTCAAAATAGGTCGTAGCCAGATAAACGAAGGAGCCTCTTCATGACGCAGACCGATCGTATTGCCCTGAGTGGCGCCCCAGGATCACCCTACACACGCAAGATGCTGGCTGTGCTGCGCTATCGTCGTATTCCTTATCGACTTTTGATTACCGGCAGCGACATCACTGCCAGTCTGCCAAAGCCAAAGGTCGAACTGATGCCGACTTTCTACCTGCCTGGTCTTGGCGGAGTGCTGGAAGCTGTCGTGGATTCCACCCCAATCATCTGTCGACTCGATGCTGAGCGAAAGGGTCGCAACGTCGTCCCAAACGATCCAGCACTTGCGTTCCTGGATGCCTTGATCGAAGACTATGCCGACGAGTGGCTGACCAAGGCGATGTACCACTATCGCTGGTCCAACGATGAGGATATAGACAAGTCGGCTCGTGTTTTGCCGCTATGGCATGGCGTGTCGATGTCAGACGAAGCGTATGCGGCATCGGTCAGGAGATTCTCCGAGCGCCAAATCAATCGGCTCTACGTTGTCGGATCAAATGCGGTCACAGGTCCGGTGATTGAGGCCAGCTACCGCCGGTTTCTTGAAGCGTTCGAATCGCATCTGAAACTACAGCCTTTCATTCTTGGCCACCGTCCCGGTGCGTGCGACTTTGGTGTCTATGGTCAACTGACGCAGTTGGCCGGCTTTGACCCGACATCCATGGACCTGACCCTGAAGATCGCGCCTCGCGTATTCGCGTGGGTTGGTCTGATGGAAGATCTGTCAGGGCTGGAACCAGTAGACGGCGACTGGATGAGTTTGGACTCAGTCCCTGCGACCTTAATCGATTTGTTAAGCGAGATCGGACGCGTCTACCCACCCGTGATGCTAGCCAACGCTCGGGCATTAGCGCTCGGCTCCGATGCCGTCGAGACAGAGGTCGATGGCAAGCCGTGGATGCAGGTGCCGTTTTCGTATCAAGGCAAGTGTTTGAAGTGGCTCCGGGCTGGACACGAAGCACTGTGGGATGCTGATCGCGCAACGGTCGACAAGATCCTTGCGGGAACAGGTTGCGAAGCCTTGTTTCGATAAGACCGGCTGGGACGCAGTTAGGAATTGAGAGAAAAGATTTCACGATTGGAGAAATTTCAAGCCCGTGATATCGCGCATTCTGTGCGCCTGAAGATGTTCCGCTGTCGCTCAAACAACGAGCGAAACACCGAAGGAGTCAAAGATGGAACAAACCGACAACGTGATACGAGTCTCCGATATCAATTCTCTTCGGGCCTTGGTCGACGCAGCAC
This sequence comes from Caballeronia sp. SEWSISQ10-4 2, assembly GCF_030464885.1. Classification (GTDB taxonomy): domain Bacteria; phylum Pseudomonadota; class Gammaproteobacteria; order Burkholderiales; family Burkholderiaceae; genus Caballeronia. The sequence continues at coordinate 121,487 of NZ_JALPRJ010000003.1, read as the reverse complement.
CGCTCAAGAGTGACTGGGTCAAAATAGATCAAGCGCGCGTCAACGAGTTTGCTGACGCGACGGGAGACCATCAGTGGATCCATGTCGATCCCGAACGCGCTGCGCGCGAATCGCCGTTCGGCGGGCCCATAGCGCATGGCTTTCTGACGTTGTCGCTGATTGTCGCACTGCTCGGCCGGACGATCGAGCTGCGGCAACGGGCGGTTGTCAACTACGGACTCAATCGCGTGCGTTTCACCGCGCCGGTGCGTGTGGGTACGCGTGTGCGTGCCCGCTTCCAGGTGATGAACGTGACTGATGTCGAAGGCGGAGGTGTGCAAGTGCTGTGGGACGTGACGCTCGACATTGAAGGCGGCGACAAGCCAGCATGTGTTGCCGAGTTCATTACCCGGCATTATTTTTGACGCTGCACAAACAGCGCCACTTGCCGCTTACAGGCGTCCGGCCGCGCTGTGCTCCCTCTAAGCGCAATCTTTCGAATTGGGCAATGGAATGTAGTCGATCAGCTAGTCGCGGAAGCCAAATTTGCAAGATCGCGACGTTCTCGCGGACAAGTAGCAGGACCTGAATATTTTTCACTAAGCGGGCCAAATCCAAAAGATGCGAGTCAGTCCGCAATTTCATTCAAGACAGGGAAGAATCGTTGGTCCATATTGAATCAGATATCGCGAAAAACGGACGCGATGAATTCTAAAAACATGGGAGACGCAATGGAACACGGGATTTTTTCGGTGGACTGGATCGCCCATCATGCGAGGGTGTCGCCGGCCAGTGTCGCTTGTGAAGATGTGAGTTCGGGACGCGTGCGTACGTACGCTGAATTCGATGATCGGATTGCGCGCTTGACGAACGGATTCGTGACGGTATTTAACGCCCTTCGGGGCGATCGCGTGCTCGTTCTTTCGCGCAACGATACTGATGTCCTTGAAATACAGTTCGCCTGCATGCGGACAGCAACGATTTTTGTGCCTTTGAACTGGCGACTGTCGATAAATGAATTGCAGTCGATTGTGGCTGACGCGGAACCCGTCGCTATTTTCTACGGAGCAGAGTTTCGAAGCGTGGCTGAAAAGTTAGCCTCGACTGCTTCGGTCAAGCACTCGATTGAAATGAGGGCTGGGGAAAGTAGTGAATATGAATCGTTCTTAAATGTCGAACCGATGCGGGAAAACTACGGAGCCCGCAAGGAAGAGGACATCTGGGCTTTGCTCTACACATCGGGAACAACTGGCCTTCCGAAGGGAGTGCAGTTCACCTACGGCATGCAGTTGGCCGACGCTATTGCTATGGGTTCGGCGTTCCGCTTGAGCGCCGACAGTCGCTATCTGGTCATGCTGCCACAGTTTCATGCTGGAGGCTTGCTGCCCTTTACCAATCCCGTGTTCTTTTTCGGGGGCACCAACGTCGTCGTTCGCGACTTCGAAGCGAGCGTGGTGCTGCAGCTTCTGATAGACCCAAAGAGACGCATAACACACACGTTAGGCGTTCCAACGATTCTCGAGATGCTGCTCAAGGAACCCGGATTTGAAAGACTTCGTTCGGCGTCGCTTCAAGGATTCGCTTGCTCTGGAGCTCCCTGCGCTGCCTCTACGATTGAACGATATGCTGACGTGGAGGTGCCGGTGCGGCAGTGTTGGGGCATGACAGAGGCGGGGCGGTTCTCACTCGTTTCGCCGCTTGCGATGCCGGCTCAAAAGTATCGTTCGGCCGGTCTTCAAAGCATATTGGCTGAAATAATGATCGTTGGTCCGGATGACGAGCCCGTGCCAAATGGCACGCTTGGTGAAATATTGGTGCGTGGGCCGACCGTCACTTCAGGATATTGGAAAAGAGATGAAGCGACTCGCGAATCATTTACTTCGTCTGGATGGTTTCGCACCGGTGACGTTGCTTATCGAGACAATGAGGGTTACTTCTATATTGTAGATCGCCGGAAGGATATGTTTATCTCAGGTGGCGAGAACGTCTATCCGGCCGAAGTGGAGCGCGTTCTTGGTCTTCTGCCTGATATAGCCGAATGCGCTGTCGTGGGGATACTCGACGCTAAATGGGGAGAAGTTGGTCGCGCTTTTATCGTCCGGCAGCAAGCAAGTACGATCGAATCACAAGATATCCGCGCCCACTGCGAGGTGCATCTTGGTAGATACAAAATTCCAAGTGAATTCGTGTTTGTGGACACACTGCCACGGAATCCCACGGGGAAGGTGGTGAAGTCGAAACTGCGGGACAACGTGAAAGCAACCTGAGACTTCTCGCCGATCAAAAAGTGGAGAAAAGGACATGAGCCAGATAGCATATTCTCGGCATGACCGGGTTGGAACGATTGTAATGGGTCGAGGGCCAGCCAACGGTATCGACATCAGCTTCGTGCGAGACTTCGACGCGGCCATTGAGGCTGCCGAAAGAGACACGGATTGTTTAGTTGTAGTTGTCCGCAGCAACCTGTCGGGATTTTTTTCCGGCGGCGGAGACGTTAATCGATTCCGAGAGAATGCGCCGCAACAGAACACGGAGATGATTGCATTTCTGCACGAAACACTCAGCAAATTGACGCAGAGCGAGAAAATCTACATTGCAGAAATCGACGGTCATGCTCTCGGTGGCGGCTACGAAATCGCGTTGGCTTGTGATTTGCGTTTCGCGTCCACAGGGAATTATCGAATTGGCCTGCCGGAAGTCAAACTGGGACTATTCCCTGCAGCCGGAGGTACCCAGCGTCTCGCTTCTCTGATCGGTCCCGCCCGAGCGCTGGAGTTCATGATTACCGGGACCACGGTCACAGCCGAAGAGGCGCTCCAGCTCGGATTGGTAACTCGTCTGTTCACTGAGGCGGAGCTCACTGAGCAGACGCTCGCCTATGCCAAGCAAATGGCGTCAGCGGCGACGCCGGCAATAAGTAAAATCAAGCGTTCGATTTATGACGGCTTTTGTTCACAGCTGTCTGTGGGTTTCGCGATGGAGAGGCGACATATCGCTACGCTGTTCGCTTCCGAAGATGTTGCAACGCGACTCACGGCGTTCATCGAACGAAAGAAATTGAGCTCTGCGAATCGGTGAGATCTCATCAACTCAATGCCGACTAGTTCGATCCGAATTTGCATTGGACGAGAAGGAAGAATCACCGGACAAGGGAAATAAGACGATGGATACCTGGATGCGTGATTGCGTGACGGTCGTAGCAGGCGGTCGCGTTGACATGGCTCGAGACCCCGGGCTTGCTCGAGATGAGATTGAGACTGATGAGAACGATTTGCTCGGGATAGTCGGACGGCGCGAAGGAGGGATTTGATCGTGATGCGCACAGGACCTCTTGCGGGATGCAAAATTATCGAAATCGCCGGCCTCGGTGCTGGGCCTCATGCCGCAATGATGCTGTCGGACATGGGGGCTGAAGTTATTTGTGTGGATCGCACCGAGTCTGCGGGCCTCGGGATCGAGGTCGAGGCTAAATACAATCTTGTGCGTAGGGGAAGAAGGTCAGTTGCCATTGACCTGAAGAAGCCTGAAGGACGCGAAACTGTCCTGCGCTTGATCGCAAATGCTGATGCACTGATTGAGGGCTTCCGCCCGGGTGTCATGGAACGTCTGGGTCTCGGGCCCGACGTATGTATTGGGAAGAACCCGCGCCTGGTGTATGGCCGCATGACGGGATGGGGGCAGGACGGGCCATACGCAGCAAAAGCCGGTCACGATATTAACTATATCGCGCTCACCGGTGTGCTTCATGCAATTGGTCCGCCAAACGGCAGACCTATCCCACCGTTGAACTTGGTCGGCGATTTTGGAGGGGCCGCTTACCTGGCGTTCGGAATTGTTTGCGGTCTCCTTGCCGCTAAGCGCGACGGTGTTGGACAGGTAGTCGATGGAGCCATGGTCGACGGCGCCGCTAGTCTTCTTACGATGGTCGTGGGGTTCCTACAGGCGGGCGTTTGGAGCGAGGAGAGAGGTGCAAACACCTTCGACGGTGGTGCGCCTTTTTATAGAACGTACGAAACGGCAGATCACAAATACGTTGCGGTTGGGGCCATTGAAAAGAAATTCTACGACCCCCTCCTTGCACATCTGGGTCTTGCTCAGGACCCTGACATGCAGCCACAGAATGACCGTTCGAAGTGGCGAATACAGGAGGAAAAAATTGCAGCAACAATTGCTAAACACACGCGAGACGAGTGGTGCGAAATTTTCCAGGATAAGGACGTTTGTTTCGCTCCGGTCCTGTCTATCACTGAGGCTTCCGAACATCCTCATATCAAAGCACGGAAAACGTACGCCACTTTAAAGGGCGTAAGTCACCCCATGCCGGCGCCGCGTTTCAGCAGAACCGTTCCGCAGACGCCCGATGAGCCCTGTAAGCCTGGACAATACAGTCGGGCGGTTCTCGCTGACTGGGATTTTTCGCTGAAAGAGATTGACTCCCTCATAAAGATCGGTGCTGTTTTCCAATGCTAAATACGAAATTCGTGTGACGTCGGCGCTCCGAAACATCACCGTAGCGGCGACCCTGTGAAACCCATTTGGTGACGGGTGGATTCTGCCCGAAGGAGATCCATATGCGCGAAGCAGTAATTGTATCAACGGCCCGTACCGCGATCGGAAAGGCATATCGCGGCGCCTTCAACAATACCCAGGCTCAGATGCTCGGTGGCCACGCCATCGCCCATGCCGTGGGACGCGCCAACGTAGCGGGCGAAGAGGTCGATGACATAGTTATGGGCGCTGCCATGCAGCAGGGGGCAACGGGGTATAACATCGCTCGGCAGTCCGGGCTGCGTGCTGGACTACCAAGTACGGTCTCCGCACAGTCCATGGATCGGCAGTGTTCGTCAGGCCTTATGGCGATTGCGACAACAGCAAAGCAGATCATAGTGGACGGTATGAGCGTCGTAGTTGGTGGCGGCGTCGAATCGATCTCGCTCGTGCAGAACGAGCATATGAACACTTTCCGTGCGCAGGATCCTGAATTGCTGATCGCGACTCCGGGAATGTATGTCACGATGATCGAGACCGCCGAGGTCGTCGCCGAGCGCTATAAGGTTAGCCGCGAATCTCAGGACCAGTATGCGCTCCAATCCCAGCAACGCACGGCGCAGGCTCAGGCGGAAGGCCGATTTGATCTGGAAATCGTACCAATGACCACTACCATGCTGGTGGTGGACAAGGGGACCGGTGCCCAGAGCTTTCGGGAGGTGACCCTGTCAGCTGACGAGGGCAATCGTCCACAGACAACACTTGGCGATCTTCAGCGGCTTCAGCCTGTGTGGAAGGGCGGCGACTTCGCCAAGGAAGGCAGGAACATAACAGCCGGCAACGCTAGCCAACTCTCTGACGGAGCGTCGGCGGTCGTGCTTATGGACGCAAAGCTGGCCGAGCGCCGAGGTCTTACGCCTCTCGGTGCCTATCGCGGCATGGCCGTCGCAGGTTGCTCGCCTGAAGAGATGGGAATCGGTCCAGTTTTTGCCGTACCCAAGCTGTTAAAGCAGCATGGCCTGACCATTGACGACATTGGAATCTGGGAACTCAATGAGGCGTTCGCGAGCCAGTTGCTCTATTGCCGTGACAGGCTGGGGATCCCTAACGAACTGCTCAATGTGTCGGGCGGCGCCATCTCGATCGGCCATCCCTATGGCATGACGGGTGCCCGAACGACAGGTCATCTCCTGATTGAGGCCAAGCGGCGTAGCGCTAAGTACGGCGTGGTCACCATGTGCGTCGGTGGCGGCATGGGCGCCGCCGGCCTGTTCGAAATTTTTTGATACCCCGGCCCGTGGGATCGTGCCGACAGCGACTGGACTTTGCCGTGCTAATGGTTGGTTGGCTGCCGGCAACCTCTTGGGCCTTATCGATGGCGAACGTTTCAATACGTTCGGCTCAGCTTTGGATACCTGCACTCCCCGAAGCGATGAGGCGCCAGATCTACGACCCAGACTGGCGTTGGCTTCGAGCACGGGTTCTGATCGTCGCGTTCCGGGAGTGATGTACCGGGAGCTCCGGGCGGTTCTTCGATTTTCGTGGGTCGAGTGACATCGTAGTCAAGATTGCTATCATCATTTTAAATTAGTAATACTAAATAATTGGAGACTCGTAATATGAAAAGGTCATTTGGCATGATTGTAGCCATAGGTGCATTTGCGAACGTGGCCAACGCTCAAAGTAGTGTCACCCTGTACGGTCTTATCGATGAGAGTTTTGAGGCGGTCAGCAATGTCAAAACAGCCCCCGGAGAGGGCAAAGCACTGTACCAACTGGATGCGACAAGTGGCCTTCAAGGTTCGCGATGGGGATTGCGAGGCGCTGAAGATTTGGGCGCCGGATTGAAGGCGATATTTGTATTGGAAAATGGGTTTGAGATCAATACAGGCAAGTTGAATCAGGGCGGCGCTGAGTTTGGTCGACAAGCGTTCGTCGGTCTCTCGAGCACAGGTTATGGATCCATTACACTGGGTCGACAATATGACACTTTGGTGGATCTCGTCTCACCCTTCGGAGCAGCTGAACAATGGGCGAGTCATCGCGGTTCTCACCCTGGCGATCTGGACAATTTGAATAACTCTGTTCGGACGAACAATTCAATCAAATACAGCAGTGCGAGCTATGGCGGGTTGATTTTTGATGGCTTGTATAGCTTGGGCGGTCAGCCTGGATCGATTTCGCGCAATCAGGTCTTTTCGTTGGCCGCAGCATATACGAATGGACCAGTCGCGTTCGGCGTGGGCTATTTGAACGTCCGCAATCCGAATAACTCGTTCTTTGGCGATAACCCGAGCGGCGGCGGTGTGACGGTTAATAACATGTCACCATCCACCAATCCGGTCTTCTCCGGCTATGCATCGGCGCACACCTATCAGGTGATCGCGACGGGTGGATCATACGCATTTGGCGCCGCCACCGTCGGCGCGACATACTCCAACATCAAGTTCATGAATCTCGGAGATACGGCAACGTCGGGACCGAATCCACTCGGCTACGCTGGGACTGCCACGTTCAACAATGCCGAAGTGAGCGGGAAATATCAAATGACACCCGCGTTGGTGTTCGGTGTTGCCTATGATTACACGAGAGGCAGCGACGTCAGCAGCACCCTTGCTACGGTTCACGACGCCGGGGCCAGGTACCATCAGTTTGCGTTAGGTGCTGACTACTCTCTCTCGACGCGTACCGACGTTTATATTCTCGGTGTCTATCAGAAGGCAACCGGTGTGGACTCGACTGGACAAGTGGCGGTTGCCAGTATTACCAGCGTAACTGCAGCGGCGGGAAATCACGCTGCACTCGTCCGACTTGGTATGCGCGTAAAATTTTAGCCAACTTCGCAATGAGACAGCGAGCGGCTGCCATGGTCGCTCGTTTTCAGCGGAACGCTATCGGGTATCGTAGGGGTGTTAGAACGAATGGCACTTACTTAAGCCAGCATGGAGGAGAAGACGCGGGTAAGTATTTGAAGAGAAACGGAGGAGGCTGATCCAGGGATTGTAGGATGGTTGTTACCAGGCAAACACCCGTCTCATTCCAAGGACCAGCCACCATGGATCGTAATGCACGAAGTCATCACAGGCAAACACTAGGCGGCGTTCAAAGCCGGGCACGCAGGGCCCAGGCGGTTGACTACTTCAACATACTGACGAGCCCGGAGCTGTTGGACATAACGGAAGCACATTTGCCAGAACATCGGGAACGGCTGTATCCGCCGACGGTGACACTGTCGATGTTCATGCGCCAGGGCTGGAAGAGGACGCCTCCTGTCAGAAGGCGGTCAACGGGTGGGCTGCGCAGCGAGCTGCCGACGGGCTGCGACCCATGAGTGTGCGTACGGGAGGCTACTGCCGCGCTCGCCAGAGACTGCCTCTGACGATGGTGCGGGAGTTGACGCGCGAGACAGGACGTCAACTGCACGAGCAGGCCAGAGCGGCCTGGACGTGGCGCGGGCGCCCGGTCAAGCTGGTTGACGGAACAGGGATCTCGATGCCCGATACGCCGTCGAACCAGGCCCGCTTCCCGCAGTCCAGTTCTCAGGCTGAAGGAGTGGGATTTCCGTTAGCCTATCTGGTTGCGGTGATCTGTCTGGCAAGCGGCGCAGTGCTGGAGGCGAGTGTCGGAACGTACGCGGGCAAAGGCAGCGGGGAGCTGACGGCGTTTCGCATGCTGCAAGATACGTTTCGCAAAGGTGATGTGATCGTCGCAGATGCCTTGTATTGCCACTACTTTCTGATGGCCTCAATGATCGCCGCCGGAGTGGATGTCGTGATGGAACAGCATGGGGCGCGCCGCACCGACTTTCGGCGAGGCAAGTCGCTGGGCATGCGCGATCACATTGTGACGTGGCCCAAACCCCGACAGCGGCCCGACTGGATGACGCGTGAGCAGTACCAGGCCTTCCCCGATGAACTGGTGGTGCGCGAGTCCAGGCTGCATCACCGGGTGCTGGTCACCACGATGCTTGATGCACGCAAGACCAGCAAACAGGAGCTCTCGCAGTTGTACGCCAGGCGTTGGAACGTGGAACTGGATCTACGTAACATCAAGACGACGATGGGTATGGACGTACTGCATTGCCAGACTGCCCACATGAACGAGAAGGAGATCTGGGTTCATCTGCTGGCCTATAACGTGATTCGGTTGCTGATGGCTCAGGCCGCGAGCCACTATGCCACCGATCCGAGAATACTGAGTTTCAAACACACCGTGCAGTTATGGACTGAATGGCTGGCCCGAGGTCTGGCAGCAACCCACGACCAGAGTCTCCTGTTCAACCTGATCGCGCAGTCTTGCGTTGGGAATCGTCCCGGTCGCATCGAACCACGAATGCGAAAACGAAGGCCGAAGTCTTACCCATGGCTGAAAGAGCCTCGTCACATCGCACGCGAGCGCGTCCGAAAATATGGGCACGCGCCACGGGCTTAAGTAAGTGCCATTCGTGTTAGAACCATAGTAGTGGCATGAGGAAACAAGAGGAAACTGAGTACTCTCGAATTCAATATATTGAGACAGTTCCCCGATCTTTTGTTCGTAATACGGCAATCAATCCGGGCATATTAGAACCGATCATGAAGACGTCGTTGAGCATAAAAGTATTTTGAGAAGAAATTCGCCGATAAATTTGCTCGTTAGCATTCGTTGTTTCGTCCAATTGCGTCGGAATAAGCCGCGCGAGAAGATCAATTTTTTGACGGCCGGCGCCGTGTCGTGACGAATGTGCACAACGCGCGGCCGAATCGGCGGGAAGGGAGTTGGGGGAGAGGCGGATGAGCGTCGCAGAAGGGGCCTTGCAAATAGAAAGATGCAACCTTTTTCTACGCCAAACTAACTTCGGAAGTCGACACCTGCGTCCGGATAGGCCTCGGCCATGCCAATGGCGGAAGATTGCTTCTCTGTGGTCGGTTGCGCCTCCGTTTCTAGTCCATCAGGCATCGTGTCCAACCCAGCCTCCTGTGTCTAATTCCGCACAGACGCGGAGTTGCTACGAACTATGACAGGGCGTACCACGAACTATGACAGGGCGTACGTCCGCGCAAGCTGCCGCGATGCTACATCGGCGATTCGTTCTGAACGCCAGTCGCGGCTCAGTGCGCTGGGATGGTTGCATTTCGGAATCCTCATCGCACGACGCCGTTCGCGGGCCGCTTTATTCCGTCGTACGTTGCAGGGATAAAGGACTAGCCTGCACCACGTGCGACAGTCCCCGCGCGGTCGCTGACACTCATTCAGCGGGACGAAACATTTTATCGTACATGGAATGACGCGGCTTGGCGAACACGCGTCGAACCATCGGCTCGAAGAACGACAGCGACAACGTGTCGTAATCTTTATCGAATGCCGGCGCATCGTATTTTTCACAAAACTCGGCGGTACGCTCGAACAGTTCCGGCTGATCGCGAAACTGCTCACGCATGTTTGGGTCGAGGCCTATATTTTGGAAGAAGTAGTAACCTTGAAAGACGCCATGATGCTGTACCATCCAGACATTTTCCGGGCTGACGAATGGTTTAAGCATGGCCGCAGCGATGTCGGGATGGTTATAGCTGCCGAGGGTGTCGCCGATGTCGTGCAGCAGCGCACAGACCACGTATTCTTCGTCGCGTCCGTCCCGATGCGCCAGTGTCGCTGTTTGCAGGCAATGCGTGAGGCGAGCGACAGGCAAGCCCCCCCAATCATCTTCGAGCACCTTCAGATGGTCGAGTACACGGTCCGCAAGTGTGGCGGCATAAGGTCTGAGTTCTCCGAGGATGGCAGCCCAGTCTTCGGGCGTGCTTTTGCCGATATGTGCAAAGGTGGCTTGTGCAGTCACGTCCTGTCTCCTAAATGTTTCTTCACCTGCGAAGAATTCGCAGCCCAATCGATATGTGGCTCTAAATTATGTCGGTCACGTTCACCGGGAAGGAACGTGTAGCGCGTGCCAGATTCTTACACGCATCTTGCGCTCGCAGCACCCCTTTCCCGATCGTCGATCTGTTTGCAGCGGCCTAGCTGTCGTAACCTGGCATCTCTCGGTCTAGCTTGCGCAGCAGCGCCGGCCATGCCAACTGCCCATAGCGGCTCAACGTTGTTGCGCTGGTCCCCATCGCTTCAGTGCTGGCCCGTGCCGCGGCTGACACTTCATGCAGCGGCCGGCCCATGCTCAAGGTCCGTACCTGTGCAGAGCAGGCGCGCTGCAGCATGAACATGCGGACGAAGGCTTCGCTGACGCTCGCACCTACCGCCAGCGTGCCGTGATTGCGCAGAAGCATCAAATGCTTGTCGCCCAGGTCGCGCTGCAGCCGTTCGCGTTCGTCCAGATGAAGGGCAGGCCCCTCATAGTCATGTAGCGCGAGGTCACCTGTCGTGAGCATGGCCGTCTGATTCAGAGGCAGCAAACCCTCAGAAAGCGCCGACACCGCCATGCTGTCGACGGTATGCAGATGCATGACGCAGTTGGCGTCATCACGCACCTGATGGACCGCGCTGTGGATCACAAACCCTGCCTTGTTGACGCCATAGTAGGACGACTCGCCGATCACGTTGCCCTCAAGATCGATCTTGATCAGACTGGTAGCGGTAATCTCATCGAAGGTCATACCGAACGGATTGATGAGGAAGGCGTGATCGTGCCCGGGTACCCGGGCCGAAATATGCGTCCCCACCAGGTCGCTCCAGCCGAACAGCTCGACCAGTCTGTAGCAGGCGGCGAGATCGACCCGTACCCGCCACTCCTGCGCGGCCGCGTCGTCGTCTGCCGCGCCGACCGCCTGAGCTTGATTTAGTGGACCAGCTCCTGGCCAGTCCAGCGCTGATGCGTCGCCGATTGCATGCGTTTTATTCATTGCTCCCGGTCCCTAGAAGTTGAACCTGCGTATCGCGCTTACCCTCAAAAGGCGTGCGGCCATGAGTGCACAGAATGTTGTCCAGGATCATGATCTCGCCCGCCTCCCAAGGCTCGTCGACCAGTACTTCGCCATCGATCCGGCGCAGGAGTTCGACATCCTCAACGGGAATTTTGCCGCCGTCACCAAACAAAACTTCATTGGGGTAACGCTTACCTTGCCGATAGTCCTCGGGCGTCAGCGTGTTATGCCAAAGCCGATCACCCATGGGCAACCCGGTCATGTTGTTGATCTGATTGAACCAGTGGCTCGTGCCAAGCACCGGATGGGTAACGAAACCGGATTTGGGAGCTTCGGTTTGCAGGCTACCATCGTCCAGCCATTGCCATTGCAGCCCCGCTGCTTCGCATGCGGATTCGACCTCAGTCTTGTCTTCGGTGAAGAAAGCTTCCTGCCAGGGTCGGTGCATGTTAAGAAACTCGCGAGTCCAGCCTTCCGTCGACGTACGACCGTCGCGGAAATTGCGGCGATAGAGGACACCGCGCTTGCGCACCTCGTCGAGGATCCGCTGCGGAATCTTCGCCTCATAGCGGCGAATATCCCCAATTGTGGTGGCGCCGCCAGAACTCGGTGTTACGTTGCAGTAGAACGCGAGCTTCAGTGGCCATTGACGTTGATAGCACATCTCGTGATGTAGCTGAATGAAGCGGTCATTGTTTATGCGCGTCGCCTCCATCACCCTACCGGTAATCGCGGCGCGCGCCCCTCCACCCCCTTTGTACCCCATGGTGGCGACGGGATAATGCGACATCAGATCGCGAAATTGCTCCGGCCCCTTGACGGGAAATCCACGGAACCGTACTGCACCGAACTCGAGCAGCAGTTTCTCGATGGCGTCCTCATGGTCGACCAACCACGCATGAAAAGCTGCAAAATCCGACTTGAGGCGCCTGGATACAGGCATGATGAACAACGGAATGCCCTGCGGATGCAGATGCGCCGTCACCTCGTCGCCCAAAGCGGCGTGGCCGCCAGGAACGGGACTGGAGGAACGGATGTCCAGTGTCTCGGAGTTGTACGGACTCAAGGCTGTTTCGTTCATTAAAGTCTCTTTATCTTGAGGTTAGAATATTGTCGCGTTGCACGATTCGATGCTTCGCGTGGTTCGCGTAATACCACTGTATTTCCCGGTTCCGCAGTGCGATGTATCAGCGGATACAAAACTGACGACCGAATCAAAAAAATATTCCGTATCCGGAGCAGTTAAGCGATGAACATGGGACTGACACAGCGTCGTGGCACCTATGTCGGCATGGACCAGACCGATGAGCCGGGGTAGACGACGTCGAGAAGCGCATCAAATCGCTCATGCCAGTTTGATCGCTACAGCCGGCGTCGATGACATGGACAGGTACGGCCACGACGGTCTCGTCTGATCAAACCATATCGATCTCTGATGCCGACCAGAAAGATAGGTGTAATTGCTGATGCCAGCCGCGTGACGATTAGGCATCCTTAAGCGAGCAACAGATTAAATTCGAGGTTAGCCCGTCTTCAGTCCTGGCGAAAAAGTGGCTAGAGATACTGCGGATATCGAGTGGCAACCTCAATGGAGACCCTGTCGATCATGCGTTCCGAACAGAGGCGGAGAGCCACCTGGAACGCCTTCGATACTGCGCGAGGAGTTCCCTTGACAGGGAGCGAAGGAGGCGTCGAATGAGGAATGCTCAGAGCACCGGATTGTCGGGTGAGTTCACGGCTGTTCGGGTTTCCGCAGCCTTGACGGGATTTCAGCCGGACGAAAGAAGAGCTTCGCACGCGCGGCCGTCACCGCGTGATCCCGCAAGTTCCCCGTTTTTGCTCCCGGAGGTAAGGGAGCTCCCGCGCAGCATTGCCAGCCTGGGCATGGAACGCACTTTCGCCCGGGGCGCACATTTATACCGTCAGGGCGAATCTGCCACATCTATGTACTACGCGTTGGCAGGCCGAATCCGGGTGTTCATGACTGGAATAGACGGGTCAGACCGGGACGTCGCATTTGCCGGACCTTACACAACGATTGGCGAATACGGCATCTTTGATGATCAGCCGCGTTACACATCCGCCGTTGCGGTTGAAGATTCGCGCGTCCTCGTGATTGACCATGCCGCGATCATGTCAGCCGGCCGGGCTGACCCTGAAATCTTCATTGAAATAGCCCGTCGACTGGCGCAGAAAACCCGCCTCGGGTGTATGCATGTCATGTACGCTGGTCTGCCAGCACGTGTACGTGTGGCAACGCTGTTCGTCCAATTGCTCAACGCATATGGAACACTGGAGGCCAACAATACTGCGCGTCTGTCAAAAAGTCACCGCGTTGAAGACTGTGCTCACCTTGTAGGGGTGACACGCGTAACCATGAGTCGCGAACTTACGCGATTTGTGGAGGAAGGAATCCTCATGAAAATCGGTCGGGAAATCATTATCTCGGACATCGCTGCACTGCACGCCGTCGCAGACACTTCCGGACTGGTACATCAATACGCAGATGACTGACCATAATGCTATCGGGATTTTCAGTCCGCATCCTGTCGTATGATCTTCCCCTCAATGACCCCATGCTGCAGGGCTTGTCGACTGTCCTACGATGATCTGGGCACTGACGATGAGGATGTCGGTTCGACTTCGCCGTGTTCAGTCGACCTGCGTGACTGAGCGTGTAGTGGAACCTCACGCGCCACAGCAGACTGGTGGACGGCGCGGCACTCAGGAAGCTCGCCGAAGCATCTTCCGAGATGGATGTTCAGGTTGTCCAACGAGATGAATCTGACGGGCCGAGACGTACGCCAGCGAGCAATAAGGTGACGAATCCGAATTTGAAGAAATCGACCTCGCCACTGTGTTCGGTAGCCGTGATCGCGCGCTGTCATGCGCAGATATTCGAGATCGTGCTTGGTTATCACACTTGACGATGAATCATGTCGAATAGCGCACCGCCCCTTCTGGCCGCCTTGTAGGTCGCGCGAGTACCACAATACCGTGCATCCCCACGCCCAGCACCGCCAGAATGCGCTCCCGGCTGTGACTAAGACTCCTGCTGTCAGCCTTAACTTTCCGCAGCTCACACTTCAGCCGGCATGGCGGCCGACTTTCCTAGGCCACCCAGGATCAGTTCTTTCACCCGCTCGGCGCGCCATGCTTTGACCCGGCGTTGCTACGTTCGCAGTTGTGCCTGACTTGCATACGCTTCCGGAAACATCCCGGCCAACCGATCCATCAATATATTGGCCGGCACAGAGAGCTCTGCAAGCAGCCATCCTTCGATTAGCGGCCACGCGTCGGCGAACGGATCCGTCTGACTTCTCCACCAGTGCTCTGCGTTGGGTTGCTTTCGGTGCATTGGACGTGCTTCACCTTCCTTCCATGCCGAAGAGAGGCTCTCTAGGAAGACGGCAACATCTGATTCTCCCGCCGCGGCTGCTTCAGCACGCATGCCGAAGGCCGCGAAGTCGCTCAATGTCTGCTGAGCCGTTCGCATCTCTTGCAGGATGCCGCCCCCTATAAACTGTTATCGTTGAGTCGCGCGATATAGCGGTCGAGAATTTTGCCATGTTGTCGACATGAAGCTGGACCGTTCCGCCTTCGGACAATAGAGGATGATTCATGGACCATCTAGAAAACTTACGGATTTTCTGCACTGTCTTCGAAGTGAGAAGCTTTACTCGTGCTGCAGAGATACTTGGGATGTCGACGCCGAATGTATCTCGATCGATTACAAAGCTTGAACGAACGCTGGGAGTCCGACTTTTTCAACGTACAACACGTCACATCTCGACGACAGAGGCAGCAGAACGTTTTTTTGTGGGGTGCGTACGTATTCTTGCCGAGCTTGGTGCACTCGAGACGGAGGCGCGAAATGCGATCATAGAGCCAACCGGGGTGCTAAGGCTCGTTGCACACACGACGGCGACGATGAACGTTCTCGTGCCATTGATTGCAGACTTCAAGAAGCAGTTCCCTTCCGTATATCTCGATATTACGCTTACGGAGCGACCGGTCGACCTTGTCGAGGATGGCTTCGATCTAGGTCTCTTGTTACCGTCAATGCTGACCACAGACCGGGCTATCACCCGCTTGCTCATGCGCGTCACAGTGGCGTTGGTTTCGACGCCAGAGTATCTCGCGTCCCATGGGTGTCCAAGGACGCCGCAAGATCTTGAGGGCCTGCGGTTCGTAGCGTTTTCACCCGCGATGCAAGCCCCGTCGCTACGTCTGCGAAGAAACAATGAAGAGGTTTCGATTGACCTCAAGTTCGAGATTACCTCTAACAATTCCGCACTCCGGAAAGAAATGGTGGTTCGGGGATTCGGACTCGGTGTGTTGCCGGAGTTGCTCATAGCTGATGAGATCAAAACCGGACGCTTAGTTCGAGTTCTAGACGAGTATGACGTTGTCGACGGCGGTATTGAGCTGCGTCTTGCATATAGCGCTCGAGAGTTCATGCCGGCGAAGGTTCGGGCGTTTGTTGATTACGCGATTTCATACTACGGCGCTGAGCAGATTCAAAACTGAATGGTCAGTCAGGGGAAATGGCTGATGCGGCGTGCCAATAATCGTGTTGACGTCGCATCTCTAAGGGGTGTTATCGTCCATCACGAACCTGTATCTTTTGGCAAGCAGGCATCGCTCTCGTCTTTGGCGGATTGATACGGAACATCATCCAGATAACACCGTCTTTGGATTGGAGTCTGCTTGTAAGATGTAAAAGACTAAGGACTTGATCATGCGGTTATATAAATAATACTAAGATAACCTTATCATTGTACGTGTTAGTCACTTTGTTTGTTTAATTAAACTGAGCATGTTGAATCTATTGAAGGTCAGCGCTGAAAACGATCACGTTATGCAAGTTCGTGACAACTGCCTACCGACATCGATTTCAGGAGACGCTTCGAGGAGGTTCGTGAGCGCTGCACGGGGCGCCAGGTTGCTGTGGCACGTGCGGTTCCACTATATGCCCGGTCACACAGACAGGCTGAACATAGCGAAGTCGAGCCGGCATCCTCGTCGTCGGTGGCCGGATCACCGCTGGCCCAGTCGCCCAATCCTGCAGCGTGAGGTAGGGCAGTGGCAGTTCGCCCGCCAACGCCATAAGGTAGATCATTGGACGGAAGATCACCCAGGATGATGTGGACCGAGAGCCTCGACGGTATTACGTACGTTCCGTCGTTTAGTGTTGAGGTACCAGTCCGGAAGTGTCTGCGACCGCGTGCAGTGCAGCGCCGTCCGTGATAATGATTTCTCGACTGGATTTCATAAGGATTCCTTCCTCCACAAATCGCGCAAGTTCGCGGCTCATGGTTACGCGTGTCACCCCTATAAGATGAGCAAGGTCTTCAATGCGATGACTTTTTGACAGACGCGTTGTGTTGTTAGCCTCAAGTGTTCCATATGCGTTGAGCAATTGGACGAACAATGTTGCCACGCGCACACGCGCCGTGAGACCACCATACATGATGTGCATACACCCGATGCGGGCCTTCTGCGCCAGTCGACGGGCTATTTCAATGAAGATTTCAGGGTCAGCCCGGCCGGCTGACATGATCGCGGCATGGTCAATCACGAGGACGCGCGAATCTTCAACCGCAACGGCGGATGTGTAACGCGGCTGATCATCAAAGATGCCGTATTCGCCAATCGTTGTGTAAGGTCCCGCGAATGCGACGTCCCGGTCCGAACCATCTATTCCGGTCATGAACACCCGAGTTCGACCTGTCAGCGCGTAGTGAAGAGATGTGGCAGATTCACCCTGACGGTATAGATATGCGCCTCGGGTGAACGTGCGTTCCATCCCCAGCCTGGCAATGCTGCGCGAGAGCTCCCTTACCTCTGGGAGCAAAAACGGAGAACTTGCAGGGTCGCGCGGTGACGACGGCTCTTGCAAAACTATCTTTTCTCCCGGCTGAAATCCCGTCAAGGCTGCAGGAACCCGAACAGCCCTGGATTCGCTTGACAATCCGATGTTCTGAGCATTGCTCATTCAGCGTCTCCTTTGCTCCCTGCCAAAGGGAGCTCCTCGCGCATTCCGGAAGGCGTTCCAGGTTGCTCTCCGCCTCTGTTCGGAACGAATGATCAATCGGGTCTCCACTGAGCTTGCCGCTCGGTACCTTCAGTATCACTGGCGACTTCTCAGCAGGACTGAACGCGGGCTAACTCGGAACTCAATCTGTCTCTCGTCTAAGCATGCCTAATCATTGAGTGACTGGCATCAGCAATTACACCTATCTCTCCGCCACAACGCTGAATTGGTCCCGTGTTCATGGCCTACGTTCCGAAGCTGCATTACTTTTTTATTATCAGCCATCAGATTCGTATCCATTGATACAGCGGACAGCGGAATTGCGAAATACAGTGACATCACACGAACCGCGCGACACATTGAATCGTGCCGTGCGTCGAGGTTTTAACCCAAGTTCAGGAGACGTTAATGAACGACACAGCCGTCAGTCCGTCCCGCTCTAAGACACTGGACATCCTCTCCTCCAGTCCCGTTTCCGGCACGCACGCTGCATTGGGCGACGAGGTGACGGTGCACTTGCACTCGCAGGGTATTCCGCTATTCGTCATGCCCGTGTCGAAGCGTCTCAAGTCGAATTTTGAAGCCTTTCACATGTGGCTGATCGACCATGAGGAGGCCATCGAGAAACTGCTGCTCGAGTTCGGCGCCGTGCGATTTCGCGGATTTCCGGTCAATGGATCGGAGCAATTTCGCGATCTAATGTCGCACTATCCGGCCGCCGCCATGGGCTACAAAGGAGGTGGAGGACCGCGCGCGGCGGTCTCGGGCAGAGTGATGGAAGCAACGCGCACAGACAAGGACCGTTACATCCAACTGCATCATGAGATGTGCTATCAACGTCAATGGCCGCTGAAGCTCGCGTTCTATTCCAACGTAGTGCCCAGTGATGGTGGAGGAGCCACCACGATCGCAGATATTCGCCGCTACGAAGCGAAGATCCCGCAGCGGATACTTGACGAAGTGCGCAAGCGCGGCGTCCTCTATAGTCGTAATTTCCGCGACGGACGCGAGCCGACGGAGGGCTGGACTAGCCAGTTTCTTAACATGCACCGGCCGTGGCAGGAAGCCTTCTTCACCGAAGACAAGGCCGAGGTCGAAGCCGCATGTGAGGCAGGAGGACTGGAATGGCATTGGTTGGACGATGGCAGCCTGCAAACCGAAGCCCGCAATTCTGGTTTCGTCACCCATCCGGTGCTTGGCACACGCCACTGGTTTAACCAGATCAGCAATCAGACCGCATTGCCCCAGGGCGACCGGCTTTGGCACAACACGCTGACGGCCGAGGACCTTCGGCAAGGTAAGCGCTACCCCAACGAACCTCATTTCGGTGATGGCGGCAAGATTCCCGCAGAGGATGTCGAGCTCCTGCGCAAGCTCGAAGACGAAGTTCTGGTTGACGAGCCTTACGTACCGGGCGAGATCATGATGCTGGACAATGTTCTGTGTGTCCATGGCCGCACGCCGTATAAAGGTCAGCGCGATACGCTGATTCAACTTCTAGGAACCGGGACGAGCGAATAAAGCGCACGCGACCGGCGAGGCATCCGCGCTCGACTGGCCGGTGAAAGACGATGTGGCTGTCAAGTGGAATGCGGCTGGCAACACGCGAAAGTTGGGCCTCAGAATACTCTCGAGCGCGCTCCCGGAACTCTGGTACTTCACTGCGCTCTAGAGACCTTTGAGAGGACGATGGCTTATCGCTTGTCTGACGGTGGTTCCACGCCGTTCCGTTCCAACAGTAACCCCGCCGCTTTCGCAATTTCTCCCATTCGCTAGCGATTGGGCCTTTGGGGAACGAGTTATCTTCGAATCTGTGCGCGTACTTGTCCGTGTTGATCGAGATTGGATTACAGCAGCAGAAGCGGCCGTGATTGATCTCCGTCGATTCATGATCGCGATTGAAAAATGTACTCGGCACGAAACCTTTGGTCCAATGTCTCTATCGCGTCGTTGGTCCGTCTATCAGTTCCTATTGCTAAGACGGACTGTCCGCAGTCACTATTTGGATTTGCGAGAACCGCGC
Source organism: Caballeronia sp. SEWSISQ10-4 2 (assembly GCF_030464885.1). Taxonomy (GTDB): domain Bacteria; phylum Pseudomonadota; class Gammaproteobacteria; order Burkholderiales; family Burkholderiaceae; genus Caballeronia. The sequence continues at coordinate 102,112 of NZ_JALPRJ010000003.1, read as the reverse complement.
GCGGTTAACTCAAGTAGCACAAGGGACCTAGCGCGGCGGTAACTATGTTATCGACCTCTACGCACTAGGTGAGCGGCCCGCGAAGATTGCGACCTGGTGGTGTTCCTCAATGTTGTCGAGGAACTCAGTGGCATGAACGTATTTTCCTTTGACGATGGCTCTTTCCAGACGTCACTGTTCACCGACATGATTTTGTCTGGCATCGCTGGAGATTCTCTGATCGTGCTTGTTCGCGATTTAGGTTGGTGGTGCGCGAAGAGCCTGCAGAACGACCGCAGTCGTGACGCCGATCGACCGGCGTGAAAGGCAGTAAGCGTGATTTCACGGTAGGGGGTGGCAAGCTGGACCAGTGACCGGACGCCCGAGGGCGCCGTCGGACATTCAAAAGGAGTTCGCTGCAGACCAGCACGGTTGGCTGGTCTAGCCGTTTAAGCGAAGTTGCGTCTCCGCGTCTCTCAATCCAGGATTATCGAAAATGACATCTACAACAGAAAGCGCTGGGCCTCGGGCGCAAGATGAAGTTGGTTTTATCGGGCTTGGCGGGATGGGCCAGCCTATGGCAATGAATTTGGCAAAGGCCGGTACAAAACTCGTCGTCTGGAATCGATCAGCCGAGCGCGCCGAGCCGCTGCGCGCCATCGGCGTTCAAGTGGGGGAGAGTGCCGACGAGGTATTCAGGCGAACGGAAACGGTGATTGTTATGCTGTCAGATAGCGGGGCGATCGATTCAGTGTTGGGTTCTGGCACGCCGGCATTCGCATCGCGTGTCGCAGGGCACACCATCGTCAGCATGAGTTCGGTTGCTCCGGACTACTCGCGAGGACTAGCCGCGAGCATTCACGCAGCTGGCGGTCGCTATGTTGAAGCTCCGGTGTCCGGTTCGCGAAAGCCGGCCGAGGCCGGCCAATTGGTGTCGCTGCTAGGTGGCGATCCTGAGACCATTGCGAAAATACGCCCGATGCTCGCACCGATGTGCCGGGCCACAGTGATTTGTGGCCCGGTCGGAAACGCACTGCTCATGAAACTGGCGGTCAATCTTTACGCAAATACGATGCTCGTCGGGTTGTCCGAAGCGATGCACTTCGCGGATCGAAACGGCCTGGATCTCAATACTTTTAAGGCCGCCATCGATTCAGGGCCGATGGCCTGCGACGTAACAAGAGTGAAGATTCCAAAACTCGTCGAGCGCGATTTCGCCGTGCAGGCAGCTACGGCGGATGCCTTTACCAGTTGCCAGTTGATCGCTGATGCGGCGCGGGCCGCTGGCATCGCCTCGCCTTTGCTTGACCTTAGCCGAAAACTTTATGGGGAAAGCGTAGACCTGGGTAATGGCCGGCTCGACATGATGTCTGTGATTCGATCCATCGAAGCACGCACCGCGAGCGTCGGATGGTGTTGTGAGGAAGCGAGCTGCCCGGCCCACAAATTGGTCAATTGAAGGACTGCGTCCCCACTCGTCGTTCTTGATCGCACTTCTAATCCCTGGCACATTTTGAGCAATGCGGACTTGTTCCGCCACGACGCAAGGGCAGCACCGAGAACATTCTATCGGCGCTCGTCGTAACGGTCACAGTGGTGACGAGCGCCATGATGCATTTCTCGAGCGTCGTTCATCCCTGCAATTGGCGTCGCCCGCGCCGCGGTAGGGGGCGCTATCGGGCACCCGAGTCAGGAACCGTCTGGTTTGATCAGACGATGTTGCCATGATCGAATCCCATCAAATTTTCTGGTGCAATTTCTCGGGCAGTTCCCTGTTCATCGCCCGATTGCCCCGGAGCCGGGATACTTTTTTTGATTCCGCGGTCAGTTTCGTATCCATTGATACAGCGGACGGCGGAACTGAGAAATACAGTGGCGTTACACCAATCACGCGGAACACTGAACACCATGAAAGTGATACAGATTACCAAACTGGACGGCCCGACTTCGATTGAACTTGTGGACGTCGAGCCTCCAAAGCCGGCGCACGATCAGGTTTTGATCAGTGTCCGCGCTGCTGGTGTGGGGTTCCCGGATGTCCTGCAGTCGCGCGGTCTTTACCACGTAAAACCCGCACTACCGTATACGCCCGGATCGGAGGTCGCGGGCGTCGTCGTCGCTGCTCCTGCGGATTCCGGATTTGCCGCCGGCGACCGGGTCGCAGCAATCACGTCGTTCCAGGGTCCAGATCACGCTGCACTGCCGATGCTTGGTGGCTTCTCGGAGCAAGCGGTCGCGGCGGTCGACATGACATTTGCGCTCCCGGATGGCGTTTCCTTCGAGAAGGGCGCGTCCCTTCCGCTCAACTACCTGACCGCCTACTTCGCACTCATCGAACGCGGCCACTTCGTGCAAGGCGAATCGGTGCTCGTCCACGGTGCGGCCGGTGGTGTTGGGACGGCGGCGATTCAGATTGCAAAGGCCTTCGGCGCCAGCCGGGTCATCGCAGTAACCTCCACACCCGAGAAGGGTGCTGTTGCGGTTGCTGCGGGTGCTGACGAGTTCATCCTGGTCGAGGGATTCGGCAAGGCCGTAAAAGCCCTGGGCGGCGTGGACATTGTCGTTGACCCCGTCGGTGGTGAGCGTTTTACCGACTCCCTGAGAGCGCTCAAGGCAAACGGTCGAGTCCTCGTTCTCGGGTTTACAGAAGGCACGATACCCTCCGTCCAGGTCAATCGTCTGATGCTGAACAATATATCTGCGGTCGGCGTCGGCTGGGACGCTTACAAGCACCTCGGGCGTATGCAGTCCCAGTGGAGGGCGATCAAGGCACATGTCCAAAGCGGGGCGCTTAGTCCGGTCATCGGAACGAGCTACGCACTCGGAGATGCGTCCCAAGCGCTGCTCGCAATCGACCAGAGACTCGCAACCGGTAAGGTCGTGCTCGTCCCGTAATTCTGTCGTAACCCTGCATAGGAGTCGCGCATGACGCAACACGTACTCATCAACAACTCGGATGGAGTTCTCTCCATCAGGTGGAACAGGCCAGAGCGCCTCAATGCATTCGACGCTTCAATGCTTGAGGATGCTGCCCAGGCCATTAATGATGTGCCCGCCGATGTGCGGGTAATCGTGATCAGTGGCGAGGGTCGCGCCTTCAGCGCCGGAGGCGATTTCAAGAGCGGCATCAATATTGAAACCGTGGACAGCGGTCATCGCCTTGTGCGGGCGATTGCGCGTTCGCATGTACCCGTTATAAGCGGAGTCAATGGTCCCGCAGTTGGAATGGCCTGCTCCATCGCCGTCGCCGCAGACATTACGCTTGCCACGCGGTCCGCCTACTTTCTACTGGCGTTTGTGAACATTGGCATGATGCCGGACGGCGGCGCAACGGAGTTAATTGGCGCTTCGATTGGTCGTGCACGTGCTAACACTATGGCAATGCTCGGCAATCGGCTGTCCGCTGATGACGCAGTGGCGGCGGGACTGATCTACCGTTCGGTAGCCGACGATGCCTACGATGCGGAACTGGAAGCTCTGGTGCAAAAAATCAAGAACGGGCCCACCAAGGCGTTCGCTGCAATGAAAGGCGCCATTGCGGCCACGACGCTGTCACATCTGGACGAAGCCCTTGACCGTGAGCGCGATGGGCAAGTGCCACTCTTCGAAACGGAGGATGCGAGAGAAGGTGCGCGTGCCTTTCTCGAGAAACGCCCGCCGATTTTCCGCGGCAGATAGTCAATATTGTTGCGGCGAAGCTGTCTGCGACTCGCTTTGCGCGTCACGCTAGATGCATTTTGCTAGCCGCAGCAGCTTGTACAGTTCGAGTGGCAAACGAATCGCGTCGCACTGGCAGTGCGCCGTTGAAGCTGCATTGGCAGCGCCGGAATCACGAAATTCTCAATCCCGCGTCGTGGTGCGAGTCGATCGGCTATTCGAAGCCTGATAGCAAGCTGGTGTTCGCCGGTCTGTCGTCGATGGTCTTGAAGATGGATCTGCGCACGTATTAGGACCGCAAAACCGCTACCGCTCGGCGGACGCCTATGAGTTCGTGAAGAACGACGATGGCAGCGAGCGTCGCGAGATCTACGGCATCAAGAGTACAGCCTGAGGCGTCGTCAGAGGTTGCGCGTAAGGACGGCGGTCAGGAATTTCCGCAGCAGGCTGCCATGCCGCGGGCGCCACAACAAACAGGTTCGTGAATGAACTGAACCTCTGAATTGCCAGACAATTTCGAGATATCAAAAGGAACCGGCATGACAGCGCAGTATCAGGTACAGGACAGTGTGGCTATCATTTCACTCGACAATCCTCCGGTCAATGGCCTCGGTCACAGCACAAGAGTGTGCATTGTAGACGGGATAGAGCGCGCACTGGACGACTCGGGCGTCAAGGCAATTGTCCTCATCGGTACGGGCAACGCGTTCTCGGGTGGTGCCGATATTCGAGAATTCGGCACATCTAAGGCGCTACAGGAACCGAGCCTGCAAACGATAATCGATGTGATCGAGGCGTCTCCGAAGCCCGTGGTGGCAGCGATTCATTCGGTCGCGATGGGCGGCGGTCTGGAGCTGGCCCTCGGCTGTCATTATCGCGTTACGGTCAAGGGAACGAAGATTGCGCTACCAGAAGTGAATCTGGGCCTGCTGCCTGGGGCCGGCGGTACACAACGCCTGCCGCGCGTGGTCGGCCTCGAGACCGCGGTGAACATGATCGTGTCGGGCAAGACGATGGCGTCTGAGGAGCTTGCTGGCACGAAGCTGTTTGACCACTTCGCAACCGATGAATTGCTATGGGAGGCCTTGAAGTTTGCGCAGGATGCAGTCGCTGCGGGGGCTCCGCATCCCCGCGTACGCGACTTGAATGTCCACCACGAAAACGCCGAGGCGTATCTGGGAATCGTCCGCAATACGGTCGCTGCAAGTGCAAGGGACTATCCGGCTCCGGTTAAGTGCGTGGATGCCATCGCGGCGTCACTCAAACCGTTCGATCAGGGCATCAAGGAGGAGCGCGACGCATTCCTCTACCTGCTGACCAGCTCCGAATCGCGTGCGCTACGACATGCGTTCCTCGCCGAGCGCGCGGCGAGCAAGATTGCGGAAGTACCTGTCGATACGCCCACTCGCAAAATCGCGAAAGTTGCAGTAATCGGTGCAGGCACGATGGGTGGGGGCATTAGCATGAGCTTTTTGAACGCCGGAATTCCTGTGACGATGCTGGAAATGAAAGCCGACGCGCTCGAACAAAGGGTCGCCACCATCCGCCGCCACTACGAAAACACAGCGAAGAAAGGAAAGCTCACTCAGGAGGAGATCGAAGCGCGCGTTGGCATGCTTACGACCACGCTGTCCTACGACGACATCAAGGACGCGGACCTTGCGATCGAAGCCGTGTTCGAAGACATGAGTATCAAGCAGGCCGTGTTCCGACAACTCGACAAGGTCATGAAACCGGGCGCGATTCTCGCGTCAAATACGTCGACCCTGGATGTCAATAATATCGCTGAATTCACAACGCGTCCGAAGGATGTGGTCGGCATGCACTTTTTCAGCCCGGCCAACGTGATGAAGCTGCTCGAAGTCGTGCGTGGCGAGAAGACCGCAAAGGACGTCCTTGCGACCGTGATGCGGCTCGCGAAGAAGATCGGGAAGATCGCCGTCGTGTCTGGTGTATGCGACGGCTTTATCGGCAATCGGATGATTGAACAGTACAGCCGTCAGGCGGGTTTCCTGCTCGACGAGGGTGCGCTGCCCGAGCAGGTCGACAAGGCCATCGAAAAATTCGGCTTCGCAATGGGCCCTTTTCGGATGATCGACATGGCCGGTAACGATATCAGCCGGGAGATCAGAAAGCGCCGCGCCGTTGAGCAGCCGGCGTTTACGTATTCGAAGACGGCCGACCTGCTGTGCGAAATGGGGCGCTTCGGGCAGAAGGTCGGCGCGGGCTGGTACGACTATAGGGAGGGTGACCGCAGGGCCTACTCGAGCCAGCAGGTCAACGACATGATCATCCGGCATACAGAGGATCTTGGTCTCACGCGGCGCAAAATATCCGACGAGGAGATTGTCGAGCGTTTGGTGTACGCGCTCGTCAATGAAGGAGCGCTGATCGTCGAGGAAGGGATCGCGTCGAAGGCATCGGACATCGACATGGTCTATCTGAGCGGCTACGGTTTTCCGAGGTGGCGCGGCGGCCCGATGCAGTATGCGGACGAGGTCGGTTTGTACAACGTTGCGCGGGCGATTCGCCGCTACGCGAAGGGCTATCAGGGCAAGGCGTGGCAGGTCGCGCCACTCTTGCAGAAGCTCGTAGACGCGGGTACGCGTTTTAACGACTAACTCAATTTGCCGTCACTTCAGGCAGCCCAATGGGTGGAACCCGTGCTCTGTGGCAGTGGATCCGACGTCAAGGCATATCAAGGAACAGGACATGAATGAGGCAGTGATCGTATCCACGGCGCGTACCGGGCTCGCGAAGAGCTGGAAAGGTGCCTTCAACATGACCCACGGCGCCACGCTTGGCGCGCATGCGGTGCGGCACGCGATCGCGCGCGCGGGCATAGAAGCTGGCGAAATAAACGATGTGTTAATGGGGTGCGCGAATCCCGAAGGCGCGACTGGCACCAATATTGCGCGGCAGATCGCCCTGCGCGCTGGCTGCCCGGTGACGGTCCCGGGCGCCACCGTGAACCGCTTCTGCGCATCGGGCTTGCAGGCGATCGCGATGGCCGCGCAGCGTGTGATCGCCGATGAGGGCGATTGTTACGTTGCAGGCGGTGTGGAAAGCATCTCGTTGACGCAGCGGCAGTTGAACATGCAATTCGCCAGCGACCCTTGGCTTTTGCAGCACAAACCGGAAATTTACTGGAGCATGCTGCAGACCGCCGAGAACGTATCGACCCGCTATGGGATCCCCCGCGAACGTCAGAACGAATACGGTGTACGCAGCCAGCAACGCGCCGCGTCTGCACAGGCCGCTGGCCTCTTCAACGAGGAGATCGTACCGATGACGGTGCTCTCTGGTATGACCGACGAAGCCACCGGCCAGATCGTGACGAGGGAAGTGACGATCGCGGCCGACGAAGGCATTCGCGGCGATACGACGCTTGAAGGCGTATCGAAAATTCGCTCTGCCACTCCCGGCGGCGTAATTTCGGCAGGCAATGCGTCACAGTTTTCGGACGGCGCGTCGGCAGCCGTAGTGATGAACGCGCGCGTGGCTGCTGCGCAAGGCCTGAAACCATTGGGCGTATTTCGCGGATTCGCGGTGGCAGGATGCGAACCGGATGAGATGGGCATCGGTCCGGTGTTCGCGGTCCCCAAGCTGCTGAAGAGGACCGGGCTGAAGATCGAAGACATCGGCCTATGGGAACTAAACGAAGCATTCGCCGTGCAGGTGCTCTACTGCGCCGATCAGCTGGGCATTCCGATGGAGCGGCTGAACGTGAACGGCGGCGCAATTGCGGTTGGTCACCCGTACGGAGTGTCCGGCGCACGCCTCGTTGGCCACGCACTGATCGAGGGCAAGCGTCGCGGCGTGAGGCACGTGGTAGTCACAATGTGCGTCGGTGGGGGGCAGGGCGCGGCCGGCCTCTTCGAAGTTCTTTGAGCGGAGTGCCGTCATGTCACTGATTCTCTCCCGCCGCGACCTGAACTTCCTGCTCTACGAGTGGCTCCGGGTCGAGGAGCTGACGAGCATTCCCCGCTATGCTGAACATACGCGCGAGACCTTCGACGCGGCACTCGACACTTGCGAGAAAATCGCCACCGAATTATTCGCTACGCACAACAAGAAGAGCGACCAGCAGGAACCGCATTTCGACGGTGAAACCGTTCACATCATCCCCGAAGTGAAGACCGCGCTCGATGCCTTTAACGCAGCGGGTTTGATTGCCGCTGGCCAGGACTATGAACTCGGCGGTATGCAACTACCGCTGGTTGTGGAGAAGGCCTGCTTCGCATACTTCCTGGGCGCGAACGCTGCTACCGCAGCGTATCCATTCCTGACCATCGGCAATGCGAATCTCCTGCTCACGTACGGCGCGCCGACGCAGATCGATGCGTTCGTGCGACCTGAGATGGAAGGTCGTTTCTTCGGCACGATGTGTCTATCGGAGCCGCAGGCGGGTTCGTCGTTGTCAGACATCACCACTCGCGCTGAATACGAGGGCGAATCGCCGCTCGGCCAGCAGTACCGGTTGCGTGGCAACAAGATGTGGATATCCGGTGGCGAGCATGAGTTGTCCGAAAATATCGTACATATGGTGCTGGCCAAAATCCCAAGTTCAGACGGAAAGCTAATTCCTGGGGTCAGCGGCATCTCGCTCTTTGTTGTCCCGAAGTACCTCGTCAATGGCGACGGCTCGCTTGGCGAGCACAACGATGTAGTGCTCGCGGGTCTGAACCACAAAATGGGATATCGCGGCACAACGAACTGTCTGCTGAATTTCGGCGAAGGCGTCAAATATCGGCCCGACGGTAAGGCTGGGGCAATTGGTTATCTGTTGGGCCAACCCGGGCGGGGCCTCGCATGCATGTTCCACATGATGAACGAAGCACGCATTGGCGTGGGACTCACCGCCGCAGTCCTCGGCTATACCGGCTATCTGCACGCACTTGATTATGCACGGAACCGGCCGCAAGGGCGCGCCATCGGTAAAGGCGGCAAAGACCCCTCAAGCCCCCAGGTGAAGCTGATTGAGCACGCCGATATACGCCGGATGCTGCTCGCGCAGAAGAGCTATACGGAAGGTGCGCTGGCGCTGAACCTGTACTGTGCGAAGCTGGTCGACGCGGAGCGCGCCGCACGGGCTGCCGACGACGCAGTTGCGCGCGAGCGTGCCACGTTATTGCTCGATATTCTGACGCCGATCGCCAAGAGCTGGCCATCGCAATGGTGCCTCGAAGCGAACAACCTCGCTATCCAGGTGCACGGCGGCTATGGCTACACGCGTGAGTACAACGTCGAGCAGTTCTATCGCGACAACCGTCTGAACCCGATCCACGAAGGCACGCATGGGATCCACGGATTGGACCTGCTGGGTCGCAAGGTAATGATGAAAGACGGCACGGCATTGGGGATCGTCAGCGAGACGGTGCGGGCCGGGGTCATCAGGGCGCTCGCCACAAAGGATGCTGAGCTCCACGAATATGCGCACACGCTGAGCACTGTGATGGGGGGGCTGACGCTCGTTACGCAGCGATTGTGGGAGGCGGGAGACCCAACTCTTACGCTTGCTAACGCATCGGTGTACCTCGAGGCATTCGGCCACATCGTACTGGCGTGGATTTGGCTGGAACAGGCGATTGCGGCACATGCCGCGCTATCCGCGAACAGAAGCAACGAAGACGAAGCGTTCTATCGAGGCAAGCTGGCCGCAGCCGCGTATTTCTTCAAATGGGAATTGCCGCGCGCGACGGCGCAACTTGACCTGCTTGAGACGCTTGATCGCACCACGCTCGATATGCAAGACGTCTGGTTCTGACGCAAGGGATGCGGAGGCAGCTTTGAGACGACCTCCTCGTGAGTAGCGTGAACGATGTTTGAGTTCACAAGACGAGGAACCGTATACGTTCAATACGACAGATTCCAGATCAGTGGAGGCATAATCGAGCGAGCAGAGTGACATATTCAGTCTGGAAGGCAAGACAGCGTATCTGGTTGGAATCTACCAGAAAGCAAGCGGTATAGACTCGACCGGGCAAACGGCGGTTGCGAATATTAATGCTGTGACTCCAGCCGCGGGCAATCACATGGCACTCGCCCGACTTGGTTTACAGGTGAAATTTTAATTAGCTTGACGATAAGACAGAAAGCGACTGCCCTGGTTGCTTTCTGTTCAACCGAACGCTACCGGAAATCGCAGGAACGTGAAGGCCTTCAGGGGGATACAAAGAGGAAAGGAGAAACAACGCAAATCTCGAAATCAACCGGTTGGGGTAGTTGGCCGACGTTTCGCTTGTCATACGGGAATTGATTCGCGCGTATCAGAGTAGTAAGCCACCGGGCAATCACCTCGTCCGGGCCAAATGTATTGTCACGTTGTTCCAATCATGGACGCGTCATTGAGCATCTGACACAAGTCATGTAAATCAGTGCGTCGCGCTTCGATCATTCCTCGACGCTGGCCTTCATTTCGCGGGATGAAACATCTTGTCATACATGGAATGACTCGGCTTCGAGAACACGCGCCGAACCATGGGATCGAAGAACGACAGCGGCAAAGTGTCGTAATTCTTATCGAACGCTGGTGCATCGTACTTTTCGCAAAATTCAACAGTACGCTCGAACAGTTCCGGCTGATTGCGAAACTGTTCACGCATGTTTGGGTCGAGACCTATATTTTGGAAGAAGTAGTAACCTTGAAAGACGCCATGATGCTGCACCATCCAGACATTTTCCGGACTGACGAATGGTTTAAGCATGGCCGCAGCGATGTCGGGATGGTTATAGCTGCCGAGGGTGTCGCCAATGTCGTGCAGCAGGGCACAGACCACGTACTCTTCGTCGCGCCCATCCCGGTGCGCCAGTGTCGCGGTCTGCAGGCAATGCGTGAGACGAGCGACGGGCAAGCCGCCCCAGTCGTCTTCGAGCACCTTAAGGTGCTCGAGCGCGCGGTCTGCCAGTGTCGCCGCGTAGGGCTTGAGCTCTCCGAGGATGATTGCCCAGTCTTCGGCGGTGCTCTGGCCGATATGTGAAAAGGTGGCTTGTTTACTCACGTCCCGTCTCCTAAAAATTTCGGTAATATGCGAAACATTCGCAGTCCAATCAATCTATAAAATTCTGCCGTGCCTGCCGTGCCTGCCGTCCTCAGCGGCGGAGACGCCAACGCGACGCTCCCGGCTCTTACACGGGCATAGCGCTAGCAGTGGCCTAGATGTCGTAACCTAGCATTCTGCGGTCTAGCATCCGCAACAGCGCCGGCCACGCCAGTTGTCCATAGCTGCTCAGCGTTGTTGGGTTCGCCCCCATCGCTTCAGTGCTGGCTCGCGCCGCGGCTGAGACTTCATGCAACGGGCGGCCCATGCTCAAGGTCCGTACCTGTGCGGAGCAGGCGCGCTGCAGCATGTACATACGTACGAAGGCCTCGCTGATACTCGCACCTACCGCCAGAGTGCCGTGATTGCGCAGCAGCATCAGATGTTTGTCGCTCAGGTCCCGTTGCAATCGCTCGCGTTCGTCCAGATAAAAGGGCTGGCCCCTCATAGTCGTGTTGCGCGAGGTCGCCTGTCGTGAGCATGGCTGTCTGATTCAGCGGCAGCAAACCCTCGGAAAGAGCCGACACCGCCATGCTGTCGGCGGTGTGCGGATGAACACGCAGTTGGCGTCATCACGCACCTGATGGACCGCGCTATGGATCACGAACCCAGCCTTGTTGAAGCTGTAGGGCGACTCGCCGATCACGTTGCCCTCAAGGTCGATCTTGATCAGACTGGTAGCGGTAATCTCATCGAAGGTCATACCGAGAGAGTTGATGAGGAAGGCATGCTTGTGCCCGGGCACCCGCGCCGAAATATGCGTCCCTATCAGGTCGCTCCCGCCGAACAGTTCGACCAGTCTGTAGCAGGCGGCCAGATCGACACGTACCTGCCACTCCTGAGCGACCGGATCGTTGGCTGCCGCGCCAACCGCCTGAGTTTGGTGTAGTGGATCAGGTCCTGGCCAATCCAGGGCCGACCTGTCGTTTGCCGCATGCGCCTTAATCGTTGCTCCCGGATCCTAGAAATTGAATCAACGTATCGCGCTTACCTTCAAAAGGCGTGCGGCCATGGGTGCACAGAATGTTGTCCAGGATGAAGATCTCGCCTGCCTCCCAAGGCTCGTCCACCCGAATTTCGTCTTCGATCTGGCGCAAGAGCTTGACATCCTCGGCAGGAATCGTCCCGCCATCGCCAAACAGAACTGCGTTGGGGTAACGTCCACCGTTGCGTTGATCCTCGGGTGTCAACGTGTACCATTGCCGGTCGCTCGTGGGCAATGCGGTCAGATTACTGATCTGGTTAAACCAGTGGCTGGTGCCAAGCACCGGATGGGTGACGAAACCGGATTTGCGGATTTCGGTCTGCAAGCTTCCATCATCCAGCCATTGCCATTCCAGCCCCCCGGCTTCGCATGCGGCTTCGACGTCGGCCTTGTCTTCGGTAAAGAAAGCTTCTTGCCAGGGGCGGTGTATGTTGAGCAACTGGCCACTCCAGCCTTCCGTCGGTACACTTCCGTCGCGGAAATTGCGGCGATAGAGAACTCCGCGCTTGCGCACCTCGTCAAGGATTCGCTGTGGAATTTTCGCTTCGAAGCGGCGAATATCCCCAATCGTGGTGGCTCCGCCAGAACTCGCGACTATGTTGGAGTAGAACGCAAGCTTCAACGGCCATTGACGTTGGTAGCACATCTCATGGTGTAGGGGAATGAAGCGGTCTTTTTCTGTGCGCGTCGACTCCATCACCCTGCCTGCAATCGCTGCGCGTGGCCCTCCACCGCCCTTGTATCCCATAGCGGCGACGGGATAGTGCGACATCACATTGCCGAACTGCTCCGGACCCTTGACGGGGAATCCGCGGAGACGCACGGCACCGAACCGGAGCAGCAATTTGTCGATGGCCTCCTCATGGTCGACCAGCCACGCCTGAAAGGCTGCACGATCCGTCTTGAGGCGTCTGGATACGGGCATGATGAACAATGGAATGCCCTGCGGGTGCAAATGCACTGTTACCTCTTCGCCCAAAGCGGCGTGGGTGCCAGAAACGGGACTGGAGGAACGGATGTCCAGTGTCTCGGCGCTGGACTGACTGACGGCTGTGTCGCTCATTAAAGTCTCCTTATCTTCGGATGGGAACCGCTACGCATTGCACAATTTAATGTGTCGTGTGGTTCATGTGGCCTACTGTATTTCCCGGTTCCACAGTCCGCTGTATCAGCGGATACGAAATGACAGCTAAATCAAAAAAATTCCCGATGCAGGCGGTTGGACGACGTTCCTTAATTTGTGTGTTTTGGTAGGCCAATCGTCGCGTGGCGAGACTTGTGTGGACCGATGAACAGGCACTGCGTGACTTGCGTTGGGGATGAATTTTGTGGGGATGTTTTGATGATCGCCATTGGATCGGAAAAACACCTCGTTCCCAATCGCTTGCCGGGATGATTTCACCGCATCTGTAGTCCAGGCGTGTTCTGGGAATGTACTCTGCGCTTTCCGACGATCTCATGTCGCCATGGAGAAAACTCCGACGCAATAGCGTATGGCGCGGCCTTGTGGCATCACTGTGCGCATGACATGTTTAGTTTTCCTGACTGACGGGAACCTCGTACTGAACTATCGAGAGCCATTCACGCGAATCCCGCAACATCCAAGACACCGGGGTGGCGACACGCTTCGACCGGGCCACCATGGTTCAGCATTTTCCGTCTGCCGCTGACGGTGATCATTCATATGCGATCTCTTAAAAATTTTGGACGCGCGGGAAAACCCCTGCATTGCGCCGTATCCGCTGATACAGAGTTTTGGCTCAGCCTTGTCAAACTAGTCAGCAGTGAGACGTGTTGCCTCGCGAACGAGGTGCCTGTGACAGGGCCCACGTTGATTTCGTTCGCGCATTCGTGGGCTCTCCTGCATTTCGACTTTAAAGCACAGGCGAAAAGTAAAGCCGTCGAGGATCCCGTTGGCAAGAACCATTTCGGAGTGTCTATGTATAAACCGCTGGTCATCAACGATTTTCTGGACCGCGCGCTCGTTGCGTACCCTGAGCGTATTGCGGTAGTCGACGAGGAGGTTCAGCCCGCCAGGTCATGGGGTGAGTTGACTTACGCGGAACTTGGCCGTAAAGCTCGTGCGCAGGCCGCAACACTGGACGAGATGGGAGTTCCCGTAGGTGCTCGTGTTGCAATCGTCTCTCAGAATTCAGCGCGGCTCATATGTACCTTCTTCGGAGTGTCAGGGTGGGGGCGTGTGCTGGTGCCAGTGAATTTCCGCCTTGCTCCCGCCGAGATCCGTCACGTCATGGCCCACTCGGGTGCGGAGGTCCTTTTGCTTGACCCCGAGTTTCGGCACCTTGCGGAGCATGTCCCGTGCCAGAGAACATTTGTACTCGGGGACGACGATGATCAGATCTGGGGCAGCACGGCGGATCCTCTGCCGTGGATCGAAGATGAGACAGCCACCGCCGTCATCAACTACACCTCGGGAACCACAGGGCTCCCGAAAGGCGTGCAACTGTCGCACCGGCACCTGTGGCTAAACGCGACAGTGTTTGGCTGGCAAACATCTGTCTCCGATCGGGATGTCTACCTGCATACAGTTCAGGCATTCCACGGAAGCGGGTGGGGGCATATCTACGCCGCTACCGCGATGGGAGTCAAACATATAGTCTTAAGGAAAATGGACGGAATCGAGGTCCTTAAGCGTGTCCAGGCGCATGGCGTGACGTACCTATGTGCCGCGCCTGCCGTGGTGAGCGCGGTCCTCGATGGCGCAAAGACCTGGAATGGCCCGATTCCCGGATACGGTTGCCTGCGTATCATTTGTGGGGGCGCGCCGCCGCCCACCCGAACCATCCAGCGCGTGCGCGACGAACTTGGTTGGGAGTTCATGCAGATGTATGGACTGACTGAGACTGGTCCCCTCCTTACGCTGAATCGTATGCGTCCAGAGTGGGATGGTCTGGATTCTTTCGAGCAAGCCCGGTTGCTTGGACGTGCAGGCGTACCGGTTTTGGGTGTGCAACTGAGGACGGGGGCCGACGGAGAAGTGCTTGCGCGCTCAAGTCGAATTCTCGAATCGTACTGGAATGACCCGGAAGCGACGGCGAAGGCACATGACGGCGACTGGTTTCGAACAGGCGACGGTGGTTTCATTTCAGACCACTACCTCACGATTAGCGATCGGATCAAAGATGTCATCGTTTCGGGTGGTGAGAATGTCGCTTCCGTCGAGGTCGAGAATGCGATGGTGTCGCACCCTGCAGTTCGAGACGTCGCTGTCATCGGTATTCCGGACGAAAAATGGGGCGAACTGGTAACTGCACTCGTTGTCCTTGAGGCTGGCCAGCACGTGACCGACGCAGAGCTCATCGCACATTGTCGCCAGCATCTGGCTGGCTACAAGTGCCCTAAACGTGTTGAGTTTCGCAATGAGCTTCCGCGAAATGCTACTGGCAAGTTGCAGAAATATCTATTGCGTAAGCCGTATTGGGAAAGTCTCTCTCGCCAGGTAAATTGAGAGCGGTAGCATGACACTTGAAGTCTGGCCGGCAGTCAAATCGGGTGGGCTCACATCTCGGGCTTTCTGACGGAGCGCAGTTGAATGGCGGAAACGATTGTGCCACTCGTGGAGCGGAAGTTCTGTGACATTGCTGGGCGCAGATTGGCGTATTTGGAGGCCGGATCAGGTCCTCCCATCGTTCTGTTGCACGGCAATCCGACCTCTAGTTATCTGTGGCGGAATATCATTCCGCGTATAGCGAGCAAGGGCAGAGTCATCGCACCCGATCTGATAGGTCACGGTGATTCGGACAAACTTCCGGCTTCGGAGGGGGCGGCACGGTACAGCTTCGAGCGTGCATTCTCGTATTTGGATGCGATGCTGTCGGAACTAGACGCGGACACGCGGGTGACGCTGGTACTTCACGACTGGGGCAGCGCACTAGGTTTTCACTGGGCACGCTTGCATCCAGACAGGGTGAGAGGGCTCGTCTATATGGAGAGCATTGTCGCACCATGGGCCTCTTGGGATGACTGGCCGGAGAAGGCCCGAGGAATCTTTCAGGGATTTCGTTCGCCGAATGGCGAGGAACTGATTCTGCGACGTAACCTATTTATCGAGCGTGTCCTTCCCGGGTCCGTGTTGCGCGAATTGAGCATCGAAGAACTGTGGCACTACTACGCGCCTTTCGTGATCGAAGCCGACCGTCAAACCATGCTGAACTGGCCCCGGTTACTCCCTATCGCAGGTGAGCCCTCTCACATGGTTGCAGTTGTCCAGTTGTACGCGGATTGGTTGCGGCAATCCCAAGTACCGAAGCTATTCATCAACGCAGAGCCAGGTTCAATTCTTGTGGGTGCTCAACGTGAGTTTTGTCGCAGTTGGCCCAACCAGACCGAGGTCACTGTCAAAGGGTTGCATTTCATCCAGGAAGATTCACCCGATGAAATTGGCCACGCCGTTGCCGGCTGGCTTTCCGCTCTCGTATAGGACGATTCAGTCGGTGGGTTGGCAAAGGATTGTTCGCCGTTTTGGCTCTGTCTCGATGCCGGTTAAGTGATAAGCCCATGGCGTCATTACCTCGGGACGTTCGAGCTGCGCTCCCCAGGCTGCCGACTGCCTGTAAATTCTGCTTTGACCACTTCCTCATGCCAGGCAACCGTGCTCGCTTCCAGTTCCCGCAAGTCTTCGTACTTTCCTCCATATCGGCCATAGAGAGAGTAACGAAATCAGATCGTCCGCGATCGGAGGACAGGTATCAGTCGATCGTGACGCTTGATCGGATCCGCCCGCCGCAGCAATGATCGACTGCCGATTTTCAATGGTTTGCTGTCTTGAAACACCGATGAACTGTTCTCCTTGCCCACGCGTCGTCTTTTACCATTTTTTCATAAAACGATGACGAATGCCATTGACATTGGCTAGCGGCATCATCATGATTGGACAGATCGATTGTAATCACCATTGTTAGGTGACCGCAGGTCTAGGCGATCTATCAGCGTAATCGAGGGTATCGCTTCCAAACCAACATCCTCGCGCTTAACGCGGCGGTCGAACCGGCCCGCGCCGGCGAGCACGGTCGAGGCTTTGCCGTCGTGGCCAGTGAAGTCCGCACACTCGCCAAGCGCGGCGTGACGGTGGCCAGGGAGACCAAGGATCTGATCGGTGAATCAGTTGGGCGCCCGTTCGAAGCTCGTATGGGGATTGTTCGGGTCCCGGATGATCGTCCCGCGGAGTGAACTACATCGGGCAATTTTCGCACCGCCTCGCGTGTGTAGCGAAGACCGAACTGACGCCGGTCAATACCGCGGCGATGATTGCTTCAGGGGACGTAATACTAGACCACCATCCAGTATGGGTCCCTGCAAGCGAGTCTCGCTTGCGTCAAACTGACAGTACACCCGTAGATGTGGCAGAGCACGGGCCTGCGGTTCCGCCCATTCACCATCCAAACCAGAAGGGAGAAAGCAGCATGTTCACTGTGCCCCGAGTCAAGGCGGCAATCCTCGACGATTATCAGCGCGTTGCGCTGAGTATGGCGGACTGGTCGCCCCTGAACGGTCGCGTAGAAATCACGGTGTTCAACGACCACATCGGCGACGTTGAAAAGCTGATCGATCGCTTAGTGCCGTTCGATGTTGTGTGTGTGATGCGCGAGCGTACGCCACTCACGCGCAACATCATCGAAAGATTGCCGAATCTTAAGCTGATCGCATCGACCGGTCCAGCCAACGCCTCGATTGATCTCGACGCCGCCGCTCAGCGCGACATCAAGGTCGTTCACACCGAATACAGTTCGACGCCGACAATCGAGTTTACGTGGGCACTTCTCCTTGCCATGACCCGCAACATATCGCTCGAAAGTCAATCGCTACGCCAAGGTGGCTGGCAGGTGTCGCTTGGCGAGGAACTCGCGGGTAAGACGCTCGGTTTACTCGGTTTGGGCCGCGTCGGTTCGGCCGTGGGCGTGATTGGGCGGGCGTTCAGAATGAACGTCGTCGCTTGGAGTCAGAATCTGACTGCGGAACGCGCACAAGAAAAAGGCGTGCAGTTGGTCAGCAAGGACGAGCTGTTTTCTACCGCAGACTTTCTGTCGGTCCACGTGCGTTTGAGTTCGCGAACCCACCATCTCGTCGGGAAAACGGAATTGGCCCGTATGAAATCGACGAGCCGACTGATTAACACGTCACGCGGCCCGATTGTCGACGAGACAGCGCTGCTCAAGGCGCTAACGAGCGGACAGATCGCGGGCGCTGCGCTGGACGTCTACGATGTTGAGCCGCTCGGCAATCCGCACCCCTTGCGCGAACTACCCAACGTGCTTGCGACCCCGCATCTCGGATACGTGTCGAAGGAATTATATCGAACATTCTACGGCGATACGGTACAGAACCTCGTTCGCTGGCTCGATGAGACTGAGGAGGCCGCCAACGGCTGACGCGCGAATTGTGCGGTGCTGTACACGCGCCGGTCCAGACAACGCGCCGGCGCGCTGTAGCAGTATGTCTGCGCCAAACCCTGCGCAACATTGAAAGCAGAGGGTGAGGCACCATTTGCACAAAATGAACCCGATAAACACGGCCTCAAGCCTACGCGTAACTGATCGTATGCGTCATATGACAGCCGGACGTTCCGATCTCGCCGTTAGTGAAAAAGGGAGAAATCCGCCAGCGAGACATCATATACGCCCAGATCCACCGCGGCTGGGTACCCATTGCAAAGCGACATACCGCTGTTGGACGGTGCTCAGACAGTGACCGATTGCGTTTCAGCCGTCTTCGAGCCGAGAAATCACGTGATGAATATCACCTTCAGACAACTCAGGGTTTTTGTCCAGCTTTTCGAGCTACGCAGCTTTACTGCATCGTCGCTTGCATTGCACATGACCCAATCTGCCGTGAGCAAGCTTTGCTCGGAACTTGAGGCAGAGGTCGGTTTTCCGCTTTTTGATCGTTCCACGCGCCATGTCGAACCGACGGACGGTGCATCAGATCTGTACGCGTACGCAGTCGAACTACTTGGTACGCTGGACTCGGCTACGCGCAGCCTCTCGGACCTGGGTTCAACGCGCAAGGGAAAGGTTGGCATTGCCGCCGCACCCATGGTTTTCTATGGCTTGCTATGCGATGTCATGACCGGATATCAACGTCAATTTCCGCATGTCAGACTTGAGACGTACGAAGTGTCAACCGACGTGGCCATCGACCATGTTGTAAATGGGCGTGTCGACTTCGGTCTCGTCGCGATTGACAGGGACGAGCCGAGGCTACAGATAGAACCTGTCTACCACGACGTCCTCTGTCTTGCCTGTCCACCACTGCATCATCTTCTTGCGGATGGCCAGCCGGTGAAGTGGGAACAGCTGGCGAGGGAGAAAATCATCATGCTACGGTCGGATAACAACATAGGCCGCACGGTAGACTCGATCATGAGGCGTTATGACGCGGATTTTCGAGCGCCGGTGGAAGTTGGTGCCGTGAGCACCATGCTCGGACTTGTGCGCGCCGGCGCAGGTATCGCGGTCGTGTCGAAATACATTTCACGATGCGCGGACACATTTGGGATCAGCATTGTCCCTATCGTCCATTCAGCAGATACCGTACGCACGCTTTCACTGATCCGACGACGCAACGCGCGGTCGTCGATCGCTGCTGCCAAATTCATCGAGATCATGCGTGTTGATCTGCAACGCAGTCAATAACGGAAATTGTCGGTGGCGCAGGGCCGAGGAGGGCTTGTGCTCAAGTTCATCCGTCACCGGGCTCCGACGAGTGCAAGCGTTCATTTATCGCATATTGGGATGGATATATGACGTTAATTCCATTGTTGGAATGGATTGCCTGCGCCATCATGAAGTCTGTACAACCGTCTGCGTTGCCGCAGATGGGTCTCGACAATTGATCCAGCACCGCAAACGCAGTGGAAGATTTCAGCAATACCGCAATCACGGAGGTCGCTCAAAAAGGGCTTCGCGCGTTCGTCAGAAAACGTCGACCGGAAGGATGAGCATTATTTAGTAGGTAGTCGAACGGACATGAGAAATCATCCAAGCCTCGCCCTTATTGTTAGCAGAGTAGGAGCATCGCAATGACAGGACGTCTTGAGGGAAAACGCGTTATTCTTACCGATGCCGCATATTACAGCGGACCCGGCATCGTCAAAGTATTCGAGGAAGAGGACGCCGTTCTGTTCGCCGACAATAGTGACCTCACGGAACCCGGCGCCCCGGAGGATCTGGTGGCGAGGGTTGGCCGCGTGGACATCCTCATCGCCAATCATGCACGCCCGTTCGTGCCCACTCCAGCCGCGGACAGTACGGACGATGAGATGGAACGACTGATGAGTTCCATCTTCTACCCTATGCACCGAATGATCAGGGCCGTGCTTCCGCAGATGCTTGAGAGAAAGAAGGGTAAAATTGTAATAACGAGCAGCCTAAATGCGATTAAGGGGCGCGAGGGAGGAGTCGCTCTCTACGGCGCGGCCCGTGGAGCGCAGATCGGATACATGTTGAATCTCGCGCACGATTTAGCTCCTCATATCAACGTGAATGCTACTGCGCAGGCCTACGTAGATAATCCCACATATTTTCCTGAGGAGTACAAAAGGAGTGAAGCCTTTCGCCGGCGGTTCGCTCAAGTCCCAGCCCAGCGTCTCGCCTCAATGGAGGAATGCGCCAAGACGGTCCTTTTCCTCGCAGGGCCTGAAAGCGATTTCTTCTATGGTCAGGTCATTCCCTTCGCGGGTGGATTGGTAGCCTGAGTTCCTGGCTGGGTCGTCGGGCAACGGGTCGGTTCCGTCGAGCCGCCCCGGTCTGGCACAAGCGGTCCGGCAAGCTCGCCGTGTCCGGAAATATCGATAACCATTTTAGAGGGATGGCGCTTCTATGATCAATCGGACGTTCCTCGTTACGGGAGCTACAAAGGGCATCGGTCTGGCGCTCTCAACCCGTCTTGCCAATGCCGGGCACCATGTGGTCGGAATAGCGCGAGACCAGCCGCAGACATTTCCCGGCACGTTTGTATCGGTTGATCTTAGCGATGACAAAGCTTCCGCGCGGGCTTTCGCGGATCTTGCCACTTGCTATTCCTTTGATGGTGTCGTGAACAACGCTGGGCTTGCAAAGCTCCAGCGCCTCGGCGAAATCGATCTGGATCTGGTTGATCAAATTCTACGCTTCAACCTACATCCCGCGATCAATGCTGTGCAGGCAATCCTTCCCACGCTGCGAGAAAAAGGATGGGGACGGATTGTTAATGTTACGAGCTTTGTGATGCTCGGAATGATTAATCGTACCGCTTATGCTGCCAGCAAGGCCGCGCTGACGAGCTTCACCCGCACATGGGCACTCGAATTGGCGGAGACGGGCATCACGGTCAATTCTGTCGCACCAGGTCCCGTCGAAACTGAGATGCTTCGTCGATCTATGCCCGCGGGAAGTGACGCCGAGCGAGCCTTTCTGACTTACGTTCCAATGAAGCGTCTCGGCACACCGGAGGAGATCGCTGCTACGATCGCTTTCATGCTCTCGGACGAGGCGAGCTATATCACCGGACAGACTCTGTTTGTAGACGGTGGCGGGTCTATCGGCAAATCGTCGATATAGTTTGAAGCCGAATGCGATCGAAGTACATTTCGAGTGGCGATCCGCGGCCGTCGTCATCGGCGGACATGTAGCTGTTTTTCTGCCCGGTTGTGGATGGAACATTAATATTCGACCGTGCCGTGAGATTGAAAAAGTGAGGATGCTTTTTAAAAATGGCATGAATTGATAGTGAAACAATTACGTTCCGACTCCTGCCGACGGTTTCCATATCCATACCTCGCCGTTGCGGACCGCATCGCTTGCGGGCATGCCACTGATTTCGTTGCGATGTCAGAACGTGACCATTGCAGAGCGCAAGATGAACTATCTTCAATTCATATGCAAACGGAGCAGATGGCTGTTGAGTCAAGCGCCGTGAGCAAAATTTCTCAACGAATTGAAGTATCTTTGTAAGGCAGATACTAGCATTGCTCATTCCAGATAAGGCGTAAGAATTAAGGAGTATTGAATATGAATCATTATCCAGAAGTAAAAATCCTTATCGATGGCGATTGGCGTATGTCCGATCCCCGCTCTGTTATAAATCCATTTAATGAAATGGAGATTGGGACGTATGCCCACGCAACGGTTACTGATTTGGAAGACGCCGTAGCCGCAGCAAAGCGTGGGATACGCGCCTGGGGAAATTTAGGACCAGTCGGGCGTGAAGAAATTATGACCCGCGCCGCGAATCTACTACGCGAGCGCGCAGACGAAATCGCCCTAACGATTACGCTAGAACAAGGTAAAACGCTACGTGAGGCGCGGGCGGAAGTCCTGCGTGCGGCTGCCAATATTGAGTGGGATGGCCATGAAGGTAGACGAATCTACGGCCGTATTGTGCCGTCAACGGACGCATACCATAATGCAGTTTATCGTCAGCCCATAGGAATTGTTGCGGGATTCTCTCCATGGAATTTTCCGATCGCGTCTCCATCCAGAAAAATAGGAAGCGCCCTAGCGGCTGGCTGTTCTGTCATCTTGAAAGCAGCGGAAGATACGCCGGCGGGAGCATTTGAACTGGTGCGTGCGTTTGTCGATGCAGGCATTCCCAACGGGGTGTTGAACCTGGTATATGGTGATCCTCCCACAATTTCCAATTATCTCATCGCGCATCCTGACGTGCGGATGGTGACATTCACCGGTTCGGTGCCCGTTGGTAAGCATCTTGCTGCGCTCGCGGGCGATCATATGAAAGCTGTGCTCATGGAACTTGGAGGGCACTCCCCGGTATTCATTTCCAAAACGGCCGATATCGATGAGGCAGCTGATGCAGCAGTGGCGGCTAAGGCGATCAATGCCGGTCAAGTTTGCGTCTCACCAACTAGGTTCTTTGTTGAAGATGCAGTCTATGATCGGTTTGCCTCACGATTTGTCGAGCGCGCCAAAGCGCTAAAGGTAGGCAATGGACTCAACGATGATACAGATATGGGACCTCTGGTCAATTCCCGGCGTGTCAGTGCGGTTGAAGCTCTGATCGCTGACGCGAAGGCCACAGGGGCGCATATACTCGCCGGTGGTGAGCGTATCGGCCATCGAGGTTTCGCCTTTCCACTAACAATTCTTGGTAATGTTCCCGTTACAGCAAGGGCAATGCGAGAAGAGCCCTTCGGTCCGGTGGCGTTACTGAGCCGTGTCAGTGGCGTCGAAGAAGCGGTTGAAAAGGCCAATTCGGTGCGTTTCGGATTGGCGGGTTACGCATTTACCCGTTCTGCCCTTGACATCAAGATATTGTCTCAACAACTCGAGGTGGGCAACCTTGCGATCAATCACTTCTCGTCTTCGGAGCCAGATTTACCCTTTGGCGGTGTAAAAGATAGCGGTATTGGACGGGAAGGAGGAATTGAAGGACCTTTAGCGCACACTGTTGCCAAAACCGTAATGACATTGCTGGTCTAAGCGATAAGGCAGGACGGACATCCGGTCGGTGGACTGGGCCAGTATCGTTGCGTCGAAAGCCGTCAGATCGCCATGTACCCCTGTTACTCTGGCCATGGAGGCAGTGCTTCCATCGCCCGCGAAAATTATCTGCCGCAGACGTGGACTGATGACCCTGCGCCGCACAGGACGACGAGCATTCAATCGTTGATTGGATTTGCGACCTAACCGTGACTCGCACGCGGCATGCTCGAGTGGACGCTGGTGCCATGTGGCAGGGACCCAATACTATGGGTACGTGCCGACAAGATCGTGCAAGCGCTGCTGCCTCGGGCGCCAAAGAAGAGCGACGGAATGACCAAGGTTCTCACGCCTCGGTGTCGCATGCAGATCATCGACCGCCGGTGGAAGTGTATGCGGTGAGCACCATGCTCGGACTTGTGCGCGCCGGCGCAGGTATCGCAGTCGTGTCGAAATACATTTCACGATGCGCGCGCATTTGGGATCAGCATTGCCCCTATCGCCCATTCAGCAGATACCGTACGCACGCTTTCACTGATCCGACGACGCAACGCGCGGTCGTCGATCGCTGCTGCTAAATTCATCGAGATCATGCGTGTTGATCTGCAACGCAGTCGATAACGAAAATTGCTGATGGCGTAGGGTCGAGGAGGGCTTGCTCGTCCACCATCGGACCCCGACGAGTGCAAGCGTTCATTTATCGCATATCGGGATGGTTATATGAAGTTAAGTCCATTGTTGGAATGGATTGCCTGCGCCATCATGAAGTTTGTAAAGCCGAGTTGCCGGAAAGACTGATGTCCCGGCGTCCCCCGAATAGGTCTCGATCGCACTGCATCACAGTGTCCAGGAGATGTCTCATTTCGACATCCAGCAGCCGTGAAATGCGTACGCGAACAAGAGGCCATAACGTATAACGGATTTTCTTGATGCGCATTTCATCCAAAGTACCCGAGTACGGATCATCAGAGCCATATGGACCCCTGGCCGGCGTAAAGGTAGTCGACCTTACGTCGGTTGGCATGGGTCCGTACGCGACCCAGATCCTTGGCGATATGGGCGCTGACGTCATCAAGATTGAAGCACCTGAAGGCGATGTGTTTCGCCATGCTGAACCGTTCCGCTCAGAGGGAATGGGTGCGATTTTCATGAATCTGAACCGCAACAAGTATAGCCTCACCCTTGATCTCAAGAATGCTGACGACCTTGCACATCTGAACGCTCTCATCGAGCAGGCCGACGTTTTTGTATCCAATGTGCGTCCGCGAGCGCTGAGAAGGGTAGGACTTGACTATGAGACGCTTGCGAAAAGCAACGAGCGACTGATCTACTGCGCGGCCGTTGGATTCGGACAAGATGGACCGTATGCAGAAAGACCGGCCTTTGACGACATCATTCAGGCCATGAGCGGAATCGCTGATCTGCAGGGACGAAATACGGGTGAGCCAGCGTACGTCAGTACGATTATGGCAGACAAGGTCGCTGGCCTTACGCTGGCGTACACAATTCCGATGGCGTTGTACGAGCGAGAAAAGTCGGGCCGCGGACAAGCCATCGAGGTGCCGATGTTCGAGACGCTCGTCTCATTCTGCATGATCGAGCATATGGGTGGAGAGGTATTTGATCCACCGCTTGGACCCATGGGCTATGGACGGGTACTATCACCTTATCGCAAGCCATACCGTACCAGAGACGGTTTCGCAAGCGTCGTGCCATATACAGACGCGCAGTGGCAGCGGTTTTTTGCACTTTCCGGCCACCCGGAACTCGCCGCGGATGCACGCTTCACCAGTGCGCGGGCACGTAGCACGAACTTTGACGCCCTATATCGGTTTTTGTCCGACATCGTATTGTTACGTACTACAGATGAATGGATAAAACTGCTAGGACCTGCTGACATTCCGGTCGCAGCGGTGATCTCGCCTGAAGAACTTCTTGAAGACGAGCACTTAAATCAGACGGGTTTTTTTGTCAAACGGGAGCACCCAACCGAAGGAATGGTGCGCCTGATGAACATTCCCACGAAATTTTCAAGAACACCGGGGCGTATTGCAAAGCTTCCGCCGCGCCAGGCTGCGTATTGTCAAACGGCTGACCGCCCCATTGTGCAGTCGGAATCTGATTGATTCGATCACGCGGGAACAGACATGAAAACAATAGAGTACAGCGTCCGTGACGGAATAGCCGAGATATCGATGTCGCGACCGCCTGCGAACGCTTTGGACGAAGCAATGCTTGTCGACTTGCTGGCGGCGTTGCGTCGCGCGGCAGGTGACCGGGACACGCGAGCTGTCATTTTGCACAGTGCCATTTCGGGACGCTTCTGCGCCGGGCTTGATCTGAAGGTGGCCAGCGCTGCGGGTGCTGAACAACTATATGACGTGACGCGGAAGCTCTACATTGAGCTCTTTGACGTGCAGTTCAACCTTGGAAAACCCTCGATCAGTGCGGTCGCTGGTGCGGCTCGCGGCGGTGGCATGACGGTGGCCGTATCGTCCGACATGATTGTGGCCGCTGAATCCGCCACATTCGGATACCCCGAGATCGATAGCGGCCTGTTACCAGCCATACATTATGTTCATCTACCGCGCGTCGTTGGTCGTCAACGGGCTTTCGACCTGCTGTTTACCGGCCGTACGTTTTCAGCTACCGAAGCGTTTTCGCTCGGCCTGATCAATCGAGTGGTGCCGGATGATGAAGTTCTCGATGCCGCGCGGGCGATTGCTCGGACACTCGCGTCGAAGCCGCCTGAAGCAGTCAGGAGGGGACGTGCGGCATTTATGTCTGCGCTTGATCAGAACTACCGGCGGGAGATTGCGGCCGCTGTAGAGAACTTTTGCAATGTAGCCAATGGTGAAGAGGCGAGGGAGAGGCTTACGGCTTTCGCCGAACGCCACAAGCCGACGTGGAAAAATTCTGGTTAGCTTGAGCGTACGAGTGATGTCTGGGAGTTATTGCTCAAAAAAACTGATTGGCGATGCATAAATTGTCGCGGGCGGTCATCGCTTATGTGGACCTGTACTGGAAATATAGTCGCGCGACATCTTGGGACGGTGCAACAGTTCCGTGAGCAGAACGGACGTGCCAAATAGGTCCAGGTACGCTGCGATCGTCTATTAGACCAAAAGCCTCGGCCAGAATCCGTACAAAACGGCAGGCATGCGAAGTACTGGGAACTATCTGCTGCAACTCTGTGCTCGGATTTACACCTAGGACGACTCTCTGGCGGTGACGATAGATCGAGATTTCAGGAAGATCGGGGATAACAAATACGACTTCTGTCGTCATTCGGAAAACGGAGGTTCGATAAGCGTGAGCGGCAGAATTGGACGTGATACGTAGCGCGTTGACAAGCAGGAATAAAAGGAATCCGACCAAGCGATCGCGCAATGTTCGTTTTTCGAATGTCCACTTTCCGCTCGACAGAAAACCGATGGGGACGATAGGCATGGCTACACAAGACATGATGGATGGCAAGGTCGTGAAAGCGTTCTTGCAGCGCCCGGATGGCGAATTTGCAGGCACCGATCTCGAACATCTCATGAAGGCACCGGACTTCGCGCTTAACGATCTATCAATTGAGGTGACGGCGTGAGCGACCAATCCCTGCTGTTTGAAATCGACGACGGTGTTGCGACGCTCACGTTGAACCGACCGGAATCTAGGAATGCGATGAATATGCCGATGCGCGCGGCATTACGCGATGCTATCTACTCCATACGTCAGGATCGCTCAGTGCGTGCCGTCATTTTGCGCGGCGCGGGCACTGCGTTTTGTTCAGGTGGCGATGTGCACGGCATGTCCGTGCAGACTGCGGAGGAAGGGCGCAATCGTATCGACGATCTGCATGGCTGGATCTCGCAACTCGTCGACCTGGACCGACCGACGATTGCAGCGGTGGACGGCGTCGCGTACGGTGCGGGCTTCAGTCTCGCACTTGCGGCCGACTTCGTGATCGCCAGTCCGCGTGCGCGATTTTGCATGCCATTCATGAAACTTGGCCTCATTCCAGACTGTGCGGCGTTCTACACGTTGCCCCGCGCAGTCGGTCTCGCGCGCGCAAAAGAGCTTATTTTCACGGCTAGGGAAGTTAGCGTCGACGAAGCGCGCGGCATGGGAGTGGTGCTCGAAGTGGTCGAATCTGAAACGTTGCATGCGCGCGCAGCGGGCGTTGCGCGCGCGCTCGCGGATGCGTCGCCGATCGCCTTCGGCCTGAGCAAACGCGCGTTGAACATGTCGCTTGGCAGTGATCTGCGCACGATGCTCGAACTCGAATGCGTCGCTCAGGCGGTGGCACTTACCACTGAATTTCATCGCGAAGCGGTGCAACGTTTCCGCGATAAGGCTACGCCTCTTTTCACTTGGCCAGTCGCATGACGCTCGCTAGGACCATGCGGTACGAACAGCACGTGATTCGTGGCCTGCTTGGCATCGCGATCACCACTGGCATGCTCCATGAACTGGGGATTTTCCCCGATAGCGCGGTCGTCACGATGTCGTCGAACGAGCGAAAATTCATCGCCCCGATTCTGGTCGGCGACACCTTGCACTTGGTGATTGAAAGCGCGGAATTCGATGGCGATAGAAGTGAGCGCATGGGACGCTTGGGGCGCCGTTTTGATGCACTCAATCAGAGCGACGAAACCGGGCAGAGCGGACGTAGCGACCTGTTAATCAACAGGCGCGGAGCAGAATGATGGACTGGTCTTTTTTGGATGAACTCCGCTTGTCCGTACTTGCCGCGCCGATGTTCCTTGTGTCGAACCCGGACCTCGTGATGATGCAATGCAAGGCAGGAATTATCGGCAGTTTCCCGGCGCTGAATGCAATGTCGCAAGACTTGCTCGATAGTTGGTCAACCGAGATCGAGATGCGTCTGATCTCGGAGGTTGATACAAGAGCCGGTCATGAGACTGGACAGCTTGCCGTAAAACCTTGTGGTCCATCCCACGAATGTCCGTCTGGATGCCGATCTCGAGACAATCGTGGCACATCGCGTCGAGCTGTTTCCGACTCAAGTGCGTACGACACGCATGGGTTTCGATACAACTACAACGTGGCGAAAATCCTGGCGCACTCGCGATCGCCAGAGTTGGCGCGCTGTCGGCACGTACTAGGTTGGCAACCGGGATAGGTGCTTGCTGTTTCGAGTCCTACGCAGTTTCGATCTTCGCCCTGTTGGCGTTGCCCAAAACCACGGGTGCCGTTGAGCGCCAGCGTTATCGGTCACCGCTGAAAATTAACCTGAACCTAACCGTATCCTATGTTCCATCTCACTGAAGACCAGCAATCGATCGTCGACTCGGCTCGCCGGATGGTTGCTCAAGAAATCACGCCGGAGCTCGTATCTCATCCCATTGATCGGCCTTTGTCCAAGGCCACGATGCTAAAGATCTTCGCAGCCTTGGCGCGCTTCGGTATCACGGCTCCGCGGCTGCCCGAATCGGCAGGTGGTGGTGGGCTAAGGATGGTCGACTATGGTCTGATCGTCGAGCAATTGCCACCCGTGATTGCCTTGTCTCTGCTCTCACATGAAGGCACCGTGGCGCGTTTGCACGCGGGTTGCCCAGCCGAGATCGCACAGACTTATCTGGCCGATTTGATCGCGGGACGCAAGATCTGTTGCACGGCCAATACCGAGCCGGAAGCCGGGTCCGACTCACGCGCGATCCGCACGAAGGTGGTGGTCGAAGGCGAACACGCTGTGATCAATGGCAGCAAGATGTGGATCACCAACGCATCGGTAGCTGATGTGTTCAACGTGTCCTGTATGGACGGCGTGGACGCGCATGGCCGTCCGGTGACCCGGCGAGTACTTGTTGACCGTGCGGCGTCGCCGTTCTCGGTTCGCGAGATCCCGGTCATGGGATTGCAACAAGGCCACCTCGGGGAGTTGAGCTTCGAGGATTGCCGGGTGCCGGTTGAGCACATCATCGGCGAACAAGGAGACGCGGCGAAATATTTGACATTGGGCTGGAACGTGAACCGCCCGTTGATCGGCCTGATGACTGTCCATCTGGCGCAACGTGCGCTTGAACTGGCCGTGCAGCATGCGGCCGATCGCAAACAATTCGGCAAGGCCCTGGCCGCGCATCAACTTGTGCAGCAAGACCTTGCCGATATCGAAACCGCGATTGTCACGTCGCGTCTGCTGTGCCTGCATGCGCTCGAAGCAGTCGATCGCGGTGTGCGTGCCAATGGAATCTCAGCGATGGCCAAACGCTACGCCACGCAGGCGTGCGAGCGGGCGATTCTCTTGGCGATGCAGATTCATGGCGGTATGGGCATCAGCCAGGAAATGGGCATCGACCGGCTGTGGCTCGATGCGCGTATGTTTCAAGTCCCTGATGGAACCAACGGTACGTTAGCGCTGATTCATGGCCGCGAACTCACGGGCATCGCCGCGTTTCGGTAAGAGTAATCCGTTAGCCGAATCAAACATTGCTTATCCCAGGAACAGATTATGAGAAAGGTCGTTATCGCAGGAGTGGGTATGACCCCGTTCGGCAAGTTTCTTTCCAGGAACCTGAAGTCGCTGTCGGAGGAAGCCGTATCCGCGGCGCTCGCAGATGCGGGTGTGGGGCCCGACGCGGTTGATCAGGTCTACTTCGGCAATGCCGCGGCCGGCGTAGTGACCGGGCAGGAGATGATCCGCGCTCAGTCTTCCTTGCGCAACACCGGGCTGGACGGCAAACCGATGTTCAATGTCGAGAACGCGTGCGCTTCGAGCAGCACCGCCTTGCACCTCGCGTGGATGGCGGTGGCCTCGGGTGCGTGTGAGACCGCGTTGGCAATTGGCGCAGAGAAGCTCAGCCACGAGGACAAAGCGGTCTCGTTCGGTGCGTTCGCGCGCGCCGTGGATCTGGAAGAGCCGTTGCCCGAGGGATATCAGGCCGGGACGGGTTCGCTGTTCATGGACTTGTATGCGGCGAAGGCACGTGAGTGGATGCGCAAAACCGGCTGCAAGGTGGAGGACTTTGCACGCGTCGTGGTCAAGAGCCGTCATGCAGGTTCACTTAATCAGCTCGCGCAGTTCCGCCAACCGACTTCTATCGACGAGGTGCTTGGCAGCCGTATGATCAGCGATCCGCTGACGTTGTTCATGTGTTCATCGATTGGTGATGGCGCTGCAGCCATATTCACCTGCTCTGAAGAGTACGCGGCGCGACTCGATACGCCAAAGGTCCTGATTCGCGCTAGCGCCGTGGTGTCCGCGAAGGTGTCGGGAGACCGTGAACCGGTAGCACGAGTCGCCTCACGCCGCGCCTACGAGATCGCGGGAATTGGCCCTGAAGACGTGCATGTGGTCGAGCTGCATGACGCATCCGCGCCGGCCGAGTTGATCCACTACGAGAATCTGGGATTTTGCGAGCCAGGCGGTGGCGCGATCGAATTGCTGCGATCGGGGGCGACTGACATCGGCGGGCGACTGTCTGTTAATCCAAGCGGTGGTTTGCTAAGCCGCGGACATCCGATTGGCGCGACCGGCGCCGCCCAGATCGTCGAGTTGACGCAGCAACTGCGTGGACGAGCGGGCGCACGCCAACGTCCGGCTGCGAAGGTAGCGCTGGCCGAGAACAACGGCGGTCAACTGGCAGGGGATTCGGCAGCTGCCGTCGTCACGATTCTTTCGATTTGAAATAGCTGAGCGGCAGTAAGTCCGATTGAAACAAAGGAATTCCGATGACTGAACAAGTGGCAGTGGTGACCGGCGGCGCAAGCGGAATTGGAATGGGAATAGCGCGGGCGCTCTTGACGGCGGGCTATCGTGTTGCCGTGTGGGATCTGAATCAGCAGGCACTAGACGGCCTGCATGGCGTCTTGGAAGCGGGCTGCGACCGATTGCTGACGACGCAGGTGGACGTGACCTCGCGCGCCAGTATAGAGGCTGCGCGGGACACGCTCACGGAGCAGTGGAAGTGTGCGGACATCCTGGTCAACAACGCGGGATTGAGTCGTGACAAACGATTTGTGCGCATGACTGAGGAGGACTGGGACTTTGTGATCAACGTTAATCTCAAATCGCAGTTCTTGTGTGCACACGCATTGGTACCAGCAATGATCGGGCAGCACTTCGGGCGATTGGTGAATATCTCTTCGCGCGCGTGGCTCGGGGGCTTTGGGCAGGCGAACTATTCGTCAGCGAAGGGGGGGGTGGTGAGCCTGACGAGATCGCTGGCGATCGAACTGGCTGGCGAGGGCATTACCGTTAACGCGATCGCGCCGGGGATCATTGCGACCCCGTTGCTGAACGGCTATGCACAGGAGATTCGCGACAAGCTCAAGGCAAGCGTGCCGGCTCGAAGAATCGGCGAACCGGAGGACGTGGCCGCCGCCGCGTTGTTTTTTGCAAGCGAGGCGGCATCGTACATCACGGGCCAGACACTTTATGTGTGTGGAGGCCGTTCGTTGTCCAGCCCAAGTGTCTGACTTGCACAGGAGAACCTGACATGGCCATCCATGTGGAGCGGCGTGAACACGTCACGCTGATTGAACTTGATTCCGCGGAATCGATGAATGCGTTGACCGTGGCCGATCTGCTCGCACTACGCAATACGCTTCTCGCGTGTCAGGGCGACGACGCGGTGCGAGCGATCATCATTACCGGTGCCGGGACGAAGGCATTCTGCACAGGAGCGAACCTGAAAGCGACGTTTCCACCCGAGGAAAGCTTTGCCGCCGGCCTTCTAAAAGACCGCTCGCAGGACGCCGCGCAGGGCGGGTACACGCGGCTGATCGATCTGAGTGATCTGGCGCTGTGGAAGCCGTTGATTGCCGCCATTAACGGCTATTGCCTCGGAGGCGGTCTTGAACTCGCATTGCAATGCGATTTGCGCATCGCCAGTGCTAACGCCTCGTTCGCGCTGCCAGAAGTGAAGGTCGCAAGCGTGCCGGCGGCCGGCGGTATGCAGTATCTGCTGCGAGCGATTCCTGCCGCGCATGCAATGAAACTGGCGTTGACTGGCGCGCGCATCGACGCGGAGGAAGCGTTACGTATAGGGTTGGTCAGCGATGTGTATCCGGGGACCGATCTGCGCGACGAGGCTTTCGAGCTTGCGAATCAGATCGCGTCGAATGGACCTCTCGCAGTCCAGATGGTGAAGAAGCTCGCGCTCGAAACGGCGCATCAGGCGCCCGCCGAATTCACTGCTCACGCGAATCTAGCGTGGGGACTACTGCGCAATACGGAAGACCGAATCGAAGGCCGCAAAGCGTTCGGCGAAAAGCGACCACCTGTATATCGGGGCAGATAAACAGAATGCAATCAAGAGATCGAGGAGATGAAGTAATGGCGGAGCAACGGACAATGGATGGCAAGGTCGTAGTCGTGACCGGCGCGGGCGGCGGCATCGGGCGCGACATTGCACTCCTGATGGCGCGTCAGGGCGCCAAGGTTTTGATCAACGACGTCGGCGCATCGCTCGCGGGCGAGGGACACAGTGCCGGCCCGGCGCAGCAGGTCGTAGAGGAGATCCATGCCTTTGGCGCTGAGGCCACGGCGAACAGCGACAACGTCGCGGACCTGGCCGGTGCGACACGCATCGTTGAGCAGGCCGTGGACACGTTCGGCCGCATTGATTGTGTCGTCAACAACGCGGGCATCCTGCGCGATCGCTTCTTCCACAAGATGTCAGAAGAGGATTGGGATGCAGTCCTGAAGGTTCACCTGTACGGTAGCTTCTACGTCTCGCGCGCGGCAGCCGACCGTTTCAAGGAGCAGGGCAGCGGTTCGTTCGTCCACATGACGTCGACGTCGGGCCTGATCGGCAATCTCGCGCAGGCGAACTATAGCGCAGCGAAACTGGGGATTGCTGGCCTGTCGAAGTCGATCGCGCTCGATCTGCAGAAATTCGGCGTGCGCTCGAACTGCATTTCGCCGTTCGCGTGGAGCCGCATGATCAATTCGATCAAGGTTGACTCGCCTGAGCAGGAGGCGCGCGTAGAGAAGATCAAGCAGATGACGCCGGCTAAGATCGCGCCGCTCGCCGTGTATCTCTGCAGCGATGCGGCGCAAGCGGTGAACGGCCAGATCTTCGCAGTTCGCAACAACGAGATCTTCGTGATGAGCCAGCCGCGTCCGGTGCGTTCGGTGCATCGCAGCGAAGGCTGGACGCCGCAGTCGATCGCAGAACACGCGATGCCGGCGCTTCGCTCGAGCTTCCACTCCCTCGACGTGTCGGCTGACGTATTCAACTGGGACCCCGTGTGACGCGGCGCACCCGACTGACTTCTGACACGCATATCTTCACCGAGGAAAATCATCATGAGACGAGCAGCGATCGTGGCACCCGTGCGGACTCCGGTCGGCACTTTCGGCGGCAGCTTGCGCGGCGTGCCGGCCGAGACGCTGGCGGCGACCGTCATCCGTGCGACGCTTGAGCGGAGCGGCATCGATCCCGCCCGCATCGAAGACGTCGTCTTCGCGCAGTCGTATGCGAACAGCGAGGCGCCGTGCATCGGCCGTTGGGCCGCGCTGGAAGCCGGCCTGCCGGTCGAGGTGCCAGGCATGCAGCTCGACCGCCGTTGCGGCGGCGGCCTCCAGGCCGTTGTGACAGCCGCGATGATGGTGCAAAGCGGCGCGGCCGATGTCGTTATGGCGGGCGGCGTCGAGAGCATGAGCAATATCGAGTACTACACGACCGACATGCGCTGGGGCTCGCGTGCTGGCTCGGTCAAGCTGCATGACCGCCTTGAGCGAGGCCGTGTGCGTTCGCAGCCGGAGGCACGTTTCGGTCACATCTCAGGGATGATCGAGACAGCCGAGAATCTCGCGCGCGACTACGGCATTTCGCGCGAGGAAGCGGATAGGTACGCGGTCCGCAGCCATCAGCGCGCAGCGGACGCATGGGCCTCTGGCCGCTTCGACGACGAAATCGTGACGGTGAACGTGCCGCAACGCAAGGGCGACCCTGTGCTGTTCACGCGTGACGAAGGCGTGCGCGCGGAAGCCACGGTCGATTCGCTTGGTAAGCTGCGCGCGCTGACGAAGGATGGCACGGTGACGGCCGGCAACGCCAGTCAGCAAAACGATGCGGCCGCGGCCTGCCTGATCGTCGCCGAAGACAAGCTCGCGGAGTTGAATCTCACGCCGCTTGCATATCTGACGGGTTGGGCCGCCGCCGGGTGCGAACCTTCGGCGATGGGGATCGGCCCGGTGCCTGCCGTCCAGAAGCTGCTGGGTAAAACCGGCCTCACGCTCGACCAGATCGATCTCGTGGAGTTGAACGAGGCCTTTGCCTGCCAAGTGCTGGCCGTTCTGAAAGGCTGGGGCTGGAACGATCCTTCGCGCCTGAACGTGAACGGCTCGGGCATCTCGCTTGGTCATCCAATCGGTGCAACCGGCGTGCGGATGCTGGCGACGTTGCTTCACGAGCTGCAGCGCCGCAAGGGACGCTATGGTCTCGAAACCATGTGTATCGGCGGCGGTCAGGGAATTGCCGCAATTTTCGAGCGCGCGTGATGAGCGGGACGCTTTCCATGCCTGAGCGACTGAACGTGCAATTCGATCTCGGTCTCCAGTGGCCTTCCAGGATCAATGCTTGAGCGTCCATCATGACCATTAGCTATCACAATCTGAAAAACTGGCCGTTCAAAGATGTCGAGCAGCATTACACGGCCCGTGATGCAATCCTCTACAGCCTCGGCGTAGGTTATGGTTTGAATCCGCTCGACCCGGACGAAAGAGCGTTCGTCTACGAGAAGCAACTGCGCGTGCCGCCTACATTTGCCGTCGTGCTTGGTTATCCGGGCTTCTGGGTCAGGGATCCCCGCAGCGGGATCGACTGGGTCCGCATGCTGCACGGCGAGCAGACGTTGCACATTCACAAGCCGTTGCCTTCCGCGGCGACCGTAATCGGCCGTTCGCGTGTGGCGCGCATTGTCGACAAGGGGCCGGGTAAGGGCGCGCTCGTGTTGATCGAACGCAAGGTGACCGACAAGGCGACCGGCGAACTGCTGGCGACCATCGAGCAATTGAATTTCTGCCGTGGCGACGGTGGCTATAGCGCCGACGGCGACCCGAGCGACGAAGCGCCGACCTCGCCCCAGCCGGTGCCGGAGCGCACGCCGGATGCGGTATGCGACCTGCCGACACGCCCGGAGATAGCTCACATCTACCGTTTGTCGGGTGACGACAATCCACTGCACGTGGATCCCGACGTGGCCCGCAACGCTGGCTTCGAGCGGCCAATCCTGCACGGTCTCGCCACTTGGGGCGTCGCGGCCCATGCAGTGCTGAAGACGATGTGTAGCAGTGATCCGGCTTGCCTTGCGTTGTTCCGCGCACGCTTTACGGCGCCTGTTTACCCGGGCGAGACGATCCGGACCGAAGTGTGGCGAGAGGGTAGCGTCGTGCAGTTCCGGTCCAGCGTGATCGAACGCAGCGTAATTGTGCTCAACAACGGCTACGCGGAACTGCGCTAAAGCGCGAATTGGCTCAATCTTTGATTGAAGGAAATTAATGGCTCGTCAACCGAAACCCCTGGTGCGATCTCATATTTCGTACAACCTGTCCGATCGTATTGTTGTGCGCGGCAAGGAAAGATTCAGCAGATCAGTCTCGACGACATCGTGTTCCTGCAGTTCACCGACAATGGCGCGACGCTGAAGTAGTCTGTGTTCAACGCGATTCTCATCACGCTCGTCGAACATGTGCAGCAACTCGCTGCCGCGCATCGGGTCTTTGCGTGGAGCGACGCCGAGCGTGAATGGGCCATGCTTGATGGACGTCGAAGACAGGATGTAGGCGCGGCGGTGAACATGGTCGGCAAGATGGTCGATATACCGGTCATTCGGAAGGAGCAGGAAATTTTTTCGGCCGCGATGATACACAGACGGTTTGTTGGATGGTCCATTGGCGGATGTGCATACGATGGTTGAGCAGCAGAAGAACGAAGTCAAGAGGCTTCAAGTAGAACGCGGAGAGCGACGAAATGATGAATCTTGTATTGGCAGAACCCGACAACACGTCGATGAAGGCCGCGACACTGAACACGATCGCTGCCTTGCAGGAGATCGGTGCACTCACGTGCTCGTGGCAGGTCACAACGACATAAAACGATGGTGAACACTATTGACATTCGCGAGCTGCCTCGTCATGATCGATCGTAAGCGATGTGAATTTTCACGCATAAAATAAGGTTACCTAACTATGATTTAATTGCTCGTTGATAGCAGCCGAGCGCATATCTAACCAGCGATGTATCGATAGTCAAGAAGCTTCGAGATCACGGCCTGGTGTTGTATCGCCACGCGATGGTGTTGGTCCATCACTACTCTCCTTATCGAAACGAAACCGTTTGCGGCCGTTTATCCCGCAGATTCGTGCATCTCGCATCAGAACGTGAAAACTGCGTAGGTCATCGTTTTTCGATTTCTGCGCAAGTCAGTATCTCATTCCATCCAGGAGTATCTAATGTCACGCACCATCAAATTCGCGAAGGCCGGCGGCCCTGAAGTCCTCGAATTCATCGACGAGCAAGTGGCCGCACCGGCACCACATGAAGTACGAATCAAGGTCAAGGCAATCGGGTTGAACCGCGCAGATGTGATGTGGCGCAACGATGCGTACATCGAACCGGTGAAGTTCCCGGCGGGGCTCGGGTACGAGATCGCCGGCATCATTGATGCAGTGGGCGAGGAGGTCACGGGACTCGTGGTGGGCGACGAGGTGAGCACGATCCCGGCGTTTTCAATGAACAAATACGCCGCCTACGGCGAAGTAGTGCTCATGCCGGATTACGTCGTCGTAAAGCATCCGAAGTCGCTCTCGTTCACCGATGCCGCGTCGATCTGGATGATGTATCTGACAGCTTACGGCGCGCTTATCCTAGATGCTCAATTAACTAAGGGTGATTTCGTCATCATTCCGGCTGCATCAAGCAGTGTTGGCCTTGCTGCCATTCAACTCGCTAACTATGCCGGGGCGACTCCCATCGCATTCACGCGTACGTCGGCGAAACGGGATCGACTTCTCAAAGCCGGGGCGGCCCATGTCATTGCCACAGAAGAGGATGACATGTTGCAAGAGGTGATGCGTATCACTGACGGTAAGGGCGCACGTGTCATCTTTGACCCAGTGGGCGGCCCAAACTTCCCCAAACTGATTGAGGCATTGGCTCATCGGGGCATCGCTTACCTATACGGCTTGCTTGATGAGGGTGAAACCCCGATACCGATCCTGAAACTGCTTCGCAAGTTGCCGACCATCAAGGTTTACAGCCTCTCTTACTTCGTCGCGGACGAAGCACGCCGGAAAGTAGGTGTGGATTACATCCTCAAGGGATTAGATAGCGGTGCGCTCAAGCCTGTCATCGATCGGACGTTCAAGTTTGACGAGATGGTGGAAGTGCATCGCTATCTCGAGGGCAACAGCCAGTTTGGGAAAATCGTTGTAACGGTGTAGGCGACCGCATGGCCACTGGCGGGTCGACGAAGTGCTCCGGTTTACGACTGTCGCGCTCGCCAATGTCTGCAACCCGACGATTTAACAAAGGCGAACAACGCTTCTGTACACCCGAAGACCGGTTAACCCGCGTCATCGGAGTAATAGCGGATCCAAAGGAGAATTCAAAATGACAACCGCCGCGCCTGTGCTGTATGAATACAAGGGCTCGCCGAACGCGCGCCGTGTGCGTATCTTTATCGCGGAGAAGGGACTAGATATCCAGACGAAGCCTGTGGACCTCGGTGCCAAAGAGCAGTTCTCCGACGCCTTTCGCGCAATTAATCCGCGCAGCCAGGTGCCGGCTTTGGCTCTTTCCGACGGTTCCGTCATCGCAGAAGTGCCCGCTATCTGGCGCTATCTGGAGGAAGCGTATCCACAGATGCCATTGCTCGGCACGACGACCACGTCGAAGGCGCTCGTCACGATGTGGGAGCGGCGCGCAGAACTGGACGGCTTCGCACCGGTGATGGAAGGCGTGCGCAATGCGGTCGCCGGGTTGAAAGGCCGCGCGCTGTCGGGTCCGCACGCTTATGATCAGATTCCCGAACTGATTGAGCGAAGCAAACAACGTGTGATCAACTTCTTCGCGGATTTCAACGAGCGGTTGGGAACGGTGCGATACGTCGCTGGGGCTGAATTCTCAGCGGCGGACATCACGACGCTGGTAACGGTCGACTTCGCGACCAACGCGTTGAAGATGCCGATTCCGGCAGAACTCACCGCGTTTCAGCGATGGTATGACGTGGTATCCGCCAGGCCCAGTGCCGTCGCTTAACGCCTTCATCGAAGACGCTAAGGTGGTGCGTGGACTTAGCAGGCTTATGGTTGTCATTACACCAATAACATAGTATGCCTAATTAATCTATCGAGCATTAGAATGAGAATGGAGACATAATGACACAGTGCGACCGTACCAAAGCCGACAATAGTTCATTGCAGGCTGACGCTGCCGCGTCCTCCGGGACGGCACCGCGCACCATTGACGTTGTTGCATTCATTGACGCTCAGAAGTTTTCGATTTACCAATCGGCGATCCTCTTGCTCTGCTTCCTGGTACTGGCGGCGGACGGATTCGACGCTGCTGCAATTGGCTACATCGCCCCGGCACTGGTTGCTAAATGGGGCGTTTCACGTGGGGCGTTGGGTCCCGTGATGAGCGCAGCGTTAATCGGGCTCGGAGTGGGTGCGCTCGTCGCGGGGCCGATTGCGGATCGGATCGGTCGCAAGACGGTGCTGATCATGTCGGTCGCCTGCTTCGGTCTCTGGAGTCTCGTGGCGGCGCAGGCCCATTCTGTG
The DNA here is from genome assembly GCF_030464885.1 of Caballeronia sp. SEWSISQ10-4 2. GTDB lineage: Bacteria > Pseudomonadota > Gammaproteobacteria > Burkholderiales > Burkholderiaceae > Caballeronia. Next base: position 63,274 of record NZ_JALPRJ010000003.1, on the reverse strand, counting down.
GGAACGTTGACTGCGCTGCGACTTTTGACCGGACTCGGGCTTGGCGCGGCGATGCCGAATGCGATGACATTGATGTCGGAGTACGCACCGGCGCGAATACGCGCTTTCGTAGTCAATGTGATGAATTGCGGTTTTTCGTTTGGACTTGTGATGGGTGGCGTGGGATCGGCATGGCTCATCCCTAAATTCGGCTGGCAAAGCGTGTTGGTTGCAGGCGGTATAGGACCGCTCGTGCTATCCGTGTTGTTGGTAGCGTTGTTGCCCGAGTCAGTCCAGTTTCTCGTCGCGCGCAGCAATGTGCCTGCCCGAATAGCGCGCATCCTCGGACGAATTGTGCCAGGCGCCCGCCTCGACGGTTGCCATTTTGTGGCGACGCACGCAGATGCGCAACCGAGCCGCGACGAATCACCGTTTGCGGTGCTTTTGTCGCGACGGTACAGACTCGGTACGCTAATGCTTTGGGTCGGGTATTTCATGACATTGCTGATCTACTATTTTCTGACCAACTGGCTGCCGACGCTCATGAAGGACGCCGGCTTATCCATTCGAAATGCCGCGTTGATGACATCGCTGTTCCCACTCGGCGGTATGGTCGGCAACATATGCGTGGGTTGGGTGATGGACCGGTTTGATGGCGCACGCGTGATCGCGCTGACGTATGGTCTCACTGCGGTACTACTCCTAGTCACCGGACGGGCCATGGGCTATCCAGGAGCCCTAGGTGCGCTGCTCTTCCTTTGCGGCGTGCTGTTGATCGGCGCCGGTACGTCGATGTCGGCGCTCGCGGTAACCTTCTATCCGATGCACGGCCGGGCCACCGGCGTTTCATGGATGCACGGCATGGGGCGTCCCGGCGGGGTGGCAGGGGCGTGGGTCGGTGCTGCGCTGATAGGTATGGGCTGGAACCTTGGCGCGGTGTTTAGCCTGCTTGCTGTGCCGGCGCTGGCTGCAGCCTTCGCAGTGTATGCCACGGCACCTCGAAAACGTCATCGTGCGTTCTTGGCGCACGAACAACCCGACCAAGTTCAGTAGTCCATGCCAAATAAGTATGTCGATAGGAGCGGCAACCCGCAAACTTCCTCCACGTTGTTGCGGCGTTCGGTCGTGAGCGCGGCAATCCGAACCGGGGGCAAATGCTTGAGACGCGTCGGAACGCACGACAATGGCCAATGGTGTATGAGGGAAAACTGGCTCGCGGTCGGCTTGCAATTCATCTCCGCATGGGACCCGGGCCTCCACGTCATGCTAGCGGACACGGACGCGGGCAACGTGGTGACGGCCGCACAGGCTGGGACACAATGGAGCTACCGTTTGCTGCTATGACTGTTTCTGATTCCGCTGTTTTACATGGTGCAACAGTTGACGGTGCGGCTCAGCGTGTTTACCGGTCGCAGTTACGTCAAGCTTGTTCGGGAGTATTTCGGGCTTTCCTGGGTGTGGCTCGTTGTCGCAGCCCTTGCTATCGCCACCCTTGACTCGCTTGTAACAGAGTCACCGCCGTCGCCGGCATCGGTGTCGGACCACCTCGCAGTGATTGCGAATTGGATCTGACAGCGATCAGGCGTTGCGAAAGGTCCGGCATCACAAATGACTGGAGGGGTTGATGGAGAAGAGAAAATCGGGCCGGCAAGAAGTCGCATGATGTTGTAGACATTGACGATCAGCACTGAATTCGGGCAGACGATCGCCGCTGGCTGGCAGCCCCGTTTATGGAGTTAAGGCGAATATTCGCGTGGCCGGCTCACGCTGGGATGATCCGCGGTTTTGACGTGTCCCGTTTCTTGGGACGATTGCGATCAGGTTTAAAACAATATGATTACTTAGGATGACGATATATTATGGAGAAGACGAAAAGGTCGCTGCTGTGCTGTGCAGCCCTCGGTGCGTTTGCTTCTGCCGCCCATGCGCAAAGTGCGGTCATGCTGTACGGCATCCTCGACGAAGGTGTCATGTATCAGAGCAACGTTGGCGGCGGAAAGCGCGTCTTCATGGACTCGTTGGGCGGTATCAACGGGAGCCGCTGGGGATTCAACGGTAGCGAAGATCTGGGCGGCGGGGTGCATGCGATATTTACGCTTGAGTCGGGGATCAATCTGAATAACGGCTCGTTTGGTCAGGGCGGCACGGAGTTTGGCCGTCAGGCATTCGCCGGACTGAGCAGCGACCGGTTTGGGAGCCTCACGTTCGGGCGCCAGTACGATATGGTGTTTTACTTTCCCGAACCGTTGACGGCTGTAGGAATCGGTACCGTTATCTTTGCGCATCCGGGCGATCTCGATAACACGGCCGATTCCGTACGGGCGAATAACGCGGTGCGCTATATGAGCCCGAGCTATGACGGTTTCTCATTTGGCGGCGAATACAGCGTTGGCGGCGTGGTTGGAAATACGACCGCCAACAGCGGGTATTCGTTGGGCGCAGGATATGCGAACGGGCCACTCAGGCTTGACGCGGCATTCGAATATTTCAAGAATCCGAGTTCGGCAACGGCGGGCTCGGGCTTTTTTACCGACAATGCAAATGGGTCATCCCAGCTCGCCCAATCACTTAACAAGGGATATGCAAGTGCGTCGGCTTACCAGGTGATCGTCGTAGCCGGTAGCTACGCGATTGGCCCGGTTACCCTGATGGCATCGGCTTCGAACATCCAGTACTCCAACCTCGGTGGGACATTGTCGGGCAGCACGGCGCGATTCAATGACGTCGATGTTGAAGCACAATACACGTTTTGCTCTTTCCTGATTTTCAGCGCCGGCTACGACTATTTGGTGGGCAAGGGCGTCCAGACCGCGAGCGGGTCGACCGTGGGAAATCAGCACTACCACCAGGTCGTGCTCATGGGTGACTATCTCTTGTCCAAACGCACCGACGTCTATCTTGCAGCGGGCTGGCAAAGGGCATCAGGAACGTCATCGACCGGCGCGCCTGCGGTGGCCGATTTCACGAATGAGGGTGACTCGTCGAACAACCATCAGGTCCTCGTTCGTGTTGCTTTTCGGCACAAGTTCTAAAGTGAGCTAAACGCATGACGAACTTGCACGATACCGCTTGCCGGGCGGACGTCGTGACAGCCCGAATGGGATTTCGGGGCCGGCACGGCGGGATCGGTGACCGTCGGAGCGGCACACGATGAGCGAGTGTAAGTTCCACTCCTTGTTTGGCAGTCTTTGCTAATTCGGTCGCAGGCTACCTGTAAAGATACGGCAGTCTTCGCTCTGCGACGTAACTCAGCGCTTGTATGCCCCGGCTGATTCGTCAGCACACGATAACGGTCATTGGAAATGTTCTCAAGCTCGAAGGCATGAATGACCGCAAAGACCGGATTGTGTTGAAAAAGTCACCCGACATGCGGGTTGTTGCCTATCCAGGAAGACATCGATCGACGAGAGGACAACAACAGCGTGATGAGTGTGATTGACGAAACGGAACGGAACGGCTGGTAGCTGAGAGGCGCCTGCCCAACGACCTAGGGAAGACTCTTGCGTTCGTAGCCCCCTGGCGAGATGAACTGGCGGGTGTCGTGGTGGAATCCACGTACTACCGGTGCTGACTTGTTGACGGGCTATAGGAAGCTGCCTTCAAAGTGCACATGGCTCAGACCACAGCGATCGAGAAGGACGACGGTCTCAAACACAGCGGAGATGCGAATAGATAGCGGACCGTAGTGGCCGAAGTCGGCCGACACGTCTGTTTGATCTTGTACGAATCGTAGGCTCGCACGACCTCTCATAGCTTACGATTCGGTGGGTGCTCACCAAGGAGGGAGAAGCTCACTTCGAGCAATCGCGACATCCGGCCGACAACTCGCTCGCGCCGGTCTAGCTCTCCCTTGATCCGGCGGTGTTAACGATGTGTCTTCGCGGTAAGCCAACACCGTATGCGAGGCGGTCACCATGACATGGTGCCCAAAACCGGCGGTAGCCTATCCTGCAATACCTTAGTTTCGGTGTCGTTTACAGCTCCGTGAGATGAACCTGGGTCAGCAAAATCGCGCTTTCAGGCAAGTTACGTATCTACGGCAAGCAAACGGTTATTCACGCGCGGTCAATAAACGGCATCGACCCAGCGCAAACGCGAGGGATGCATGACCTATGCCGGACAACAAAAGATCGCACCTAATGCGCACAGTGAATCCTGCGCAGATGCGCGACGGACAACAAAAAGATGCGTCGCGGGTAAACAGAGGAGACGTCCTCGGCAACGCAAAAATAACAAACACTGGATAACAAAGAAGCAGATGCGCGAGAGAAAAAACGTCCGCTGGATAAATAGCAACCGAGCGCGGAAGGGCATCGCAAGTCACTCAACACGGACGGCGCATGATGGCGAGACAGAACCCGTGCAGTCGGAAACAACGGCCGAGGTAACGACGTTGCTTCGCGAAAACATCGAAGGTCGGTCGCTTTGAATCCCCGGCGCATACGATGCGAACCTGGACACATCCTGTGCGTGATGCTGGTCGATAACAAAAGCAGATCGCACATCGTTGCGGACATACGACAGGTCAAAAAAAGTGTGTTGTTCCGACAATGTCCAGTGTGGTCCGTGGTGTTCCGGGAAGATCTTTGTGGCTAAAAACAGGTGGTTGACGTTTGCCTCGCGGGTTAGCAAGATCGTCACAAGCGGTGTGGCGGAGGTTAACAATGCCTGTTGTGAAAGTCTTTACGAGATCGCAATGGGATGAGTTCGTGCGCGGTCTCGACGCGCTTCCTGATAAACCGGCAAGTGAACGCGGGATGACGGTGCGCGAGGCGATGAAGGAGGTCAAAAGCCATATCCGCACGGCGCAGAACAAGGGTTATACGCTGGGGCAGATCGCCGAACATGCGAAGCGAGCGGGTGTCGACATCAGTGCGGGCACGTTGAAGCTTGCCCTGCGTGAATCGAGTAAGGGAACGAAGCCGCGACCAGCACCTAAAACCGGGTCGTCGCGGTCAACTTCAGTACAGAAGCACGGACAATCCTCAGTGCAAAACGGCGCGTTACGCGCAGACAACGTGCGCAGCGACGTGCGACAACATGGGGAAAAATAGAAGTCAAACCGAACCCCATGCCGGTACAGGCGCCGCTCTCATTCGCGATCAAACCTGATACCGACGATCTGTAGAGGAAGGCGATGGATACGACAATCAATCCCATTTATATCGTTGGCGGCAGTAAGGGCGGCGTGGGTAAAAGCATGGTCGCGCTGGCGCTGGTTGATCACTTGCAACGGCGCGATGCCAATATCGTGCTGATGGAAACCGACACGTCGAATCCGGATGTGATGAAGGCGGTTCACGACGAGATCGAATGCGCGGCGTTCGATCTCGATGAGGCCGATGGCTGGATCGGGCTGGTGAACTTCTGCGACACGCATCGCGATGCGGTGGTGATCATCAATACAGCGGCGCGCAACCAGGCAGGGGTCGCGCGGTATGGCGCGATGCTTGCCAGTACGCTGGAAGAGCTATCCCGGCGGCTGGTCGTGTTCTGGGTCATCAACCGGCAGCGCGACAGTCTGGAACTGCTGCGCGAATTCGGCACGACCTTTCCCAATGCGACTACGCATGTCGTGCGCAATGGCTACTTTGGCACGGCGGACAAGTTCACGCTGTACAAGGATTCGAACGTGCGCAAGAGCGTTGAAGCGAAGGGCAAGTCGCTGGATTTCCCCGACCTCGCGGATCGGGTATCGGACGATCTTCGAAGCCAGCGGTTGTCGATTAGCAAGGCGGCTGAGACGTTGCCCATTGGACAGCGTGCGGAACTATTGCGCTGGCGTGCGCTGTACGACACGATGTTCGCCGGGGTGATTTCCGATGCATAGCAGGCGAGCACGACCGTCCGATCCGCTCGCGCGACTCTTTCGCGATGTGACGGGGGAGGCGCCAGATGAGGCCAGTCTTGGCCGGATGCGGCGCGTGTCGAATGCGCTGAATCTGCGGGATAACGACGCGCTCTGGTCAGTGCTGGCGGTGCTGGAATACTATGCGCGGCTCTATGAGGCGATGCCTGATCGCATACGTGAAGCGGGCGAGGGGAGCCTTGATGATGTTCGGGCAGAGGCAGCCGAAGCGACAGAGGCACTCATGGCGCAGCATCGCGACGCGCTTGCTCGCTGCAAGGCGACGATCCAGCTTGCAGAAGCGATGATTCGCGAGCATGAGGAGCGCTATCGGGCGGCATTGGCGACACTCAGCGAAGCCGGGCTGAATGTCTTGGCTGAGCGGGCGGCGAACCGGATCGCGCGAACCGTCGGAAATCGGGTCGTCGGTGCGTTCTCGGTTGCAGCCAGAGACCAGCGAGACCGGTTCGACACGGCGGTGCAGAGGTTCGGGCAGGCCGTGGCCGAGGCAGGTCAACAGGTCGATACGGCGGCACAAGCGATGGAGCAACGGTTTCGGCGCACTGTGCGCAACCTGCTGGCTGGTGTTCTCGCCGTTCTGTTGATGGCGATTATTGCGGGGATTGGTGGGGGCTGCTGGGTGATAAGCCACGCGTCGAGTGACGCGTGCCACGCAGGACGGCTGGCGGGAGAAAATCGAGCAATCAGCGGGTGGCGCGCAAGTGTTGAGCAAGGAAGAGGCAAGCAAGTGGGTTTCCGGTCTGTCCATGAGGCCTAGCGGTGCAGCCTAGCCTTTGCGGGTCATGGGCGCGTCAGCGCTCCGCCCGGTGAAGGACGGAGCGTGCTCTGTTACCGCATGCGTTGCTATGCCTCAGCGCTTGCGGCGGTAGGGAACGGCCATGCCGGAGTTGCCGCAACGACAGCCGGGACGGATTTCCCGTTTCCAGCGATTGTGTTCGCGGCAGAAGGGCCTGTGCCGTCCGTGCCGTCCGGACCATTCACACCGTTCGTGCCATCCCCGACGTCATCGTCTTTCGGTGAGTATCCTCCGGCATCACCGTTGTCCCTGTCGCCGTCGCTCGCGTCGCTTTCGTCATGGTCCTCATCCTCGTCGTCAGGATCGAAGTAATTCACGATGGGCAACTCCTGATCGGTGAGTATTTCCGGGAGCCACTTCACCTGTGCGAGGCGCAGTTCGGCGGCGGCTGCCGCATCGCCTTTTTTCATCTTCTGAAGATCGGCAGCGGCCTTCGGGGAGACAGCGTTGGTGACAACCTCAATGATGCGTGCCTTGCTGACGTGATCGAGTATGACGCGCGGGTCGGAGTCCAGTACCGTGCCATGTCGAGTTCCAGCACGTTACTGATGGCATTGACCGCGTGCGGCTTCTCGGTGCCGCTGATGCCATCGACCAGCGAAGCCGTGCAGAACGCAAGCAGGTCGAGCAAGGTCGTGCCAGGATCCTGTTCGATCAGCCACGGCAACAGATCGGCGCGACGCGTGGGCAGGGTTGCCGCCCACTGCTGACGCTGTGCGTCGATGATCCCCCATGCAACGCTCGCCGGCATATCGTCCGCCGCACTCGCGAGTTTGTCATGGGTGCAACTGCCGTTGAGTTGGACACTGTTCGCGTCGATACCCTGTCCGTACCGCTTGGGGAAACTAATGGGCAGGAGCCGATGCAGTAGGACCGCGAGTGCAACGGACGGGCGCTTGGTCAATTCGGCCTGCACGGCGGCGGTGCGGTGCGCCGTGAGGCGCTGACAGAGTGTCGCGCTATGGATGGGCCGTTCCTTCGGGGCCGCCGTACCCGTTGAAATCGCTCCGTCGCTCTCGTCTGCCAGTCCGCTTACGATCGCGCCCTGTTCTTCGAGGGTCGCCTTGCTTTCAGGCCGAACGAGTCCACGCTCGATCATCAACTCGCCGTTCGGGCCGACCATGACGAACGCACCGGCCTCGGCTATCTGCTGGACATCCCACATTTCGGCCCGTTTGGCAAAGTTCTCGATGGCAGCATTCGCAGTATCCAGAGCCGCTTCGAGCCGTTCGACTTCCTCGTAAGCGTCCTCATCGCCTTCTTCAAGGGCGTCGAACTGGGCGGTCAGTGCGTCACGTTGCGCGTTGAGCGCGTCAAGCTCGCGCTGCTCGTCGGCGGTATAAGCGCGCTGGACGGGTTCGAGCCTGCCGAAACTGTTCAGTTCGCTGTAGTCGCGTTCAATGCGCGTTTCGATCCAACCGAAACCCTCCGCGCGCACTTCCTCGGCGGCGGCGTCGAGCTTTTCTGAAACGAGCCGTTGCAGCAGTTCGGCGTCGGCCACGAAACCCGCGTTCTGCTCGTCGCTGAACATGTCGCGTCTCACATAGCCCCCAGCGGATTCGTAGGCATCTAGCCCCACGAACTTCACCAGCCGGCTACGGCTTGCGTCGATCTCGGCGCGCGTGATGGCTTGTCGCAGATAGTGCGGCGCGCGCTGCCATTCGTTGGGCGCGTCGAACCAGAGCCTTTCCTGGGTTTCGTGGTCGTCAACGAGCGCGAGTGCGGCCAACTGGTCGAGCGTGATGGCGTCGTCCTCGCGCAGCAGCGCAAGTAGCTTGGGCGACACATCGGCCAGCTTCAGACGGCGTTTAACGGTCAACGGCGAGACGGTAAACAACGCCGCGATGTAGTCGATCCTTTTGCCTTCATTAGCCAGCCGTTTGAAAGAGACAATCAGATCGAAAACGTCGAGTGCTTCACGCTGACTGTTTTCAATCAGGCTGACCGCGAACGCTTCGCCTTCGGTGACGATGCGCACCGGCACAGGATAATCGGCCGGGATGCGCCCGTCCTTGTACAGCAGGTCGAGCGCGGCGAGCCGTCGCTGACCGGCACATACGCCGAGCTTCGGCTGCTTGCTGCGCGAACCCTTTATCAAGTGGACCACGAGGTTTTGCAGCAGTCCTTTCGCTGCAATATTGTCGGCTAGGCCCGCGATACCAGTGAGTGGCTTGGTGCGTGCGTTCAGCGGCGAAATGCGCAGCCGAGAGTAGGGCACGTGTTCGATCGGCTGTTCCTTGCCGAAATCCGTTTCCAGCACGCTCGCAGCCTCGGCGGCTGTGTCGGTCGAGATAACGGCGGTTTCGGCGCTCACTTCATTGGCTTGTGTCGTGATTTCGGATTGCATGACAAATTCCAGAGAAATTAATGGAAGATTTCCCGGGTCACGTTTGTTGCGAAACACCACGAGGCTCGGACCCGAGTAGGAATCCTCACGATGTAGTCGGGAATGGGTGCAGACGCTGCTACCCCGTCGGGCTTACGTTCTGAGTTGACGCATGGCGTCAGCCAGCACCCAGAGGGCGCGGTTCAGTTTCACGTTCTGGTCGATGCCGGTGACCGCGCGCGTGGAAATCGCGCGACCGGACCGCGAGCGACCGTGCAATCCGCCCTTGGTCAGGTTCTCCTGCACACGATTAAAGGTGGTCCAGAGATCGTCGCGGCGATCCTCGAAGCGGCGCACGCCGAGCAACTGGCTTTCAGTGATGGGCGGGGGTGCGTCAGCTTCGGAGGGGTCATAGCGCAGCGTGAGCGCGGCGCGAGCAAAGGCGGTCTGTTCGTCGCGGTTGAGGGTCACGGCTTGCATGCCTGCCGTCTGCTCGCGAATCAGGTCAAAGCCGTCGAGCACATCGAATGCGCCGTTGATGACGTTCTGGACGATGTTGCCCTTGTGCGGCACGCGTACTTCGCCCACGGTGTCCCCGGCTACGATGCCGTTCTGGCAGACGAAACGGAAGACGCCGGCGAGCATCTGATAACTGCTCGTGCCATCGTGCGAGTTGAGGAGGATGATTTCGTTGGCGTCATTGCCGGTAATCTCATTGGCGGGGCGCATACGGATCATGTGTTTCGTATGCTCGCGCTTGTCCTGATCACGCACGCGGGTCTGGCAGACCATGAAGGGCTGGAAGCCTTCGTTGCGCAGACCGTTGAGTACGTCGATGGTCGGGATGTACGTGTAACGTTCCGAGCGGCTATCGTGCTTGCCCTCGGCAAAAATGGACGGGGCCACGGCGCGAATCTGGTCGTCCGACAGCGGCGAATTGGAACGAAGAGCCGGGGAGCGGTAATGGAAAGAAGAGGCGAGTTGCATGGCAATCTCCAGAGCAAGAAGTTGATCGGTGTTGCGCTGACCGGGCTCCAAGATTCCGCCCCGTCGTAGGGGTTGGTTTCATCCTGGTCGAAGCCAGGGGTGGCTTTGTTGCCGCCAGTCTCCTGAGTTCGCGCCCGTGCGACTGAAGGAGCCGGCGCCGGGTGGATGTCAAGGAAACAAGTGAGGGGTTGGTGCGGGACGGAGCAAAGCGCAGGACACGGCCCCGAACGCCTTGACAGCCGCACGGAGTCGGCTACGGTCGCGGGTTAGGGCGGGAACGGTGGAGACTGGTGGTTGCGAAGCGGATCGTGTTCGACTGGGATGAAATGCCGCGCGGCGAGCGCGAATCTGGGGCCGTTTTGTGGCCACACCTGACTAGGATTTTTGAGGGGTTTCCAAAGAACCCGTCGCCCAACGCTGGGTTCGAGATCGGTATGGACCTCGTGCTCCACAGTTCGGAGTTGGTTTTAAGCGACTCAGCCGCGTCTCGAATAAGCCGAGGTGTCGCGAGAGTCGTTGCTGGACCAGCCTTGAAGGCCCAGTGGGCGTTGACCTTTCGGGCGTCGAAGCACGACACATGTTGGCGGAAGACGGGGTTAGCTCGCCGAAACTGGAACGTTGTTTGGCCAGGGCGGCATCGAAGCCGGCAAGTTCCGAGAAGGGTGCCTGGTAAGTTGGTCGATGTCGCTAAGAGGTGGCGTCGCCATGCTTCGGCTCGAGCGACCGTAACCGACCGCGGCGCTTCGATCGGCGATAAGCGGCCATGAAGGGCAGTCGCCGACGCTCGTTCGAATGACCGTAGCTCGGCCGGAGCCGCCTATGTTCGTGGGGAGTTACTCTATGTTGTTCTGACCGGCCGCTATGGACGAAGTCGAATGTCTCCACTTGAATCACAGTCGCTCTTCGGCAGCGCGTGATAAATAACCCAAGCTCGGCCTAAGCCGTCGTTCGCGTGTCCCGATTCCGCGCCCCTGCGAATGCCGCGTGACGGGAAACCCGAATGAGTCTTGTCGACCGAGGCTGTGTCAAAACGCGTGGCGCTACGCCTTGGCTAGAAAGTCGGCTTGTCAGAACGCTCTATACGGACCTCGTGACCCTCCGGGGGGGTAAAACGACCCCCTAAAACCTAGTGTTTTTGAGTTTTGACACAGCCTCGACCCTGAACTGTCATTCGACTTGCAAAGCCGTGGTCGGCAGCTTTCGTTGGGGGAGCGGCCATTCGTATACGCCGCGGGCGTCACAATACTCGCCAGCCGAGCGCCATCACTGAGAGCGACAGCCGGCACGAGCCTCCTTATTACTGTCGCCTTAGAGGGTCTTCGGCGGCCCCCAAGCTCGGTGGGCATTCTGTCCGATGTGCTCAGTAAATGGGGGTGTTTGTCGCAAAAACGAGAAGGGCTGGATTCCCTAGACTATCCAGCCCTTCAACAGACGCGGCATCCCTCAAAGTGCTTATACACAGAAGAAAATCCGGTTATGAAGTGGTGTGCCCGCCCTTCTCCACGGCAGTTGCCCACGTTCAGGTGGCTCGCGAGGCAGATTTGCGACGTCAGATCAATGTGCGCATAAGGCGCACGGCAGGAGATCATGTGGACGGGCCGGCGGTTCGGGACCACGCGCCCGGTTCACACCGGAAAAATTCCAACGGCATCCACCTTCAGGAAGTGAACACGTCCGCTGTGGTCTCCTGCCGCGAGCACCCCCGAGCGCGGCGAGAAGGCAAGCGCCAGGATAGCGGCGTCAGCGACGAACCGGACCGTCCCCGTCCATTGACCGTTGCGTTCCTGCCAGACCCGGATTGTCCTGTCACACGACGCCGACGCGAGCCGCCCGTCGGCCAGAACCGCGAGTGCGGTCACCTGGCCCGTGTGTCCTTCGAGCGTCGCCTCGCACGCGCCGCTCGCCGGATTCCACAGCCTGATCGTGTGGTCATCCGACCCTGACGCGAGCCGCCCGCCGGCCAGCACCGCGAGTGCGGCCACCTCGTCCGTGTGTCCTTCGAGCGTCGCCTCGCAGGTGCCGCTCGCCGGGTTCCACAGCCGGATCGTGAAGTCGTACGACCCCGACGCGAGCCGCCGGTCGGCCAGCACCGCGAGCGCGGTTACCCGACCCGCGTGTCCTTCGAGCGTTGCCTCGCACGCGCCGCTGGCCGGGTTCCACAACTCGATTGTATTGTCCGACGCCCCCGACGCGAGCCGCCCCTCGGCCAGCGCCGCGAGCGCGGATACCCGACCCGTGAGTCCTTCGAGCGTCCCCTCGCACGCGCCGCTCGTCGGGTTCCACAGCTCGATCGTGTCCCACGACCCCGACGCGAGCCGCCCGTCGGCAAGCACCGCGAGCGTGGTCACCGCGTGTCCTTCGAGCGTCGCTTCGCACACGCCGCTCGCCGGGTGCCACAGCCTGATCGTGTTGTCCAGCGACCCGGACGCAAACCGTCCATCGGCCAGCACCGCGAGCGCTGCCACCCCATTGATGTGTCCTTCACGCACAGCCTCGCACGCGCCGCTCGCCGGGTTCCACAACCTGATCGTGTTGTCCGATGAGCCCGACGCGAGCTGCCCGTCGGCCAGCACCGCGAGCGCGAACACGGGGTACGTGTGTCCTTCGAGCGTCGCCTCACATATGCCGCTCGCCGGGTTCCACAGCTTGATCGTGTCTTCCTCCGCCCCACCCGACGCGAGCCGCCTGTCGGCGAGCACCGTGAGCACGGACACCCCCTTCCTGTGTCCTTCGAGCGTCTCCTCGCACGCGCCGCTCACCGGGTTCCACAGCCTGATCATGCCGTCCTTCGACCCCGACGCGAGCCGTCCGTCCGCCAGCACCGCGAGGGCGGACACCCGGATCCTGAGTCCTCCGAGCGTCGCCTCGCACGCGCCGCTCGCCGGATTCCACAGCTTGATCGTGTCATAGCCGCCCGACGACCCGGACGCGAGCCGCCCGTCGACAAGCACCGCGAGGGCGGACACCCGGTTTGTGTGTCCTTCGAGCGTCGCCTCGCACGCGCCGCTCGCCGGGTTCCACAACCTGATCGTGTTGTCCGATGAGCCCGACGCGAGCCGCCCGTCGGCCAGCACCGCGAGCGCGCGTACCGAACCAGTGTGACCTTCGAGCATCAACTCACACACGCCGCTCGCCGGGTCCCACAGCCTGATCGTCTCGTCCCATGATCCCGACGCGAGTCGCCCGTCGGCAAGCACTTCGAGTGCGGACACCTGCTTTGTGTGTCCTTCGAGCGTTGTCTCGCACACGCCGGTCGCCGGGTTCCACACCCTGATCGTGCCGTCCCACGACCCTGACGCGAGCCGCCCGTGGGCCAGCACCGCGAGCGCGGATACCGTATCCGTATGTCCTTCGAGCGTACGGTGCAACGCTTCGGTTGATCGAAGGCTGTCGGTCAGGGGCACCAACCCGGCGTTGCGTCTGAGGTGCTCGGTCGCCCGCGCGCCCAAGGCTTGGATGTCCTGATCGCCCTGTGATTGCAGTCGACCTAATATCTGTGACGCCAACAAATCATTGCCTGACCAGTCAATGTTGTCGTATCCGAGCACATGGGCGCTCTGTCGAAGCGCGCGCCGCTTCAGAGCCTTTAACGTCGGGGTCTCGTCCACATCTTCGAAATCCATGAGCAACGCATTGACTCCCGCAGCGCGCAACCGGGCATCGAGCCAGCGAAAGTCGAGTAGCAGCCTTGCGAAATGGTCGTTTCGCTCCCGCGGGTTCAGGTACGCGCCAAGATGTCGCGCCAGATACGCCGATTCATGCGCGCGGTCCGCGGCGAGTTCGCGCCGTGCCCAGGCGGCGATTCGTACCTCGGCGTCCCTCGGCGCAACCGAAAACCGGCCAGCGCGCGGAAAACCATTTCCATTTTCCTCGCTGAGCCATTGCGCGAGGGACAGGTGGTCGAAGGCGTAGCGCCTGGCGCGCACCTGCAGGAAGTCTTCGAGTTGCTTGAGTATCTTCCCGACCTGCGCCTCAGTCGTGCCCAGGATCGCCGCCAGTTCGGCGCGTGACAGCGGCTCGCGCTGGACACAGAGCACGCCCAACAATGCGCCTATGGGCCCGTAGTCCTCGCTCTCCGGAAAGCGCCGCTCGAAGGCATCCAGATAGAACCCGTCCATCCCGGGTGGCAGGTCGTTAAGGCGATCCAGCGGCAGCGCGCCGGACTCAACGTCGTTGAGTACGCTGACTGCGTAGAGGAACTTGCCGCCACTTTGTTCAGAGTCCGACAGGAACGCCGCGATACCGCATGCACTCTTGCCGCCTTCTACCAGCATCGGTGCCAGCTTTGCGCCGGCGCAGCGTCCGGCGACGTAGTGGCGGATGTCGTCGAGGTTGCGGATATCCTCGCCGTCCAGTGTCGCGTACCGGAACGCGTTCTGGAGCGGCTGCAGGACTTCCTGAATCCGTCGACTCGTGGCAAGAACTCTCAGCCAGGCGGGCAAATGTTTTGCCTGGTTCGCGAGCAGGCGCACGATCGTGGTCGGATGGCTGATGGCCGCAGTGGCCTTGAAGTCCAGCGCCTCGTCCATTGCGTCCACGAGCAATATGTGGGGCGCACCCGGGGGTTCGATCGCGTTGAGCGGGCCGACGACCGCGCGCGCGAACGCACTCGCCGGATCCAGTTGCAGTTGCGCGTCGTCGAGCCAGCGGCGGGCGTCCGGATCGGCTTCGACTGCCGACCGGTATGCCGGCAGAGAGTCGGCGAACTGTGCCGCCACGCTGCAGACAAAGGTCGCCGGGCTGAGCGTCGCATTTACATAGTGATTGCAAAAGTGACAGGCCGCGATCTGCAAACCGTGAGCATCGTGCGTGAGTTCGGCCATGAAGGCCGACTTGCCGACGCCGAAGTCGGCGCGGATCAGCATCGCCTGGGCGCCGTCATCGTCTTCGTACCATTTGCGCACCTCGTCGAACAGCCAGTCGCGCCCGGTGAAGTCGTGGCGCTTTTCGGCAAGGTAACCGGAAAAATCCCACGGTCGCGGCCAGTTCCAGCTCAGCGCCGCTTGTACCGCTTGGGCAGCGGATGACCATGCTGCGTGCGGTTCTGCCCCGTGGTGTGCGAGCACCGGTACTATCAGGCCCGCCGCGCCTGGCGCGGCTTGCTGCAGCGGGCCTAGCGAGGGCGGACCACTTCCGCCGAGCAATCCTTCAGGAAGCGCATGACGCCCTTGTAGACTTGGGCATCGCGCGAGCCCGGCTTGCAGATGCTGATGTGATCTTCGTCGAGCGGTACGGCGCGCTCGCCTGGAATGTTAGGCTCGGCGCTGGTTTCATCCACGACCAGAATGCCCTTCGGAAGCTTGACGCCGAGCAAGGGGATCTCGGGGCGCACCTCGCGCTTCTCGCAGTAAGCGCGACAGATCACGTTGCGCTTGCGCTGATAGTTGAGGAACCAACCGTGCAGCTCGCGCAGCCGCGGGTCATGGGCGGCGAGCTCCCTGACATGCTCATTGGTGCGATAAACCGCGGCGGCCAATTCTGCGAAGGTAGCAACATGCGCTCCGGAATGCGGCGTGGCGATGAAAGCGATGCCCTTGGTCTGCGCGGCGATCGCCTCCCAACGCAGAACGCCGAAACTTTCGGCATGGCGGAGAATCTGTTTAACGACGATGCCGCCCATGCTGTGGGTTATGAAGGCCAGCGGGCGCTCGCCCAGGCCCTCGTTGCTGAGCAGATCGAGCACCTGGTTGCCGCGGTCGGCAAGCGGCATGGACTCGTCCTGCCATTTCGAACCGCTGGCGGCGTATCCCAGCGTCCATAGGCCCAGTTTCGGCAGATCCGCGGCGACCCAATATGGCCAAAAGGTGCCGATGTCACCTGGGTCGGCCATCCACGTGGTCCAGGCATCTCCTCCCAGCCCGTGGACGAACACGATATCGAGCGCGCGTGCGTCCTCGTCGCAGCCGGCGATCTCCTGCAGTCCGCGGCGGGCAGCGGGATCGGGAATGCGGGTAAGCAACATCGGCGGCTCCTTTTTTGGGTTTTAGGACTGGGGTGGTGCGTCCGCAACCGCTCAACGCAGCCTGTCTCGGCTGTACTCCCGTGTCCCCTGACGGGCCGCTACGCCACCTATCTAAACTTTTCCTCCCGACCGGACCGTGCACATCTTCGTTACTCGGCCGCACCAGGAAATCCTTAGGACCGGTGAGCTGGCAGGATGCTCTACTGGCCGTCGCGGGATCAGGATTTCGCAACGATGCCATGTCTAAACACAATGGGAAAAAGACTGTACGTTGGCGGCTGATAAACGGGTCCGGGACATTCCGTTGCACTTTCCCCCCGCGACGGCGCGGTTGGCCAGCATCTGACATCACTATAGGACGCTAAGGACGATTGGGGGCAGAAACCGTTGTGGGAAAAAGCCCGGGATTACCCCTCCATTATTTGTTTTTTTCGGCGTCGGTTTGGTGGCGCACAGAGGACTTCCACCTTCTCTCACACGTCCTGCATGTCATCAGAAGCGCAGCGCCCGCCGCTTGTATGTGAACGGCGGACCTGCTTCTCAAATCGAATGGTCGTTTGCTGGGCGGAATCGACGTCTGAGCGTCCGAGCGACGGGGCGTGCGAATGAAGCTTAGTGGCCGCGTACTGCCGGATGCGGCAGACCCATGTCGACCCCTTCCGGACCTGGAAATTTCTCCATCCCTGCCGTTCGAAGTCGCTACCATAACGGTCCAGCGTCCATTTGCGAGTGCATTACTTCGAAGGTTGACTCATATCGCTTGATTACGGCCCTCACCAGACTTACAAACCATTCCGGTGAGTTCGGGGCTACGTACACCTTTTCGACTAGGAGGTTGAGCGCGACGGGGATTAGCTCACCATGTGTAAACGTCGTGGCCGCGAAATCCCACCCAACGCCTTCCACAGTTGGTGGCGCCCGAACAATAGCCGCGCGCACCTCTTTTTCGTGCTCAAAGCTCTTCCGCTTTTATGTAAACGGATCGAACGCGTTTGAACTCCCCGCGATGAACCCCGATTCGTAGTCTATATATCTAACTTCGCCGAGAAAGACATTCTCTTGAACGCCCGCGAAGCAGTCTCGAAGCTTTTGGTATGTGGACTGGATGGCTACGCCATTACTGTTGTTCAAGTACAGAGACCACATCGCCGCAGACTCATGCTGATTCATGTGCCAGCAATTTAGCCCGACCATTTTGACCATGTTCTTTGCCATCTTCGGTGCGTCCTCCGTCATAGCCCTCGCATATGCCGCGTAGTGCTCAACCGGGAAGCCGGGAGGTGGATTTTGTCGGGCGAGCACGCTCAACTTCGGGTACGAGCCTTCAAATGGGTCGACGAGCTTATCAGTTCGCGTAAAGTGCAGCGAACGGCTTTCAAGCAGCGAGACGAACTTCGTGAAGTCCATATATCGCCACACTCTTACTGTGTCGTCCTCTGGCTGCGGAAACGAGGGATGCTCCGAATACACGTTTTGCTCCTAATCGAAAGGATCTGCATCCTCAAGCTGTCCAGCTGAAGCTGTGTAGGAAAGCCTGAGACCAGCAAGACAAGTGCTCCTCAAAGTCTGATGTAGCCCCCGGGTTGAACGCATCCTCATCATGGGCGCTCTTCTCTTCGCTCTAAAGGAATCTGTCGCCGTTTGCAAATCGATTGTTAGCGTTCCTGACGGCCCATCTAGCGGCCGCTATTCGGCAAGCGTGTGCTAAAACGATCATTCATCCGGCTATCTGACGTTGGAAGACAATATCCGAGACGGCCGGCTCGAGCGGCGATTTCAGACGATCAACGAGACCCCCGGCGTTTCTCTCAAACAAGATCGGAATTCCGCTCGCATAGCGAGGTATACCGTCCTCCTTTAGCTGGAAGGAGTCTCCACCGCGATATATCAGTACCCCGCTGAGACCCCGCCAGGACCAGCGCGCCTCGGACGCGGTTTGAACGATTGAGATGCAACCGTAGGCCGGATGTTCATATTCGCCAACGAAATCGCGGGGTGGCTCGCCAAAGAGTAAGGCCGACACGCCAGGCACTTCAAAGCCTTGCGTGTATGCTTTTTCTTCAAGTTGCTTTTTCCGTTTGATCTGAAAAATCTCCAGCCAGTTGATTGGCGGGAGCGAGCGCAATCGGTCAAAGACTGCGTAAGCTATCAATTCACGAACAGAACAAGGGTCGCGGTTGGTAAGCACGACGACACCGATCCCATGATCCGGCAGCATGCTGACCAGCGTGGCCCAGCCCGGTAGCGAACCGGTGTGAAAGACAGACCGGTCACCCCGGTAGTGTGCAGACTCTAGCCCGTATCCGTACTGGCTTCTGCCAATTTCCGCAAACTCCGAATCGCCAACGTCTACGCGCGGGGTCATCATTGCATCAACCGCGGCAACTGAAACGAGTTGCTTGTCATTGGCGCGTCCCCGCGATAGCAGGAACTGAAGCCAACGAGCCATATCCTCTACCGAGGCAGTGATGCCTCCAGCAGGTGCCGCATGCATCGGCCACAACTCCTCGCGGTAAACATCACGCCCGTCGAGGCCATACGGATGCGCGTGGTCGATCGACGATTCCAACGCTGCTGTCGAAAATCCAAAGTTGCTGAAGCCGAGAGGTAACAACAGCCGCTGTGCCGTAAATTCTTCCCACGCTTGCCTGCTAAGTCGTTCCGCGACCATTCCCGCTACAACGTAACCGAGATTCGAGTACTGGTACGCTTCGCGGAGCTTTCGGCTGGGTTCCAGATAGCGCATGGCTTCAAGAATCTGTTCCCGCGACCGCTCACCCGGAGGTGACCATATCCGGTCGTGACGCGGAAGCCCACTGCGATGCGTAAGCAAGTCGGATATCGTGATTGCCTCGGTCGCGGCCGCGTCGCAAAGCTGGAACTCCGGCAGTATTTCACGAACTCGCGTCTCCCAATCCAACCGTTGCTCGTCGACCAGAAGCGCGAGTCCAGCGGCCGTGACTGACTTGGTCAGCGAGCAGATCATGAACTGGGTGTCGCATGTAACCGGAGCGTTGACTCCGAGCTCGCGCACGCCATAACCCTTTAGCAAGATGACTTCATCGTCTTGAACCACGGCGATGGCAAGACCGGGAATGCCCCAACACTTCATTGCGTCTTCGACCAGACGGTCCAGGTCTATCCAATCGGAGTCGTGCATCGGGTTAGCGCCTCCTGGTGGATCGGCCGCCGCCAAAAATTCGCCGCGCGCGTGGCACCGCAAGATTCGTAAGGCCGTGCGAGCCTCGTGATCAATGTGTGTCCGGATTGTCGATGATTCGCGCCTATCCGTCGAGTGACCGCTTCTGGCCCTGACTAAGACCTTACTGCCGGCTACTGCTACCGCCGGACCGACCTTCGCCGGTGACACAATTAATTCGCGTCTGGAAACCCTTTCCTAGTAAGGCTGGGACGGAACGTGGTCGAGGTATGATCACCAGTTGACACATTTATTGTCGCAACGTTGATAGTTTTAATACGCTCTACGGCGATGGACCGCCGACAGCTAACTTGTCGCACTAGCTAAGCCACCATTTCGCACGAGAGGCAAACTGCAACTCGGAATGAGCGTCGTCAACAATATCATGCCGGTATTCGCGCTGATTGCCTTTGCAACGCTGTTAGGCTTCGCTCTCGAAGCTGTCAAAATGGAAACGCATGCGAAGCGATCACTTGCCAGACGCCCTACAACATGCAGATCCTATTGGAGGGCAGCTCCTCCGGCGGATAACTGTAAAGGAAGAGCGACCACGATGAGCATCGGCCTTATGACCCCGGAGCGATACAGGGCGATCCTCAGTGAATACGATGCGATCCTCGCCCATGCTTGCGCGATGTCCGACCGTCTGGTCGGACGCACCGTCGTTGAAAGACATCTGTCGTACGCCGAGACCATCTTTACGAAACTGCTTTGTCACGCGATCAGCCTGCGAAAGCTATCTCCTACGCCTGAGCGCTCCTCGCCACCTGAACTTTGGGATATCGGCGCTGCCTGCGCGATCGCCCGCACTTTGATCGAGGCATTCGACGCATTGGCGTACATTAGCCTCCAGACCATCCTTCCTCCCGAACGTGAATTACGGATTTTGGTATGGGAACTGCATGACCAAGAACATCGTCTGCACATGCTAGAGAACATCGGCGCGGCTGGTCCGGGTGTCGAGGAAATCCGAACCAGCGCGAAAACCTTGCACGGCATGGTCACCACCCACGCTTTCTACACCGACCTATCGAATGATATGAAAGGAAAGATCGCTGCTGGCAAGGCTCCAGCATACTTTCGAAGTCAAAAGGATCGCAATGCTGCCAGCGGAATCAACCACGACTACTACATCAGTGTGACGACGTTCCTGTCCCAGTACGTCCACACGCTACCGTTCGCGCTGAGTCAGTTGACGTTGACTCACGCGGGGGACTCCGGTGCGTTGCAAGTGGTAGCGATGCCGTTGCAGTATTCCATGCTGTTCATCGCTAAAACCATCGTCGGGATTGGGTCACTCTGGCCGCACGCGCAGGTGCAGATATCTGCGGATCTGCTGACTATTCTGGACCGGTGGCTTGTACTTGCGGAGCAAGGGGTGAAAGGAGTCGGACGGTGATTTCCCGCGAGACTCACTATTGCGAACTCCATCGACGGCGTGCTACGAGAGGCGAGGGAAGTGGAAATCGCTGAAGCAGAGAGGCAAAGACAATGTGCCGGATAATGACCAGTACTGGCGTGCGCTCGGCAACCGCACATCCCGCTCCTGATGCGGTACGAACGGGCCGGACATAATTTCATCATGCAAGGGCGGAGTCAACGCCACCGGACATTCCAGTGGCGGGCGAAGTCTGAGAGCGGAAGGGCCTGACTCGTTGGCCGTATCCATGCATTAAAAACAAGAGAATAGGGACGCCGATGCGCTTTGTGGAAAACGGACCGTCGATTCCCGATGAGCTGTTGCTCGCCCGTGACGCGGGGAATGTGTTGTTCTTTTGCGGGGCAGGCGTTTCGCGTGCACAGGCGGACCTGCCAGATTTCGCCAAGCTGGCCAGAGATGTTCTAGACCTTCTTGGTTCGGCGACTGATAGCCCCGCGCGCCGGCTGATCGAGGCCGCAGCGACGGCGGAACAGGCCGCAAAGGTCAAGGGCCTGGTCGCTTTCGACCGAGTCTTCGGCATGCTTGAACGTGAATTTGAAGCATCCGATGTCCGTGAGGCGGTGTCTATAGCGTTGAAACCTCCGCCAAAGTGCGGTCTGGACGCGCATCGGACGTTGCTGGATCTGTCCCGTGCGCGCGGAGGTCTGGTTCGCATCGTCACAACGAACTTTGACCGCCTGTTCGAGGCGTGCGGGCCGGACCTCAGATCATCGTACCCGCCGCAACTGCCTGATCCTGGCAGGGAAGGAGACTTCCACGGGATCATTCATCTGCATGGTGTCGTCGATGCTGAATACCGCCGCGCATGCGGCGACGAATTTGTCTTATCCAGCGCCGATTTCGGTCACGCGTATCTTTCGGACGGTTGGGCTACCCGCTATATCCAGGCGCTACTGCAACGTTACAAGATCGTGTTTGTTGGCTACTCGGCTGATGATCCTCCAGTCCAGTATCTTCTGGAAGCGTTGAGCCGGTCGGGACGCCCGCGTCATGCCCTCTACGCATTCCAGTCGGGCGATAGGGAACAGGCTGCGCAGCAATGGGCGCATAAGGGTGTTGAGCCAATCACCTATGACAGTTCCAACGGCCACGCGCCCCTCTGGGACACCCTCGCACGATGGGCCGATCGCGCACGCGACCTCGACGGTTGGTATGACCGAGTCATCGAGGGGGCCGCGCTGGGACCTGCTGCAATGGCACCTCACGAGCGCGGCATCGTAGCCAATCTTGCGGGTAACTTGACAGGTTCCCGACATATCGCGAGCAACGGTATCGTGTTGCCGGCCGACTGGCTGTTCGTGTTTGATCGAAATGAACGCTATGGCAACCCGGAAAGAAATGAAGACGGAGAGCCAAGCCGGTTCGATCCGTTCGAGGCATTCGGACTCGACTCCGACCCACTGCCCGAACCGCCCGATCCCGAAAATATCTACCTGCAGCGGGCGGCACCCGACGTGTGGGATGGAATGATTGCTACGCACGGCGACCTGCAGGCGCTTCCGGAGGCGGCGACTGCCCGTTTTCGCATCCGGGCCGGCGACGTTCCGGCCTTGCCGCCTCGCCTCGCAAACCTGGGTCGATGGATCGTCAGGATCGCCAACCAGCCAGCTACCTTGTGGTGGGCTGCAAAACAGATACCGTTTCATCCCCATGTTCTGGATGACCTGGAGCGGTCGTTGCGTATAGATTCGGGCCGCTACTCACCGGTGGTACGAGCGGGCTGGCGCCTTCTGCTGCGAAGCTGGAAGCGGTCCACGCGCGACACGGACGTAGGCCAATATGCCATCGAACAGGATGCTCAGGCCGATGGCTGGTCGCCTGAGATTGTTCGGCATGCCATGGCGCTCTATCGACCTTTTCTTAAGGTTGAGGCTTCCATGCGCAAAAGGGCGCCTGAACAAAGCGACAGCCTTGAGCTTGAGGATGTGATCCAAGTCGACGTGGAATATCCCCGCCCGCATCAGCCGCTTCAGATACCACCTGAATCGCTTGCCCTCGCCGTTACACTCTTCAGGCAGCAGCTTCAGGAGGGCCTGCAGTTGGAGGACGAACTCGGCCATCGGGATACCATGTATATCGAGCCGATCACGAACAGTAGCGATGACGAGCAAAATGGCTTTCACTCTGATGTCAGGGCACACCTGATCACACTGGCATCGATGGTGTCGCGCCTGGTCGATTTTGACCAAGGCGTTGCAAGCGCAGAGGTTGCCCGCTGGGACGCCAATGATCCCACCTTCGCACGGTTGCGAATCTGGGCGGCTGGCCAACCCGCGCTCACATCGGGAGAGGATGCTGGCCACACTTTTCTGGCTCTTGATGATCGGTCATTCTGGACGCATGCAAACCAAACAGACCTTCTGCAGGCACTGAAAAATCGGTGGCTGCAACTGCCATCTCCCACGGTTGTATTGCTTGAGGAGCGCTTGTGCAGCGGTCACTACCCGTTCGATGATGACCAGCCCGACAGAGAAATCGTAGTTGCTCGCTACCGGCTTGACCGTATCCAGTGGCTCGCAACGCACGGTGTCAGCCTGTCAGCCGACCGTTTGCCTGCAATCGCTGCATTGCGGAGTCTCGCATCGGACTGGACGGAAGACAGTGCCCGGGACGCCGTGCAGCCAATGGTTTCGGGGCCAAGGATCCTCGGGACCGACAACAGTAGCTCGGCACTCGATCGGTTGCCGCTTGGCGAGATCGTCGAGAAGGCGAAGGATCTCGGTGGGTATCGGTTCGCCGAGGGCGTGATCCTCCGGCCTTTCAACGGTCTTGCGAGAGCAAGGCCGGCGCGCGCACTGAGCGCCATAACGGTCGCCGGGAAAAACGGGATATTCGATCCTTCCGCATGGCGCACGCTGCTCTACGTCGAGACCGAGACCTCCCCGGGTTTGCTTCGTGCGATCGCGCATCGACTCGCTCGACTCCCGGCAGCGCACCTTGCCGAGCTCGCTGATCCCGCCGCGGATTGGCTATGTCGGAATTTCCAGCAGCTGAGTGCCGGCACTCCCCTAGCCCGGGACGCGCTCTGGGTCGCCATTCTGGCCGCGGTGAAGGATGGGCCTATGAACGTCAGTGTGAATTCGAAAAGGAGCTGGGCGGATCGGAGCATGCGCAACAGCGTCGGCCGT
The DNA here is from genome assembly GCF_030464885.1 of Caballeronia sp. SEWSISQ10-4 2. Classification (GTDB taxonomy): domain Bacteria; phylum Pseudomonadota; class Gammaproteobacteria; order Burkholderiales; family Burkholderiaceae; genus Caballeronia. The sequence continues at coordinate 39,587 of NZ_JALPRJ010000003.1, read as the reverse complement.
ATGGTCGACACGTGGTTCAAATATCCCGGGCTGCAGTCGGCCACGCCCGAAACGGGGTTGCCTGGGGTATGGCTTCGCCGTCTGGAGCATTTATTGGCGATGCCGGGTGACTACAGGCAGTATGCAATCGTCATGATTGCGGGGCGAATGAACTGGCTTTTCTCTGTAGCGAAGGACTGGACCATGCAGCATATCCTGCCGCTCGCAGTTCAGCCGATCGATAACGATGACGGTCGCGCCTTCTGGTCGGGCTATTTTTGGAGGAACAACAATCCGCAGCCTGTGTTGTTTCGGGAAATCAGGGGTAGTCTCGTTTCGCTGGCATGCCGTAGCGCTTTAAGACGCGAAGAAGCAGGGCGGCTGGCAAATATCCTCCTCCTCGCATGGGGATACGGCGATCTTTCGCGCGATCCGGGCGAGTATCTTTCGGATAGCGAATTGCGGGAGGTCCTGATTCACGCCAAGGAAGAATTCCGTACGTCAACACTGCGGTGCCTCAAGCAGCTGGCGCAGGTACCGGACTCACCGTTCCCAGGCAAGCTGCACGGATTTTTGCTACGCGTGTGGCCGCGTCAGAAAGCGCTTCGCTTACCGGAGTTGTCGGAAAAGCTGGTTGATCTTGTGACCTCGGTACCGGATCAGCTCGTTGACTTGGTGAAAGTGGTGGTGCCGAGACTGGTTCCGCTCAGGGGCCATTCCATCGTGCTCTATGACCCGAAGATCACCGAGAAGTTGGTCGGCACTTCGCCACGAAGTCTGCTCGATCTGATGCTTGCCATTCTCGATGAAGATTCCGCTAACTGGCCGTTCTCCGCCGGCGCAATCCTCCGGCAGCTTAGCGAACAGGAGGCGACCAAAGACGACCCGCAACTGGCGATGTTGATGCGAATCGAGCAGCGGCGACTGATCTAGTTGCCGACACGGACTAGGCAGCAATGAAATATCCAGGCCGGTTATTATCGCCACCAATTCCCAACGAAATCCGAGCCTGACGAGCCCGACGAAAGAGACACCTATGGACTACCGTAACCTTGATCTTCCACCCGAAGCTGGAAACGTCGAGCTGAGCCCATTCGAACCAAACGATGAGTGGCTCGCCGACGCGCCTCCTGAACTACTGCAAGCGGCGATGCTGCGGTGGTTCTGCGACCGTTACGAAGATCCTGCCAATCAAACTCCTTGGGACGGAGAGGACAAGGACTACGTTTACGTCTGGGGTGGCCCCTACGATCCGAACGACGAGATACAAGAGCGCTTCGGACATATCGTTCCATACGAAATCATGGAACCTGTCATCCATGGCTTGTACCGCGATGTGGGTAATGACTGGGCACCTATCCAGCACGAGGGTGTCGATTACGACGGCTATTTGTCGCAACTAGTGGTCTCTTCCCGAGACGATCCTTATAGATTTCTGGTTGAGCGGCTCGACCAGATTGACGTTGTCTTAGACACTGTCGCCGGGAATCCGCGGGCCGAACATATTGTTCATCAGATGGCACATGGATCGATGATTGCCGCCCTCGAAGCATATCTTTCGGATACGCTTAAATTTTGGCTAGAAGCAGACGAGCAGGTGTTACGCCGATTTGTGGCGACCAATAAGGATTTCCAGTCACAAAGCCTTACGCTGTCGGAAATTTTTGTGCGATTCGACAAACTCAAAGAGTCAGTCAAGGACTATCTGAGCACCTTCATGTGGCATCGGTTGGATAAAGTTAAGCCCATACTGAAGGCTACCTTCCAGATAGATTTGCCGGACATCTCGATGTTAATGGCTGCCGTAAAGGTTCGCCACGACATTGTGCATCGAGCCGGTCGCGATGCCGACGGCAACCTAGTTATCCTGTCGAAAGTCGACGTCCAATCACTGCGTGATGAGTGCAAGGCCTTTGCTGAGGCTATTAACCAGAGCCTTGAGGGGAAATATCCGCGAGGCACGGCGAAGCCGTGGGACGACGCGTTCTGAGGGCGCTTGATGGGTTTCGATCCATTGGAGGAATTCGGTCCAGCGTCGGCAGGTTAGTCCATTGCTCGAAATGTCGTGTTCTCCAGAACGACTTGGTTCGCTTGCAGGCGACCGGAGAGGCAGACGCCTTGCGTTAGCACGTTAAACAGCTGTAGGAGCGTGTCAAGCACCTGCTTGTCGACAACGACCAATACCGGCGAGCGCTGGTTGCGAAGGCCGACAGGTAATCGACGGGTGCTGGATGCCTTGAAGTTCGGGTGCTTCAGGAAACGGACGAAAACGTGAGCTCGCCACACGGCACCATCTTTTGTTCGAGCTACATGTAGCACCGGACCAGGTGATGGAATCTTAGAAAAGTTGTTTTAGTTTGAATGCGTTGTTGCTGCTCCGTGGAGTCGCTGCAGGGATGCGTCGTCAGCCAGCTTCGCGACAACGAAAATTGGACTTGTGGATGGCAACGTCGAAGAAACGAAAGAAGGAAAAAGCGATGCCCGCGAAGTCGATGCACCTGAAAGCTTTGTTCTTGCCGATGGATCAGGCTTCCGTCAATAAAATTAGTCTTCAGTTTCGGCTGGCTGGATATCGTCAACTACGATGTCCGGTCGTGTTGCCTCAAGAAGGAATGTTACCCGACCGATTGTTGTCGTTTTGCCTTTTTCCTTCCTTTTATGGTTTGCCGGGCGCGAAGCGCCCGGTCTCTCTGGCTTCCAGTTTTTCCGCAACTTATGCTTCAACCGGCGTCTCGGCGGACTTGCGCAGACCGCCCAAGATCAGTTCTCTGACGCGCTCGGCTCGCCACACCTTGATGCGACGCTGCAGCGTCCGTAACTGTGCCTCGCTTGCATAGACGTCGGGCACCATTGCGGCAAGTCGACTCATCACGGCTCCCGCCGATGCAGAGGGTTCAGCAATCAACCAGCCCTCAATAACCGGCCATACGTCAGCAAACGGATCGACTCGGGTTCTCCACCAGTGTTTCGCTGTGGGCTGTTTTCGATGAGTGGGCCGTGCTTCCCCGTCCTTCCACGCCACAGACAGGTTTGCGAGGAAGACTGCAACGTCCGATGCGTCAGCAGATACCGTTTCGGCACGCACTCCGTGGGCAGCGAGATCGCTCAATATTTGCTGAGCCGTTCGCATCTCCTGCAGAAGGCGCACAGGATCGAGTTCTTTGAACTGCGCCTTCAGTTTCTCCTTTATAGCGGGTTCGATGCTGTCGTGCGCCAGAAGCCGATCGCACGGCGTCGCCGGCGCGAAGTAGACCTTGTACACGCGTGCGCCATCGCGGGTCTTGGACTTCAGCTTGAACGAGGGTTGGAAGAAGTTAATGTATAACCGCGAGGATGCGTACAACTGCGCCAAGGCGTTCCTGGCATCGATGCCGCTCAGCCGGCCATAGCCGACCAACCGACGCACGATAGAGCCGTTCTTCTGCTCCACCCACGCTTGATCGTTCTTCTTGTAAGCCCTCGAGCGAGTCTGAACAAGACCACGTCCCTTGCAGTAATCGAAGACGCTCTGGTTCATGAACGCGCTGTCGTTATCCGAGTCAACCCCGAGCATTGCGAACGGCAGATCGGCCGCCGCTTTGTCCAACCCTTCAATGACCAGCATCTGGTTACGCACTCGCATCGCCACACATTCTGTCCAGCCAGTGGCGATGTCAGTCAACGTGAGCGTGTGAACGAAGTCACCGTCGGTCTTCGGGCCACCGCAGTGTTCGACCATGTCGATTTCAAAGAATCCGGGTGGCGGATCGCGCCAGTCAGCAAATGTGCGCACTGGGATGCTTCGTCGAATTGCTGCACCCACGCCCTTACGGCGCTTGCGCTGCCCGTCGATGTGCAACCGCGCATTGGCCAACATGCGATTGATGGTAGCCGCGCTGATATGAGCGAGCTTCGATTTGATAACGGGATCCAGGTCAAGGTGACCATGCCGTTCCATGGCATCAACCAATATTGGAATCAGCGCCTTTAAACGCTTGCCGCAAATCCTATCGGCCGCTTCCCACAACACAATCAATGCTTGGCGCACTGCCTCGTCATAGAGACGATTCCGTGCGGGCGTCCCCTGCGTAGGGGATGCTTTCTCACGCAGCAGCCGTATGGCGTGCTTGCGGTGATACCCAGTCAAAGCTACGAACTCGTCGAGAATCTTGATCCGGTCGCCGAACGCCGCGCTGCTATACCGCAATTGCAATGCTGCAACCAACTCCTTGCGTGTCGTCATGCTGATTTGCCTCGTCACCTCGCACCGCTCCTGCCGGACAATCCGACCGGTAGCAAACTACATGAGGCAACAGGTCAGCGGAAGTTGCAGTTTTGGTGAGTCAATGCGCCGGTTGCGCGACAACTATGATGGCCGAGCGGACTTCCCAATTGTCGCGCACCAGGCTGGCGCTCGAAACGATCCGAAGTGGGGCTGGGGATCGTGCGTCAGCCCATTGCATGGCTCAGGTGACACTACTAACCGGGTTTCTAACGCAGGCGGGACATGGCCTGCTCGAAACCAAATTTCTCGACAGCGTTGAACGCCAAGTTTCAGATCCACTGAATCACGGTCGCGATTCGGGCGAATGGCTTTTTCCAAAACCTCTGGTCGAAGCACTTACGGTAGTCGTCAACGAGCACGATCGACAACTGCGGGAAACCCGTCTGCAAGCGATTGTTGAAGCGAGCCAGCGATTAGACAAGCTCATACGAAGCAGTCCGGCAAAACAGTGCCTCGCGGGCTTTGAATCATAGAAAACGGAGCTCTAAGTCTAGCCAGGTGATCGACGCATGCATTGTTTGGGCAGGGGAACGAATCGACAGAGCGTCAGTTGAGCGGCGCGTCTGAGTCGGGTGCCGGATCTTCGACGCAGATGGGTAACGCGTCGCCAAAATAGGGGTGCGCTCAAGATTCGGACGTTTGCGTACGCCATGACAAGTGGAACCTTTTCCTGAGGGGCCACAGGAAAGAGCGCCATTTCGATAACTCATTGTTTGTATTGCTGGTGCGGTGCGGCTAACGTACGTTGGCGTCCGTTTCTTGACGGCACCCCTATGCGGGGTAGCGGGCCCTTGGCCCCATGCGGGTTTGCGAGTCGACCCTAATAACATTTCGAGCTAAATCAAACACTTCCTGTTTGGGGTAGCCTCAGGATTCGGATTTGCGTACGCTTGCATTCCGCGACGCCCTGGTGGGTAAGGCTTCGTGCTTCTCGTGCTGTCGTGATATGGACTGCGACAAGACAAGCGCGCGAAGTCGTTGATTTATATGATTGTGCGGTGCGACTATCGTACGTTTTCATCCAAATCTTGAGCGCACCCCAGGTTAGCCGCGTGATTGACAAAATCAACCAGCACGAGCCGGATACCTCAAGTGGCTAGCTCGGGTATGTGAAGAGAGAGGTGGTAAATTTGTGTGTACTCGGAATACAAAAGGAGTGCCAAATGAAGCTAGATTTCTATACCAAAACAATGCTGACGGTGATTGCGATTTGTCTAGTGGTACTCACCGTACGCACGGTCTCAATAGTGGCAGAAGTCAGAGCGTCAACAACAATTTTCTGTAGCGGCGATCTCAAAGCAAAACCCCAGGGAGCAACCGCCGCTTCCTGGGGCGGCTATGTGGTAGATATTAAGTGCAACTAGGGGCCCCGCGGTGCCCGTCGCGCGCAATCCGCGAGGTGGGCGCGATTTCGATCTGAGGGCAGGCGCGATCCTTTCGAAGGCTCAGGTCGCTGCAGATGCGCTCTTCGGGAACAAGGAGGTGGACCGCGCTGTCGACCATGCGCCGGCGACAGTCAACACTGGGTCAACCAGTGCCATTCGAACCGCACAGTTCGCGCACGCTCGCGTTCCGCGACGCCTTGATGGGCAAGGGCTTTCTGTTTCTCGTGGAGTGAATGTGCGACAAGACAAGCGCGAAGTCGTTGATTTACATGATTGTGCGGTGCTGCTATCCGATGGCGGATGCGACCGGGATGCAACGTTTGCAGATCGGGTGGGGTTTACCTATTCTTGCCCGTAAGGCTCCCTAAGTGACATACCTTTCACGGAGCCTCGCCGATCCCGACATTAGCAAAACAAAAAACACGCGGATTTCCACTCTGCAACATCGGATGTCGCCTGAGCGCGTCGTGGCACCTTGCCGCGACCGCTGCTGGAGGAACCCATGCCGAACGAAGAAAAGTCGTTTCAAGAACTGCTAGCTCAGGCCCCAGAGGACGAGGAGCAGAATCAACTTGTGCTGCACGGTGCAATCGCGCGCTCGAAGGATCCCGGCACGTTCGTCCTCAAGCTGCAGTCCGGCCGAAGTCTAACCCTGCCTGTGGACGCAGTGCGTTCGTATAAGTTACTCGCACGTTCGTTCGGTAGCTTGTTTGTTGAAGTTGAGATAGCTGTCGACAAGGTGCCGTCCGAAATCGCCAACGCCGAGCTCAACGCACCAGTCGCACAAATGAAGTCGCCTTTTGAAAAGGGTCATTTGGATCTGAGTCATCCGGCTCTAGATATTTGGCCCAAAGGCCCGTATCCGTTTACCGATCACACATTTCCGAACCAACCAGAGTTTATCGAGGGCCCCGTCGGAGGAGGCTATGAGCAAGGATGGACGGGGCCAGCATCCGGTATTGCGGGCATGACACCGTTTTCGCTCGCGGCACCCCATCAGGTCTCACCTGAATACTTGGCCGCGATGATGCAGTTCGCGCTTCCGTGGAATCGAGCCATCTACACCCTGCCAACGGGACCCACCGGCGATTATCACGTTCCTAAGTTTCATTTAGACCCGCAGGTCCAGCGGCTATGAGCGTACTCATCATCTCCGCGCTCGATGATGGCCATGCACAGGCGGTGATCAAGGCGCTTCATGCGAAAGGCCATGAGGCGCCCGATGTATTAGACCTCTCACATTTCCCCACGCAGATCGCACTTTCGCTGCGCTTTGCGGATAACGAACGTCGATTTTCGCTCTCACGCGGGTCTCAAGGGAGTTTTGACCTCACGGACGTGCACGCCGTATGGTGGAGGCGTCCCCAAGCGATCGGTCTCTCGTCGGCTGACGCCCGACACGCTCAATTTATTCGGTCAGAGTGGCACACCGCTCTTTACGGCTTGTTCCACTCGATGGACGCCTTCTGGGTGAACGAACCCGCTCGCGACTCGGTTGCGAACCATAAGCCGTTTCAACTCACGTTGGCACAGGACTGCGGCTTGACCGTTCCCGCAACCCTGATGACGAGCGACCCAGACGAGGCCGTTCGCTTTTGGAATGCATACCCCGGCCAGACGGTTTTCAAGCAGTTTCTCGCTCTGCCGGATAGCTGGCGCGAGACGCGGATTGTCGGCGAAGCGGAGGCAGAGCTCGTCAACGCGGTCCGACTCGCGTCGGTCATCTTTCAGGAGCGAGTAGACGGCGTTGCTGACATCCGCGTGACAGCAGTCGGCAACCGCTGCTACGCGGCTGCGACGCCGCTTAAGGACTTGCAGTATCCGAATGACGTTCGTATGAACAAAGACGTCGAATACTTCGAGCACTCTCTCCCGCAATCGGTTGAGGAGCATGTGCTCTCGCTGATGGCCCGATTGGGCTTAGTTTACGGCGCGGTGGATCTGCGCCTTACCTCGCGCGGAGAATACGTCTTCTTCGAGGTGAATCCCGCAGGGCAATACCTCTACGTTAATCCCGAGACGCATGAGAAAGTTACTTCTGCTCTAGCCGATGTCCTCGCCGACCCGACCTTGGCCCGCCGGGACTGACGGCGATGCCCTCTCGACATCGTGAAGTGGCGTGTGGGGGTGCGCTCAAGATTCGGATGAAAACGTACGATAGCCGCACCGCACAATCATATAAATCACCGACTTCGCGAGCTTGTATTGCGGCAGTCCATACGACGACTCCACGAGAAGTAGGAAGCCTTGCCCATCAAGGCGTCGCGGAACGGAAGCGTGCGCAAAAGTCCAAATCTTGAGCGCCCCCTAACTACGCGGAACGGAACAATTTTTGAAACTTCAAAACGACTCCGTACGTCTGCAGGCGACCGCCGAGGCAGACGTGTTGCGCCGGCACGTGAAACAGCTGCAGGAGTGCGTCGACCATCTGCTTGTCGACAACGACCAATATCAGCGAGCACTTGTCGCGAAGGGCACCAAGTTATGCACGGCTCCGTAACTGGCGATACGGTTAACGAAGAATCGATTGATGAGATCGTCAGTTCAGTGGCGAGTCCGCATCGGGTGCCGGGTTTTCATCATAGGCGAGTAGGGCGTCGCCAAAACATGCGCTGACGTAACACAGCATCGCAGCCTCACACTCAGTCTCGCCCATCCATATGCTGGCGCCAACAGGATGCCGATTCACGTCTCCCACGGGATCGATCCATGCGATCGCCATTTCACCGCGTTCATCGTCCACGATGTGGCCGATCACAATGTGTTCGCGCGAGATGATCGATGCGGCGAGCGTGGGATCGGACGCGTAGGGGCGTACAACCAACGGGGTGTCCTGGTCAGCGGCTCTTCCTTTCACTTGTTCGGCACAACTCACCCAGTAATCGAGTTTTGCGAGATCCATTGCCGGCTCCAGACGACATGTCCGCGCCGTGTAATCGGGCGGTGGCGGACCGAGGGCATCAAGGGGTACTGCGCGGTCTTGTATTTGCCATCAGCATAGGCTATCTTCAAGGCACTGTATATACATACAGCTTTTGGGGGTGCGATGGAACAATGGGTGCGAGTTCAAAACGAGCGCGATCGCCTGGTGTTGACGTGGTTGCGTGCACAATTTAATGATGCGGCGATCATTCTCGCAGCGCAACGTTGCGTTAGCCGCGGCGCCAAGCCGTATTTGTCCACGGTGTGTCGCTCCCTTAGGGTAACGCCGCCCCGATATGCCGTTGTCCGACATGCCAGCGCCGAAATAGGTGAGCAGCATCTGGCGAGCATTTACCAGATCCTGCAGCGTTCGGGCTCACCCGTTCGCGCCGTCTCGTGATCGGGCACTTTCAAGAACCGGAGTTTCGCGCGCGTGCAGCTATCCAAGCTTTCGCTGTGCGTTCTCTATCACGGGGCGCCATTCGCCGGGGCACAACTTGACTCGAGATTCGCTGAGTCGCGATCGCAGGGGCGGCCTAATCTGCTCCTCCACATCGGCTATCCAGTAAGCTTGCGTCAGGCGGTCTTGTATGCGCTTCACAAGGAAACGCAGATCGAGGTAGGCGCTGGCATTCGCTAGCGGTGAGCTGTGAATAGACAATGGAGTTGGCCACAAGCTCTGTGGCCGTAGCACATCGAGGGTGCCGGGCGCGACTCGCGCACCCGGCCAGACGCTACCCACCACAAGCGGCTGCTTTCCGGCTGCTCGCCCCTCGTTGCATCTGGAGGGCGACAAGCGGCTGAGTAAAGGGGAGAATCCAAGGGCGTGATTTACGCAGCAATGCGGAGCCGGGCAGGGCGCATCACGGATCGCCTTGTTGCGGTCTCTCGAATCGGACGGAGGTTGATATGGACGACCGCAACCTGCTGTATAAGTACTATCCGCCCGAGCGCATTTCTGTGCTCGACGAGCATATTGTTCGCTTTACGCCGCTACATGAGCTAAACGACCCGTACGAAGGCCGGTTCCACCTTGAGCCGCTTGAACGAGAACGAGATGCTGCCATTGCCGATGGGTTTCGCGCGGAATGGGCCGAAGTCGAAGTTTTCATTACTCACAGAATGGGCGCCCTTGGTGTGCTGTGCCTATCAAAGTGCCCTGACAGTGAACTAATGTGGGCTCACTACGCTTCCAATCATAGCGGTTTCGTCATTGGAATCCGAAGCGACCTGAGGCCTTTCGATGGTCCCGCTCACATTTGGTGGGACGACCCGCCCGAGATCGACATGACCCACATACCCGGATTTGGATCATTTCGCGACATAAAGTATGGTTTTGAAACCTACCAAGTCGCTTACGGTCGGCAAATTCCATTCGATGCTTTCTTCACGAAGATACCCGATTGGAGCTACGAGAAAGAGGTCCGAATTTTCCGATCACTCCGCGACGCATCGCGTATCGTGGAAAAAGACGGCGCTAAGTTGCATCTCTTTGAGGTCCCGAATAAGGCATTCGCACGGGTAATCGTGGGATCATCTGCACCTCAGTCGGTAAATGAAGCAGCTTTGGCGCTCGCTCGGCGTACTGATCGATCTCAAGTCTCTGTCGAACGTGCAAGAATCGACAATCGTGCAAGGCGAATTCTTTTTGAGCCGATTGACGGTGTCACGTAGCTTCCGAGTCGGCGTGTCGCGCTATATGTAGGTAGCGCGAGCATCTGTGCGTTGGCTCGGAAAAGTATGAAGATGCTCCCTCGAATCGTGTCGCACGGATTCCTAGTTTTCTTGTCGAAGAGCAGCTTGACGAATGCTGTCGCAACGTCTGTCCCCGTGCGAGCGGCACCTCCGACGACGGGCTCAGACAGTTCATTCCCTGCAAGAAGGATATTAAGACGGGTAAGATCATTTCCTGCCCGTAGTAATTGACGACCGCACTAAACCACGGGAAAGCATCGTGGTGCCTCTGAACATCATGCGCGGAATTGAGGCTGTCGGACTTTTTGCTGTGAGCGGATGGGGAATCAGCTTAGGCAAGTGGAAGTTGACCATCTTGCCAATCGCTTGCGCAGCGGTGATCGGTGCGGTGATGGCTGCTGGCTACTAACACGGAAATCGAGGAAGGTTATGGCAGCAATTTCAAGTTTCGATGGCAACGGACCGGCAACGATACTGGCGTCTCCGATATTCGTCGTCAAGGAGCGGGCCGATGAGATCGAATTTGAGGTCTTGGAAATCGATGCCGACGCACTACGTTCACAGTTAGGTGTGGACACCTACTTTATCGTTGGTAGCGAGGGCGCGAGATGGGCTAGATTGATCAGCTTGGATTCGTGCCAGAGTGTTGCCCTCGGGCTCCGGCTACTACGCGACAGACCGATCCTCAAAGGCGTATTGAAGATTCATCCGCCCGAGGCGGTAGGAAGTCACTGACCGGAAAATGCGAGGAAAAGCGCACCATGATTTTCGCGTGCGCGAAACAAGGAAGACAGCACAAGGCCATGGTGGGTGTGAACGATCTGAACCGAGAATTCGCTGTTGACGGTGACGACTTCGTCGAAGTCAGTATAGGCTCCGCGGCGTGGGTCAATGCTGCGGGAAAATTCTTTGCGGAGGCGGACTACAAAGTTCGTGGCGAGCTGTGGCGTGTTCACAAGGGCGACGCCGAACCCTATCCTTCGAGGCCGCACGCGCATTGGATCGACGGGTCAAAGCGGTTCATTGGTTGCACGTTACATCTTGGGACCGCCGAGCTGTATCGAAAGCTCGATGCGCTTGGCCGTTTTCTGGAGCGCTCTCAATTTGAGCGCCTAATCAAGCTGATAGCGCCGAAATTTCCGGGCGTAAAGTTTCCACTGGGTAGCTAGGACAAGGTCATGCGCGAAATCGATTTCAACCAGCTACAGCCTGATGGTGAGTACCTTTCCGATCTCGGATCGGACGTCTGGCTCATGGACGATCACCGCTGGGCATTCCTTGTCTGGACGCGCTTCGGCTTAGAACGCGAGATCGGACGGTTTTCGCTCGTCCATGCCGACCACCACTGGGACAGCATCAACGACTTCCATGAAAACGAGGAGGCACGTGACCGGCTGCTAGCGGCCGAGCTGACGGAAATTGAGGCGATGGTTCGCAACGAAGAGCGCATCCAATACGACTCGTTCATCGCGCCAGCCGTGATCCGGAAACTCGTGACAGAGGTGCACTTCTTCTGCAAGCAGACGGGCACTGAGCCGGGCCTTGGCGAACGGCTGCTCATCGATACAGGAGCCCGCGAATACATGCATGATGACGCGGGCCAGCTTGCCCAAGTGCAATTCGACGGGCCGGTGATCTTCGATCTTTGTCTGGACCTGTTCAATCGATCGGACATGTGGGCGACCGGGGATCTTTGGACTGACGACGACATTCGATACTTTCTCGAGCGGGTTCGCCCCGTAATCGAACGCGCTGCTGTTGTAACGGTGTCGCTTTCATTCGACTACTCGGGGACCGAGGATGATACGCGGCACCTCGCTGCCCTCGTTGTGCCGGCCATCGTGCAATGGCGATCCGGTGTGCGTGTCCGTGATGTCGGTGTCGAGAAACGGTAGACAAGAAAAGCGGTTACTGCCGCGCAGCATGGACAACAACAACGGGGGCACACACATGGATGAAGTCGACTTGATTAAAGCGATCCCGCCAGAGGTCGTTAAGGCAGCCTATGACGACACCGTGTCGGGAGCCTTGAAGGAAACGGGGAAGATCGGGCAGGACCTAGTTAAGACCCTTCGCTTGGTGCTCTTCCCGTTGCAATACTCCGCTGCCCTTCAAGATAGGCTGTCAAAACATCTCCGCAAATCTATTGATCGCGTACCGGAGGATCGGCGAATCGCCCCGATTGAGTCCCTGGCATTGCCGATTGTGGAGCAGCTTCGATTCCACGACGAAGAGAGCATCGTCGGAGACATGTTCGTTAGCCTTTTGGCCCGGGCGATGGATCGAGAGCGAGTCGGCGAGGCTCATCCTGCATTCGTACAGATCGTTGGCCAGCTCGCGCCAGACGAAGCCGTGTTGATCCAGCAAATCGCTGCTGCTCAAACTTCCGCCTACATGCGACCGCCGCAGAAGGCGGTAGTGGTCCTGCTCAAAGACGAGAGGGCAGCGTTAATTAACGCTTCGGGGCTGTTGGATAATCAAAAGCAACATCTTGAAGCCGTTGCTGTTCGCCCCGAGGAACTTGCGCAACCCGACTTGGTGTACACCTACATCGAGCATTTGGTGTCTTTGGGCATCGCTTCGTACACCAACGAGCCGTGGAATAACGAGTTCAAGGGCGCGAAGGGAGCCGGATTCGACTTTTGGTTCATCGAACTCAACGGCTTAGGCAAGTTGTTCCATCGAGCGTGTTTGTCGGACAGCTAGGAAAGTCGAGCAAACCATGCACAATGCAGTTGCCTATCTGAACGTCATTGGTATCGTCGCCGGCTTTATCGGTGGCCTCATGACGTTCGTCTACGGTCTGCCGAACATCGATGTCCTCGATTCAGGTGCGTATAGCGCAACGGAGGAAACGGATGCTATCCGCAGATATAAGCTGCTTTCAAAGGTGGGGCTTAGTCTCATCAGTATCGGGTTCCTGCTGCAGCTTCCCTCTGCTATCTACACGATCAACCACTGACGGGCAGGGAAGGACCATGCTTCAGCGAGGCTAATGCCACCTCTAGTCCTTCCCTGGATCCATAATTGGACGAGGAGCGAACCATCCGCTGATGTTCTGGCCTTATCGGCCAGAGCCGGAAGCCATTGTGACAATGCCCCGGGACCACGTAACGCGACGCTACCAATGACCACCATCCCGCTGAATCGCCAGTTTTATGAATGGCAAGAAAATACAAATTGGCTGGGCCGTTCAAGGTATCGAGTCGCTGCTGGCTTGTCGAATGGTTTGCTAGGTTGGCCCGAGCTGATCGCAAAGCGCCGCGTCGTTATCCTTGCTGAGGCCGGTAGTGGCAAGACCGAGGAACTGATCGAGCAAGCACGCCAGCAGACGGAAGCAGGCAGGTTTGCTGTCTACGCGACTGTTCAAGATGTTGGCCGCGACGGGTTCGATAAGGCGTTGCGGCCTGCTGACCGGCAGCGCTTGGATGCTTGGCGCAACAGCAATGAACCGGGATGGTTTTTCATTGACTCCATCGATGAGGCGAAACTAGACAATATCCGCTTGGAAAGAGCGTTGCGGCAAATTGCCGAAGGGATTGCCGGTGGAGAGGGCCGCGCCCACATCGTTCTGTCCGGCCGTCATACCGATTGGGAATTCGCGCGCGATGCGCGGCGGTTGAACGACGAACTGCCACTGCCACGTGAAAACCCCGCCGAACCTCTCCCTTCACTTGAAACGTTGATCCGCCGCGTGCTCCACCACGAAAAACACCCGGAACCGACGCCTGCCGAAACCCCACTGATCGTGGTGATGGCCCCGCTCGATACCGAGCAAGTCCGGACCTATGCCGTAGGCAAAAATGCCCCGAACCCCGATGGGCTGATGGCCGCCATTGAGGCAGCGAGCCTATGGGGATTCGCCTGCCGGCCGCTAGACCTGGACTGGATTGTGCGCTACTGGCGCAGCCACAGCCGCCTTGGCAGCTTCACCGTGATGACCGAAGTTGGCCTGCGTGAACGACTCCAGGAAACTGATCCGGGACGCGGCCGACGGGATAGCCTCGACGCCGAGCGCGCCAAACACGGCCTGGAACGGATCGGCGCAGCCCTGGTCTTTGGCCGGCAGACGACCGTCGCGATACCGGATAGCGATGCCCCGCTCGAAACCGAAGGAACTGTAGCCAAGATCGACGACGTGCTGCCGGACTGGTCCAGCGAAGATCGGATCAAGCTGCTGATACGGCCGGCGTTCGACCCGGCAACCTTCGGCCGCGCCAGATTGCACAACGACAACGAAGGTGTGGCGCGCGGCTACTTGGCAGCACGTTGGCTGCAGCGTCTGCGGCAGGCCAATCTGCCGCAACGCCGACTGCATGATCTGCTCTTTTCGCGGACCTATGAGGTAGAGCTGGTCAAGCCTTCGCTCTTGGAAACGGCGGCCTGGCTTGCTCTCTGGGATGAAAGCGTGGCCAGTGAGGTTGTGCGCCGCGCGCCCTTTCTGCTGTTCACCGCAGGAGACCCGGCAAGCCTCTCCCTTGAAACCAGGCAAACGTTGCTGACGGCGCTGGTGGAACGGATGCGCCGAGACGAAGAAGTGCCGCTGCTAGATCTCAGCAGCCTTGCGCGATTTGCTCAGCCGGACATTGCACCGGCGCTGCGCGCCATCTGGGCGGCAGACAAGGAACACGACGAAATTCGCCGTTTCGTGCTGCGCTTGATCTGGTTGGGCAAGATCAAAGATTGTGCTGATCTGGCGGTCGCCGCGTCGTTCGGCCAATACCAAGACCTCTACACCGCCATCACCGCCGGTCGCGCGTTGCTTGCTGCTGCTGATGAAAGCGTACACGAGGACTACGCCGAATACATCAAGCTGCAGTGCGCATCAATTTCGCCAACGGTTGTCTGGGAAGCCGTCGAGGACTTGTTCCCGCAACTGATCGGCGTCGATAACCTGCTGGCGATCCTGGCGGTCATTCACCTGGGTGACGCCGAGGGGGGCGGCTTCAGGTTCGACTGGAACGGGGCAAAGCTCGCCGAGCGGCTGATGAGTTCCGCCGACCTGACTCGATTGATCGAAGGGCTCTTGCAACAGCTAGAAGCGGAACCGCAAGGGGGTATTGGCGAAAGGTCGCCAAGGGACGAGCAGTACGCCACAGCGCTCGGGGCGGCCGCACAGCATCTGCTGGTTTTTTCACCAACAAATGTCGCGCCAACCTCATCGATCGACGCAGTGCTACGTATCGGCGATCGGCGTCTGAATAGGACGCAGCGGCGGATCAACGAGGCGTCCAATGCGGTCGAACTGTTGCATCGAACGCCGGAGCGCCGTCGTGCTGCCTTCTGGCGGGCTGCCGACCGGCTGGGCAACAACAGAACTCTGACGGGACGCCCGTTGCTCTACCCTTTCCAGATGGGGTTCCTTGGGTGGTCGCCCGGGCTGTTGCTCGACGACATTGATTGGCTTCTGACCGATGGTGCATTCCGCGCGCGCGCTACCGAACGGCAGTTGGCGATTAATGCAGCGCTCAATCTCTGGCTCACGGCTGGCGAGCCCGAGGCATTGAAGACACGCATTGCTGGCGTCGCCGCGGCGGACACTGAGATGCATGCGGCCTATGTCGAATGGATGACGCCACACACCAAGTCGGCGGAAGAAATCAAGAGCGAAGAGGAATTGGCAGAGATCATGCGGGAAAGCGAGAACGCACAGTCCGAGCGGGAGCAGTCTTGGGTCGCCTTCATTGCCGATCTGCGGGCAAATCCGGCGCAACTGCGTCAGGTGCAGCCCACCACAGCAACGGGCGTTGACCACCGGATTTACAGCCTTTGGCAGTTACTCAGTGAGGTCACCAGTAGCAATTCGCGTTACGCGATCGACAGCGTTGCTCCCATTGCGGAGCTGGTTGGCGAGGACGTCGCGGCAGCGTTTGCCGCCGGGCTTGCCGAAATCTGGCGAGCCTGGAAACCGACGCTGCACAGCATGTGCCCGCCCAGCGAACGCAACCAGGTCAGCACGATTGATTGCCTGGGCATTGCAGGGGTTTCGATTGAAGCGGCGGTCCGGACAGACTGGGCGCTGCGCCTGACCGAAGAGCACGCGATTCGTGCCGCTGAATACGCGACGCTGGAGATCAACGGTTTTCCCGATTGGATTGCGGCACTGGCGGCGGCATGGCCCGCTACGGTAGAGAAGGTGTTGGCCCAGGAGGCGGCAAGCAATCTGGACGACCCCACGCCAGGGGTTCACTACCAAATCCTCGAGGCCATCAGCCGAAGCGACGAAATCCTTGCCCGCCTGATGGCGCCCACCCTGTGGCGCGAACTGCAAACACGATCTGACCTGAACCGCGTTGCTCTGCAGTCGATGCTGTCCATCCTCAAGCGCGGCTTGCTTGCAGACACAAAGCAGGCGTTCTACACATTGGTCCTCGGTAGGTTTCAGTCTTCGACGGAACCGCAAGTCAGCGCGCAATACCTGGGTGCCGCATATGCGATCAACACGCAGGGTGCGACGGACGCCCTGATGGCAAAGCTCGATCTGCTGGGCGAGGCTGAGAAGACAGCTCTCGTCGAGCGGGCGCTGCCCCAGATATTCGGTTCGCCCTGGTCGCGCCCGGCACCGCCGGACGTGCATTTCGATGTAGCAACCCTCGAGCGTCTGGTCCGGCTGGCATATAGCGTAGTCCGGGTAGAAGAGGACCGTGATCGCGCGAACAAGGGCGTGTATTCCCCGGATGAACGCGACGAGGCGCAAGAAGCACGTTCAGCCACATTCACCGCTTTGGTCAACACACCGGGACATGCCACCTACGCCGCCATCCTGCGTTTGATAGATACGCCCAATTTCCCGGTGGCGAGATCACGGCTGCTCGCGCTGGCGCAAGAACGGGCGGCCAATGACGCGGAGCACACAGCCTGGCGCGCAGATGAGGCTTTCCGCGTTGAGCAGCAGTTTGAAAGGCCGCCGGTGACCGGCCGCGAGCTGCAACTCGCGGCGCTGCAGCGCTTAGAAGACCTGCAACACGATCTTGTCCACGGCGACTTCCAGCAAGGCACAACCCTGAGCGCACGGCCTGACGAACGTGCTGTGCAGAACTGGATGGCGGATAGGCTGAGACAGGTGCAGGGAACCGCCTATTCAATCGAGCGCGAAGTGCACGTTGCCGATGAGAAGGAGCCGGACCTGCGCTTCAGAGCGAAAGCCAGCGACGCCAGTGTGGCCACCGAAATCAAGGTCGCGAAGAGTTGGACGATGCAGCAGCTTGAAGATGCGCTGGTCAACCAGCTATGCGGCCGATATCTGCGCGCCCAAGATGGCCGCGAAGGCATCCTTCTCCTGGTGCATCAAAAACCGCGACCAAAGGGCTGGAAACAGCTCGATGGTACCTACCTGAGTTTTGAGGCGGTAGTACAGCGGCTGCGTGATTTGGCGTTACGCATCCGAAGCGAATCGCCTGCGGGTCCGCAGCCCGAGATCTGCGTCATCGATGTTTCAAGCTGCGCTCGTCCCGCCAAACGCCGCCAACCGGCCACTAAGGAGGCCTCTCAAGATTCGGAAAACTGCGCGCGTTAAGCGTTCGCGAGCTGTGTTGTTCGAATGTCGCTGATCACCCTGAGCTGCCCTTCGACCCAGCGCAGACTCGGCGGCCGCTTTCGAGGTAGAACGACCACCGGGTCTACTGTTTCTGCTGGCAACTCGTCGGCCAAACCCGCCAATCGAGAAGTCACAGAACCTACCTGTCTCGAATGGAAGCATTCAGGAAGATTGAACCGTCGAGATCGACCCAGTAGAGACCGTCAACTCTCTTAAGAGCGCGTCATCATCCGCTCAGCTGGTGCGCACCCCCGCGAATGCTCCCTGATTGGCTCACCATTGCGTCGTTCGCGGCACGCTTCGCCCACCAACCGCTCGACCTGCCGTGCGAGTAGATCAATTTCCTTGTAATCGCGACCTTCCTTCTGTTCCTTGCGCACGAGCTGGATCAGACGCGGCTCGAGCGTCGCATTGACGCGATCGACCGGGTCCGACGCGTCCCATTCATCGCTCCGTTTCCAGCTGTAGATCGTCGCGGCCTTCTTTCTTTGAAGAGCATGACCGCTCGTACGCAAGTCACATCTTGTTGCAACGGGATAAAGAGCGTGCTTCAATGCCGTGGGGACATACGAAGCGACCTTAGGATCCGGAGAACAAAAATGGCAATGGCAAGGAAGAATGGAAGAGGCCCGGGACACGCGAAGGCCGCCAAGAAGGTCGCTGCAAAGAGAGCGGCACCGGCCAAGAAGGTCGCTGCAAAGAAAGTGGCACCAGCCAAGAAGGTTGCCGTCAAGAAGGTCGCTGCAAAGAAAGTAGCACCAGCCAAGAAAGTTGCCGTCAAGAAGGTCGCTGCAAAGAAAGCGCCAACCAAGAAGGTAGCCGCGAAGAAAGCAGCACCGGCTAAAAAAGCCGCAGCCAGGAAGAACGGTCACGGTACCGGATACTAATGATCATGCGGGGACCGCCTCCCATTGGTTGGAAACCATTCGCGAGGCGCCCAGCACGCGTCGTCGCTACCAAAGCTCGTCGCTTCAAAACCTCCGGCGACGCGTCGAGCGAGCTACACGACATTTTCAATCACTGGACCGGAAAGCTGACTGAGTTTGGTCCACAGGCAGCCTTCGCGCTTATCGCAGCGAACTGGGCGGTACATGGAACGCGCACCGCAGAGATACTCTCGAACCTGTGGGCTCGATGGTCAATGATCGTTGCTGTTTCGTATCTCGCGGGTCACCTCGCGCTGATCGGAATCATGATCTGGCTAGTGACGCAGCGTCATGAGTACGTGGACGCAGACAAGGAACGGTGGGACCGAGAATTTGAAGAAAATGCGGGCGCCATGTCGCCTTGGCCGTACACGTCGCGTATGCAGAATCTCGGTAAATCCATGCGACTGTGTCATGTCTTCGGTCCTCTCATGAGCGGCATCTTGCTGATAGTCAGTCTCTTTTTCGGAAATCCGACGGAGCAAAAAAAGGTGTCTGAAGGCACCTCCGTCACTAAAGCTGCGGTGGCCATCGGACCAGAGCGCATCGGAGAAGTCGTCGGATTTCTGCCTGGTGCCACAGACCAGATTGAAGGGGGCACCGCGACCCTGTCCACATCAATGGAAAAGGCGGCACAGGTTTGGATAAGCAATCGCCAGTTGGGCAAAGAGGGCACTCTGTTAATCGTCGGCGCCACGGATCGATTACCGTTGAAAAGTGCCGAGCGAGAACGTTTCGATGCGAACGTTGGCCTCGCCCAGGCACGTGGCGAAGAAATCAAGAAGCTGTTGCTCTCAACATTAGGGACTCTGGCACCCACGCTTGCGCCAAGGTCCGAGCAGGTACTGGTGCTCACCGCCGGCCCCGGTCACGTATCGCCGATCGAAAAATGTCCTTCGTGTCCGTCGGAACACGGAAATCCTACAGACCGGCGGGTGGATATATGGGCCATTTGGGCGACGCCCGGGCGTGCTGAGAAAAACACCACTGCTGCGAAGTGAAATATCTACCGGCAACGTAAACCGAAGGGTGCAACGCGCGCTCAATCTGCACCTGCGTCGATCGCATCTCTTGGTCATCCTGCGTTCCGATCGGGGAAAACTGAAGACGCCCGGTTGCTGAGCGTTGTACGCAAACCGATATTAATGCATCTGTGCCTGCTACAACCTGGCGCTCGTAACGTCCTCCCCCGCGCGCCGGCACACGAGCACCTGGGATCCACCATCAATCGGCGAGCCGGGCCTGCTGCTGGCGCTGTCAGACGAAGTGACAACCGGCGGTTTCCTGCCCGCGGTCTATTCCGACCAGTTCCCAGCCCCCAGATCAAACCCCGATGAACACGTGCGTCAGTATCGC
The DNA here is from genome assembly GCF_030464885.1 of Caballeronia sp. SEWSISQ10-4 2. GTDB lineage: Bacteria > Pseudomonadota > Gammaproteobacteria > Burkholderiales > Burkholderiaceae > Caballeronia. Next base: position 19,523 of record NZ_JALPRJ010000003.1, on the reverse strand, counting down.
GTCGCTCGGAAATGGAAGTTGCCGAATGTCAGCAGTTGCAACGAGTCAAGGTCCGCAATGGCCGATGAAGCAACGTTCACTCTCGTGAATTGAATGGCCGCTTGCTGGGTGGATCCGACGTCTGAACTTCCGAGCGACGGTACGGGCAAATGACGCTTCATGGCCGAACTCGCTCCTTCAGCTACATGGATATATCGATCTACACTCGGATTCGTTCCATTTCATTAAGACCGATTTCGTCGCGGCGGCGATCGTATAACTAGGTTGTGCGCGTTGATGCGTGGTTTGCCATCAATGCCGCGTTCTCCAGTGCGCCGCCGTTTTTTAGATGGGCTGTGATTCCGGTTGCCCGGAACGTGTGGTTGCCGATCTTGGTGTTGATGCCGGCGCGATCGCGCGACGCCGAACCATCGCATACGCGTTGGCTTGCGGCAGCGGCGTCTTGCTGAGTCGGCCGGTGCCACGCTGGATTGTCCGAAACGAGGCGCTCTTCGCAACGGCCTCAATTCCAGTACTGTCGAGATACGCCTGCAAATAGGCGTCAAGCGCATGGTGACAGGCATTTCATGGCACTTCCCGCCCTTTTCATGGAGGCGCACCCAAGCCGCCGATTCTGCACATACACGTCCTCGACCCGCATTTCAACGGCCGCGCCAATCCACGCGAACGAAAACACCATCAAAGTGATCAAGGCCCGATCTCGGAGGCCAATCGGCGTGGTCACACCGACGCTGTCGAGCAGCTGCCGCGCCTCGGTCGCGTTGAGCACCGGCGTCTTACCTTGGCGCGTTGTGTGACTCGGCCCACACACGGAGGCGGCGGGATTGTGCGGCATCACCTGGCCGGTCACGAGCCAGTCAAACAGGTGACCACGGCCAGGTGCTGCTTAACCGTCGGTGTCGACAAGGTCTGCGTTTGCAGCTCGATCCAGGCGGCCACATGCAGCGGCTGCACATCCGTGATGGAGCCGACGCCGGCCTCCGCGCACCAAGCCATGAATTCGCTCACTGCATGCGCATAGGCACGTCGCGTGTTTGGGTTGCGGATGGCCGATGTGAAGCGCTCAAGAAACCGGATGCCAGCGCGTTCACCAGCACTGACCATCAGGGCGGCCAACGGCGCGGGCGACCGGCCAGCGAGCGCGGTCTCAGACATGATCGGTCGCGGGTTTTTCGTGCCGTTCCCTGACCGCCATCGTCAGATTTAAAAGCCCGAACAGTTCGTCCGCACCGGTCGCCTCGACTTCAACGTCGCCCATTGTCAGGCGCAATGTGCGCCCGGCTCGACCTTGCAGCCAGGCCCCGGTCGCGGAGGTGAGCGGGGACCCGGCGACCGGGGTGAACGGGATCATGAACTCCCCAACGAAGCCGTCACCCCCATCCGCACGGTCGGTCGTGAAGGTGACCGCGCTTATCTGGCCACCCTCGGCACGGGCGAGGCTATAGAACTGCCGTAGCTCGCGCTGGTATCCGGGACTGAAGGACGCCTCATCGTCGGGTGCGCGGACGAGGGTCAGACGCAGGTTGTCCGGGGTCGGCATGGCGGCTCCTGATATTTGTGATAAAGGACATCGTATATATAGCCGTCGTCCTAGAATGATCGACGAACAATGAATGTTCGCAATAGGCCATTGCATTCCTGTGAAGCCTGTGCATAGGGAGTGCTTCGGCCGGCCAAACGCCATCAGCGGATCGGCTCCCCAACGACGGTAGTGCCGCGCGCGCTGTCCACCAGCTCGATCAATTCGTCGTAGCGTTGAGTGCCATAGAGCGCGCTCAGGCAAGCAGTCGTGCCGATAAAGAACTCGCCGTGCTCCAGCCGCTCGCTTCTTCGCCTCGATGCGCATGGTCACCCTTTGACGCATCTTGGCGCTCCTTGTATGCCACCATCCTGCGCACCATCTCGTCGACTGAAGTTATCTCTTGCAGGCCCTTCTCAGTATGAGTTCTGGTGCGGTTGTCGTTGATCACCACAATCCCGTCCAGCGGGCGAACTAAGTTGCTTCGAGCGGGAAAGCCAAACGTAGACACGACCACACTACCAAATAATTTTACCGCCACCATCATCAGGTCGTTGACTCGGAAGCAGGCAACGAGGTGTTGTGCAGCGGTGAGATTAGGCAAAACCAGCAGCGGCAGCTCCGCCGCGAAAAATAGCTGTAGTCCACAGCTATCGAAGGCTGCGAAATCTTTCGCATGGATAGCTATCCTGAACGCAGTCGCGTCGGCGGATAATGCAAAACTATCGCCCAAAGTCCGACAAGCCATTAGATAGGCGATCTTGCATAAGCCTTTTGAAACCTTGAAAGGGTCCGACGGGAACTCGACTTTTACGACTGGCTGGTCAATGCGGCTGCGGCTGGCGATTTCCCATTTTTTCTCGCCGCGTTTGCTGAGGCGTTGCAGCGTGCTGTTAATTTGATCGTCGAAGCCTGCTATGCCGGTCAACTTGTTCGTGATCGGATCTCTTTTGTAGACATCCATGACCCGCGCCTGGCCCAATCCGTTTTTATTGAACGGGACGAGAACCTTCATACCGGTCTCCACAATGACGCCTGGGAGCTCGATAGTGACATCGCCTGTGCGGGACTTGATACCTTGCGACGCAGCCATGAACCTAAGCCGCGGGTCATGGATCAAGTCGCTGTCCACCGTCATTCCAAATGCCGAGTTGGAAGGCTTGTCCACCGGTAGGACAAACTGATTCGAGCCACCCATTGCATGAGGAATGATGTGCTCTTCGTCGACCTCTGCCAAATCCGCGATCGGTTTCAATAAGTAAGGGCAAAGCGTAAGCATATGCGGCGGTGCCGGCGCGGCCGGAATGTTGTTCATAGCTTGGTCTCCGCGCCTTCCGCCGGCTGCCAATCGGGAGCGAGATAAATGTTGTATTTGTTTGGGTCGAGGTTAAGTCTTATCCAAGCGAGGAACGCTTGGACTACGTCTGCCCGGTGACCAACGATGACGACGTAGTTTACAAGCGCTTTCAAGATAGCTCCGAGGGCGCATTCGTCGGGATCTATATCAACGAACCCGTCATCGTCATCATCCATGTGTTTGATCTGGTTGATGAACAGGACTTCGTTCATCTCTTGGCCGTGAACTTCCTTCGTTCTTGCAGGTGCGCCTCGTTCAAGTGCATTCTGCAAAGCGATCACAGTGAAATTTTCTTGCCCGCGGTTTAGCACTAGCCGGCAAAGGATTACGTCAGCGGCACCGGCGAGGGAAATGGCGGAAAATCGGTCGCCGCCGCTGACAAACAGACCAATTGCGGCTGTCAGCTGATGCTCCGCCAGTTCAAATCGACTATACGACTTTAGAGTCATCGCGGCCTCATCCTATCGGGAATGTGCTTGAATTGTTCCATCATCGCCTGGCCATTGGCTGGTCCAGGCCCAACTAGGAAAGGCTCTTACGAACGGTTCATCCGGGCCGTTTAGCGCAATGTAGTCGACTATGGCTCGAGACAACGCGCGAAAAGCCAGAGCGTCGAGGTCGAGCTCAAGTGGGTCCGCGTCGTCCTTTGACAGATGCTTGTGAGCAATAATACCGAGCGCCTTGTCGATATGATGGGCATATGACTTTCTCTTTGGCATATGCCCGACGCTTTCGTGGTGGACCCGTCGCGCGTAGTCCAAAAACGGCTCTTTGCCTGCTCTCTTGACTAAGGTGTCGAGAATTCCATTTGCGGCGCCCGCGAGCGTAATGACTGATGGCCGGTCCAATCCGCGCAAGAAGATGTTTACAGCCGTTTCCAGGTGACACTTGGCAATGTCTCCCTTGCAATAGCGCGTCATTTCACGGTGCCTTCGGACGTCGTCATCAATATACTGAATGCCCGCCCTTTCCGGCGGGCACAACACTGCCTACGCGTGCTCAGCGCAATTGGTGTAGATTAGACACAAATGTCTCAGCATTTTGTTGACACGGGTTTCTGGAAGGGGTCAACTTCGATTCAACGCCGCGAGAATCGCGACCCCACTCAAACACAGATAATGAGCGGCAAGAAGCAGATTCGCGACTTGCACCAGATACAGGTTTGCTGGACTCATAAGCCCTCCCGGCTTGTGAGAGTTGGTGAAGGGATCGCTTGAGACAACTTTGCGGGCGTATCGAGCGATCCCCTTCTTAGAAATGGCGTCCTAATGCGGGCGCCATTTTCGTTTCGGAGCTATCTATACCTCGACATCTCCTGAAATCATCCTAAACCTATTCGTATTTTTTTTCATGCAAATGCGTTGTTGATTTGCTTCGAAGTATTCCTAGCTTGGTGGAATTTTTTCGTTCCCGTAGACTTCTCGAAACTCGCTTCACCCCATGGCAGGCCCGTGATTCAAGCGGAGTTCCGCCGAGCAACGGCCCAATCCACAAGCCACTGAGCGCTTACGTGAACGAAACGCCGTCTCCGTTCGCAAGGATGATCTTGTCGGCGATGTTTGGGTGCTCTTCGTTCATCGTCCATAACTCGCTTCTCGAATAGGTCCAGCGCGTGCGTAACGCAATACGACTCTGGATCGCACCGCGCACCCCGCAGCTACGTCAGTTGATCAGGCTCAAGGTTATCGGGCGATTGCCGTAATGAGGATGTGGGTCTAATCCCGCCTATCAGACAGGGGACAACTAATCCATGGAAAAAACCAGAACTTTCGTTGGCAACTTGCTCGGCGCCGTGGCAGTTGGCACAGGTCTGTGGATCGCGATTGCCGACCACGTTGCTGCCGCGACAGCCTGTCTGTCGGCAGGCATCCTAATCTTGCTGCTCGCGAATATCAACCACTTCGAGTTCATCAAGGGATTCGGTTTTGAGGCCAAGACTAAAAAGCTGGACGAAAAAATCGAGGAAGCCGACCGGCTTCTCTCGAAGTTGCGGCTGGTGAGCCAGTTGTTCGCCGACATCTCGGTTCAACTGATGTCCCGAGCGGGCCGATGGGCCGGGCCGATTCCCAAACCTGAAACGCAGGAGCTTGTCACGCGAATTCAAGGGCTCTTGGAGTCTCTCGACGTAAAGAGCGCCGATATCGACAAGAGCCTCGATCCCTTTCACCGGATCACGCTTCGTGACCTTGCGACATCGTGCTTTAACGCATTCTTCGCTGAGCTGGACAGGCGCACGGCGCTCGTCAACGATGCAATGGCGCGGCGGGTGGCGGACGAACAAGCGCGGACGGGTGTGCCCATCACACCCGACGATGCGCAACATCGCACACTTCGGGAGGAGTGGGGGGCTATGCGGCAGTTCGCGCAGAAGACGCGACAAGAGTTTGAAAACGCCGACCCCTTTACGTTGGGCACTATACTCGAACATTCAGTTGCTGGCGCTCCCGGTTGGAAAGACACGGATCGGAGAGCATTCCTTGCAGCGGTGAAGCCGATACACGATGAGTGGAAGTTCTATGCGAAGAACCGGCGGATCAACGATGTCGGCGCATGGCTGGCTCGCGAGTACGGTCACTAGCCTTTGAGGGCCATGCCGATCCAGTGACACTGACGACTGCCTCGGCCGACCAGCCGCCAGCCGACCTGATCGAGCGAAAGGCCGTAGTACCTTAAAAACTGCCCTTCAGATCCTGCCGAGCTGGAAGGCTGAATTGGCCGGTCAGCGACAGATGCGGACGTTCCATGCGGCTCTATTTTCAGTTCCACGAATAGCAGTTATGGCCGACTACTCGCCGATATCGAGTCGACATGCTAAGGAACATTGTCTGGGCCGAGCCGACGCTCGGATGTCCGAGCGGCCGCACATCGGCCGCCTTTGCCTATTCTGTTCGGTGTTGCTCCATGCCGCTGAGACATTCGTTGCTTGGTCTGCGGGTTAACTCGCGCTGTTCTCCGATGAGGCTAAAGAAAATGGGCCGATCAGCCGATATCTCAGAGACCTAACTAACAAAGCGCAGAGACGTGTCCGGGTCCGCTCAGAAATTCTGGTAAATTCAGTACGCGTCGATTGAGCTCAAATCAACCCTACCTTTCGCCAAAGAACATTATTTGAATGGGGCAGGGAAGGACGAATCGACACCAGTCAAGAAGTCATCAAAAAAGCCGGTATCAGAGAAACTGGCGGACAGGGGGCAGATAAGTGGCAACCGTTGCAATCGACGAGCATTCGACCGATAAGTCAGATCGGTCGGCTTTGATCCGCCTGTTCAACGACACCCGCAAGCGGCTGGTCGAAACGGGGACCCGAAATCGGCTCGTGCACGTCAACCGCGCGAACGCACGCGGGAATGTCGTGAACATCGTCAACGAGCGGTCGGACGACGTAAACGCAATCCTTTCAGGTAGGAAGGCTGTGCGCTTCCTGGCTATCGGGCGTGACCGAGATGACTCCACTGACGGCATCCACTTATCCGATGCCGGTGCTGAAGGCTTCGAGCCCGAGCGCTACACGGATGCGCGGCTCGAAACACGTATGGGCCCCGATGCCCTGCAGAAGAAACTCCTCAAGATCGCGCGCGAGGCACAGACCGCTGAGGAGGAGTCGGGCGTCAATATCCTCTATCTGGCGCTCGGCTTCCTCACATGGTTTGAGGACAAGTCTTCGGCGGTGGCGCGCGAGGCGCCGCTCGTTCTCCTGCCGGTTGAGCTCGTTCGCAACCAGCGCACCTCGACCTACGATCTCCGTATCCGAGATGAAGACGTCCTTACCAATTTGCCGCTCCAGCAGAGGTTGAAGGACGACTTCGGCATCGAGTTGCCCGACATTGAGGTCGAGGAGGAGTGGAAACCTTCGATCTACTTCGAACAGGTTGAGGAGGTTGTTGCCGGACGGACCAACTGGAAGCTCGATCGTGATGGTATCCAACTCGGTTTCTTTTCTTTCTCCAAGCTCCTCATGTACCGCGATCTTGCGATCGACGCGTGGCCTGACGGGGTAATTGCCGAGCACGATCTGACGCGTGGGCTGCTGTTCGAAGGTTTCGAGTCCGAGGCTCCGCTCTTTGGCCCCGACGACCGCCTCGATGAGATGCTCCCACCCGAAAAGCTGTTCCACGTGGTTGATGCCGACGCCTCGCAGGCGCGCGTCATCGAGGAAGTCAGGTCGGGCCGCAACCTGGTCGTGCAGGGTCCCCCGGGAACGGGTAAGTCACAGACCATCACCAACATCATTGCGGCGGCGGCCAAGGAGGGAAAGCGTGTCCTCTTCATAGCCGAGAAGATGGCCGCACTATCCGTCGTGCATGACCGTCTCATGAAGGTTGGTCTGCGTGACGTTTGCCTTGAGCTTCATTCCAGGAGCGCTAACAAGAAAGCGGTGCTCGCAGAGCTCGCCCGAACCATTGGGGCCGCCGCCGCAGTCCCCGCCTTGCCCGGCGCGCCGATTGCCCTTACCGAAACCCGCGACAAGCTGAACCTGTTCGCGGAAGCTCTGCACTGTCCGATCGGAACAACGGGGGAGACAGCTTTCTCCGTGTTGAGCCTGCAGGTGCGCCACATCGGCTCGGGTGCACCGGCTCCGACCATCTCCAGCGAAGACCTCGCGCAGATGACACGGGAACAAGAGCGACACCTGCTCGAAACCGTTGCTCGCTACGGTGAACTGCTTAAGGAAGAGGGCGACGCCGACCTACATCCGTTCGCGGGAACCCAAAACCTCGATCTCCAGCCGCTCGACCTTACCCGTCTGTCCACGCTCCTCGAAACTGCGCGTGCTGCCGTGGTCGTGCTTGAAGAAGCTGTGGGTAGTTCCGCGCGAGCATTGGGAGTCACCGTCCCCATCAGCATTTCGTCGGTGATAAGCCTGGCGGACGTCCTTGACCGTCTGGAAGGGCTGCCGGCGGGAGCCGCCGACACCGCCCTCGCATTCCTTTCCGCGCCCGACTTGCCGAGGCTCAAGAAGGCGATCGAGGCCGGAGTTGCGTGGCGGTCAGCACAAGACACTGCCGAGGAGACATTCGTGGAGGCGGCATTCGCCGCGACGACGACCGCTTTGCGCGGACCGTTGGTGGCCGGCAGCCGGTCCTTCTTCGCTCGATTGGGCGGTGCTTATCGCACCGCGTCTCGCGTGCTTGCGGGGTTCCTGCGCGGCGCCCTGCCAAAGACGGCGGATAAGCGCGTCGAATTGGTGGACTGTCTCGACGGTGTCGGATCCCGCAAGGCGCGCTGGGAAGACAATAAAGACTATTGCCTTCGCGTCATGGGCGATGCCTGGCGTGGCGAGCGGACGGACTTGGGGCCCCTCCTGACGATCGCAACGTGGTGCCAGCGCATCGGCGATGCTGCGCTGAGTTGCCCGCATGACGCACTGCTGAGTCTCGCGCAGCAACCGGATGTGGTCGCGAAGACGCGGCGCATGCTACGCGAAGCAGAGCCGACGACCCGTCGCGGGTTGAACGAGGTTGTCCGCGTTTTGACTCTCGACCCAACCGTGTTCGGCGATTTGGGCCTGGAAAGGGCTGAGCTCGGCGAGATGGCAGCGCGCCTCGGTGCGATGGCATCATCGACCGACCGTTACGCGGCCTGGACGAATCTGAGGCGTTTGGAACATCGCATGACGTCTGCTGGCGTGCCGGACCTGATGCGAAGGATGCAATCTGGTGAATTCGATGGTGCAGCGGCGGCAGTGGAACTTCGCTTCGCACGCGCCGAGCGGCTTTGGCGCGTAGCGCTTGACTCGTCTCCGGTGCTTCGCGACATGAGGCTGGAGAGGCGCCATGAGCTCGTCGAGACGTTCGCCTTGCTCGAGAGGAAGCGCTTGTCGGAGAATGTGACGGGCATCCTGGCTGGACATTTGGCACAGGTTCCGCAGGGCGCGATGGGCGAGATGAAGGTGATCCGCGGCGAGATCGGCAAGAAGCGAGGGCATATCGCGGTCCGCAAACTGTTCTCGAGTGCGGGCACGGCCGTGCAGCGGATCAAGCCCGTCCTGCTAATGAGCCCGATTTCCGTGGCTCAATATCTTCCGCCTGGGGCGTTGACCTTTGATTTGCTTGTCATCGACGAGGCGTCGCAGGTGCGTCCCGAGGATGCGCTGGGCGCCATCGCACGCGCCAAGCAGATCGTGGTGGTCGGCGACCAGAAGCAATTGCCGCCGTCGTCCTTTTTCGACCGGCTTCTCGACGACGAGGCCGACGATGATCCGGGTGAGGAAGGGGAGGAGGATCTGCTCGGCGGCGCCGCGAAGATCAGTTCGATGGAAAGTATCCTCAGCCTCTGCGAGGCCCGCGGCCTCGGATCGCGCATGCTTCAGTGGCACTATCGCTCGCGCGATCCCTCGCTCATCCGGATGTCGAACAGGGAGTTCTATGATGAGGAGCTCATACTGCCTCCGTCACCGCTGCAAAATGATCCCGCCTACGGCCTTTGTTTCACTCGCGTCGATGGTGTCTACGACAAGGGCGGTAAGCGCGACAACCGGAAAGAGGGCGAGGCGATTGTTGCTCGCGTGGCCGAGCATGCCCGTATACATCCGGAGCTTTCGCTCGGCATTGTCACTTTCTCATCGACTCAAAAGAACCTGATCACGGAGCTTTTGGAGCTTGCGCGACGCAACGACGCGACTCTCGACGCATTCCTTCGCGAAGGACAAGCCGAGGATCTATTTGTCAAAAACATCGAAAACGTGCAGGGTGACGAACGTGACGTGATCCTGGTCAGCGTCTGCTATGGTCCCGCTACACCCGGTGGCAGGCTTGCCAGCATGGCCTTCGGACCGGTGAACTTGGAGGGCGGTGAGCGCCGTCTCAACGTGCTCTTTACCCGTGCGCGTGTGCGATGCGAGGTGTTCGCCTCGTTCGATCCCGGCGATATCGACCCCAGTCGCGTAAGCCGCGAAGGTGCGCGCATCCTTAAGCGCTTCCTGGAGTTCGCGAAGAACGGCAACATGGATGACGCTAAGCAGACGGGTGAGATGGCTGATTCGCCATTCGAGGAGGATGTCGCCGACGTCATTCGCAGCTTCGGCTATATGGCCGACCCGCAGGTGGGATCAGCGGGCTTCCGCATTGACATGGGAGTTCGGCATCCAGATCGCCCAGGCACGTACGTTCTGGCAGTTGAGTGTGACGGCGCGACCTATCACAGCGCGCTGTGGGCCCGGGAGCGCGATCGCCTGCGGCAGGACGTGCTCGAACATCTTGGATGGCGTTTTCACCGGATTTGGAGCACCGACTGGTTCTACAGCCGTCGTACGGAGATCGAACGTTTGCGAGTCGCTCTTAACGCCGCGCGTGAGATCGCCGAGGCTGGTGTGAGAATCGACGGCGCAAACCGGGCACGGCCGACCGCGGCCGTAGAGATGGCTGCTCCCGCCTTTGAGGTTCCCGAGGTCGTCGCGAGGCAGATGCCCGCTTATCAGCGTGCGCATTTCCCGGTGAACAGCCGACAGGAACCTCATGAGGTTCCTGTCTCGATGCTGGCCGATCTGGCCAAGCGCATCGTGGCAGCCGAGGGGCCGATCCATCTTGAGGAGGCCGCGCGGCGCCTCGCGGCATGCTTCGGCAAGGAGAAGGCCGGTTCCCGTATTCTGACGGCGACACGTTCGGCGCTGGTTCAAGCACAGTCGCGCGATCAAGATATCCTCTCCGACGAAGACTTCTGGTTCACACGAGAGCACTCAGACGCGCCGCCGGTCAGAGACCGGTCCGCCGAGAGCGGAGCGACCTTGAAATCCACGAGCATCTCGATGCTCGAGATCAACGCGGCGCTGAGGATTGCTCGGGACGACAACGCCGGTGGCTCTGACGCAGATTTGATCCGTACCGCAGCGAGACTACTCGGGTTCCGTCGCGTGGGCTCTGATTTGCAGGTGCGCCTAGCGGCAGGGCTTTCGATAATTGGTTAAGCTTCATCGAGGAACAGATGTCGAAGTCGCGCCGCGCCCGGCTTGTGTCCCGCAGCGAATGGTCAAGGCCGAAGAGTGATCAAGACGGTTCAAGGCCAAGCACCCGCTTAAATGCGGAGAATTGGTCGAACCTTAGCGCCACCTCTATAACTTAGTGATCTTCCTTCGGTTCGCGGGTTGCTTCGAACTTGATCGCGATCGACTGGTTCGGCGGCTAGCTTCTTGCGAAGGCGGTGCGTTGACGCGTTTCATGAACGCCTGTTCTTGCGGGCTCTTCATACCGATTTTTAGCGCGTCAAGGTAGTCCGCGTACGATTACATCATGGCCCGGCGCAGGGGCAGATAAATCGCGTGTTTGTAGTCGCCCGCGATACCCTCTTCGAGATGGGAAAATTGCACTTCGACGTGGTCCTTTTCTACACAGGCGTATTGGCAAAAGAGGAACTGCTGTGTGCCTGGAAAGCGGAGCGCTGTCCTCGTTTCGTTGAAGAGATAGAGACGATACCTCGATTTTGTGGCACCGCATCGCCTTGGCTGTCGTACTACCCGGGTTGACTACGCTGCCGCCTGGCCACTTCAACTGGGGTCGACCTCACGTAGGCACATAGGTGCAACGCCGGAATGCTCAATTTGCAATGAACGAATCGGGACAACAATCTTTGTATTCATCTCATGGCCGTACGTATGGATCAGAAACTTCTCAATTTCGTCGATGTTAACGAGAGCTTCTTGGTCCAGTAGCCCGATATATAGCTTCGCTCCATGCCGAAGACAGCCTTCAATCCAATGTCGATAACCGACGTTATAGCGCCCACTCGCTCGCAATCCGTCACGCTCTCGCATATGGCCGCCAAAGAAGCTCTTATGCGCTTTTCCCCAATAGAACGGCTTGTCATTCCATTCGTGCAGATAAACGATTCCCGAATAATCGCGCGCTTCTGCGTACGTATTGCATTGGTGCCATGTGATCTTCATTGGAATCGTGTGCTTTAGTTGAGATGCCGGGCATTCCCTGCGAACGCATGCTGGGGAAACGGGAATCCTGACCACCAAGGATCAGGACAGAAAAGGCCAAAAATGTTGCCAAAGTCACCTCATAGTGGTCATTGCTCGGCGAGAACTGGTCCGTATCGGATGGCAGCTAGAGCATTGTCTTTGAACTGGCGAATCTTCGGGGTGGGTCGCGTGCAGTCGATCAACGACTGGCGGGGTCCGGCCATCGGCAGCTGTTCGCCTGCACGCCCAACGAGACCCTCAAACGGCCGTTACATCAAAGTGGCAGACATTCGGTGTCGTAGGAAGATGACTGGCTGGATCCATTGAAAGCCGGGCTTCCGGAGCGGTAGCTTAGATGACAACTTTTCCACGAAAGCGCGCGGAGGCTTTCCCTCCAAGGCTCTCCGGCCGAATTGCGGGTCGCACCCGCAACTGACAACTGCGCTCAGGTCGTCGACTCGGCACCTGTCGCGACTGGTGCCGCTGGAGCAGCCGCGGCTGTGCATGCGCGCGGTTCTTTTCGCCGATGCCGTCTAGCCCGTAGTTGCGGCTTTCCTAGCGATGGCCTACTTAGCCGGCGCCTTGGCGATCACAGTCTTCTCAGCAGCACCCTTCATTGATGTCGTCTTCTTCTGTACTGTCTTCTCTGCAACAGCGCTGCTTTTGGACGAAGACTTCGACTTACCGGCTTTGCTCGCGGCACCGGTCTCAGTCGCGACGGTGGCCGCGTTGACAATCAAAAATTTCGAGCGGTCTTTTGCCGCCGCAAGCCATGCGGGCGCCGGGCCACGCCCGCTCCATTTTGCGCCGGTCTTGGGATCGACGTATTTCGCCGGCTGCGGACCTTTGCGCTGTCCTTTGTGAGTCACAGCACTGCCAACTGCCACGGTTTTCTTGGTTGCAGTCTTCGCCGTTCTCACGGCGCCGCCGTTCGTGCCATCAATCAAGAACTTACTGCGGTCCTTCGCATCGGCAATCCATGCCGGCGCGCGCCCGTGTCCGGTCCACGTGGCGCCTGTTTTAGGATTGCCATATTTCGGCGGCGTGACTCCGGTGACAACTGAGCTACTCGGCACCTTTCGCGTCGCGGTGGTGTTGGGCTTGGAGCCAGCCGGTCGGCCGCGCTGCTTCTTTCCAGTCGAGTGGGCGGCGATGTCCGCGGTAGTAAGACCATGCTCTTCCATTAGCTTGCGGATATCGGTCAGGACAGACTGCGCGCGCTTGGCAATCAATTTTTCGGCTTGCTCTTGAAGCTTCTTCATCTTGTCTTTGATTTGTTCGAGTGTCGGCATTGCGGCCTCCTTAGTAGATCTGCCCGCAATATGCCACGCGCGCTTCAATTGCGAAAGGCTTGAAAAGCCTTCGCACGGCGTACGTGCAACGAACAACTATCATAGAACGTTGAGGATCGTCAGCGAGTCAAGGTCTGTGTGCCACTGCCTGCGTACCCCACATAGCGCTGAGTCGATCACGAAATGAAGCGCTATTTTTGCAATGTAGCGACTGTCCGAGAGCAGGGCTGTTGTCTAGTTCGGGCCATTTTAAGGGCGCTCGAAGCCATATTCGGTAAAAGGCCAGTTCAAAAAGAGCCCGGAAGGGCTGTTTACTTTTCCGCCAAACGGTTAACCTTGGATGCCATGAACAATGGATCAAGGAATGCCGGCACCTATCATCGATGACGAGCTGTGGACACTGATCGAACCGCTACTTCCGCCTCCCAAACCGCGACGCAAGCGATACCCTGGGCGCCTGCCGGTCTCGGACCGCGCAGCACTCAATGGCATCCTGCTTGTGCTGAAGACAGGGATGCGATGGAACCATCTGCCGACCCGGTTGGGCTTCGGCTCTGGAGCGACTTGCTGGCGTCGGTTGCACGACTGGCAGCAGGCCGGGGTGTGGGACAAGCTGCACGGGCTGCTGCTCGACAAGCTGCGCGAATCCGGCCAGCTCGATCTCTCATATGCGGCTGTCGATTCATCGTCCGTGCGAGCCGTTGGGGCGGGCCAAAAACTGGGCCAAACCCCACGGATCGCGCACGACCAGGGTCCAAGCACCACGTCCTCGTAGACGCGAACGGCGTTCCGGTCAGCGCGATCCTGACCGGCGCGAACCGCAACGATGTCACGCAACTGCTGCCGCTGGTCGACGCTATCCCGCCGATTCGCGGCACACGCGGCCGACCGCTCCGCAAGCCCAAGGTCATCTACGCCGACCGTGGCTACGATTCTGATGCGCATCGCCGCCGACTTCGCGAGCGAGGCATCAGACCGGTCATCGCCAGGCGCCGCACCGAACACGGCAGCGGCCTCGGCAAATTCCGTTGGGTCGTCGAACGGACTCACTCGTGGCTCCATGGTTTCCGTCGTCTTCGCATTCGCTTCGAACGTCGATCTGACATTCACGAAGCATTCCTCAAACTGGCCTGCTCGCTCGTCTGCTGGAACATCTTCAGCCGAACTGAGCGGCCTTTTTGAACTGGCCTCTAATACTACAGCCGTAACTATTTATCGCCTATACTAGTTAGTAATGCTACTTATATAGCGCGATATGAAAACACTCGTGAGTACGTGGGAACGTGAGCTGGAAGCATTGCATGAGCGTCTCGCGGTCAATTTCAGTCGTTCGGAATCGCGGGAGCGGTCCCTTTCTTATCTAAAGGGATTGCTCAGTACGGTCGAGCGCAAGAATGGCTGGCAACTCGCCGAATGGATGGGCGAGTCAACACCGCACGGCGTACAGTATCTGCTTGATCGTGCCCGGTGGGATGCTGATAGCGCGCGCAATGTGCTGCGACAGTACGTGGTCCAACAGTTGGGCGGGCGTGACGCGGTGCTGGTCGTGGATGAGACCGGCTTTGTCAAGAAGGGCGAGCACTCAGCCGGTGTCCAGCGCCAGTACAGCGGGACTGCCGGGCGCATCGAGAACAGCCAAATTGGCGTGTTCCTCTGCTATGCAGGCGAGGGTGGGACTGCTTTCATCGATCGTGAGCTCTATTTGCCAAAATCCTGGACAGATGATTCGCAGCGCTGCAAGGCCGCTGGCATTGCCGAAACGGTGAAGTTTGAAACCAAACCTGAACTGGCCAGACAGATGCTGAAGCGGGCACTGGATGCGGGCGTGCCTTGCGGCTGGGTGACGGGCGACGAGGTGTACGGCGGTGACCGGTCTCTGCGGCTATGGCTGGAGTCGCGCGAGCAGCCCTTCGTTATGGCTGTCGCGAAGAACGAACCACTATGGTGGCAGGGACCGACGTACGTTCGTGCGGACCGGATTGCGCAGAGCCTACCCGCCCGTGCGTGGCGGCGATTGTCAGCAGGCACTGGCGCCAAAGGCGAGCGCCTGTACGACTGGGCACTTACTGAACTGTGGCGCTTGCAGATATCCCCAGAGGAGCGCCGCTTTGGACATTACCTGCTGGTACGACGCAGCCTCGATGAGAAGCAGGAACACGCCTATTACATCGTTTATGCTCCACGCAGCAAGGTGACGAAGCAGACACTGGTCAATGTCGCGGGACGTAGATGGGAAATCGAGATTGGCTTTGAGGCTGCCAAGGGCGAGTGTGGCCTGGATCAGTATGAGGTGCGTCATTGGCAGGGCTGGTATCGACATATCACCCTCGCGCTGCTCGCCCATGCTGTTCTTGTCACGCTTCGCAAGCGTGGTAAAAAAAACTCCTGAAGGCATGATGCCGCTAAGCGTCCAGGAGATCCGCCGGTTACTCTGCCGGATTTTATGGGACGGACTACATTCGATCAACCATGTGTTGCAATGGTCAATCTGGCGTCGTACCCATCAATGGCGGGCGCAACAGTCCCATTACCGCGCACGCGGGGTGCAACATAATACATAGTTACGGCTGTAGTACTAAGAGTTTTTCTGGACCCGCCCGCATGAAGCAAGGTACAGGTCACCATTTTCGTGACTTTCATGCAAAAAACCCCTTAATTCATGGCCTCAGACGTTGCGTCATTGTGTCGGTGTTGGTACGCTGGCGCCCATCCCGAGGATTTGTACCTTTGCGCTAGTCGGTGACGGCGCAAAGGCAAAGGTCTTGGGCAACCTTTGACTACAAGAGAGGAATTCATGGCAACAACCGCTATCAAGAAAACTGCGGCTCCCGCTTCCAAGAAAGCGGCAGCACCCGCCAGCAAGAAAGCTGCTGCTCCAGTCGCGAAGAAAGCGGCCGCGCCTGCTGTGAAGAAGTCTGTTGTCGCCGCTCCCTTGAAACCTATCAAGGATACGTTCACGAAGGCATCGCTGACCATTCACCTGGCCGAGCGCTCGGGCGTGGAGCCGAAGGCGGCCAAGGCGTTGTTGGCGGCCCTCGAAGAAACGGTGCTCGCATCGATTCACAAGAAGGGCGCGCAGGAGTTCACGCTGCCAGGCTTGCTGAAGGTGGTCGCGCAAGACGTGCCGGCAAAGAAGAAGCGCTTCGGCAAGGACCCGTTCACGGGTGAAGATAAATGGTTCGCGGCGAAGCCGGCTTCGGTGCGCCTCAAGGTTCGCCCGCTGAAGAAGCTGAAGGACGCAGCTCTATAAGCGAAAGTGTTCTGACACGACAACGCCCCTTGCGACGAAAATCCGAGGGGCGTTTTCCATTTCCCGCCGGTGGCCCATGACGTCGGCGCAGCTATCGGAAAGCGGGTGTTTCGTCCATGAGCCGAGCGGGGCATTCTTCGGTCTGTTTGACGGAATTGCGGGTTGATTCGCCATCGCCCTAACTCACGCGCCCGCTTGCACCACAGGCGTCCGATCGGGTACCGTAAGCGTCGACACGTTGCTGTCGAGAGGTCCGGGGAGGTCGCCGAAGGACTGGTTCCTTCGGGCACGCTGACGTTCTGTAACGATTATCCAGGAGGGATGCCATGAACAAACAAGAGTTGATTGATGCCGTCGCGTCGTCGACCGGAACGAGCAAGTCGGCAACGGGAGAAGCAATCGACGCGCTAATCGGGACGATCACCACCGCGCTCGTGAAGGGCGATACCGTCCAACTGATTGGCTTCGGCTCGTTCGGAGTAGGCGCGCGGGCCGCGCGCAACGGGCGCAATCCGGCTACCGGCGAAGAGCTGAAGATTCCGGCTTCGAAGACTGTGAAATTTACCGCCGGCAAGGCGTTCAAGGATGTGGTGAACGGCCACAAGCAATAAGCCGGTCGATGTATTCGCTTAAAAGTATCCGCTGAGCGGCGCACAAGGTCATCTACTGGTAGGTTGATGCAGATTGCACGGGGGGCATGACTCGGCCACGAACGAACGCTCAGGTCCTGCCTGTACTCCTCACCGAATCGGAACGCGGCCTGGGCATTTTTGCGGGAAAGCCGTTGAGAGGGAAGTGTCGGGGAGTACAGGAGTAAACCGATAAATTCATTTTTTGGTTGTCACTGTTTCGCAGGGCCGTCGTGGATTGCGCGAGAGTATGGATAGCATGTGCCTGCCGCATCGGAGGACTTTCACTGGATGGAGTGAAAAAAACAAACATGTCACTTTCAAAACGGTCACTGGACTCAGCGGCGCGAACCCATCTACTGTGCTATTTGGTGGCGAGTGCGCTCGCATCCCATTCTTTGACGAAAACATGGCGCGTCGAACACGTCGTTGAATCAGTACGCATCTGGTTGGCGAGAAACATGATGTCGGCCAGTTGGCTGGACCGCCTGATGCTTGGACAGCTGGCGCTACAGTTATTCCGCGAGCACTTGGCTGCTTCTGACGTAGTACGTGAGTCCGACGCGTCAGCGTTGTTCACGAACGAGTTAGGGTTGAATTATCAAAACCCCCTCGTTGGACGCATCTGGCAACGGTGCAGCGATGCGCTGCATACGAGCTCCTACGGAGCCGGCGCATAGCGGGCATTTACGAACGAGGGCCCACGGCTCGCGTGGACGTTCGAACGTTGGTTGTGCCCAGGCAACGGACCTTCGTGCGCGAAACATGTCAGTCTCATTATCGGCCATTGCGGTTGTTGGTGAGCTTGTCCCAGTATTCGCGAATGTCGGCTTAAGGGGTAAGTTGAACCGGCGCTATCGGCCACGAACGGCCATTGCCTGGTGCTCCGATCGGACATTCGAACGTCGCCTTCGTCCGCGCATCGGGTCCAGCGCGCCGATCGCGCCGTGATCTTTTCGAAAGCGACGCCGGAGAGCTATGTTCATTCAGTTTAATGCGAAGATTCACGCTCAATATTGCTCCGTTCTCGGGGGATCCGCATGAGCGAGCCACATTGCTGTTGGTCGATCAGCTTTATACCGCTTCGGGCGCAAGATCCGAAATTCTTCGGATTTTCTGAGTTCCTGGCGGCCCTCGCACTAATGGTTTTGGCGTGGACCATCGCGGACATCCGTTACCGGTTCAGAGTTAGGACCGCGCCATTCCCTCTGCAAGGAGGCACGTACACGATCGTCGGGATAGTTGGTTTGCTCACCTTGCTAACTGACTGGTGGCGCGCGGAACAGTGGCTTGTCCCCGAAGGAAAGCTGCTGACACCCGCCTCTTGGCAGGCGTTGTTAGGAGGCATATTTCTCGCGAATTTTATGGTTTGGGCCTGGTTTGCTTTCGTTCGGCCGCCCATCTTCGGTCGCTGGAACGCCAGCCGCTTTGCCCGTCAGTTTTACCTTGTGATCGTCAAAGGATCACCTACTGAACTTCCGGAAATTGCAGACGAACTGGAGCGGTCGGCGAAGCACCTGATTCGGCACACCTGGTCTAATGCCGAACTGGAGGCACAAAGGAAGTTACTTTCACGTGGTCAAGTGCCGGCGCGTACGCGCCGCAGTAGCACTCGTCAATACGCGTATGACGTGCTACTGCTTCTCGCGGACCGCAAGTTTTGCAGAAGCGTTGTTCAGTCCGCGCCTTCGACAGTATTGGCGCTCTTTGAAGCAATCAACACGCAGAACAAGTATGACGTCGCGCTCGGCACGTTTGCCAAAAATATTACATCCGAGGCGATAGCGAGCAAGGATTCTTTTGCTTATCACGAAGTAGCAGGGTATCAGACCGGATTCATCGGATACTACAAGCCGCTGACCTCAGCGCTTTACGGAAATTATTCAGTGGTGAGCAAGCTCGAGCATGTCTTCGATGTTCACCATGAAGAAACGCGCCGATGGCAAGCGGATCAATGGGCTGCCTTCTGCCGCCTAGTTCTTGTGACATTTCGAAGTTATGTGAGCGCGGGCGCGCAAACTGAACAACCGTTCGTCCTGAATCGCGTTGCAGGAATCATATCCCGCGCCCCAACCGCCCTCTATAAGTTGAACGGCGCACCGCAGGACAGTTGGGCGGACGACGAACTGGGCAAGCTATCTGCCGCGGTCGATTTTGCCATGGAAGCCGTCAACATTCTCGACGCTAGCGAGAACCGACTGAACGTTCCGCTTCGACGCAAAAAGACAGACCCGCGGAGTGATGCCCATGAGTTGATTGTGAGAGTAGTCGTTAACCTCATTCTCCTCGCCTCGCAGGTCAAGCAACCGCGCGATCTGTGCTGGACGGTCCAGTATATCGCCGTATGGAGCGATTTGTTTGCGGTCCAGTCGGATGGGCCTGCGGGAAAAATCATCCTGTATAAGGTGCGGCGCCGGCTCTACGATGAGGTCGTCAGAATGACTAAGTTTCCGAACTTCAAGAGTTCGAAACTGCTCGCGATGCTCCTCAATGGACGGCGACAATCAGCAAGTCCGGCGTAGCGACAAATGGAATGAACGCCCCCACCTATCGGACGTTAGGATCTGAAAAGTGGAC